>NZ_JYOF01000004.1:77109-479357 GCF_000955865.1 Pseudomonas sp. 2(2015)
CGGCGTCGGCGTCTTTACCGGAGATTTCCTGCTTGATCAGCGACAGCAGGAACAGGTGGTTCTGGGTACCGCCGGAGACCACGTCAAAACCGCGCTCGATGAACACACCGGCCATGGCCTGGGCGTTCTTCACCACTTGTTGCTGGTAGGTCTTGAACTCAGGCTGCAGCGCTTCTTTGAAGCAGATGGCCTTGGCGGCGATCACGTGCTCCAGCGGGCCGCCCTGGGCGCCCGGGAATACTGCGGAGTTGAGCTTCTTCTCGATCTCGGCGTTGGCACGCGCGAGGATCAGGCCACCACGTGGACCGCGCAGGGTCTTGTGGGTAGTGGTGGTGACCACGTCGGCGAATGGCACCGGGTTCGGGTACACGCCTGCAGCGACCAGGCCGGCAACGTGGGCCATGTCGACGAACAGGTAGGCACCGACCTTGTCGGCGATTTCACGGAAGCGTGGGAAGTCGAGGATCTGCGAGTAGGCCGAGAAACCGGCAACGATCATTTTCGGCTTGTGCTCGACCGCCAGGCGCTCGACTTCGTCGTAGTCGATCAGGCCGTTGGCGTCGATGCCGTACTGAATGGCGTTGTACAGCTTGCCCGAGGAGCTGACGTTGGCGCCGTGGGTCAGGTGACCGCCGTGGGCCAGGCTCATGCCCAGGATGGTGTCGCCGGCCGACAGCAGGGCCAGGTAGACGGCGCTGTTGGCTTGCGAGCCAGCGTGCGGCTGGACGTTGGCGTAATCGGCGCCGAACAGCTCCTTGGCACGGTCGATGGCCAGTTGCTCGACCACGTCGACGTATTCGCAACCGCCGTAGTAGCGCTTGCCCGGGTAGCCTTCGGCGTACTTGTTGGTCAGCACCGAGCCCTGGGCTTCCATGACAGCGGGGCTTGTGTAGTTTTCCGAGGCGATCAGCTCGATATGTTCTTCCTGGCGCTGAGCTTCTTGCTCCATGGCGGCAAAGAGATCGGCGTCGTACTTGGCAATGGTCAAATCACGGCTGAACATGGCGGTCCTCAAGGATCGTGCTGAAATAGGCGGGCATTCTACCTCATCAGCTTTTGTCTGGCATATGAAAGGGCATCATGTCGCAGACAAATGGGGCTCATGAGCGACAAGCTGCAAGCTTCAAGCGGCAAGTCAAAGGCCGGACGCGTAACGCTTCTAACTTGCCGCTTGTAGCTTAAGGCTTGCAGCTTCCTGCCTATTCGAACATGAACAGGGTTTCGTTGCTGAACTGCGCCTCGAACTGATGCGCCGGCATCGGTCGGCCGAACAGGTAGCCCTGCACTTCGTCACAGCCGTGTTCACGGAGGAACTCCAGCTGTTCGTGGGTCTCGACGCCCTCGGCGATCACCGCCAGGTTCAGGCTGTGGGCCATGGCGATGATCGCCCGGGCGATCTGTGCATCCTGCTCGCCCTCAGGCAGACCGTCGACGAAGGTGCGGTCGATCTTCAGCACGTCGATGGGGAACTGCTTGAGGTAGTTGAGCGACGAATAGCCGGTGCCGAAGTCGTCAACGGCGATGCTCAGGCCGAGGTTCTTCAGGCTGTCGAGGATCACCATGGCCTCGTTGACCTCGCGCATCAGGATACTTTCGGTCAGCTCCAGCTCCAGGCATGCCGGCGGCAGGCCGGTTTCCTTGAGGATGGTGGCGATGCGTTCGCCCAGTTGACCGTCGGAGAATTGCCGCGCCGAAATGTTCACCGACACCTTCGGCACCCGCACCTTGGCCTGGTGCCAGGCCTTGAGCTGGCGGCTGGCTTCCTTGAGTACCCAGTCGCCGACATCGACCACCAGGCCCAGCTCCTCGATCACCGGGATGAAATCCCCCGGCGGTACCAGCCCGCGCCGCGGATGACGCCAGCGCAGCAACGCCTCGGCACCGGTCAGGCGCTTGCCGTCGCCGCTGAACTGCGGCTGGTAATAGAGGATGAATTCGTTCTGCTCCAGGGCATGGCGCAGGTCGCTTTCCAGCTCCAGGCGCTCCAGGGCACTGGCGTTCATGTCGGCCTGGTAGAACTGGAAGTTGTTCTTGCCGCGCTCCTTGGCGTGGTACATGGCGGTGTCGGCGTTCTTCATCAGCTGGCTGAGTTCGCTGCCGTCCTGCGGGCTCAGGGCGATGCCGATACTGGCGGTGACGAAGAACTCGCGGTTCTCCAGCACGAATGGCCGCACCAGGCTGCCAAGGATCTGCTCGGCCACGTGAATGGCCCGGTTCAGGGCCATTTCGCGGGTGGCGCGCGGTTGCAGCAGCAAGGTGAACTCGTCGCCGCCCATGCGCGCCACGGTGTCGTCGTCATCGACGCAGTCGAGCAGGCGCTCGGCCATGTCCTTGAGCATGCGGTCGCCCGCGGCATGGCCGAGGGAGTCGTTGATCGGCTTGAAGCGGTCGAGGTCGAGGAACATCAGCACCACCCAGGCCTTTTGTCGCTCGGCTTGCTGCAGGGCAGTGTGCAGGCGGTCCTGGAACAGGGTGCGGTTGGGCAAGTGGGTCAGGGCGTCGTAGTAGGCCAGGCGATGGATGCGCTGTTCGCTGGCCTTGCGCTCGCTGATGTCGGTAAAGAAGCACACGTAGCTGGCCAGGTCGCCTTCATCGTCGAGCACCGCGGTAATGCCGACCCAGGCCGGGTAATGTTCGCCGCTGCGGCGCTTGAGCCACACTTCACCTTCCCAGGTGCCGCGCTGGTGCAGTTGTTTGAGCACGTAGCGCAGGTGTGCATCCTGGTGCTCATCGACGGTCAGCAGGCTCGGCAACTGGTCCAGCACGTCGGCCACGGCATAGCCGCTGACGCGGCTGAAGGCTTCGTTGGCCTGGACGATGTAGCCGGCCGGGTCGGTAATGAGGATCGCCGAGGTCGAATGCTCGAACACCGTGGCGGCCATGCGCAGGTCTTTCTCGGCGCGGCGCTGCTGGCTGATGTCGCGGCCCACGCCAAGGATGCCCTCGAAGCGCTCCTGGTCATCCCAGACCAGCACCAGGCGCAGCTCGATCGGGATCTTGCGGCCATCGGCGCGCAGGCAATCGAACAGGAACAGCTGGGTCGGCAACTGGGTGCGCAGCAGTTCCATCTGTTCGGGGTCGCCCAGGGCCTTGTTGACCCGCTCGACCAGGCTGTAGATACCGGTGAGCTGGGCCGGGTTGGCGATGGTCGAGTGCCAGCCGTTCTCGAAAATCCACTCCACTTCAAAGCCCAGCACCGCCTGGATCGACGGGCTGACGTAGTTCAGTTGCAACTGGCTGTCGGTGGAGAAGATCACGTCGCTGATACTTTCGGCGAGCATGCGGTAGCGCTGTTCGCTGTCGCGCAGAGACTCGCTGGCCTCGATCTGCTCGGTAACGTCCTTGCCGACGCCAATGATCCGCGTCACGCAACCTACGCTGTCGCGGGTCAGGGCCTGCTCGCGGATGTCGAAACGCAGCCAGCGCTGGTCGTGGTGACGGAAGCGCAGCTGGCAATGCAGTTGCTCGACGTAGCCCGAATCGCGTTGCTGCTGGCGCAACTGGTGATAGAGCTGGGCGTCGTCCGGGTGCAGCAGCACCTCCCAGAAATGGTCGCCCATCTGCGCAAGCTCGGTGCGGCTGTAACCCAGGGTCTGGCCGAGGTTGCGGTTGCTGAAGATCATCAGCTGGCTATGCACGTCCTGGACGTACAACTGGTCGGGCACGGTGCGCACCACATCCGACCAGAAGCTTTCGCGCTCGAGCAACGACAGCTCGACCTGCTTGCGGCTGGTGATGTCGCTGATGCTGAGGATCACTGCCTGGTAATCGCGGCGCTGCTGCGGGAAACGCACCATCAGCCACAGGTGCAGGTCGTCGCCACCGGGCACCGGCAGGCGCACTTCCAGCTCCAGCTGCTGCTGGTTGTCGAGGATCGCCCCGAGGAGCTGGATGCCGATGCCTTCGTTGCCGGTCTGCGAGCCTTCGACCAGGCGTTGCCAGGCACTGTCGCAACAGTTGACGCCCAGCAGTTGCAAGGCCACCTGGTTGACCTCGGTGACTTTCAGCTCCTGGAGCAAAATCCGCCGCAATGGCTGGTCGAAAGCCAGGCGCTGTTCCAGCGCCGGGCGGCTGCGCAGGCGATAGCGCTCGAGCTGGCCGGGCAGGCCCGAGAGATCTAGCACGCACAGGGCGACCCCGGTGCCTTCGAAGATATCGTGATAGCGTCGGCGGCTTTCCTGCAGCAGGCGATGGCGGCGGCGCATGTTGATCAGCGCCAGCAGCGGGATCAGCGCGCAGAACAGCCCGAGCATGCATTTGCCGATCAGCGCCGGCAGCAGTTGCTGGCGGGCAAGGCCGGCATCGAACAGGCCGCGCAGTTGCCAGGTACTGTTGTCGAGGAACGCCAGCATCACGCTTTGCAGCGGCTCGTCGCTGCCGGGGGTCGGCTGATGGCGGTTGATGATCTCGCCGGTGCGGCTGTTTTCCAGCAGCCACAACGGGTGATTGGGGCGGTCCAGGTGGTTGGTCAGGTCGCTGTAGTAACCCGGGGCCAGGCGCAGGAACCAGTAGCCGCTGGGCGCCTCGCCCGGCTGGCGCAGCAACAGGTAGACCTGCTGGTTGTCGGCACTGTTGCTGTAATAGAAGTCGCGGCCCTGGTTGAGTCGCAGCAGTTCGTCCAGTGCCTGGTAATCGGGTGTATCCTTCAGGCTGTCGGCCTGCAGGCTGCCATCGGCACCAATCCAGGCGACGCTGAGCAGCTTGGGCTGCTGCTGGCGCAGTTGCGCGATGACCTGCGCCAGTTGCTCAGGGGCAGGCGATGAGCGGTAGGGCTGGATCTGGTTGAGCGCCACCTGGGCCTTGAGCGCCATGTTCAGGCTCATGTGGTCGGCGAGCTCGGCGCTGGCGTTCAGGCTGTGCTGGTACTGGTCAGCCTGGGTATGACGGAACTGGGCGATCAACTGCCACAGCAGCAGGCCTAGCAGCAACAGCACCAACAGGGCCAGCGCGCCTTTCAATGAGCCGCGCAGCGGCGAGCCTGACGCAGTGGCCGGCTTGCGCAGGGATGACGGCTGAGTGAGATTGGTCAAACGTTGATCCTGCGGTATGGCTGGATGGCAGGTTTAGAGCTGCTGGTTGGCAAGTGCCGCGTTCCTGGCGACGGCTCCGGTTGCGCACTATAAGCCGGACGCCCGAAGGGCGGCTAGCATGCCCGCAAACGTGGCAAAGTGCCAGCCCTGTTCGTCGGCGGTTTGCCCAACCCGGCGCATTACGGTAGCTTTGGCCCTTTCCTGGGCGCCACGGCGCCCTTCATCTGTTTCGTTTCTATTTTTTCGTCTCTGACGCTAGGTTTTTCCATGGCTCAATACGTCTATACCATGCATCGGCTGGGCAAGGTTGTCCCGCCGAAGCGGGAAATCCTCAAGAACATTTCGCTGTCCTTCTTCCCCGGCGCCAAGATCGGCGTGCTCGGCCTCAACGGCTCGGGTAAATCCACCCTGCTGAAAATCATGGCGGGTGTCGATACCGAGTTCGACGGCGAAGCCCGTCCGATGCCGGACCTGAACATCGGCTACCTGCCGCAGGAGCCACAGCTGGACCCGTCCAAGACCGTGCGTGAAGTGGTCGAGGAAGCGGTCAGCGTGATCAAGGATGCCCAGGCTCGCCTGGACGAAGTCTACGCCGCCTACGCCGAGCCGGATGCCGACTTCGACAAGCTGGCCGCCGAACAGGCCAAACTCGAAGCCATCCTCCAGGCCAGCGACGGTCACAACCTCGAGCGCCAGCTGGAAGTGGCCGCCGACGCCCTGCGCCTGCCAGCGTGGGAAGCCAAGGTCGAGCACCTGTCCGGTGGTGAGAAGCGCCGTGTGGCCCTGTGCCGCCTGCTGCTGTCGGCCCCCGACATGCTCCTGCTCGACGAACCGACCAACCACCTGGACGCCGATTCCGTCGCCTGGCTGGAACACTTCCTTCACGACTTCCCGGGCACCGTGGTCGCGATTACCCACGACCGGTACTTCCTCGACAACGTTGCCGGCTGGATCCTCGAGCTCGACCGCGGCGCCGGTATTCCGTATGAAGGCAACTATTCGGGTTGGCTGGAAGCCAAGTCCGATCGTCTGGCCCAGGAATCCAAGCAGCAGTCGGCCCATGAAAAGGCCATGAAGGAAGAACTGGAGTGGGTGCGCAAAGGCGCCAAGGCACGTCAGTCCAAGTCCAAGGCCCGCCTGCAACGCTTCGAAGAAATGCAGTCGCAGGAATTCCAGAAGCGCAGCGAGACCAACGAGATCTACATCCCGGCCGGTCCGCGCCTGGGTGACAAGGTCATCGAGTTCAAGAACGTCAGCAAGGGCTATGGCGATCGCGTGCTGATCGACAACCTGTCGTTCTCCATGCCAAAAGGCGCGATCGTCGGCGTGATCGGCGGTAACGGTGCCGGTAAATCGACTCTGTTCCGCATGCTGATGGGCAAGGAACAACCGGACTCGGGCAGCATCGAGATCGGTGAAACCGTGCAACTGGCCTGCGTCGACCAGAGCCGTGAAGACCTCGACGGCAACAAGACCGTGTTCCAGCAGATCTCCGACGGCTCCGACCAGCTGCGCATCGGCACCTACGAGATTCCGTCGCGCACCTACGTTGGCCGTTTCAACTTCAAGGGCGGCGACCAGCAGAAGTTCGTCAAGGACCTCTCCGGTGGTGAGCGCGGCCGTCTGCACCTGGCCCTGACCCTGAAAGAGGGCGCCAACGTCCTGCTGCTCGACGAACCGTCCAACGACCTCGACGTCGAAACCCTGCGTTCGCTGGAGGAAGCCCTGCTGGACTTCCCGGGCGCCGCCATCGTGATTTCTCACGATCGCTGGTTCCTGGACCGTGTGGCGACCCACATCCTGGCCTACGAAGACGATTCGCAGGCGGTATTCTTCGAAGGCAACTACACCGAGTACGAAGCCGATCGCAAGAAACGCCTGGGCGAAGCGGCTGCCCAGCCGCACCGCGTACGGCACAAAAAACTGGCATGACCCTCAGGGGTTTGCACTGAAACGGGGCCTTCGGGTCCCGTTTTTTTTGCCCGAAATTTACCCCGGCCCTGTAGGAGCGGGCTTGCCTCGCGATACGGCTTAACATGTATACACTTATACAAATGCACCATTTAATTTCATAAAAACGACATTGCGCCCTGTTGCGGTGCCGTGGCTTCTTGGTAAAGTCGAGGAAAAAACATAAGTCCAACTCCATCTGGTGAATGTCTACATGATCGAATCTGTCGAAGATTTCCTCGCCCGCCTCAAGCAACGCGACCCGGCCCAGCCTGAATTCCATCAGGCGGTCGAAGAGGTGCTGCGCAGCCTCTGGCCGTTCCTCGAAGCCAATCCACACTACCTGCAGGCCGGTATCCTCGAGCGTATGGTCGAGCCTGAGCGGGCGATCCTGTTTCGCGTGTCGTGGGTCGATGACCAGGGCAAGGTCCAGGTCAACCGCGGCTACCGCATCCAGATGAGCAGTGCCATCGGCCCGTACAAGGGCGGCCTGCGCTTCCACCGCTCGGTGAACCTCGGCGTGCTCAAATTCCTGGCCTTCGAACAGGTATTCAAGAACTCCCTGACCTCGCTGCCCATGGGCGGCGGCAAGGGCGGCTCGGACTTCGATCCGAAGGGTAAGAGCGATGCTGAAGTCATGCGCTTCTGCCAGGCATTCATGAGCGAGCTGTACCGCCACATCGGCGCCGACCTCGATGTGCCGGCCGGCGATATCGGCGTTGGCGCCCGCGAGATCGGCTTCCTGTTCGGCCAGTACAAGCGTCTGGCCAACCAGTTCACCTCGGTGCTGACTGGCAAAGGCATGACTTACGGCGGCAGCCTGATCCGCCCGGAAGCCACCGGCTACGGCTGCGTGTACTTCGCCGAAGAAATGCTCAAGCGCCAGGACCTGCGCATCGACGGTCGCCGGGTGGCCATCTCCGGCTCCGGCAACGTTGCCCAGTATGCGGCGCGCAAGGTCATGGACCTGGGCGGCAAGGTGATCTCGCTGTCCGACTCCGAAGGCACCCTGTACTGCGAAGCCGGCATGAGCGACGAGCAGTGGGATGCGCTGATGGAGCTGAAAAACGTCAAGCGCGGCCGTATCAGCGAGCTGGCCGAACGTTTCGGCCTGGAGTTCCGCAAGGGCCAGCGCCCCTGGAACCTGGCCTGCGACATTGCCCTGCCATGCGCGACGCAGAACGAACTGGACGCCGAAGACGCCCGCACCCTGCTGCGCAACGGCTGCCTCTGCGTGGCCGAAGGCGCCAACATGCCGACCACCCTCGAGGCTGTGGATATCTTCATCGAGGCCGGCATCCTCTTCGCCCCGGGCAAGGCCTCCAACGCCGGCGGCGTTGCCGTCAGTGGCCTGGAGATGTCGCAGAACGCCATGCGCCTGCTGTGGACCGCCGGTGAAGTGGACAGCAAGCTGCACAACATCATGCAGTCGATCCACCACGCCTGCGTGCACTACGGCGAAGAGAACGGCCGCATCAACTACGTCAAAGGCGCCAACATCGCCGGCTTCGTCAAGGTTGCCGATGCCATGCTGGCCCAGGGCGTGGTTTAAGTCTCGGGCTCGACGGCGACGACTTCGGGTGCTTGCGGCCTATTTGTGTCGATAGGCGCGCGCGGCGTCGCGATCCTTTTCTTCCTGCCACTGCTCATCGCGCTCATCCCAGTGACGGGCGCGATACTCCTGCAGGTCCTGGTTCTCCTGCATGGCGTGGCACTGGCGAAAGCCGTCGTCCCAGCCGGACTCGTACTGGCGGTTGTGCAGGTAGCGCGGCACGTCTTTGCGAAAGTCCCCGGCCATCACCCCGGCGGCCTGGCGACCGCTGCTGCAACCGTCCTGGAAGCCATCGGCATAGGCCGGTGGGTAACCTTGATTGATCAATTGCTCATGGGTTGTCTGGCAACCTGTGAGCACACCCATTACCACCATTACCAGCCAGTACCGCCGCATGTTCAGACTCTCCGCTTGCCAGGGAAAGTCTAGGCGGGCAATTGTCGGCGGCGTGTCAAAAGCATGTGATCAAGGTATTGGGGCCTTGCTAATAGTGATACCACTTGAGCTCCAGCATCACCTCGTTCTGCGCTGACGCAAGCTTGCTGAAGTCGCGGCTGGCACTCAAACGTACACCCAGATCGCGGGACAGCTCCCACTGCTGATTCAGACTCAGGCTACGGCGCACCTCGCCATTGGTGAAGTAGTCGGCCTTGGCCTCGACGCTCAGGTTGCCCAGCGGGTTGCGCCACAGCATCCCGGTATTGAAGCCTGCAGCCGGCGCAATGAAGCCGGCGAAGTCATTGTTGTGCTCGACGCGCACCGTGCCCAGGGCAAAGCCCAGTACGTCATCGGCCAACTGCCAGGTAGCGCCGGCGCCGCCATTGACGTGGCTGACCAGCGCCTCGTCGCCGTGCTTGCCCAGCACTCGCTCAAGCCCCCCGGCGACCTGCCAGGACCAAGGTTGCAGCAGGGCGTTGCGCGGGGTCAGCGAGCGGATGGTCGCCAGGTCCAGACGCTGCACCTGCCAGTCGTTGCCTTCGTACTGGCGCAGCTTGAGCTGGAGGATCTCGATCTGTGCGCCAAGGGGGAAGCCGTAGGCGTTGTCGTTGAGGTCGTGATAGGCCATGCGCAGGCCATATTCGGCGTAGGCGCGATCATCGCGGCTGCCCAGGCCCAATTGCCAGGTACGTGACTGGTGGCCGTCCTCAGGCAAGCCGGGGCGCTCGATCTCAAGCTCCGGCGGCGGGTTGCGGTTGATTGCCCGCAGCAGCTCGAAGCTGCGCTTGGTCCGCGCCGGGTCGCGCTCCTGACCGTTGGCGCGGTAACGCTCCAGGCGGTAGGCGGCGTCCTGCACCAGGGCCTGGCGCTCGCGGGGCAGGGCGGTGAACGCGGGGCTTTGTAGCTGCGCGGTGTCGGCACTGACGGCCAGCACCTGTTGCTGTTCCTCGGCCTCCAGCGGCTTGGCGCGCTCCAGCAGTTCGCGCTCGCGCGACGGCCGGTAGTCGATACGCTCGACCAGGCCGGCCTGCTTGACCGCCTTGACCGTGTCGGTGGGGATCGCGGTCAGCGGGAACTGCGAAGTCAGGTCCAGGCTCGGGCGCGCCACCTGCAGCAGCTCGAGCAGGCGGTAGGAGCAGTTTTCGTCGAAGAAGAAGTAGTCGAACTGGATCTGCTTGAGTTCCCAGACGTGCTCGACCATGCGCCCGGTTTCTTCCGGGGTCAGGTTCAGCCGGTATTCCCACAGGTCGCGGTTTTCCAGGCTACGGTACTCGGAGAGTTTCTCTTGGTAGGGCACCAGGGCGAACAGGCCCGGGTAGCCGCCCATCAGGCCCTTCCAGGCATAGAGGATGCTGTTGTCGCTGCCTTCGATATAGGCGCCGAAGTTGATCGCGTAGCTGAGCAGGGCGGTTTCGTTGCTCTGCACGTCGGCCTGGTCGATGCGTAGCAGGGTATGGCCGAACATCGACGAGGGACTGTTGAGGTAGGCGGCCGGGAAGATCATCACCGCACTGTGCGGCGAGACGTCCTTGAACCACTGGGTGTAGTCCTTGCAGTCCGGGCTCGGCAGGTCGTCCAGTTGCAACTGCTCGCGCAGCCAGCGGGTACGTGCCGGGAACACGCACTGGGCATGTTTGTCGCCCAGGCTCGCCGGTGCGTACAGCGCCTTGACGGTGGCGCGCAGCTCCTGGTCGGGGTGATGGGCACCGTCCTGGGCAAGAAAGAAGCGTTGGTCATCGACATAGCTGCGCCAGCCGCCCAGCTTGGCCGTCTCGTAATGGCCGAGGGCGATCCAGTAGCGGTCGGCCGCCAGTTGCTTAAGGCGTGCTTCATCGAATGAAGGGGCAGCATGCAGCGGGGCGCAGGCACAGAGCGCCAGGTAGGCAAGGCGTTTGAGCATGTCGGGCAACTAAGTCTGAATGATGCCGATAGAGGCGGACAACAACCCGCCCCGGTGAAGGGGCGGGTGGGCCGAGCTTAAGCCTGGGTGGCGTATTTGGCCAGGCGTGGATCGCTTTTCAGTACCGCGAGGGTGTTGCTGTGTACATCTTCAGCCGTGACATCGGCGGTTTTGAAGATGTCCTGGAAGTGTTGATGGGTAACCGCGGCGAAGTGCGCGCGATCTTCCGGTGCGACACCGAGCACCACGGCATAGGTGGTCAGTGCTTCACCTTGACCCTTGGCCATGTCTTCGGAGAGTTCGTTCATCATGCCGTTCATGGCGAACCATGATTTACCGCCATAGGTCAGCGCAGCGTTGGTCGAGCAGCCGTTGGTGCCCGAGGTCATGCCGAAAGTGGCGTTGCCGGAGGTGCCGTTGGTGGTGGATGCAAGGAAGTGGGCCGGTGTGCCGCGTTGGCCCTCGAACAGCATGTTGCCCCAGCCGCAATCCGGTCCGCCAGGGGCCTGGGCCATGGCATTGAGGGAGACCGCGGTGAACAGAGTACCCAGAAGAATCCGTTTCATAGCATTGTTCTCTTTCTAGAATTACATACCAAAGGTCAGGGTTGTCTGGCATATCTGTAGGACCAGTTGCCAGGGCGGGTCGGTTATTTACCCAGCCGCGCAGTTTGGAGTTTAGGCACGATCTAAGGGTTCCGTGATTTATTGCGAAAGATTGCCTGAAAATATTGACGTAGATCGGCTTTTCGCCCCTGCGACAATTAGCAGCGATGAGCCTTGCAACGTGCACGCGCACGGCGCCAGAATGCTGACATCCGCCCCGCCGAAGTAAGGAAGCCCGATGCCCGATCCTGTCGCTGCGAGCCTGCGTCTTGCGCCCGAAGCCCTGACCCGGCCGTTTTCCGCTGAACAGTTCGCTTTTTCCACCACCAATGATCTGGAGCCTTTTCGCGGTGTGCTTGGCCAGGAGCGTGCAGTCGAAGCCTTGCAGTTCGGCGTCGCCATGCCGCGTCCCGGGTATAACGTCTTCGTCATGGGCGAGCCCGGCACTGGCCGTTTCTCGTTCGTCAAACGCTACCTCAAGGCCGAAGGCAAGCGCCTGCAAACGCCGTCGGACTGGGTCTATGTCAACAACTACGACGAGCCACGCGAGCCGCGCGCGCTGGAGCTGCCACCGGGCAGCGCCGGTGCGTTCATCAGCGACATCGGTGGCCTGATCGACAACCTGCTGGCAACCTTTCCGGCAGTGTTCGAGCACCCGTCCTACCAGCAGAAAAAAAGCGCCATCGACCGCGCCTTCAACCAGCGATACGACCGTGCCCTGGATGTGATCGAGCGCGCCTCGCTGGAAAAGGACGTGGCCCTGTACCGCGACAGCAGCAACGTTGCCTTCACCCCGATGGCCGACGGCAAGGCGCTGGACGAAGCGGAATTTGCGCAACTGCCGGAAGCCGAGCGCGAGCGTTTCCACGACGATATCGCCGCGCTGGAAGAACGCCTCAACGAAGAACTGGCGAGCCTGCCGCAATGGAAGCGCGAATCGAGCAACCAGCTGCGTCAACTCAACGAAGAAACCATCACCCTGGCCTTGCAGCCATTGCTGGCGCCGCTGTCTGAAAAGTACGCCGAGAACGCCGCCGTCTGTGCCTACCTGCAAGCCATGCAGGTCTACCTGCTGCGCACAGTGGTCGAGCAACTGGTTGATGACAGCAAGACCGACGCCCAGGCGCGCAAGCTGCTCGAAGAGCAGTACGCACCGAGCCTGGTGGTCGGCCATCACGCCAGCGGCGGGGCGCCGGTGGTGTTCGAGCCACACCCGACCTACGACAACCTGTTCGGCCGTATCGAATACAGCACCGACCAGGGCGCGTTGTACACCACCTATCGGCAACTGCGCCCGGGGGCCCTGCACCGGGCCAACGGCGGCTTCCTGATTCTGGAAGCCGAGAAGATGCTCAGCGAGCCGTTTGTCTGGGACGCGCTCAAGCGCGCCCTGCAGTCGCGCAAGCTGAAGATGGAATCGCCGTTGGGCGAGTTCGGCCGCCTGGCCACCGTGACCCTCAACCCGCAGATGATCCCGCTGAACATCAAGGTGGTGATCATCGGTGCGCGCCAGCTGTACTACGCCCTGCAGGATCACGATCCGGACTTCCAGGAGATGTTCCGGGTGCTGGTCGACTTCGACGAAGACATCCCCATGGTCGACGAGAGCCTGGAGCAGTTCGCCCAGTTGCTCAAGACCCGCACCAGCGAGGAGGGCATGGCGCCGCTGAGCGCCGACGCGGTGGCGCGCCTGGCGACCTACAGCGCGCGCCTGGCCGAGCACCAGGGGCGTTTGTCGGCGCGTATTGGTGATTTGTTCCAGCTGGTCAGCGAGGCGGACTTCATCCGCCACCTGGCCAATGACGAAATGACCGACGCCGGGCACATCGAACGTGCGCTCAAGGCCAAGGCCACGCGCACCGGCCGTGTGTCGGCGCGGATTCTCGACGACATGCTGGCCGGCATCATCCTCATCGATACCGACGGCGCCGCGGTGGGCAAGTGCAACGGCCTGACCGTACTGGAAGTCGGCGACTCGGCCTTCGGGGTGCCGGCGCGGATCTCCGCCACGGTCTACCCCGGCGGCAGCGGTATCGTCGACATCGAGCGCGAGGTCAACCTCGGCCAGCCGATCCACTCCAAGGGGGTGATGATCCTCACCGGTTACCTGGGTAGCCGTTATGCCCAGGAATTCCCCCTGGCGATCTCCGCGAGTATCGCCTTGGAGCAGTCCTACGGTTATGTCGACGGCGACAGCGCCTCGCTGGGCGAGGCCTGCACGCTGATCTCGGCCTTGTCGAAAACCCCGCTCAAGCAGTGCTTCGCCATCACCGGCTCGATCAACCAGTTCGGTGAAGTGCAGGCGGTCGGTGGGGTCAACGAGAAGATCGAGGGCTTCTTCCGCCTTTGTGAAGCCCGTGGCCTGACTGGCGAGCAAGGCGCGATCATCCCGCGTGCCAACGTTGCCACGCTGATGCTCGACGAGCGAGTGCTGCAGGCGGTACGCGCCGGCATGTTCCACGTCTACGCCGTAAGCCAGGCCGACGAGGCCCTGAGCCTTTTGGTCGGTGAACCTGCCGGTGAGCCGGACGAAGAAGGCCAGTTCCCGGAAGGCAGCGTCAACGCCCGGGTCGTCGAGCGCCTGCGGGTAATTGCCGAGATGATCAGCGAAGAGGACCTCAAGGAGGCAGAAAAGGAGCACGCCGAGCAGGCCCTGGCCCAGGTCAAGCCGTCCTGATCTGAGTGGTACGAGTCAAAAAAACGGCGCTAAATGGAACATGACCATTCGGCGCCGGTTTTTCCACGCATGGGCGGAATTCTTCTATTCTTCAGTTCAGGGACAGTGGTAGGTACAGGAAGAGACAGCCTTCACCTGAAGGCTGAACAAGGGTTTACCGAGGACCTCCGCCATGCCGCGCAGCCTCAGCCTCACCCGTCAATGCCTGGGCCTGGTGACCCGCATTGAATGCAGCATCCGCCCATTGGCCGGTGACAACGGCATGTGGACCCTGCTGTTTGCCGCCGGCATGGCTGGCGAGCAGCCCTCTGCGATCAAGGCCCAGGGGCCGTTTCACGGGCCATTCGTGGCCGAATCGGTGCTCAACGCCATTGTCGACAGCCTGACCCTGCACGGTTACCAACTGGCTGACGATCCGCAGATCTGGTGCGTGCACCTGCAAGCGCAACTGCGCCGGATCAACGGTGAGCGTGTGCATCACGTCGGCGACTTCCAGTTCCATCCGGAAACCTGAGACGGCCTGCGCCGCGCCTGTGGCAGCGTGCCACGGGCTTTTTCTGTCATGGGTGGCTGTTATACTCGCGCTCGCTTTTTTGCCAACCTGACGAGTTTTCAATGGAACGTATTATCGAAAATGCGATGTATGCCTCGCGCTGGCTGCTCGCGCCCATCTACTTTGGTCTGTCGTTGGGCCTGTTGGCGCTGGCACTGAAGTTCTTCCAGGAGATCTTCCACGTCCTGCCCAACGTCTTCGCCCTGGCTGAAGCCGACCTGATCCTGGTGCTGCTGTCGCTGATCGACATGGCCCTGGTCGGCGGCCTGCTGGTGATGGTGATGATTTCCGGTTACGAGAACTTCGTCTCGCAGCTGGATATCGACGAAGACAAGGAAAAACTCAGCTGGCTGGGCAAGATGGACTCGTCTTCGCTGAAGATGAAAGTCGCAGCCTCGATCGTGGCGATTTCCTCGATCCACCTGCTGCGGGTGTTCATGGACGCGCGCAACATCGAACCCCAGTACCTGATGTGGTATGTGATCATTCACATGACCTTCGTGGTCTCGGCCTTTGCCATGGGTTACCTGGACAAGGTCACCAAGCACTGACCCAGGCCTTTTGCCAGTCTAAATACCGCCCGTCCGTTGCAAAACGGACGGGCGGTTGCGTTTTTGCCTTGTGCTTTGCCTGCCGCTGTACAAAAAATGAACGGTCACTCGAAGTTCCAGTAACGAGGTATCGCAATGAACCTTCAACAACTGAACACCGAGGCCAGGGCCGGTCATGTCGATGAGTTCAACCTGATTGCCCTCGAAGGCGGTGAGTTCGTTATCGAGGCCCGGGTAAGAGGCCATGCCCATCCGCTGGTTGATAAGCACGGCAAGCGTGTGCAAGTGCATTCGGTGGTCGACGCGCAGCGCCTGCTCGACGGTTTGCCAGCCGTGCCGCTGCACCTGGTGCACTGGTCGATGGACGACGAGATGTGCGGTGGCGCGGACGCCGGTGACGGCGACCTGAAAATCCCGATGCCACGACGTTCGGCCTGGTAGCTGATCTGCGCAAGCGCAGTGTGCTAGGCTGCTCGCCCTTTTCATAAAGGGCGCGGCTGTCGTGCGCCCTGCAGCGGAGCAAGCAAATGTCCGAACTCAACCTGTCTACCGACGAAACTCGCGTCAGCTACGGCATCGGCCGTCAGCTGGGTGGCCAACTGCGTGACAACCCGCCACCAGGTGTGAACCTGGACGCCATCCTGGCCGGCCTGACCGACGCCTTCAACGGCCAGGACAGCCGCGTCAGCGAAGCCGACCTGTCGGCCAGCTTCAAGGTTATCCGCGAAATCATGCAAGCCGAAGCTGCGGCCAAGGCCGAAGCTGCCGCTGGCGAAGGCAAGGCTTTCCTGGCTGAAAACGCCAAGCGTGACGGCATCACCACCCTGGCTTCGGGCCTGCAGTTCGAAGTACTGACTGCTGGCGAAGGCGCCAAGCCAAGCCGCGACGACAGCGTGCGTACCCACTACCACGGCACCCTGATCGACGGCACCGTGTTCGACAGCTCCTACGAGCGCGGCCAGCCAGCAGAGTTCCCGGTCAGCGGCGTGATCGCCGGCTGGACCGAAGCCCTGCAACTGATGAACGCCGGTAGCAAATGGCGTCTGTACGTGCCGAGCGAGCTGGCTTACGGCGCTCAGGGCGTTGGCAGCATCCCGCCGCACAGCGTGCTGGTGTTCGACGTCGAGCTGCTGGACGTTCTTTAAGAACGTCAGAGGGCCTTTCGGCCCTCATCGCTGGCAAGCCAGCTCCCACAGGATTCGCTTCACACCGGTCCATTGTGGGAGCCGGCCTTGCCGGCGATGCGGTTTCAGTTCCAATCGGTTCCACCGCCAGGGCGCAACGCCCGGGCATAGCAAAACAGGAACAGGTTTCGCACCAGCTCCTTGAGCACACTCGGCTCACTTGAATTCAAACCATTGAGATCCAGGTCGCCCTGGTCGCGCAGTTCGTCCAGTGCTTCTTCTTCAAGCACGGCACACACCTCGCCGGTTTCCCGGTGCAGGATGCGCAGGTAAGGATGGGGGCGGTCAAGCCAGGCGTCTATCAGATAAGTCATGGCTATTCTCCTTGAAAGCGCTCAATGAGAATAATTCTTATTATCAAAATAGCAAGTGCCTATTGGCGGTTTTTTCCCGCCGGTGGGTTGTCGAGGCCGCAGCGCGACCCCGAAACCCAGAAGAATCAGACCTTGCGGACGAATTCCGATTTCAGCTTCATCGGGCCGATGCCGTCGATCTTGCAGTCGATGTCGTGGTCGCCATCGCACAGGCGGATGTTCTTGACCTTGGTGCCGACCTTGACCACCAGCGAGGTGCCCTTGACCTTGAGGTCCTTGATCACGGTGATGGTGTCGCCGTCCTGCAGGACGTTGCCTACTGCATCCTTTTTCACCGCTTCGTCGCTGGCCGCTTCGGCTTCACCGGCAGCCGACCACTCGTGAGCGCACTCGGGGCAGATCAGCTGGGCGCCGTCTTCGTAGGTGTATTCGGAGTTGCATTTGGGGCAGGGTGGCAAAGTGCTCACTAAGGTTCCTCAAGACGTACAGGTACAAAACCTACATTGTATAGGGTTTTGTCCGTCAGAGGCTAATCGGGCCCATCGAGCGATGGGCCGGGGCAGGGCGATCAGTGCGTGCGGGCGACGGCGAATTCGCTGAGTTCGACCAGCGCATCGCGGTATTCGCTGGCTGGCAGCACGTCCAGGCAGGCGATGGCGCGGGCCACGTAGTCGCGGGCCAGCTTGGCGGTGTAGTCCAGCGAGCCCGAGGCTTCAACGGCCGCGCGGATGCTCTCGAGGTCTTCGATGCCGCCTTTCTGGATGGCCTGGCGGACCAGCGCAGCCTGTTCGGCGGTGCCTTCGCGCATGGTGTAGATCAGTGGCAGGGTCGGCTTGCCTTCGGCCAGGTCGTCACCGACGTTCTTGCCCAGGGTCTGCGCATCGCCCTTGTAGTCGAGCAGGTCGTCGACCAGCTGGAAGGCCACGCCCAGGTGGTCGCCGAAGGTGCGCAGGGCTTCGCTCTGCTCCTCGCTGGCCTGGGCCAGGGCCGCGGCGCTGTGGGTCGAGGCCTCGAACAGCATCGCGGTCTTGCCGCGGATGACGTCCATGTAGACTTCTTCGGTGGTGCTGGCGTCGCGCACTTTGGACAACTGCAGGACTTCGCCTTCGGCAATGACCCGGGTGGCCTTGGAGAGGATCTGCATGACCGGCATCGAGCCCAGTTCGACCATCATCTCGAACGAGCGCGAGTACAGGAAGTCACCGACCAGTACGCTCGGCGCGTTGCCCCACAGGGCGTTGGCGGTGGAGCGGCCACGGCGCATGCCGGACATGTCGACGACGTCGTCATGCAGCAGGGTGGCGGTGTGCAGGAACTCGATGGTGGCGGCCAGCAGGCGCAGGTCGTCGCCTTCGCGGCCCAGGGCCTTGCCGCACAGCAGCACCAGCAGCGGGCGCAGGCGCTTGCCGCCGGCCGAGGTAATGTAGTCGCCGATTTTCGATACCAGCGGTACACGCGAAGTCAGCTGTTTCTTGATAATCTCGTCAACGGCGCTGAAGTCGTCCGCTACCGCACGGTAGAAAGCTTGGGGTTGCATCGGCCACAGGTGCTCCATAAAGGTTGCGCGGCATGCTAGGTCGCGGGTCCCGGCGTGTCAAGGCGCGCTGCCCGCGGGCCGGGGGTGGGACTTGCAAGCAAAGCGGGGCTTGCGTACAATCGCGCACCCTGAACTTCCTGGGCAGCACCTGCCTTACGCAATTGCACTGGGCCGTTCCAGCCCTATGCAGCCATGCCAGCCAATACTCTTCCTATAAAGAGCTGGGTGAGCAGGATTATCGGAGAAATACCCATGTACGCAGTAATTGTTACCGGTGGCAAGCAGTACAAAGTCGCCGAAGGTGAATACCTGAAAATCGAAAAACTGGAAATCGCCACTGGCGAATCCGTGACTTTCGACCGCGTTCTGTTGGTTGCCAATGGCGACGACGTGAACATCGGCGCTCCAGTCGTTGCTGGTGCCAAGGTTGTTGCTGAAGTGATCTCCCAAGGTCGTCACGACAAAGTGCGCATCATCAAGTTCCGCCGCCGTAAGCACCACATGAAGCGTATGGGCCACCGCCAGTGGTTCACCGAAATCAAGATCACCGGTATTTCGGCTTAATCGCCTGAATCCATTTCTGGAGAATTTGAACCATGGCACACAAAAAAGCTGGTGGTAGTACCCGTAACGGTCGCGACTCAGAAGCCAAACGCCTTGGCGTGAAGATGTATGGCGGCCAGGCTATCATCCCTGGCAACATCATCGTGCGTCAGCGCGGCACCCAATTCCACGCTGGCTACGGCGTTGGCATGGGTAAAGATCACACCCTGTTCGCCAAGATCGCGGGTAAGATCAAGTTCGAAGTTAAAGGCGCCTTCGGTCGTCGTTACGTGAGCGTTGTCGCCGAGTAATCGCGCGAACGCTGGAAAAGCCCTGTCTCGCGACGGGGCTTTTTCGTTTGTGGGGTGAGTCTCTTGCAAAGCTGTTTGTATGGGCTGCCGGCGTGGGTTGTTACTGTCGTGACGGGGCCGCCGCGCTCACTTTTGCAAGAGCCTTATGTCTTTGTGTCACTCAGCTCGTCCAGCTGACGAGAGGCGGTTTTTATGAAGTTTGTTGACGAAGTATCGATCCGGGTCAAAGCCGGTGACGGCGGTAACGGTTGCATGAGCTTCCGCCGCGAAAAATTCATCGAGAACGGTGGTCCCAACGGCGGTGACGGTGGCGACGGCGGCTCGGTATACATGGTTGCCGACGATAACCTCAACACCCTGGTCGACTACCGTTACACCCGTCACTTCGAAGCCCAGCGCGGCTCCAACGGCGGCAGCACCGACTGCACCGGCAAGAAGGGCGACGACCTGATCCTGCGCGTGCCGGTCGGCACCACGGTGATCGACTCGGCCACCCAGGAAGTCATCGGCGACCTGGTCAAGCCGGGCCAGAAGCTGATGGTGGTCCAGGGCGGCTGGCACGGCCTGGGCAACACCCGTTTCAAATCCAGTACCAACCGTGCGCCACGCCAGACCACTCCGGGCAAGCCGGGTGAGCAGCGTGACCTGAAACTGGAAATGAAAGTACTGGCCGACGTCGGCCTGCTGGGCCTGCCGAACGCCGGCAAGAGTACCTTCATCCGCTCGGTATCGGCCGCCAAGCCGAAAGTCGCCGACTACCCGTTCACCACCCTGGTGCCGAACCTGGGCGTGGTCAGCGTCGATCGCTGGAAGAGCTTCGTCATCGCCGACATCCCCGGCCTGATCGAAGGTGCCTCCGACGGTGCCGGCCTGGGTATCCGCTTCCTCAAGCACCTGGCGCGTACCCGCCTGCTGCTGCACCTCGTCGACCTCGCGCCGCTGGATGAAAGCAGCAGCGCCGATGCCGCCGAAGTCATCGTCAACGAGCTGACCCGCTTCAGCCCGTCGCTGGCCGAGCGTGATCGCTGGCTGGTGCTGAACAAGACCGACATGCTGATGGACGACGAGCGTGACGAGCGGGTCAAGGAAGTGGTCGAGCGCCTGCAGTGGGAAGGCCCGGTCTATGTGATCTCGGCCATCTCCAAGCAGGGTACCGAGCAGCTCAGCCGCGACATCATGCGCTACCTCGAAGACCGCGCCGACCGTCTGGCCAACGACCCGGCCTACGCCGAAGAGCTGACCGAGCTCGACCAGCGCATCGAAGACGAAGCCCGTGCCCAGCTGCAGGCCCTGGACGACGCTCGCGCCCTGCGCCGCAGCGGGGTCAAGAGCGTGCACGACATCGGCGACGACGATGTCGATGATTGGGACGAGGACGACGAAGACGGCCCGGAAATCATTTACGTGCGCGACTGATTCGTTGCAGTACACTAAACGCCGCTCTCAGGAGCGGCGTTTTGGTATCTAAAGATCTGAATAGGTTGGAAGAAGATGCGGAGCAAGGTGACGGGTGCGCAGCGCTGGGTCGTGAAAATCGGCAGTGCCCTGCTGACAGCAGATGGCAAGGGCCTGGATCGCGCGGCCATGGGTGTCTGGGTCGAGCAGATGGTGGCGTTGCATGAGGCAGGTGTCGAGTTGGTGCTGGTGTCGTCCGGGGCGGTTGCCGCCGGGATGAGCCGATTGGGCTGGGCCAAGCGACCGAGTGCGATGAACGAGCTGCAGGCGGCGGCCTCGATCGGCCAGATGGGCCTGGTGCAGGCCTGGGAGTCGAGCTTTGCCGAGCATGGCCGGCATACCGCGCAGATCCTCCTGACCCACGACGACCTGTCGGACCGCAAGCGTTACCTCAATGCCCGCAGCACCCTGCGCACCCTGGTGGAGCTGGGCGTGGTGCCGGTGATCAACGAAAACGACACCGTGGTTACCGACGAGATCCGCTTCGGCGACAACGACACCCTGGCGGCGCTGGTGGCCAACCTGGTCGAAGCCGACCTGCTGGTGATCCTCACCGACCGCGACGGCATGTTCGACGCCGACCCGCGCAACAACCCTGATGCGCAGCTGATTTATGAAGCCCGTGCCGACGATCCGAGCCTCGACGCCGTGGCCGGCGGTACTGGCGGCGCCCTGGGCCGTGGCGGCATGCAGACCAAGTTGCGCGCCGCGCGCCTGGCGGCGCGTTCCGGTGCCCACACGATCATCGTCGGTGGTCGCCTTGAGCGCGTGCTCGACCGCCTCAAGGCGGGCGAGCGCCTGGGTACCTTGCTCTCGCCTGAGCGCGGCATGCTTGCCGCGCGCAAGCAGTGGCTGGCCGGGCACCTGCAGACCCGTGGCACCCTGGTGCTCGACGAGGGCGCGGCGAAGGCCTTGCGCAAGGACAACAAGAGCCTGTTGCCGGTCGGTGTGAAGACCGTGCAGGGCAGCTTCCGCCGTGGCGAGATGGTGGTTTGCGTCGGCCCGGATGGCCTTGAGGTCGCCCGCGGCCTGGCCAACTACAGCGCCCTGGAAGCACAGAAAATCATTGGCCAGCCGTCTGACGCGATCGAGGGCCTGCTGGGCTACATCGCCGAGCCGGAGCTGGTGCACCGCGACAACCTGATTCTGGTCTGAGGAACTACCTGTGTTCAAAGGGATGATTGCAGCGGCACTGCTGGCGTTGCCGGTAATGGCATCGGCCGAGGAGATTGGCCAGGTATCG
Organism: Pseudomonas sp. 2(2015); assembly: GCF_000955865.1. Classification (NCBI taxonomy): domain Bacteria; kingdom Pseudomonadati; phylum Pseudomonadota; class Gammaproteobacteria; order Pseudomonadales; family Pseudomonadaceae; genus Pseudomonas; species Pseudomonas sp. 2(2015). Next base: position 98,953 of record NZ_JYOF01000004.1, read on the forward strand.
ACGGTGTTCAAGATCGTCGGGCCGAATGACCGCATCGTTGTCGAGGCGTTTGATGACCCCAAGGTCGAGGGCGTGACCTGCTATCTGTCACGGGCCAAGACTGGCGGACTGAAAGGTGGCCTGGGCCTGGCTGAAGACCGCGCCGAGGCGTCGATCGCCTGCCGTCAGGTCGGGCCGATTCGCTTCAAGGAGCAGCTCAAGGACGGTGACGAGGTGTTCAAGGAGCGCACCTCGCTGGTGTTCAAGACCATGCAGGTGGTGCGTTTCCTCGACAAGAAGCGCAATACCCTGGTCTACCTGGTGTACTCCGACCGGATCATCGAAGGCAGCCCGCAGAATGCGGTGACGGCGATTCCGATCTTGCCGTGGGCTCAGTAAAACCGAGTTGAATGCATCGCTGGCAAGCCAGCTCCCACAAGGACCAACCTGATCCCTGTGGGAGCCGGCCTTGCCGGCGATGGGGCCTGAAAGGCCCCTGGAGAGGCCTCAAGCCGAAGCTTCTTCCTCTTCTACCCGCACCACTGCCTTCTCCACATCCCGGCGGCTGATGTACTTCCAGTCTGCCTCGTCGATATAGATGCCGTTCGGCCCGCTGCCGCCTTCCAGGTCGATGGCGACATGCGCCGAAACCTGCGGCTTGACGCTCGCCAGAATCGGTACGAAGCCCAGCTGCAAGCTGGTTTCCAGCAGCGCTGCCTGGTTGCGTTCGTCGATGTCGGCCGCTTCGTCCAGGTAGTACGGCAGGCGCACGCGACCGGCCAGGTCGCGGTCCATCAGGTGCAGCAACAAGTACATGTTGGTCAGCGCCTTGATGGTCATGGTGGTGCCGTTGGACGCCGCACCGTCGATGTCGGTGTGGATCACCGGCTGGCCACCGACCTTGGTGATCTCGAAGGCCAGTTCGAACAGGTCCTTGAGGCCCAGCTGGTTGTGGTTGGCCGCGACCAGGCGCGCCAGGTATTCCTTGGCCTCTTCGTTCTTGTTGTCCTGCTCGGCGCTGGCGCTGAGGTCGAACACCGACAGGGTCTCGCCTTCCTCGTACTGACCGGCGCTGTGGATGATCTGGTCGATGTGCTTGAGCGCTTCCTTGTTGGGTGCCAAAACGATGCGGAAGCTCTGCAGGTTGGAGACCTGGCGCTTGTTGATCTCGCGGTTGAACAGCGCCAGCTGGTGCTCGAGGCTGTCGTAGTCGCTGCGGATGTTGCGCAGGGTCCGGGCGATGTCGGTGACTGCAGCGCGGCGCGCCTTGCCCAGGGTCAGGGCCTCTTCGGTACGGTGCGAGTAGGCGTTGATCAGCAGCTGCAGGCGGCGCTCCATGTCGTCTTCGCTGTCGAATTTGGCCACGCCCTTGAGGCGTACCTGGGCGTACAGCGCCTCGATCTGGCCATCGACCCGCAGCAGGCCCTGCCAGCTGTCCTGGTAGTCGTTGAGCAGCGGCAGCAGGTTGTCCATGCTGTCGTCGACCGGTTCCATGAACGGCGTGCCGAACGGCAGGTCGGCGGGTAGCAGCTGGCGGCGACGCAGGGCGTCGTCGAGGGTGCGCTGCTTGGCTTCCATGTCGGCGATCTGCCGGCCGACCAGTTGCAGCTTGGCCGACAGCTGCTGGACGCGTTCGGTGAAGGCGTCGCTGGAGCGCTTGAGCTCGTCCTGGGCCGCTTCCATCTGCGCCAGTTGCTCGAGCTTGTCGCCTTCCTCGGCGGACAGTGTCTCGCTGCGGCGGAAGTCTTCCAGGGCCTTTTGTGCATCCAGCACCTGTTGGTACAGGGCTTCGGTCTGGGTCTTGCTCGCGGCGCGGTCGGCGGCTACCGCCTGCTGGGTCTTGAGCTGCTTGAGCTCTTTTTCCAGGCGTTCCTTCTGGTCGCGCAGGGCGGCGCGGTCGGCCAGGGCCTGCAGGGCAGGCGGCTCGATGTGCGAGAGGTCGATGGACAGACCCGGGGCCTCGAAGCGCTCGCCCTTGAAGCCGTCGAGCACCGCTTCCAGGGATTTGACCCAGACATCGCTTTCGTCCAGCTCGATGCCGCGCTCGCCCAGCGGCAGGCTGAACAGCGCACCATTGAACAGGCGCATCAGGCGTTCGACGTCCTGCTGCGAGAACTCTTCACGCAGGCGCGCGTAGCTGTTGTTGTCGGCATGATCGAGCTGCTGCTTGACCGATTTGAGGCGTTTTTCCAGCTCGCGCAGACGCTCTTCGAGGTCTTCGGCGCTGAACTGGCGTGACTGCGCCAGGGCACCGGCCAGTTCGTCGTGGGCGTCCTTGGCGGCCAGCAGTTGCTGCTCCAGGACCTTGACGTCATCGACCAGGGCGAAGCGATGCTTGAGCACCGACAACTCGCCGAGCCAGCGCTGCACGCCAGTGATCTCGCGCTCCAGGCGCATCAGTTCCTGGGTGCCGCCACGCTGGTCGTTCTGCAGGCTGTCCTGTTCGTTCTTGTAGTGTTCGGCCTGGATCACCAGCTCTTCTTTGCGTGCGCTGGCGTAGTCCTGCCAGGTGCCGAGCAGCGAGTCGAGCAGAGGCGACAGGCGATGCAGCTTGCCGCGCAGGATGTCGCGCTGGGCTACGCCATTGGCCAGGGCCTCGACCAGCGGGCCGGCGGCGACCAGCGAGTTGTAGTCCTGCTCCATGCGCCGCACGTCGCGGAAGGCTTCTTCGCAGGCGGCGATGTAGTCGACGCTGCCCGAACGCAGGCTGTGCTCGAAGGCGTCGAGGAACAGCTGCTTGAGCTTGGCCGCGGTGATCTCGCGCATGTGCAGCAGGTTGATGAACAGTGCGCGGAAGGTCTTCAGGCTCTGCTCGCTGGTGGAGCGCAGCGGGATCAGGGTCAGGTCCAGCGGGATCGAGGTGTGGCCGCCGACCAGCAGGCGGCGCAGCTCGTCAGGCTTGAGCTCGTAGGCTTTGAGGCCGTTGCGCTCAAGGTTGCTGAACAGCTCTTTCTGGCGCAGGCAGGTGTCGTTCTTCTGGTAGTGGGCCAGGTCCAGTTCGCCGGCATAGGCGAAGAACTGGTGACCGAAACCGCCACCCGGGCCGCGGCCGACCACGCCGATCACGTGCGGGCCGTGGGGCAGGTTGACTTCGCAGAGGATGTAGCTGGTGTCGGTGGCAAAGTAGAAGCGGCGCGACTGCTCGAGGCTGTACTTGCCGAAGCTCATGTCCGACATGCGTGCCAGGATCGGGAACTGCAAGGCGTTGATCGAGGCACTCTTGCCCAGGTTGTTGGCACCGTAGACCGACAGCGGGTGTTCCAGGGGGAACAGGCCGAGGCTGTAGCCGGCGGTGTTGAGCAGTGCGAAGCGGCGAATGCCGTAGCGTTCCTGGCTCATGCGTCAATCTCCTGTTGCTCTTGCGCTATGGCTCGGGCCAGGGCGTCTTCTTCGCTTTCTTCGAACGGGCTGAGGTCCAGCGGGTCGTCGGTACGGTTGAGTTCTTCCGGGCTCTCTTCCTCGACCAGCACCGGCGTTGGCAGCGGCAGGGCGCTGTGCAGGCTGGCAGCCAGGTCGCGGTCCTGCTGCACCGACAGGCAGACGTCGAGGAAACGGTGCATCGGCGGCAGGAAGCGGTAGATGCCGTTCTCTTCGTGGGCAAAGCCGAGCTGGGTCATGCGGCGCATGATCTTCTCTTCCAGCTCGTCGGGGGTCTGTACTTCGGCCTGGATGAACAGGTCGCGGTATTTTTCCAGCAGCGAAGGCAGCTCGTCGCGGCCCAGGCTGCCGCCGTCGAGCACCGACATCGGGTCGCGGCCCTGGTCAGCCAGGTGCTCGACCAGGATGAAGGTGAACAGCGACAGGCGCTGGGCAGTCTTGTTGACCTGGGTGGCGGCCAGGTCCGGGACGAAGTAGTAGAAGCCGCGGGTGTCGCACACCAGTTCAAAGCCCAGGGCCTTGAACAGGCCGCGGTACTGGTCCTGGAAGTTCGACAGTTGGGCGTACAGCTCCGGGTCGCGGCGGCTGATGTGGAAGCCCTTGAACAGCTCGCGGAAGATCGGTGCGAGCTGGGACAGTTCGGAAAGATCAAGATGCATGGGCAGGGCTCGCAGTTGGCTCAGGCGATGGTTCGCGGCTCGATGTCAGAGCGAAGGAACGCAGGCTGACCAGGTGTTCGCGGGTGGTGTATTCGCGGCGCTCGAGGCGCGCGCGGGTAAAGCGTTTTTCCCGCGACAGGCGCGAGAACCAGTACAGCAGCTCGTCGGTGGCGCCCTCGGGCTCCTGGTCGAGCAGCCAGACCATCAGGTCCGGCAGCGGCAGGGCGTCTTCGCAGCGCTCGAGCATTTCCTTGACCGTACGCGGCGCACGCGGGGCATCGCCCTTGTGGCTCTTGTGGGCCTTGGGAAACTGCGCAGGCTTGGGCTCGAAGCGGGCCAGGGCATAGACGTAGGCTTCGACCTGGCTGGCGCTGCCGAGGAAGGTGCTCTGCGGGCGGGTGAACAGCGGCATGGCCGCCTGCGGCACAGCGTCCAGGCCTTTGCGGCGGATTACCGACAGGGCCAGGGCGGCGCCACGGGTCACGGCGTTGTGCCGGCGCGCTTCTTCACGCAGCGGCAGCAGCAGTTCACGGGCATGGCGCAGGGTCAGCTGGGCGCTGGTCTGCATCTCGAGGATGCGCGCGTGGGTGCGCAGGAGCATGTCATCGTCGACCAGATGGCCCAGACGGGCCTGCTCGCCGAGCAAGCGCAGCAGCACGGTCTCGACCTTGCGCACGCCTTGCTCGAAGGCGCCATCGGCGTTGACCAGCTGGATCATCGGCTCAACATATTCGTCCCAGGTCGCCAGGACTTCGGCGTAACGCTGGCGCAGGGGGATTTGCCGGTCGCTGGTCTTGGCCCGTTCGGCCACGGCGACCAGCGCCTGTTCGTCGTTGTCGAGCTTCTTCAGTACGTCGCGCACGCGCATGTCGAGCAGGCGCAGCTGGCGCGCCAGGTCATTGCCGTCGCGAATCTCGAAGGCGTCCTGGATGTGCCCGGCCAGGCGCTCGAGGTGGCGCAGGTAGGCTTCGATCTCCAGGCACAGGCCCAGGCGGTGCTCGCGGCGCAGGTAAGCGAGAAAGTCGTGGATCTGGGCGTTGAGCTCGAAACGGTTCGGGCTTTTTGCCACCGGCACCAGTATATCCAGGCGGATCCACACGTCGAGCAGGCTGGTGATGTCCTGGGGCGTGCTCTCCAGCTGCTGGGTGGCCAGTTGCTGGCGCAGTTCGGCCAGGCTCAGGGTGCCCCCGTCGAAGCGCTCGCACAACGGCTCGAGCAGGGCCCAGTGTTCGGCTAGGGCGCGCAGGACGCGCTTGGGTTCGATCATTGGCGGGTCGACTCGTTGCCAAATAAAAGCGCCGATTGTACTGCATCAGACGCCTGTCGATTCACCCCCTTGATCGCTTCAAGCTGCTGTCGGGCGGTTTTCTGCCGATCAACAGCGGCGCCGAGCGGCGAACAACGTTAGAATATCGGCCCTGACTTATCCACAGATGGCCGATCCTTCTTGTTAATCGAGTCCCGCCGCCGCGCTTATCTCAACGCCATGCAAGTGGTGCACTGGCTGCCGCGTGCCGAACTGCCGTTCGCCGCGCCGTCGCGCCCGCAGCTGTTGTTGCCGGTGGCGGCACTCGAGGAACCGGCGTTCGAGCCGCAGGAGCAGGCACCTGCCCCCGCCAGCGTTGCGCCGAGCGCGCCGCTGGTGCGTTCTGGCGAGCGCCCGAAGATCGAGATCCCGCGCCCAGGCAGCACGCCGAAAGTGACGGCCAAGGCGGTGGACGAAGCCGAAAAGCCCGTGGTTGCCAGGCCTGCGCCGGTACCACCGCCACGCTTTGCCCTGCAACTGCTGCGTGCCGGCAACTGCCTGCTGCTGGTCGAGCTTGCCACCGGCGAGCCGTTCCAGAGCCGCGACCCGTCCTACCTGCTGCTCAAGGACATGCTGCGCGCCGCCGGCCTGCCGGACAGCCCGCAGATCATCGGCGAGCCGGTGCGCTGGCCGTTGCTGGTGCGCGGCAATCTTGACCAGGGCCCGCAGGCTGCGACCGATTTCGTCCAGGGCTTTATCCAGGCCCGGCTTGAAGAGGCGCCGTGCGTCTGCCTGTGGCTGATTGGCCTGCCTGCCGTGCGCTTTGCCGGTGAGGCCGACGCCGAAGCTTATTACCGCGAGTTGCCGGTTGAAGGCCTGGGCGCTGCCTGGGCCTTGCCGGGGCTCGAACTGTTGATGGACGAGCCGCAGCGCAAGGCGCACGTCTGGCAAGCCATGCGCCGGCTGATGGCGCGCTGGAAACCAAGCAATGAGTGACACAATCAGCTTTCGCCGGATGACCGAGGCGGATCTGGATGCCGTACTGAAGATCGAATACGCCGCCTTCAGCCACCCCTGGACCCGCGGGATTTTCCTCGACGGGCTCAAGTCCTATGAAATCTGGCTGATGTTCGAAGGCGAGCAACAGGTCGGCCACGGCGTGATCAATGTGATCATCGACGAGGCGCACCTGCTCAACATTACCGTCAAGCCGGAAAGCCAGGGCCGCGGCCTGGGCCTGCGCCTGCTGGAAGAGCTGATGAGGCGCGCCTACCAGAGCAACGGTCGCGAGTGCTTCCTCGAAGTGCGCGCCAGCAACCAGTCGGCCTACCGCCTGTACGAGCGCTACGGCTTCAATGAAATCGGCCGCCGGCGTGACTACTACCCGGTTGCCGGCGGTCGCGAAGACGCCCTGGTCATGGCCTGCACCCTGTTCGAGTAGCGGCTCAGGGTTCGCGCTTGCCGTCCAGCGGATCGCGCCGGGCCAGTTCCGCTTCATCCAGGCCGTTGCCGCCGCCGATGTCGTCTTCGTCGACTACGCTCAAATCCCAGTCTGCCGGGTGATCCGCACCGGCTTCGCCGGGCGAGCGGGCGCCGTCTTCAGGGATCAGGGTTTCTGGCTCGAGGTCGTCGTCGGTTGGGTCGAAACCGGCATCGACATTGGGGGTATCCTTGTCAAAGTGCAGTTCTTCAACCGAGCCCATGCGGTCTTCGTCGGTGTCGATCGGGGCGGGTTGCGGGGCGTGCAGCGGGCGGTGTTCCTGGCTCATGGTCGATCCTCCTGCGGGTGGGCGTATGCGGTGGACCTGACGGTTGGCCGAAGATTCAAAGGCGTGACCTGAACGGGCCGGCGCCTGTCACAAGATGCGCACCAACCATGAGGCTTGAACATGCACGATCTACAAGAACTGATTGATAACAACGCGCGCTGGGCCGATGCGATCAAGCAGGAAGATCCGGATTTCTTCGCCAAGCTCGCGCGTCAGCAGACTCCGGAATTCCTCTGGATCGGCTGCTCGGACGCCCGGGTTCCGGCCAACGAGATCGTCGGCATGTTGCCGGGCGATCTGTTCGTTCATCGCAATGTCGCCAACGTGGTGCTGCACACCGACCTCAACTGCCTGTCGGTGATCCAGTACGCGGTGGACGTGCTCAAGGTCAAGCATATCCTGGTCACCGGCCACTACGGTTGCGGCGGGGTACGGGCCTCGATGCAGGATCGCCAATTGGGCCTGATCGACGGCTGGCTGCGTTCGATTCGCGACCTGTACTACGAGAACCGCGTGGAGCTGGCCAAGCTTGCGACCGAGGAAGAGCGGGTGGACCGCCTGTGCGAGCTGAACGTGATCCAGCAGGTGGCCAATGTCGGCCATACCACCATCGTCCAGAATGCCTGGCACCGTGGCCAGAGCCTGTCGGTGCATGGTTGCATCTATGGCATCAAGGATGGCCGCTGGAAGAGCCTGAACGCGACCATCAGCGGCCTCGACCAGTTGCCGCCGCAGTACCGCTTGCGTCCGCAGGATTGAGGCCATCGCGGGGCAAGCCCGCTCCCACAGGTCTACTGTAGGAGCGGGCTTGCCCCGCGATGGATTCACCTCAAGTATTCTGCAAATCGCGCAACGTCCGCGTCACCGCCCCGGTATTGCACTTGGCCCCAGCCTGCTCCGGGGTCATGTTGCGAATGCTGCGAAAATACAGCTCGCAGGTCTGCTTCTTCGCCGTCACCTGCCACTTCTGGGTACAGGCCCCCAGCGTTGCCTTGGCATCCGCCGCCGGGTTGCGGCCCATGCCCGCCTGCCAGCAGGCAGCGCTCAAATCCTGGCCCATCATCTTCAGGCCGGCCTGATCGGCCTTGTCCTGGTCGCCGCCATAGTTGGTTTTATCTGCCGCATACCAGATTGCGCTCGGGTGATTGGCGCCCAGCACCGGCACCTTTTGCCCAGGCGTCGGGCTGATGCTGGCCAGGCCCAGTACATAAAGCTTGGGCCCGTACTGCTGCTCGATCCAGCTGCGCACCGGCGAGCCGAAGGCAACCATCGGCAAGGCGGCGCCGTTGCCGGTTCGGGTCATCTCTTTGACCATTTGCAGCTGATAATCCTTGAAGTAGCCATATACGCCTTCAAGATCCTTGCCGGCGCTGGCTGGCGCGGCGATCGGGGCGATGTCGACGATGGTCTGGTAGGCCGGGGTCTGCTCGGCAGGAATGCCGTTGAAGGTCAGCAGCGTGGCCCAGCGGTCGGTGGTGTTGGAACGCAGGTAGTCCTGGGCCTGGGTCAGCGAGTAGTCCGGCGGAAAGTGCAGCAGCTCGATGCTGCGGCGCTTTTCCAGGGCCATGCCTAGGGGCAGGAACAGGTTCCAGTTGTAGGCCCACTTGCCTTCGCGGTTGAGCCGGGTGGCGCCCTGGTAGGCCAGCTCGCCGGTGTCGAGCAGCGCTTGCAGGGGCTTGCTGTAGTCGCTCGGTACGCCCTGGATGTCGGCATGCAGTGAGTTGTTGTCGCGCTTGACCTTTACCGTCGCCGCGGCGTAACCGTCGCGTTGCACGCTCTGGGTCAGGTAGTGCTCCACGGTTTGCTCAAGGGTCCAGTTGCGAAAGCAGATGACGTTACAGTTGTTGGGGTAGGCAAACAGCCGGGTCACCCGTTCCTGGCTGCCCAGGTCGATGCGGGCATCAGCCAGGGCGGCGCCGCTCAGGGTCATGGCGGCCAGGGCGAAGGTCAGTGGAGCAGTCGTGTGCATGCTTAACTCCTTGTCAGTTCCTCCCCGCAGTCGGGAGGGTTGCCATACTGGAGGAATTTCCCGGGGGTTGGGAAGGGGGAGCAGGCTGATGAAAACGTGGTGCAAGGCCGGGATCGGTGCAGGACTTTTACTGACAGCGCTCGCTGCCCGGCAGGCGCAGGCTGACGAGCGTGACCTGTACCTGTTTGCTCAGTGGGCGGGTGATCATCAGACCCGGCCCTTTCGTGAAATGCTGGTGGATGCGCGCCTGTATGGCGTGGTGCCTATCCACCAATTGCTGCGCTCGGCCAGTGACTGGCGTTTGTGCAAGGCCGAGCCGTTTGCGCTTGCGCCCGCGGCGCAGTGGCCGGCAGTACGTTCGACCCTACTGCTGCTCAAGACCCTGGGCGAGCAGGGCGTGCTCAAGCGCTATGAAGTGGTTTCGGCCTACCGCGACCCGGTGCTCAACCGCTGCGCCGGTGGCGCCGTGGCCAGCGCCCATACCCGCGCCTTTGCGGTCGACCTGCTGCTACCTGCCTGGGCCGACCCGAACCCGCTGTGCAGCTTCTGGCAGGCCCATGGCAAGGACTGGAACATGGGCCTGGGGCGTTACCCGTCGGGGCGCATTCACATCGACACGGCGGGCTACCGCACCTGGGGTGGCGACTTCAGTGCCGGCTCCTCCTTCTGTGCGCCGGCTACCGCCAGCAAGGCTCAGTCAAGGTGAGCGAGGCAGGCCTGTGACTGGCCGATCACCCACTCGGCGAAGCAGCGGCTTTTGTCGTCGTCGAGCAGCGTCTGGGGGCTGAGCAGGTAGTAGGCCGACTGGTCCTGGATAAAGCCGCGCGGCGCCTGCAACTGGCCGCTGTCGATTTCATCCTGGACCATCAGGCGCGAGGCCATGGCCACGCCCAGCCCGGCTGCCGCCGCCTGAATGCACAGGTAGAAGTGCTCGTAGTCAGCGCGGCTACTGCCCTTGGCCGACTCCCCGCTATGACGCAACCAGGTAGCCCAGGCGTTGGGGCGCGAAGCGCTGTGCAGCAGGCGTTGTCCGGCCAGGCCGTGTTCGGGAAAGTTATGGGTGGCACTGCACACCGGGCCAACCCATTCGTCGCAGATCTTCAGTGCGTGCAGATTGGCGTCCCAGCGAAAGTCATCGCGGCGCAGGGCCAGATCGACGCCGTTGCGGGCAAAATCGATCGGCCCGCCAGCCGCCACCAGGTGCAGGTGAATGTCCGGGTGGGCGGCATGAAAGGCCGGCAGCCGTGGGATCAGCCAGCGCATGGCGATGGTTGGCTCGCACGACAGCACCAGCACGTTCTCCCGCGCCTGTTGCTGCAGGCGGTACACCGCGCCTTCCAGTTGCTCGAACACCGACAGCGTGGTGCCGTGCAGGGCGCGGCCGGCGGCGGTGAGAAAGATCGCCCGGTTGCGCCGCTCGAACAGTTGCACGCCCAGCGTTTCTTCCAGCAGGCGCACCTGTCGGCTCACCGCACCGTGGGTGACATTGAGCAGCTCGGCGGCGCGCACAAAGCTCTGGGTTTGCGCGGCAACATCGAAATAGCGAAAGGCGGACAGCGCAGGCAGTTTCATATCTGTGAGAAAAACTAGCGGATTTGCCTCACTATAAATCGCTTTTGGCCTTACCCGAAGCTTTCGATAATGGCGGCGTGCAGAGCTATCTGTGCATTGTCCTAGCAGATCGAGGAGCTTTACGTGAATGAACTCATAGCCGTTGCCCTGTTTACCGTGCTGGCGGTGATCAGCCCGGGCGCCGACTTTGCCATGGTGACCCGCAGCAGCTACGCCTTTGGCCGCCGCGCCGGCCTGGCGGCGGCAATGGGCATCGCCCTGGGGGTGCAGGTGCATGTGCTGTACACGGTGCTGGGCATCGCGGTGATCATCAGCCAGAGCCCGGCGCTGTTTTTGGCGATGAAGGTGCTGGGGGCGGGGTACCTGATTTACCTGGGTTACAAGTCGCTGACCAACACTACGCGGATTTCCCTGGATGGCACCAGCGCCAGTCAGCTCGGCGTGCTGGCGGCATTTCGTTCGGGCTTTCTGACCAACGCCCTGAACCCCAAGACCATGCTCTTTGTGGTCAGTGCCTATACCCAGGTGGTGCAGCCGGGCAGTTCGCTGGCGGTCAACTTCGGCTATGGCGCGTTCATGTCGCTCGCCCACTGGTTGTGGTTCAGCCTGGTGGCGGTGTTTTTCTCAAGCGTGGTGTTGCGCCGGGCCATGCTCGAGCGCCAGCGTCTGGTTGACCGGGTGATTGGTGTGGCCTTGATCGGCTTGGGGCTGGCGGTAGTGTTCGCCAATGTGCGCTAAGCGGGCAGGGTAAAAATCGCAGGCAAGAAAAAAGGGCTTACCTTGCGGTAAGCCCTTTTTAGTACTTGGTGGCTACACAGGGACTTGAACCCCGGACCCCAGCATTATGAATGCTATGCTCTAACCAACTGAGCTATGTAGCCAAGTGGCGCGCATTATTCGCCTGAAACGGATTTGTGTCAACACTCTTTTTCAAAAAAATTAACGCGCGATCAACCGCTTAGCCGTAAACCGGCTCAGAAGTCGTATTTGAACGTGGTCATCAGGTTACGCGGCGCCCCGTAGTTGCCGTACGACGACGCCATCGAGTAGTACTCGCGGTCGAAGACGTTGTTGAGGTTGACCGTGGCGCTGAGGTTTTCGCTGATGTTGTAGCGCGCCATCAGGTTGACCAGCGCGTAGCTGCCCTGGTCGAAGCTGTGCAGGTCGGTGCCGACCTTGCTTTGCCAGTTGACCCCGCCACCCACGGTGACTTTGTCGAGCATGCCCGGCAGGCGGTAGCTGGTGAAGGTCTTGAGGCTGTGGCGCGGATACACGGTGGCAATGCGCTCATCCTGGTTGTCGGTGGTCAGGGTGTAGGTGTAGCCCGCCGACGCCTGCCAGCCTTCGGCCAGCTCGCCATTGAGCTCCATTTCCAGGCCTTTGGAGGTGGTGTCCTGCTTGGCGTCGTAGACGTTGTCGTGCACCCAGATCGCCAGGTTGTCCTGTTCGAGCTTGAACAGCGCCAGGCTGGAGTTCAGCTTGCCGTCGAAATGGCTGCCCTTGACGCCCAGCTCGTAGCCGACGCCTTGCATCGGGTCGAGCGGCTTGTTGTTCTCGTCGGTGACCCAGGAGGCTTGCGGGTTGAAGATTTTGGTGTAGCTGGCGTACAGCGCCCAGGTTTCATCAAGGTCGTAGACCACCCCGGCATAAGGGATGAACACACCGGTCTCTTTACGGTTGACCTCGGTCTTCTCACCGCCGTACGGGCGGTCCTCGGTGTCACGCTTCCAGTCGATGACCCGGCTGCCGAGAATCAGGTTGAGATCGTCGGTCAGGTGCAGGCGCGAGGTGAGGTAGGCGGCGTACTGGGTTTCTTCCATTGACGATTTGCCACTGATGCTCCAGTCCGGCTTGGGCTGCTTGCCGTCCCAGTCGAAGATGTTCTCCACCGACGCACCCGGGGTTGCGTTGTAGTCGTAGCGCCAGCCGCCCCAGCTCGGTACGTTTTCGTTGTACTTGGACAGGGTTACGCCGCCGATCAGTTCGTGTTCGCGGCCGAACAGGCTGAACGGGCCGGTCAGGTACAGGTCCAGGTTGTCCTGGCGCGGGGTGCCGGAAAAGCGCACCGGCAACTGGCTCAGGCCGCTGCCGTCGGGCTGCAGCTCGCCCATGAGAAAGCCGAACACTTCGTCGAACTTGTTTTCGGAATGGCTGTACTCGATCTTGCCGCTCCAGCCGTTGCCCAGTTGCTGCTCCACCGAGGCGAAATAGCTGGTCTGTTCGTGGTCGTTGTACGACCAGTCCGGAGCCATGTTGATCGAGCGCTTGAGATTGCTGCGCTCACCCGTGCTGAAGCGGGTTGGCAGGCCGGTGCGCAGCGGCGAGTCGACGTCGGTGCGCTGGTAGCTGAAGCCCATGGTCAGCAGGGTGTCTTCGCTCAGGTCGAACTCGGTGATGCCGTACAGCAGCTGGCTCTCCAGCTTGTAACGGTCGACCCAGGCGCCTTCAGTCTTGTAGTCGGCAACCAGGCGGCCACGCACATTGCCGCTTTCGGTCAGCGGCCCGGAAACATCGAAGCCGGTGCCATAGCGGTCCCAGGTGCCGGCCGAGCCGGTGACGCTGGCCTGGCCCTCGGCGGTCGGGCGCTTGCGGATCAGGTTGATGGTCGCCGACGGGTTGCCCATGCCGCTGATCAGGCCGCTGGCGCCGCGGACGATCTCGATGCGGTCGTACATCGCCATGCTCTGGGTGTAGTTGTCCATCCGCGTGACGGTCGGCACGCCGTCGATCTCGTAGTTCTGGATGACGAAGCCGCGCGAGTAGTAGCTGTCGGTCTCGGCGCCCAGGCCGTCGCGCACGACGATCACCCCGGGGGTCGCTTCGAGGGCATCGCTGAGATTGGTCAGGCGCTGGTCATCCAGGCGCTGGCGAGTCATGACGGTCAGCGACTGCGGGGTTTCCTGGGGTGTCAGGTTCAAGCGCGTCGAGCTGCTGGACGAGTAGGTGGTGTAAAGCCCGGTGCCTTCAGTGGTCGAGCCCGGTGCCTTGCCGGAAATGCTCATGGCATCCAGTTGCAGGGCGCTGCCCAGTTCCATCGGTAAATCGATGACAAAGCTGCTGGCGTTGGGTTGGCTCAGGCGTGCGCTGCTGCCGGCAGTCAGGGCCTGCAGTGCCTGGGTCGGGCTCATGCGGCCCTTGACCCCCGGCGACGAGCGCCCGGCCAGCTGGTTGGCGTCGTAGATCACCTGCAGCCCGCTTTGGGCGCTGAACTCGTCCAGGGCATCGGCCAAGGCTTGCGCGGGGATGTTGAAGTCCAGCGCCTGGGCCTGGGTCTGGGCAGACTCGGCGGCCTGCAGCGGCAGGCCCAGGGTTGTGGAAAACAGGCTGGCGGCAAGGATGGCGCAGGCCAGTGGCTGACGGCTGAATCGGAAATCGCGTGGGTACTGCATGTGTCCTCCCCCAGAGAATACAAACGATAATGCTTCTTATGTGGAGGTGTGACGCAGCAGCAAAGACAATTACCGAATGCCTGGGAAATATATTTTCACCGGCTTAGCGGACGATGATCCATTGCCCGGCCAGGTTGCTCACGTTGAGGTTCTGAGTGCGCGCCAGGGCATCGATGGCAGTGGCGGCCTGGTCGAGGTTAAAGCTGCCACTGACCGGGCGCCGGCCGACCTGTTCATCGATGTACAGCAGGCGGCTGCCCTGGTACTCGGCAAGCTGTTCGAGCACCCGGCGCAAGGGCACCTCACGCACCCGCAACTGCCCCTCGCGCCAGGCCAGCAGGCGTTCGGCATCGACCTTCTCGACCTGGTCCAGGCGGCTGCCGCTGAGCGTCACACGTTCACCAGGGGCGAGCATGCGTTTGTCGCCGGCGCTGCTGACCTCGACCTTGCCTTTGAGCAGCACCACTTCATCGTGATCGCGGCCGCGGCTGACCGAGAAGCGCGTACCCAGCACCTGTACCTGGGCCTCGTCGACATCGACCACGAAGGGCCGGCCATCGTGGGTCACTTCAATGAACATCTGCCCTTGCACCAGGCGCAGCGTGCGCACCGGCCCGCGCAGGTCGATATCGACGGCGCTGGCGCTGTCGAGGGTCAGCCGTGAGCCATCGGCCAGCTGGATCTGCCGGCGTTCGCCAACCGCGGTGGCGACATCGCTGTTCAAGCGCTGCAGCAATGGCAACTGCAACATCACCAGGCCGCTGATCAGCAGGATGCTCGCCGCCACCGCCCAGCCCCCCCAGGAGCGTGGGGCCGTACCCCGTTTGACCTTGTGCAGGCGACGCGCGGGCATCTCCAGTTGTTGCCAGAACAGCTCGACCTCGGCAAAGGTGCGGGCATTCTCGGGGTCCAGGCGCCAGCGTTCAAAGGCCTGGCGTTGCTCCCGCGGAACATCGTGGGCGCGCAGCCGGGTAAACCAGTCCAGGGCTTGCTGTTCGCGGTCGCCAGGCTCGTTCGGATGGGCAGAATTTGGCGATGGGTTCATGGCTGGTCAGTCTTGTTTCGGTTATGCAGGGCAGCCGCGGCGCAATGGCTCAGGGCTTTGTTCAAATGACGCTCGACCGCACGCGGGTCGAGTCCCAGGCGCGCGCCGATGTCCTTGTAGCTCAATTGCTCGACCCGGGCGAGTAAAAATACCTCGCGGGTCGGCGAGGGCAGGCCGTCGATCAGGCGTTCAAGATGGTCAAGGGTATTTCCGGCCACGGCACTGCGCTCGGGTGAGGTTTCGTTGAGCAGATGCTCCAGCGCCTGCTCGTCATTGACCCCACGTACCTGGTTGCGCCGAGCATGGTCGATGCTCAGGTTGTTGGCGATGCGGTACAGAAAGGCCCGCAGGTTGCCAACCTCGCCACGCTCGCTGTGCATCAGCCGCACAAAGGCATCCTGGAGCAGGTCGCGGGCGGTTTCCCGGCAGCGCACGCGGCGGGTCAGGAAGGCCAGCAGTTCACTGCGGTGATGCTGATAGAGCAGCGACAGGCTGCGGTTGTCCTGGTCGTCGGACATGGCGTATGCGGGCCTCGAATAGGCAGGCAGTGGAGTCTGTAAAAACGCAGCCGATGCTAACGTTATTGAGAATTATTAACAAGCACGTCAAAAGCACGTTGGTCGAAAAGAATAGTGCGCTTGCTAACGATTTCTGGATAATTGGATCCCGCCCCCCGGATGGAAGCTTTTGTCATGGCTGTGAGCACTGTCTCGTCAACGTCACCCGCCAGCACCGCAACTGCCCAGAGCAGCCCGCTGGTGATGCGTATCATCGCCGCCTGTGCCCTGGCGCACCTGATCAACGACCTGATCCAGGCCGTGCTGCCGTCGATCTATCCGCTGCTCAAGGCCAACTACGGCCTGACCTTTACCCAGATCGGGCTGATCACCCTGACCTTCCAGATCACTGCGTCGCTGCTGCAGCCCTGGGTCGGCTTTTACACCGACCGCAAGCCGATGCCGAACCTGTTGCCGCTGGGCACCCTGTGCACCCTGGTGGGGATCGTCATGCTTGCGTTTGTCGGCAGTTTCCCGATGATTCTGCTGGCGGCGGCGCTGGTGGGCATCGGTTCGTCGACCTTCCACCCGGAAACCTCGCGTATCGCCCGGCTGGCCTCCGGTGGGCGCTTCGGCCTGGCGCAGTCGACCTTCCAGGTCGGTGGCAACGCCGGCTCCGCTTTCGGCCCGTTACTGGCGGCGGCGATCATCATTCCCTTCGGCCAGGGCAATGTTGCCTGGTTCGGCCTGTTCGCGGTCTGCGCCGTGCTGGTCACCTACGGCCTGAGCCGCTGGTACAAGGAACACCTCAACCTGTTCAAGGCCAAGCAGGGCCAGCGCGCCACCCATGGCCTTTCCCGCCAGCGGGTGATCGGCGCCCTGGTTGTACTGGGGCTGCTGGTGTTCTCCAAGTACTTCTACATGTCCAGCCTCACCAGCTACTTCACCTTCTACCTGATCGAGAAGTTCGACCTGTCGGTGGCCAGCTCGCAGCTGTACCTGTTCCTGTTCCTCGGCGCGGTAGCGGCCGGGACCTTCTTTGGCGGCCCGATCGGTGACCGCATCGGGCGCAAGGCGGTGATCTGGTTCTCGATCCTCGGCGTTGCGCCGTTCACCCTGATGCTGCCTTATGCCGACCTGTTCTGGACCAGCGTGCTCAGTGTGATCATCGGCTTCATTCTCGCCTCGGCATTCTCGGCCATCGTCGTGTACGCCCAGGAGCTGGTGCCGGGTAACGTCGGCATGATCGCCGGGATCTTCTTCGGCCTGATGTTCGGTTTTGGCGGCATCGGCGCGGCGGCGCTGGGTTATCTGGCCGACCTCAAGGGCATCGAGTACGTCTACAGCCTGTGCTCGTTCCTGCCGCTGTTCGGCCTGCTGGCGATCCTGCTGCCGTCCACCGGCAAGCGCTGAAGGCTCAAGGACGGGCTATTGACGGGTGGCACGGGTTCTCCTAGAGTGCCGCCCATCCTTTACGGTGTAACCGACGTATGAGCCGCTTCAGCCACACATTCGCGCATCGCCAGCCGGTCGTCCTGACCCGCTGCTGCGACTGGCCGAGCGATACCGTCCTCAAGCGTCGGCGCAGTGTGCTGTTCGCCTTTACCTTCTCGCCTCACCGCCCCACCTCCTGACCTGGCAGCTGCATGCCCGGCGTTCTGCCGTGGCTGGCGCGCCTGTATGCAAATCTTATTACGGTCATGTATGCGCCTGCGCAGGTGCGATGTGGTGCTTTGCGCCGGTGAGTTCGGAGTGGTGATGAATACGCGTTTGTTGCTGGGCTTGTTGTTTGCGGTTTCGGTAGTCGGTTTCAGCCTTGGGGCGAGTTTGCCATTGGTGTCGCTGCGTTTGCTCGACGCTGGGGCCAGTACCTTGCAAATCGGCATCGTCTCGGCCATTCCGGCGGCGGGGATGATGCTCTCGGCGTTCATGGTCGATGCCTGCTGCCGGCACCTGACCCGGCGCACCATCTACCTGCTGTGTTTCGGCCTGTGCACCTTGAGCATCGGCCTGCTCGAATGGGGCTTCTCCTCGCTCTACCTGCTTGCCCTGTTGCGCCTGGCGCTGGGGATCGGCATGGGCATTGCCATCATTCTCGGCGAGTCGTGGGTCAACGAGCTGAGCCCGGAACACAACCGCGGCAAGATCATGGCCCTGTACGCCACCGCCTTTACCGGCTTCCAGATGCTCGGCCCGGCGATGCTGGCGCTTCTCGGCGCGCAGAGCGCCTGGGTGACCACGGTGGTGACAGGTTGCTATGGCCTGGCGCTGCTGTGCATCGTGCTGACGGTGCCCAATGACCACGTCGAGCATGGCGAGGAGGGCGGCAAGAGCTTTTCCCTGGCGGGCTTTTTCCGCGTGGCGCCGGCCTTGTGCATGGGCGTGCTGTTCTTCTCGTTCTTCGATGCGGTGATCCTTTCGCTGCTGCCGGTGTATGCCACCAACCATGCCTACGCCGTGGGCGTCGCAGCGTTGATGGTGACGGTGATCCTTACCGGCGACATGCTCTTCCAGTTGCCGATCGGCTGGTTGGCCGACCGCTGCGAGCGCACCACCGTACACCTGGTGTGCGGTGTGGTGGCGATGCTGATCGGCCTGGCGCTGCCATGGCTGATCGGTATGCAATGGCTGCTGTGGCCGGCCTTGGTGGTGTTCGGCGCGGTGGCCGGTGGGGTCTACACCCTGGCGCTGGTGCTGATCGGCCAGCAGTTCAAGGGCCAGGACCTGGTCACTGCCAACGCCAGCGTCGGCCTGCTCTGGGGTGTCGGCAGCCTGCTCGGGCCGCTGCTCAGTGGTGCGGCCATGGACGTCGCTCCCCATGGCCTGCCGATGGCGCTGACGGCCATGGCCGCGCTGTTCGTGGTATTCGCCCGCAGCGCCCGGCGCCGGGCCTTCCGCGCCCAGCGTGCCGGGCAGGGCGCTGCCTAGCACGCATGGCGCTTCAGAAGCGCTCAGGCACCATGCGCGAGGTGTAGCGGGTGCTCTTGTAGCGGCCGATCTTGCCGCGCTTGGGCAGCTCGATCTTCTGTTTGTGGGTGATGTCCTCGTAGGGCACCTGCTTGAGAAAGTGGCTGATGATGTTCAGGCGCACCCGCCGCTTGTCTTCGGAAACCGCCACATACCAGGGGGCCCAGGAGGTGTCGGAGGCGGCGAACATGTCATCGCGGGCGCGGGTGTAGTCGTCCCAGCGGGTGAAGGACTTGAGGTCCATCGGCGTCAGCTTCCAGATCTTGCGCCCGTCGGTAATGCGCTCCTTAAGGCGCCGCTCCTGCTCTTGAGGACTGACTTCCAGCCAGTACTTGACCAGCACGATGCCGGACTCGACCAGCATCTTCTCGAACGATGGCACCACTGACAGGAACTTGCTGGACTGCTCTTCGGTACAAAAGCCCATCACCCGCTCGACGCCGGCGCGGTTGTACCAGCTGCGGTCGAAGATCACCACTTCGCCGGCCGAGGGCATGTGCTGTATGTAGCGCTGGGCGTACATCTGGCTTTTTTCCCGTTCGGTCGGTGCTGGCAGCGCCACCACGCGAAACACCCGCGGGCTGACGCGCTCGGTGATGGCCTTGATGGTGCCGCCCTTGCCGGCGCCGTCGCGGCCTTCGAAGACAATACAGACCTTCAAACCCTTGGCCACCACCCACTGCTGCAACTTGACCAGCTCGATGTGCAGGGCCTTGAGGGCTTGCTCGTATTCTTTGCGGGGGAGGCGTTCGCTGCTGTCTTGCTTTTCCTTTTTCTTAGCCATGCGCCGATACCTGATCTGTGGACAAGAGCCGTTTGAATGCGGCTTTGAGTATAGATCCAGGTATTGGCTCGCGTTTGCTCATGGCGCAGGCAAAGAAAAACCCCTTGAGGCATGACCTCAAGGGGTTTCGGGCTGCTGGCAGCGGGTCAGACGTTGAAGCGGAAGTGCATCACGTCACCGTCCTTGACGATGTAGTCCTTGCCTTCCAGACGCCATTTACCGGCTTCTTTCGCGCCGCTTTCACCCTTGTACTGGATGAAGTCGTCGTAGGCGACCACTTCGGCACGGATGAAGCCTTTCTCGAAGTCGGTGTGGATCACGCCGGCCGCCTGCGGGGCGGTGGCGCCGACGCGCACGGTCCAGGCGCGGACTTCCTGCACGCCGGCAGTGAAGTAGGTCTGCAGGTTGAGCAGCGAGTAACCGGCGCGGATCACGCGGTTCAGGCCTGGCTCTTCGAGGCCCAGGGCTTCGAGGAACATGTCCTTCTCTTCACCGTCGTCGAGCTCGGCGATCTCGGCTTCGATCTTGTTGCACACCGGCACCACGATCGCACCTTCTTCTTCGGCAATGGCCTTGACCACGTCCAGGTGCGGGTTGTTGTCGAAACCGTCTTCGGCAACGTTGGCGATGTACATCACAGGCTTGCTGGTCAGCAGGTGGAAGCCGCGGATCAGGGCCTTCTCGTCGTCTGCCATGTTCTTCATCAGGCTGCGCGCAGGCTTGCCTTCGGTGAAGTGCGGGATCAGTTTTTCGAGGATGGCTTTCTGCGCCAGGGCGTCCTTGTCACCACCCTTGGCGTTGCGCGCAACCTTCTGCAGTTGCTTCTCGCAGCTGTCGAGGTCGGCGAAGATCAGTTCCAGGTCGATGATCTCGATGTCGCGCTTGGGGTTGACGCTGTTGGAGACGTGAATCACGTTCTCGTCTTCGAAGCAGCGCACCACGTGGGCGATGGCGTCGGTCTCGCGGATGTTGGCGAGGAACTTGTTGCCCAGGCCTTCACCTTTCGAGGCACCGGCAACCAGGCCGGCGATGTCGACGAATTCCATGGTGGTCGGCAGCACGCGGTTCGGCTTGACGATGGCCGCCAGCGCGTCCAGGCGTGCATCGGGCATCGGCACGATGCCGCTGTTCGGCTCGATGGTGCAGAACGGGAAGTTCTCAGCGGCGATGCCGGATTTGGTCAGGGCGTTGAACAGGGTGGACTTGCCGACGTTGGGCAGGCCGACGATGCCGCAATTGAAACCCATGGTGAATCCCTCTTCGTGGAGTCAGGCCTTTTGGCTGTGCAGCTCTCTCATCGCACGCGTCCAGTCGCCGGCGAGGATGTCCGGCAGCACGCCGAGGGCAAAATCGATACTGGCGTCCAGCTTCTCCTGCTCGGCGCGTGGCGCCTTGCCGAGGACGAAACCGGAGACCCTGCTGCTGTCACCCGGGTGGCCGATGCCAAGCCGCAGACGGTGAAAGTCATTCTGGTTGCCGAGCTGGGCGATGATGTCGCGCAGCCCGTTGTGCCCGCCATGGCCGCCGCCCTTTTTGAGCTTGGCGACGCCGGGAGGCAGGTCGAGTTCGTCGTGGGCCACCAGGATGGCATCTGGCGGGATGCGGAAAAAGTTCGCCAGTGCAGCAACGGCCTGGCCGCTGCGGTTCATGTAGGTGGTCGGGATCAGCAGACGAACGTCGTTGCCCTGATGGCTGAATTTAGCCGTCAGGCCGAAATACTTGCGGTCAGCGGTCAGGTTGACGCGCTGGGCGCTGGCAATGCGTTCTACGAAAAGAGCCCCTGCGTTATGCCGGGTCTGTTCGTATTCGGGGCCGGGGTTTCCCAGGCCGACGATCAGTTGGATGGCGGTCACGTCAGGGGCTCTTCCTTGGAGTTGTGGGTTACAGTGCGGGGCACTGTAACCCGGTCAACGCCGGCGTGCTGAGTAGATTACTCGGCAGCGCCTTCTGCAGCTTCAGGCGCAACACGCGGAGCGTGAACGTTGGCAACAGCCAGGTCGTTACCGTGAGCCAGAGCGACGAACTCGACGCCTTTCGGAGCTTTGAGGTCCGACAGGTGGATGATCGCGCCGACTTCGGCGTTGGCCAGGTCGACTTCGATGAACTCAGGCAGGTCTTTGGCTTCGCAGGAAACTTCGATCTCGTTGACAACGTGGGAGATCTCGCCGCCTTTCTTGACCGGAGCTTCTTCGTTGACGAAGTGCACTGGTACTTTGGCGGTCAGTTTCTGGCCAGCAACAACGCGGACGAAGTCAGCGTGCAGGATGAACTGCTTGGCTGGGTGACGCTGCATCGCTTTGACAACGACGTTTTCTTTCTTGCCGTCGATGTTCAGCTCGATAACGTGGCTGTAGGCAGCTTCGTTTTCGAACAGTTTGGCGATTTCCTTGGCCACGATGGTCAGGGATTGAGCTTCTTTGTCACCACCGTAAACAACGGCAGGGATCTGGGCGGCGAGACGACGCAGGCGGCGGCTCGCACCTTTCCCCAGGTCGGTACGCGCTTGGGCGTTCAGAGTGAAATCAGTCATTTTGTATCTCCAAAATAGCCATCTCCCGCAGGCGTTTGCGACCAGCGCCAAACGGGGTGGGCAAAAAAGCCCCGCCCCAACAACAGGTGTTGGGGCGGGGCGCTTTTCGTCAACGAGAGGTTCGCGAGGGAAAACCCTCAGCGGAACATCGCGCTGATCGATTCTTCATTGCTGATGCGGCGAACCGCCTCGGCAACAACCGGTGCAATATCCAGTTGGCGGATACGGTCACAGGCTTGTGCTGCAGCGGACAGCGGGATGGTGTTGGTCACCACCAGTGCGTCCAGCACGGAGTTCTCGATATTCTCGATCGCCCGACCCGAGAGGACAGGGTGCGTGCAGTAGGCGTAAACCTTGGCAGCGCCGTGTTCTTTCAGGGCCTTGGCCGCGTGGCACAGGGTGCCGGCGGTGTCGACCATGTCGTCGACGAGAATACAGGTACGTCCTTCGACGTCGCCGATGATATGCATCACTTCGGAGTGATTGGCCTTTTCACGGCGTTTGTCGATGATACCCAGATCGACACCCAGGGACTTGGCAACAGCACGTGCACGCACGACGCCGCCGATGTCCGGGGACACGATCATGAGGTTCTCGAAACGCTGGTCTTCGATGTCATCCACCAGAACGGGGGAGCCGTAGATGTTATCTACCGGAATATCGAAGAAACCCTGGATCTGGTCAGCGTGCAGGTCGACAGTGAGAACACGGTCGATACCGACGACGGTGAGCATGTCAGCGACGACTTTGGCGCTGATAGCAACACGCGCCGAACGCGGACGGCGATCCTGGCGGGCATATCCGAAGTAAGGAATCACGGCAGTGATTCGGGAAGCTGAGGAGCGGCGGAAGGCATCGGCCATCACTACCAGTTCCATCAGGTTATCGTTGGTTGGCGCGCAAGTCGGCTGAATGATGAAAACGTCCTTACCACGAACATTTTCATTAATCTCAGTGCTGATTTCGCCGTCGGAGAATTTGCCGACAGAAACATCACCCAGTGGGATATGCAGCTGACGTACGACACGCCGAGCCAGATCGGGGTTAGCGTTCCCCGTAAAGACCATCATCTTGGACACGCGCAGTACCTGAAGGCTGAGGGTATACCTGGATGAGTATAAGGAAAATGGCAGGGGCGGCTGGATTCGAACCAACGCATGGCAGGATCAAAACCTGCTGCCTTACCGCTTGGCGACGCCCCTGTATCTGTTGCTGCGAGCACCTTGTGCTCGATTCCTAGAGCAGACTCTGCAGCGTGCGATGCAACATCGAAACGTTGCTTCCCTTAGCTACAAACCCTGTTTGGGTCTCTGCAAGAAGGGCCAAAACTTTATCAGCTTCAGCTTTGTTTGGGAAGGCCCCAAACACACAACTTCCAGTTCCGGTAAGCCGAGCCTCAGTGAATTCGTTTAACAAATTCAATGAATTGCGTACCTCTGGGTAACGCTGCTCTACCACCGGTTGGCAGTCATTTCGACTGTTTCCCTTGGGAACGGGGCGCATCTTAAGGGGCAAGGAATCACGTGTCAACAGCGGATCTGAAAAAATTTCTGCTGTGCTAACAAATACTTGCGGGACCAGCACGACATACCAGGGCTCTTCGGGGTCGACCGGGGTCAGCTTCTCGCCCACGCCCTCGGCGAACGCCGCATGGCCGCGGACGAAAACCGGCACGTCGGCGCCCAGGGTCAGGCCCAGTTCAGCCAGCTGGTCTTCGCTCAAGCCCAGTTGCCATAAATGGTTGAGGCCGAGCAGGGTAGTGGCGGCGTCGGAGCTGCCGCCGCCAATGCCGCCGCCCATGGGCAGGATTTTTTTCAGCCAGATATCCACGCCCTTGTCGCAGCCGGTCAGGGCCTTGAGCTTGCGCGCGGCCTTGACGATCAGGTTGCTTTCATGGGGGACGTTGTCGATCTCGCTGTGCAGGCGCACTTCACCGTCTTCGCGCAGGGCGAAAGACAGCTCGTCGGCATGCTCGAGAAACTGGAACAGGGTTTCCAGCTCATGGTAGCCATCGGCGCGGCGGCCAAGAATGTGCAGCATCAGGTTGAGCTTGGCCGGGGCCGGCAGGGTCAGGGTTGCAGTGTTCATTGATCAGTGGCCCAGTTGCCGTGGTTGCCAGTCTTTGACCACCAGGGTCACGTCGAGGTTTTGCCCGTGCAGCTTGATCCGCTCGGGCAGCCAGTAGCCGTTCTGTTCGGCGTAGCTCAGGTACTGCACGTCCCAGCCGTCCTGCTTGAGGCTGGCCAGGCGGCTGTCGCCGTCGAGGGTCAGCTGGCTCTTGCTGTCGGGGGCGGGCAGGCCGCGAATCCACCAGACCAGGTGCGACACCGGCAGCTCCCAGCCCAGTTGTTCGGCCAGCAGGGCTTCCGGGCTTTGCGCCTCGAAGCGGCCCTGGTTGGCGACCTCGAGGGTGACGCCGCCGGGGCGCCCGGTCAGGCGTGCAGCGCCGCGGCCGAGCGGGCCGGACAGGCGGATGTCGTAGTAGTCCTGGCGTTGCAGCCAGAACAGCGTGCCGCTGCCGGAGTCTTTCGGCGCGCGGATGCCGACCTTGCCGTTGATCTGCCAGCCATCGAGGGTGCTCAGCTGTTGCTTGTGCTCGCGCCACAGCTGGGGGTTGCCTTCGCCCCGCAGGGCCTCACGGGAGCCGAAGCCGGCACAACCGGCAAGCAGGGCAATCAGGCAGAAGGTGATGCAGTGGCGCAAAAACATAGGCTTATAGAGTCTCGGATCCGGTCAGGCGCAGGACGGTCTTGCGCAGGATAGGGCTGTCGGGCTGGGCTTCGAAACCTTTGGCCCAGACCTGGCGGGCTTCGCGGCGCTTGCCGTTGGCCCAGAGCACTTCACCCAGGTGGGCAGCGACTTCGTGATCGGGGAAACGCTCGATGGCCTGGCGCAGCAGGCGCTCGGCTTCGTCGAGGTTGCCCATGCGGTAGTTGACCCAGCCGAGGCTGTCGAGCACCGCCGGATCGTCCGGGGTGATCTGGTGCGCCTTGTCGATCAGGGTCTTGGCTTCGGCATAACGGCTGGTGCGGTCAGCCAGGGTGTAGCCCAGGGCGTTGAGGGCCATGGCGTTTTCCGGCTCGCGGCTGATGATGCTGCGCAGGTCTTTTTCCATCTGCGCCAGGTCGTTGCGCTTTTCCGCAAGCATGGCCCGGGTGTACAGCAGGTTGAGGTCGTCCGGGTACTGCTTGATCGCTTGCTGCAGCACCTGCTCGGCCTGGGCGTCCTTGTCGTTGTTGCCCAGGGCTTCGGCTTCGATCAGGTACAGCTGGATGGCGTAGTCGGGCTGGGCTTCGCGGGCTGCGGCCAGGCGCCGCGAGGCCTCGGCGCTGCGGCCGTTGGCAATGAGGATGTCGGCCTGACGCAGTTGCGCTGGCAGATAGTCGTTGCCGGGGCCGACCAGGGCGTACTCGTTGAGGGCGCTTTCGGGGTCGTTGCGCTCTTCATGGATGCGCCCCAGGTTCAGGTGCGCGGCATCGACATGGCTGTCGCGGGCGATCAGCTCTTCGAGGTAGCCGGCGCCTTCGTCCCAGTCCTTGGTTTCCAGGCTGACCAGGGCCAGCGAGTAACGCAGTTCATCGTCGTCCGGGTATTGCTGGACCAGGCTGACAAACTCGGCCTTGGCATCGGCCAGGCGATCCTGCTCGACCAGCATGCGCGCGTAGGTCAGGCGCAGGCGTTTGTCGTCCGGGTACTGGCGAATGGTTTTCTGCAGCAGCGGCAGGGCCTCTTTGCCGCGGTCCAGGCCTTGCAGCAGGCGCGCGCGCAGCAGCACCGGGGCAATCTCGCCGGCTTCGGGCGGGTGTTCTTCGAGCAGGTCGAGGGCCGCCTGGGCCTTGCCATCCTGTTGCAGCAGCAGGGCCTTGCCGAACACCAGCTGACCGTTGTCAGGGTACTTCACCAGCAGACGATCGAAACTGTTTTGCAGGCCGGCGCGGGTATCGGGGTCGGTTTCCAGTGCCGACAGGGCGAGGAAGTCGAAGTGGGTGTCGCCCTGGCCCTGAAGGACCTTTTCCATGTAGACCATGGACTCGTCATAGCGACCGCTGCGAGCCAGCTGGATGGCGGCGGCGCGCTGGGAGTCGAGGTTGCCGGGGTCGTTTTTCGCCCAGATCAGCGAGGTGTCGAGCGCGGCCTGGTCGGCGCCCAGGTATTCGGCGATGCGGTAGGCGCGTTCGGAAATACCCGGGTCCTGAGTCTTGATTGCCTGGCTGACGTAATTGTCCAGGGCGATATCGAAACGATCGCGCTGGCCGGCAAGTTCTGCGGTCAGCAGGCTGTACACGGTGTCCTGGCTGAACGATCCGTAGACGGTGGGCTTGGCCGGTTGCACCGGGGCGGCATCTGCAGGCGCCTTGGCATCCGGGGAATCCGGAGCCAGGGTCTGGCAGCCCTGGAGCAAGGCAAGGGCAAGGAGCAACGCGTAGGATCTATTCATAATCGGGATTTGGGCGGCTTACCAGCGGTCGGATCATCATGACACAAGCGCCGGGGCAAACCCATAAGCGAAGGTCTCGGTAGGGGTAGACTATAGAGACAATAGCGAGCGGTGGTTGTTCTGCGCTCTGCGAAGTAGGACAATTATCGGCTTCTCGTCACAATCAGCGACCTTGCATGGCCTTTCTTGCCCTCGGTATCAACCATAAGACTGCCTCGGTAGACGTACGCGAGCGCGTGGCGTTTACCCCTGAGCAGCTGGTGGACGCCTTGCAGCAGCTCTGCCGACTGACCGCCAGCCGCGAAGCCGCGATCCTTTCGACCTGCAACCGCAGCGAGCTTTATATAGAGCAGGACCACCTGGCTGCAGAGAGCATCCTGCGCTGGCTGGCCGAATATCATCAACTGAGCCTGGATGAACTGCGCGCCAGCGCCTACATCCATGAAGATCACGATGCCGTGCGGCACATGATGCGGGTGGCCTCCGGGCTCGACTCGCTGGTGCTGGGCGAGCCGCAGATCCTCGGCCAGATGAAGTCGGCCTATGCCGTGGCGCGCGAAGCCGGAACCATCGGCCCGCTGCTCGGGCGGCTGTTCCAGGCGACCTTCAGCGCTGCCAAGCAGGTGCGTACCGATACCGCCATCGGCGAAAACCCGGTGTCGGTGGCCTTTGCCGCCGTGAGCCTGGCCAAGCAGATCTTCAGCGACCTGGGCCGCAGCCAGGCGCTACTGATCGGCGCCGGTGAAACCATCACCCTGGTCGCCCGCCATCTGCACGAGCAGGGCGTGCGGCGCATCGTCGTCGCCAACCGCACCCTGGAGCGCGCCAGCACCCTGGCCGAGCAGTTCGGCGCCCATGCGGTGCTGCTGGCCGACATTCCCCAGGAGCTGGTCAACAGCGATATCGTCATCAGCTCCACCGCCAGCCAGTTGCCGATCCTCGGCAAGGGTGCGGTGGAAAGCGCCCTTAAGCAGCGCCGGCACAAGCCGATCTTCATGGTCGACATCGCCGTGCCGCGCGATATCGAGCCACAGGTGGGCGAGCTCGATGACGTTTACCTGTACACCGTCGATGACCTGCACGAAGTGGTCGCCGAGAACCTCAAGAGCCGCCAGGGTGCTGCCCAGGCCGCTGAAGAGCTGGTCTCGGTGGGCGCCGAAGATTTCATGCTGCGCCTGCGCGAGCTGGCCGCGGTGGATGTACTCAAGGCTTACCGTCAGCAGAGCGAGCGCCTGCGCGACGAAGAGCTGCAAAAGGCCCAGCGCCTGCTGGCCAATGGCGCCAGTGCCGATGAGGTGCTGGTGCAACTGGCCCGTGGCCTGACCAACAAGCTGTTGCATGCGCCCAGCGTGCAACTGAAAAAGCTCTCTGCCGAAGGCCGCCTCGATGCGCTGGCCATGGCCCAGGAACTCTTTGCCCTCTCCGAGGGTTCGACGGATAAAACCCCGCAATGAAAGCGTCGCTGCTGAATAAACTGGACACGCTCCAGGACCGTTTCGAGGAACTGACCGCCCTGCTGGGCGATGCCGAGGTCATTTGCGACCAGACGCGCTTTCGCGCCTATTCCCGTGAATACGCTGAAGTCGAGCCGGTCGCCGTCGCCTACGCCCAGTGGCGCAAGGTCCAGGATGATCTGGCCGGCGCCCAGGCGCTGCTCAAGGACAGCGACCCGGACCTGCGCGAAATGGCCGTGGAAGAAGTGCGCGAAGCCAAGGAGCAACTGGCGCAGCTGGAAAACCAGCTGCAGCGCATGTTGCTGCCCAAGGACCCCAACGACGGGCGCAACGTGTTCCTGGAAATCCGCGCCGGTACCGGTGGTGACGAGGCGGCGATCTTTTCCGGCGACCTGTTCCGCATGTATTCGCGCTATGCCGAAAAGCGCGGCTGGCGCCTGGAAATTCTCTCGGAAAACGAGGGCGAACACGGCGGCTACAAGGAAATCATTGCCCGGGTCGAAGGCGACAGCGTCTACGGCAAGTTGAAATTCGAGTCCGGTGCCCACCGCGTCCAGCGTGTACCCGAGACCGAATCCCAGGGCCGCATTCACACCTCGGCCTGCACCGTGGCGGTGCTGCCGGAGCCGGATGAGCAGGTGGCGATCGAGATCAACCCGGCGGACCTGCGTGTCGACACCTACCGTGCCTCCGGTGCCGGTGGTCAGCACATCAACAAGACTGACTCGGCAATCCGCATCACCCACTTGCCCACCGGCATTGTCGTCGAGTGCCAGGAAGAACGTTCCCAGCACAAGAACCGTGCCCGGGCGATGTCCTGGCTGTCGGCCAAGCTCAACGACATCCAGACCAGCGCGGCGCAGAATGCCATGGCCAGCGAGCGCAAGCTGCTGGTCGGCTCGGGTGACCGTTCCGAACGAATTCGTACCTACAACTATCCACAGGGGCGGGTGACCGATCACCGCATCAACCTGACCCTGTATTCCCTGGATGACGTTCTGGCCGGTGGGGTCGACGCGGTAATCGAGCCGTTGCTGGCCGAGTATCAGGCGGATCAACTGGCGGCACTGGGTGAGTAAATGACGATTATTGCCAGCTTGCTCCGCGGTGCGGAGCTGCCGGATTCGCCGACCGCGCGTCTGGATATCGAACTGCTGTTGGCGGCGGCCATCGGCAAGTCGCGCAGCTACCTGCACACCTGGCCGGAGCGGATTGTCAGCAGCGAAGCGGCGTTGACTTTTGCCGACTACCTGCAGCGCCGCCGCGCCGGCGAGCCGGTGGCCTACATTCTGGGTCAGCAGGGGTTCTGGAACCTCGACCTGGAAGTGGCCCCGCATACCTTGATCCCGCGTCCGGAAACCGAGCTGCTGGTGGAAACCGCCCTGCAGTTGCTGCCGGGTAGTGCGGTCAAGCTGCTCGACCTGGGCACCGGCACCGGGGCGATTGCCCTGGCCCTGGCCAGTGAGCGCCCGTTGTGGCAGGTCACCGCGGTCGACCGCGTGCTCGAAGCCGTGGCCCTGGCCGAGCGCAACCGCC
Organism: Pseudomonas sp. 2(2015); assembly: GCF_000955865.1. Lineage (NCBI taxonomy): Bacteria > Pseudomonadati > Pseudomonadota > Gammaproteobacteria > Pseudomonadales > Pseudomonadaceae > Pseudomonas > Pseudomonas sp. 2(2015). The sequence continues at coordinate 128,165 of NZ_JYOF01000004.1, forward strand.
AGCGCCTGCAACTGAACAACGTCAACGTGCGCAGCAGCCACTGGTTCGATGCCCTGGCCGGCGAGCGCTTTGACCTGATCATCAGCAACCCGCCGTACATTGCCGCCGCCGACCCGCACCTGGTGGCCGGTGACGTGCGCTTTGAGCCCAGCAGCGCGCTGGTCTCTGGCGAAGACGGCCTGGACGACCTGCGCTGCATCGTCAGCCAGGCGCCGGCGCACCTGGCGCCGGCTGGCTGGCTGCTGCTCGAACACGGTTACGACCAGGCCGCCGCCGTGCGCGAGCTGCTGGCCAGGCATGATTTCGAGCAGATCGAAAGCCGCCTCGACCTCAACGGCCACGAGCGCATCACCCTGGGGCGGCTGTCGTGCTGAGCGACCAGGAGCTGTTGCGCTACAGCCGGCAGATCCTCCTGGCGCAGGTGGATATCGACGGTCAGCTGCGGCTGAAAAACAGCAAGGCGCTGATCGTCGGCCTCGGCGGTCTCGGCTCGCCAGTGGCGCTGTACCTGGCGGCCGCCGGGGTTGGCGAATTGCACCTGGCCGACTTCGATACGGTGGATGTCACCAACCTGCAGCGCCAGGTCTTGCACGACAGTGCGTCGGTAGGCCTGAGCAAGGTTGATTCGGCGCTTGCCCGGCTCACCGCGATCAACCCGCAAATCACCCTCAAAGCGCATCGCCGCGCGCTGGATGAGGACTCCCTGGCTGAAGCGGTCAAGGCCGTGGACCTGGTGCTCGATTGCTCGGACAACTTCGCCACCCGCGAAGCGGTCAATGCCGCCTGCGTCGCCCACGGCAAACCGTTGGTCAGCGGCGCGGCGATTCGCCTGGAAGGGCAGTTGTCGGTGTTCGACCCGCGTAACCCGCTAAGCCCCTGCTACCACTGCCTGTACGGGCACGGCAGCGAAGCCGAACTGACCTGCAGCGAAGCCGGCGTGTTGGGCCCGCTGGTGGGGCTGGTTGGCAGCCTGCAAGCACTTGAGGCGCTGAAGCTGCTGGCCGGTTTCGGCGAGCCGCTGGTGGGGCGCTTGCTGTTGATCGATGCCCTTGGCAGCCGCTTCCGTGAGCTGCGGGTCAAGCGCGACCCGGGCTGCAGCGTGTGTGGCGAGCATCATGGCTGACGCTGCGGCGGCGCCGGTCGGCGTTTTCGATTCCGGAGTCGGCGGCCTGTCGGTACTGGCCGAGATCCAGCGCCTGCTGCCCGACGAGTCGCTGCTGTACGTCGGCGACTGCGGCTACATCCCCTATGGCGAGAAGTCGCCGGCGTTCATCCGCCAGCGCTGTCGCATGGTCGCCGAGTTCTTCCGCGAGCAAGGCGCCAAGGCCATGGTCCTGGCTTGCAACACCGCCACCGTGGCGGCAGTGGCAGATTTGCGCGAACAGTATCCGCACTGGCCGATCGTCGGGATGGAGCCTGCGGTCAAACCCGCCGCTGCCGCGACCCGCAGCGGTGTGGTCGGCGTGCTGGCCACCACCGGCACCCTGCAAAGCGCCAAGTTCGTTGCCTTGCTCGATCGCTTTGCCAACGACATTCGCGTGATCACCCAGCCTTGCCCGGGCCTGGTGGAGTGCATCGAGGCTGGCGACCTGAGTAGCCCGGTGGTGCGTGAGATGCTCCAGGGGTATGTAAAGCCCTTGCTCGACGCCGGCTGCGATACCCTGATCCTGGGCTGCACCCATTACCCCTTCCTCAAGCCTCTGCTGGCGCAAATGATCCCCGCCTCGGTGGCGATCATCGATACCGGCGCCGCCGTTGCCCGGCAATTGCAGCGCCTGTTGGGCGAGGGTGAATTGCTGGCTGCAGGACCGGCGCGCGATGCGCAATTCTGGACCAGTGCCAGCCCTGAACATTTGCGAAAGATCCTTCCAATGTTGTGGAATAAATCTGACAGTGTGCGAAGCTTTCCAATGTAAAAAAAGTGTGAAAAGCACTCAACATTGACTGAACTAACGCAACGCTGCCGATTTCTATTTATTGTCTGGTGAGACAGAAAAACCAACAACAGCATTAGGAAAAAGGACGTTTCTCATGAAGAAACTGCTTTGCTTGGCTGCTCTTGCAGCCGTTACCCTGGGGCAATCTTTCACAACTCAAGCAGCGGACGTGTCGTTATCGGTCGGGCAGACCGGCGACTCGACCATGACCTATCGCCTCGGCCTGCAATCGAACTGGGATGTCAGTTGGTGGCAAACCAGCGTAGGCCGTATCACCGGCTATTGGGACGGTGCCTACACCTATTGGGATGGCGACGAGAAGTCGAGTAACCACAGCCTGTCGTTTGCGCCGGTGTTCGTTTACGAGTTCGCCGGTGAGTCGGTCAAACCCTATATCGAAGCCGGTATTGGTGTGGCCGCATTCTCCAGTACCGAAGTTGAAAGCAACAAACTCGGCTCTTCGTTCCAGTTCGAAGATCGCATCGGCTTTGGTTTGCGCTTTGCCGGCGGGCATGAAGTCGGCGTGCGGGCGATCCACTACTCCAACGCCGGGCTGCAAACGCCCAACGATGGGGTAGAAAGTTACGCGTTGCACTACCGCATGCCGCTCTGACCTGAAAGAGCACAGCCCTGTGTTTTACACAGGGCTTGCAGGTAGTTCGGGCAGTGGCCAGAGGCTGTTGAGGTTGAGGGCTTCGAGCAGTAGCTCGGGGGCGCGCTCTGGCAAACGCTGGATGATCACATCGGCAGCAGTTTCCGGCGTCCATTGTTCAGGTCGGACCTGAACCGCCAGCAGTGGCGTTTTCAACGCCTGTGGTGCGACCACGGTCAAGGCGATGCCTTTGCTCTCGAGCTTCTGCCGCTCAGCGCGAAACACTTGTGTCAGGTTGTTGTCCGGGGTTGCCGGCTGGCTGGGCTCGTAGAGTTGCAGCGCCGAATAACGGCTGAGCACAGCCAGCACCTGTGGCGCCTGGCCTTTTTCCAGCAGCGGCACTGCCACGTTCAAGCAATGAACCGAAGCGCTCAGGTTGCTGCTGGCGATGGCTTCGAAAATGGCCGTCGGCGGCAGGCCAGGGTCCAGGTAATCGCAGGTGCCAGCATTCACCAGCAGGCAATCGAGGGCGCCCCAGTGGGCCTGGAGTTGCTGGCCAGCGTGTGCGGCCTGCGTGCCATCATCGAGATTGCCGTCAAGCAGCAGCAACTGCTCGGGGTTGAGCTGCGAAAGGCCCTTGAGCTCGGGCGAAGGACGTCCGCTGGCAGCGACTTTCCAGCCCTGCTCAAGCAGTTGTTGCACCAGCGCCAGGCCCAGGCCGCTGCTTGCGCCGGTGACCCACACCTTGCGCGCGATGGGTTCGCTCACATGACTGCCCTCTCTTCCTGCCGCGTGGGTAAATTCTTGAATGCACTCAACGCACGTTGGCGACTGCTACCGAGGTCCACAATGGGCTGCGGATAATGATTAGTAGCAAAAAGATCGCCACCTGGCACGGGATTGTGGATTTTTTTTTCATCCAGGTCGGCAAGCTCAGGCAGCCATTGCCGAATGAAATGCCCTGCGCTATCGAAACGCTGAGACTGGCTCACAGGGTTGAAAATGCGGAAATAGGGCGCTGCGTCGGTGCCGGTCGAAGCACTCCACTGCCAGCCGCCGTTGTTGGCGGCCAGGTCGCCATCGATCAGGTGGCGCATGAAAAAGCGCTCGCCCTCGCGCCAGTCGATCAGCAGGTTCTTGGTCAGGAACATGGCAACGATCATGCGCAGGCGGTTGTGCATCCAGCCGGTGGCAAGCAATTGGCGCATGGCCGCATCGATGATCGGGATGCCGGTCTGTCCTTGCTGCCAGGCCTTGAGTTCCTCCGGTGCATGGCGCCAGGGCAGGGCCTCGGTTTCCGGGCGGAAGGCACGGTGCATCGAGACCCGTGGATAGCCCACCAGGATGTGTTTGTAGAACTCGCGCCAGAGCAGCTCGTTGATCCAGGTCACCAGGCCGCGGTTGCCACTGTCGAACTCGCCGAAGTTGTGGTTCAGCGCGGCATGCAGGCACTGACGCGGCGATATCACCCCGGCGGCCAGGTAGGCTGACAGCTGGCTGGTGCCGGCGACGGCGGGGAGGTCGCGCTGATTCTGGTAATCTTCGGCGCATTCGTCGATAAAGCGTTGCAGGCGGTGCTGTGCTTCTTCTTCACCGGCAGGCCAGAGCTCGCGCAAGGCCTGCGCAGGGTGTGGGAAACCGGCTACCTCAACGGGAACCGGATCGCTGGCGACAGCCGTCGGCGCTTGCGCCCTGATTGGGTTGACCAAGGGTGGCACGCCCAGGTGCAGGCGTTCGTAACACACTTTGCGAAACTGGCTGAAGACCTGAAAGTAGCTGGCGCTGCGGGTCAGGATGCTGCCTGGGCGGAACAGTAACTGGTCAAGATAGCCGTGCGCGGCAATACCGTGCTCGCCCAGGGCAGCCAGCACCGCCTGGTCGCGGGCGCTTTCATTAACGCCATATTCCTCGTTGAAGTGCAGCGCCTGCACCTGATGCTCCTGGCACAGCTGCAGCAAGACCTGCGGTGCCTGCTGCCAGGTGTCGGCGTGGCGGATCAGCAGGGGGATGTTCAACTGCGCCAGTGCCGCACGCAGGCTTTGCAGGTTGCGCAACCAGAAGTCGACCTTGCACGGCGCATCGTCATGGGCCTGCCACTGCCCAGGGCTGAGCAGCCATACTGCCAGGGTCGGGCCGCGTTCGCAGGCTGCTGCCAGTGCAGTGTTGTCAATTACGCGCAGGTCGCTGCGCAGCCAGATCAGTTGCATGCTGTTTGGTTACCCTTGAAGGTGAAATTCAGGCTGTTCGCCCCTGAGTTGGCGCAGGCACTGAAGCGCCGCCTGGGGCGAATCGAGGACAAACAGCGTCTCGTCCGTCCAGGCTTGCAGGGCATGCTTATGAATGCTGACTGCGCGGCCGCACAGGAGTTTCGGAATTTCGACGTCGGCCAGGTTTCTTTGTAAGCGGGCGATGTCCAGCGACTTGTCGATGCTCAGCAGCAACGCCCATGGCCGCAACTGGGCGACCGCCAGGCTCAGCTCGTTGCCCGGTGGTGGCCAGTCGAAGACCTGCACCGGGTAACCGGCATTGCTGGCCAGCCAGGCCGTCAGCCACAGCCGTGGGTCGAAGGCCAGGTCAGAGCCGTTTACCAGTAGCAAGGGGGCGCCGCCGAGCTGATGGTTGTTGTGATAGACCCGCGCCCCGAGCTTGCTGCGTAGCCACGAGAAAAAGAACACCTGCTCAAGGCCAGTGGCGAATTGGCCCTGCCAGCGCAGTTCGAGGTCGGCAAGCAGCGGCATCAACAGTTGTTCGCAGAGGGTTGCCGCCGGGTATAGGGCCATGGCCTGGTTCACCTGCTGCTCAAGCCGGCGCTCGGCGAGGGCGGCGATGGCTTCCTTGAGTTGCTCGCGCAGGGCCTGCCAGTCGCTGCCGGCCGGCGACGGTGACTCCCCCGGGCTGGCTTGCAGCAAGGCTTTGACCTGGCTGACCGCCGCGCCCCGGTCAAGCCAGGTGAGGATCTGCTGGATACGCTGGACGTCTTCCTGGCTGTAGAGGCGATGCCCCTTGCCGGTGCGTTGCGGCACGATCAAGCCGTAACGACGCTCCCACGCACGCAGGGTGACCGGGTTGATACCGGTCAGGCGCGTCACCTCGCGGATCGGCAACAGGGCTTCAGATGGCATTGCGCAGGCTCAGGTTTTCCGGGTGCGGTTGCAAGTACACCTGCTGCGCCAGGTAGGGGTCGGGATGGTTGCGCAAATGATGCTTGAGCAGGGTCAGCGGCACCACCAGCGGCACCACGCCGGCATGGTACTGGCTGATCAGTTGCTGGATTTCCTGCTTGTCGGCGCGGCTCAAGGCATCGCGCAGGTAACCGCTCAGGTGCAACAGTACATTGCTGTGGGTGCCACGGCTGGCGCAGCGGCTCAGGGCCTGGATCAACTGGCTGAAGTAACGCGGGGCGAGCAACTCGGGATCGTCGTCGCGGCCCATGCTGCCCAACAGCTTGCCCAGGACTTTGTACTGCTGCGGGTTGTGCGCCATCAGCTGGTACTTGTAGCGGGAATGAAACGCGATCAGGGCGCCGCGGCTGACGCCAGCGGCGATCAACTGCTGCCAGTCGGCGTAGGCATATACCCGGGTGATGAAGTTCTCGCGCAGCACCGGATCACAGAGCCTGCCGTCTTCTTCCACCGGTAAATCGGGACGCTGCTCACAGAAGGCGGCGGCGAACAACCCGCGGCCGCCCTCGGGCGCTGGATAGCCATTGGCCTGATAGACCTTGACTCGCTCCAGGCCGCAGGAGGGGGATTTGTGCATGAAGATGTAGCCGCAAATATCGTCGAGATCCTTGGCCATCTGCTGCCCGTAAGCGCGCAACGGGCCGGACAGATCCAGGCCGGGGTCGCGGCTGCACACGGCCTGCGGGTCGGCAGGATCACCTACCAGGCGGATGGGTGCACGTGGCACGCCCAGGCCGATGGCGACTTCTGGGCAAACCGGGACCAAATCGAAGTGTTCGCTGAGGACCTCGTTGCACAGGCGCGAGGCTTTGTGGCCGCCGTTGAAACGCACTTCCTGGCCGATCAGACAGGCGCTGACAGCAATGCGGGGCTTGCGCGGCAGGTCACGAGCGTTCATGAACAGATCCTGAAAAATATTGTACAAATAAAGTTTTATGTACAGGTAAATCCCATCATAGGGGCAAACCTGTGCAAGTCAAACCACTTGTACAACTTTTGTGCAGGATGTCGAAAATGTCAGGCGGGGCTGAACAGGAGCAGCCCCGGCAGCTGTTACTCCAGATGCTCAAGCAGCCGACGGGCCGCTTCCTGGCCGCTGAGCCAAGCGCCTTCGACCCGGCCCGACAGGCACCAGTCGCCACAGGCATACAGGCCCAGGTCAGCGTCGGCCAGGGCGCCCCATTCGTGATTGCTGGCCGGGCGGGCATACAGCCAGCGGTGGGCGAGGGAGAAGTTCGGGGCGGGCACCACGCAGCCGACCAGCTCGGCGAAATCGCCCCACAGTTGCTCGATCACCGCCTCCTTGGGCAGGTCGATGTGCTGCTTGCTCCAGCTGGAAGTGGCATGCAACACCCAGGTGTCCATGTGTTCGTCGCGCCCGGGTTTGCTCCGGTTGCGCGCCAGCCAGTCGAGGGCGCTGCCTTGTACGAAGCAGCCTTGCATCGGGGTGTCGAGCGGGGTGTCGAACGCCAGGGCGATGGCCCAGGTCGGGTCCATCTGCACGCCGGCGGCAGTGGCGGCCAGCTTGGGCGCAGCACTGAGCAGCTGGGTGGCCTGAGGCGCCGGCACGGCGACTACCACCCGGCTGAACGGCCCGTGGCTGCAGCCGTCGGTGTCCTGCAGGTGCCAGTACTTCTGGCCGCGATAGACTTCGGCAATACGGCAGCTGAAGTTTACCGTGACATCCTTGAGCAGGCCGCGGGTGATGGCGCTCATGCGCGGCACGCCAACCCAGCGCGTCTGCTCGTCGGGGGAGGGGCTCAGTACGCCATCCTGATAGTGATACAGCTGCGGCTTCCATTCGGCCGCCCAACCGGCCGCTACCCATTGCTGCAACTGGTCGACAAAGCGCCGGTCGCGGGCCGTGAAGTACTGGGCGCCGAGATCAAGGGCGCCGGCATCGCTGCGTTTGCTGGCCATGCGTCCGCCGCTGCCGTGGCCCTTGTCGAACAAATGAACGGTCTGCCCGGCCTTTTGCAACGCCTGGGCGGCGGACAGGCCGGCGATACCGGCCCCGATGATGGCAATAGGTACAGTCATGATGGCCTCTTCGAACCTAATGGTTGCAGACTACGCTGCCCGGCAAACCTGTACAATGCACGAATCCTGTATAAGATGATTCCGCTCGTTACCACAGGTTGGCCTATGTTTATCCGAGAGCGATCGGTCAAAAAAGTGCCTTGTTGTTAAAAATAGACCACTGGCGCGCCATGCGAGGACACAGCCATGCATATATTGCTGACCGGCGGTACCGGGTTGATCGGCCAACACCTGTGTCAGCACTGGCTGGCCCAGGGACATCGGCTGACGGTATGGAGTCGGCGCCCTGAACAGGTGGGCAAGTTGTGTGGCTCCGGGGTGCGTGGCATAGCCCGGCTCGATGAGCTGGCCGATGACGACGGCGTGGACGCGGTGATCAATCTGGCCGGCGCACCGATTGCCGACCGGCCCTGGAGCTCCAGCCGTCGCGCCTTGCTCTGGGCCAGTCGTATCACTTTGACCGAGCAATTGCTGGCCTGGCTGGAGAAACGTCAGCAGCGCCCCGAGGTACTGATCTCGGGTTCGGCGGTAGGCTGGTATGGCGATGGTGGCGAGCGCGAACTCACCGAGGCTTCGCAGCCGGTCAAGGAGGATTTCGCCAGCCAGCTGTGCATCGCCTGGGAAGAAACCGCCATGGCCGCACAACCGCTGGGGATTCGCGTGGTGCTGGTGCGTACCGGGCTGGTGCTGGCGAGCGAGGGCGGCTTTTTGTCGCGCCTGCGCCTGCCGTTCAAACTCGGGCTGGGCGGGCCTATCGGCGACGGTCGGCAGTGGGTGCCGTGGATCCATATACACGACCAGATCGCCCTGATTGATTTTCTCTTGCAGCACAAGGATGCCAGCGGTCCTTATAATGCCTGCGCCCCGGAGCCGGTGCGCAACCGCGAGTTCGCCAGGCGTCTGGGCCGGGCCCTGCACCGCCCGGCAGTGATGCCGATGCCGGCGCTGCTGCTCAAGGCCGGGCTGGGCGAATTGTCGACCTTGCTACTGGGCGGGCAACGGGCGCGGCCGGTACGTTTGCTGGCGGCCGGTTTTACCTTCCGCTTCAATGATCTGCAATCGGCCCTGGATGAACTGTCCAGGCGCCTCTGAAATAGGACGTTGCATGACCGATCACGCTTTGCTGCTGGTCAACCTGGGTTCACCGGCCTCCACCTCTGTCGCCGACGTGCGCCGGTACCTCAATCAGTTTCTCATGGACCCCTATGTCATCGACCTGCCGTGGCCGGTGCGGCGGCTGCTGGTGTCGCTGATCCTGATCAAGCGCCCGGAGCAATCGGCCCATGCCTATGCCTCGATCTGGTGGGACGAGGGTTCGCCGCTGGTGGTGCTGACCCGCCGCCTGCAGGCCGCAATGCGCGAGCAGTGGAGCCACGGCCCGGTGGAAATCGCCATGCGCTACGGCGAGCCTTCGTTGCCGACGGTGCTGACGCGCCTGGCCAGCCAGGGCGTGAAGAAGGTCACCTTGGCGCCGCTGTACCCGCAGTTTGCCGACAGCACCGTGACCACGGTCATCGAGCAGGCGAAACAGGTGATTGGCGAGCACAAGCTGCCGCTCGAGATGGCGATTCTGCAGCCGTTCTACGACAAGCCGGAATACATCGACGCCCTGGTAGCCAGCGCGCAGCCATACTTGCAGGAGGATTACGATCACCTGCTGCTCAGCTTCCATGGCCTGCCTGAGCGACACCTGAAAAAACTCGACCCCACCGGCAAGCATTGTTTCCAGGACGCCGATTGCTGCCGCACCGCTTCGCCCGAGGTGCTTGCGGTCTGCTATCGCGGCCAGTGCCTGCGCACCGCCCAGGCGTTCGCGCAGAAGATGGGCATCCCCGACGGCAAGTGGTCGGTGTCGTTCCAGTCAAGGCTGGGGCGGGCGAAGTGGATCGAGCCGTACACCGAAACGCGGCTGGACGAGTTGGGCAAGTCAGGGGTGAAAAAACTGCTGGTGATGTGCCCGGCGTTTGTCGCCGACTGCATCGAGACCCTGGAAGAGATCGGTGATCGCGGGCGCGAGCAGTTTGTCGAGGCCGGCGGCGAAGAGCTGGTGCTGGTGCCGTGCCTGAATGATCACCCGCAGTGGGTGCAGGCGTTGAAGGGGATGTGCGAAGAGGCTTGAGGGCCTCATCGCCGGTCTAGCCCGCTCCCACAGGCTGCTTGGGAGGGGGCTAGACCTTCAGATCAAGGCAACTGATCGTCCAGCGCCTTGTTTTTCCAGCTGTCGTTACCCGGCAGCAGCAGGTTCAGGGCGATAGCCACCACCGCGCACAGGGCGATGCCCTTCAGGCCCCAGTCATCGGGGCCGGTGCCGCTACCGATCAGCACGCCGCCGATACCGAACACCAGGGTCACCGAAACGATCACCAGGTTGCGCGCTTCGCTGAGGTCGATCTTGTGGCGGATCATGGTGTTCATGCCCACCGCCGCGATCGAGCCGAACAGCAGGCAGAGGATGCCGCCCATTACCGGCACCGGAATGCTCTGCAGCAGCGCGCCGAACTTGCCGATGAAGGCCAGGGTGATGGCAAAGACTGCCGCCCAGGTCATGATCTTCGGGTTGTAGTTCTTGGTCAGCATCACCGCGCCGGTCACTTCGGCGTAGGTGGTGTTGGGCGGCCCGCCGAACAGGCCGGCAGTGGTGGTAGCGATGCCGTCACCGAGCAGGGTGCGGTGCAGGCCAGGTTTTTTCAGGTAGTCGCGGCCGGTCACGCTGCCCACCGCAATCACCCCGCCAATGTGCTCGATCGCCGGCGCCAGGGCCACCGGTACGATGAACAGGATCGCCTGCCAGTTGAACGCAGGCGCGGTGAAGTGCGGCAGTGCCAGCCAGGGTGCGGCGGCGATCTTGGCGGTGTCGACCACGCCAAAGTAGAACGACAGGGCAAAGCCCACCAGCACGCCGGCGATGATCGGCACCAGGCGGAAGATACCCTTGCCGAACACCGCGACGATCAGGGTGGTCAGCAGCGCCGGCATGGAGATCATCATCGCGGTGCCGTACGGCAGCAGCTCGGCGCCGTCACCGGCCTTGCCCATGGCCATGTTGGCGGCTATCGGCGCCATTGCCAGGCCGATCGAGATGATCACCGGGCCGATCACCACCGGTGGCAGCAGGCGGTCGATAAAGCCGGTGCCTTTGATTTTTACCGCAAGGCCGAGGAAGGTGTAGACGAAGCCCGCCGCCATGACCCCGCCCATGGTCTCGGCCAGGCCGAACTGGCCCTTGGCGAGGATGATCGGGGTGATGAAAGCGAAACTCGAGGCCAGGAATACCGGCACCTGACGGCCGGTCACTATCTGAAACAGCAGAGTTCCCAAACCCGCCGTGAACAGCGCGACGTTGGGGTCGAGGCCGGTAATCAGCGGCATCAATACCAGCGCGCCAAAGGCGACGAAGAGCATCTGCGCGCCGGAGACGACCTGGCGCCAGAGCGGGTCGTTGAACTCATCCTGCATGTTCAGGCGTCCTTCTGCTTGGTACCGAAGATCTTGTCACCGGCATCGCCCAGGCCCGGGATGATGTAGCCGTGCTCGTTAAGGCACTGGTCGATCGAGGCGGTGTAGATCTGCACGTCCGGGTGGGCTTTCTCGACCACGGCGATGCCTTCGGGGGCAGCGACCAGGACCATGGCGCGAATATCCTTGCAGCCGGCCTTTTTCAGCAGGTCGATGGTGGCGACCATCGAGGCGCCGGTGGCCAGCATCGGGTCGATAATCAGCGCCAGGCGCTCGTTGATCTCCGGGGCGAGTTTTTCCAGGTAGGTGTGCGCCTCGAGGGTTTCCTCGTTGCGGGCCACGCCCACGGCGCTGACCTTGGCGCCCGGGATCAGGCTGAGCACGCCGTCGAGCATGCCGATGCCGGCGCGCAGGATCGGTACTACAGTAATCTTCTTGCCGGCGATCTTCTCGACCTGGACCTTGCCGCACCAGCCGTCGATTTCGTAGCTTTCCAGCGGCAGGTCTTTGGTTGCTTCGTAGGTCAGGAGCGTGCCGACTTCCTGGGCGAGCTCGCGAAAGTTCTTGGTGCTGATGTCGGCGCGGCGCATCAGGCCGAGCTTGTGGCGGATCAGCGGATGGCGGATCTCACGGGTAGGCATAGGGAAAAGCTCCGGGGGGCGGGCAAAAAAACCGCGCTAGATTAATCTATTCAGCCATGCATGTCCTCAGACTTACTGGACGTTAGTCCAGAAATGCTTGATCTGATGCGACGGGATGCGTACCTTTGCCCGCTTTTCTCAATTGCCGCCCCTTGGAGAGCGCCATGTCCGCCGATCTCGAGCACATCCGTCAAGTCATGCGCGAGGCTGACTGCCTGCACACCGAAGCCGAAGTCGAGGCCGCCATCGCCCGCGTGGGCGCGCAAATCACCGAGGTGCTGGCCGACAGCAACCCGGTAGTGTTCTGTGTGATGAACGGCGGGCTGATCTTCGCCGGCAAACTGCTGACCCATCTGCAATTCCCGCTGGAATCGTCCTACCTGCACGCCACCCGCTACCGCAACCAGACCAGCGGCGGCGACCTGTTCTGGAAGGCCAAGCCGGAAGTCTCGTTTATCGATCGTGACGTGCTGATCATCGACGACATTCTTGACGAAGGTCATACCCTCAGCGCAATCATCGATTTCTGCAAGCATGCCGGTGCCCGCGCCGTGCACACTGCCGTGCTGATCGACAAGGACCACGACCGCAAAGCCAGCGCCGACCTCAAGGCCGACTTCTGCGGCTTGAGCTGTGTTGACCGCTATGTGTTCGGTTATGGCATGGACTACAAAGGCTACTGGCGCAACGCTAACGGTATCTACGCTGTAAAGGGTCTCTGAGGTCCACAGGCGGGGCCGGTCGCCCCGGCTTGCCCCGTTTGCCTTACCCCATGCTAGAGTGCCAGGCTGCCCCCAAGGAGCCTGACATGCGTGCGATTTTCCCCCTGCTGTTCCTGCTGAGCATGCCGCTGGCCGCGGCGCCCCTGCACAGCCAGTTCCTGCCGCCCGACGACCTCGGGCTGCGTAAGGAAGTTGCCGATTCGCAGCAGTTGCTGCAGGTCACCAGCTATTCGGTGGTAGTGGGCAACCAGCGCCAGTCCAACCAGCAACCGATTCCGGTCACCTCACCGTTGATTCTGCGCCTCAAGGGCAAGCCGCTGAGCAAGGGCGCGACCATCAGCCAGGTACTGGTCAGCTTCGATGCCGAAAGCAAAAGCCTGAAAAAGCCGGTGTTCGACGACAAAAGCAAAACCCTCACACTCAACTACCCGCTGGCCCAGTACCGGGTGATGCTCGACCTGCTGCGCAACGATACCGTCTATGTGCAGTTCCTCAGCTACCCCAACGGTCACATCTGGGCCGATCTGCATACCGGAAGCGTACGCGCGCGTTGAGTGCCGGCGTTGCCCGGGGGTAAACTGCCGGCCCGTGAAAATGTCCGTGATGGTTCAGTTGGAGTCGGCAATGCGTAAAGACAAGAAGCAAGTGATTGGTGATGAGATCAGTGACGACTACATCAAGTCGTTCCTGCAATACGAGCCGGCCGATGGCGTAACTTCGCCCTCGCATCACAAGCTGATCAAGGGCTACCGCGGCCTGCGCGTCGATGACTTCGAGCGCTATGTCGGCTTCTTCGTCGAGGCTGGTTATGACCTGGACGGCAAGGACGAGCACGGTAAGACCTTCGTCGAAGCCATCGCGGATCAGCGCAATGCGCCCGAGTACACCGAGATCATCGACAAGGCTCGCGGCTGATACCAGCGCCCATAAAAAAACGCCCCGAAGGGCGTTTTTTTATGCCGGCAGATTATGCGTAGCTCTGCGCCGGGCTGCTTTCGACCAGGCCCAGGGCCTCGTCGTTGTACGCACTGATCTTGTGGTACAGGGCAGCGTCGGTGGCCAGGACCTTTTCCCGGGCCGGGAAAATTTCCTTGAGCTTGGCCGCCCAGGCGCCCTTGGCTTGCTCGGGGAAGCAGCGCTCGATCAGATCCAGCATGATCGACACGGTTACCGAAGCACCAGGGGAAGCACCGAGCAGGGCGGCCAGGGAGCCGTCCTTGGCTGCAACCAGTTCGGTACCGAACTGCAGGATGCCGCCTTTTTTCGGGTCTTTCTTGATGATCTGCACGCGCTGGCCAGCCACTTCCAGGCGCCAGTCCTCGGCCTTGGCCTCGGGGTAGAAGCGGCGCAGTGAATCCAGGCGCTGCTCCATCGACTGCATCACTTCGCTGACCAGGTACTTGGTCAGGTCCATGTTGTCGCGGGCCACGGCCAGCATCGGGCCGATGTTGCCCATGCGTACCGACAGCGGCAGGTCGAGGAACGAGCCGTGCTTGAGGAACTTGGTGGTGAAGCCTGCGTACGGGCCGAACAGCAGCGAGGTCTTACCGTCGACCACGCGGGTATCCAGGTGCGGCACCGACATCGGTGGCGAACCTACCGCGGCCTGGCTGTAGACCTTGGCCTGGTGGCGCTTGACCACTTCCGGGTTGTCGCAACGCAGCCACTGGCCGCTGACCGGGAAGCCGCCAAAGCCCTTGCTCTCTTCGATACCCGACAGTTGCAGCAGCGGCAGGGCCGCGCCACCGGCGCCGAGGAACACGAAGCGGGCATCGACTTCACGGCTGCTGCCGCTGTTGACGTCCTTGATGCTGACGGTCCAGCCGCTGCCGTTACGGCGCAGGCCGGTGACTTTCTTGCAGTACTTGACCTGTGCTTCGGGGGCGTTGGCCAGGTGCTTGAGCAGCTTGTTGGTCAGCGCGCCGAAGTTGACGTCGGTGCCTTTCATGACGCGGGTGGCGGCGATCTGCTGGTCGGCAGGGCGACCCGGCATCATCAGCGGCATCCACTCGTTCATCACCGCCTTGTCTTCGGTGTACTCCATTTCGCTGAAGGCGTGGTGCTGCTTGAGCATCTCGAAACGCTTCTTGAGGAAGCTGATGCCCTTCTCGCCCTCGACGTAGCTCAGGTGCGGCACGGGGTTGATGAACGCCCGCGGCGAGCTGAACGCACCCTTTTTGCTCAGGTAGGCCCAGAACTGCCGGGACACCTCGAACTGGGTATTGATATGCACCGCTTTCTTGATATCGATGCTGCCGTCGGCGGCCTGTGGCGTGTAGTTCAGTTCACACAGCCCGGCATGGCCGGTCCCGGCGTTGTTCCACGGGTTGGAACTTTCCGCGGCACCCGAATCCATCAACTCGACGACTTCCAGCTTGATCGCCGGGTCGAGTTCCTTGAGCAGTACGGCCAGGGTGGCACTCATGATGCCTGCCCCTACCAGTACTACATCGACTGCTTCGTTCTGCGCCATTAACGCGTCTCCAAAATCTTCAGCACCAAATTGACAGCATAGGATCCCTGGCTTGCCAGGATCGCCATGTCCGATTATTCGCAGTTTTTGCAACTTCAGCGGACACCACCAACCGGGCTTTGCGTTGCCTATGAACGCATTTTACAGCCGGTGCGGCAATTCGACTTATGGTCAAGGTATCCGTCGTGCGTTATGGACCGGTTTCAGGCACCCATTGAAAATGAGCGCTGTTGCCAGCTGTTCAGGGCTGTTCGGGACACTTTAGGTGCTTTTGCACATGCCAGACTGTTCATTGCTCGCCACACTCTCGTGAAGTTGTGAAAACCCGTTTTTTCACGCTCTTTTGGAGACGTGAACCTCAAAATGGGCTGCGCGATGGCAGACCCGGCAGGTTCAGGCAGAGCAGATGGCCGGATGACGCAGGCACACTGGCTGGTGCAAGACCTGTGTGGAAGGCTCTCTGTGGGCGGTGCGGGGGATGCGCAATGCTGGGCATTGGCGGTACTGCGAGGCCCGATCAGGAGACGTCCTTATAATCGGGGGGAGATTATAGCGATGTCGCGGGCAGAAAAGCTCTTTATTAGCGACTTTTATTGAGGCAAAACTCAGGCGGCGAGGCTGCGTTGCAGCCAGTTTCCACTGACACGCTTTGAAACACGGGCGCTGGCGGGCAGCGGACGGTTGAGCCAGGCGAGGCGAATTTCGCTGATTTCCACCCAGCCACTGGTCGCCGGGGCCTGCGCGCACTGCTTGAAGGCCTGGCAAAGGCCGTGGGCGTCGAGGCGGGCGAAGCAGCGTTGCGGGTTGCGTTTGAACAGCAGGGCCAGGAGCGAGGACATGGCGGGTATCCCTGTGAAGAACTGAGCCTAGGATAACCGGGCAGTGATGAAACGATTGTGACAGCGAACCGGGCCCGGGGATGCCTGTCTTATTCACTAATGGCACGCCGATAGCTGGGCTGCCCCGTGCTGGTTATACTGGCGGCCTTTGCTGCCTATTCTGGAGAGATGAGCATGTTGCAACGTTTGTTGTTCGGTTTGATCGCGGTGACCAGTCTGACCCTGGCCGGTTGTGCCCACAGCCCGCAACAACTCAGCCCGCAACCGAAACTCAACGCCCAGCTGGCGCCGGTCGGCCATGGCCAGCCAGTGGTGGTCAAGGTGGTCGATGGCCGCGCTTCGCAAACCCTCGGCACCCGTGGCGGCCTGTACCCTGAAACCAGCGCCATCACCGTGACCGGCAACGACATCCTGCCAAAACTGCAGGCCCAGGCCGAAGCAGCTGTGCGCCTGCTGGGCTTTACCCCGACGCCGAACGCCTACAACGCGCCGCAGCTGACCGTGACCCTGGCCGAGCTCAAGTACCAGTCGCCCAAAGAAGGCATGTACGTGACCGAAGCCACCATCGGCGCAACCTTCAAGGCTGACGTGGCCAACGCCAACCGTCGCTACAGCGGCCGCTACGGCGCGTCGCTGGACCAGCGCTTCGGCATGGCGCCGAACCAGGAAACCAACACCAAGCTGGTGGGTGATGTGCTCAGCGATGCGCTGACCCGCCTGTTCAAGGACCAGGCCATCGGCCAGATCCTCGGCGAATAAGCCTCACCAGCAAAAAGCCCGATGTCTGCATGGCAGGCATCGGGCTTTTGTGTTTTTGCAGGTTCAGGCGGCTTCGACGTAGAAGTCCAGCACGCTGATGCCGGTAGGGCCGTCGACCTCGGGCAGGTCTTCATGGGCATGCCCGCCCAGGGCGCAGTACACCAGCCATTGGCGGTCCTGGACGTTGAACGCCAGGCCGTCGATCAACGCCTGCTGCTCATCGCTCTGGGCGATCAGGTAGAGGCGGTCCTGGTTTTCGGCGTGCAGCATGACAAGCTCCGGTAAGTGGCGACGGCCAACAGAGTGGCGTGTCTTGATGACGAGCGTGTGACGCCGGGAATTAATCGTCATTTGTCGCAAAGCACAGGCAAGGGCACGGCGCTTGGGTAGAATGCCCGCCGTGTCGAAAGTATCGATGTACTTCTTTTGAGGTTTTGCGATGTCGTTGCAAGTGATCTGGGGGCTGTTTGCCGCCCATCCGGCCAAGCTGATCAATCTGCTGGCCCTGCTGCTGACCTGCCCGGGCGGCCTGCTGCTGCACAGTGCCCGCCGCCGCGCGGCGCAAACCCTGGCGGGCCTGGCTGGTGATGAAGCGGTGATCGATGGCATGAGCCTGCGCATCAACCGCTTCTACTACATTCTTGGCTTTGCCTTCCTGGCGCTGGCCTTGCTGTTGTCCTGGTTCAGCACCTGGGTGTGAAGCCTGCTCCCAAGTTAATTGTGGGAGCGGGCTTGACCCGCGATAAATTTACAACGCCAACCCCGCCTTGACCCGGTACTGATTGCGTACCGGCATCGCATACTGCTGCACCAGGTACGGCCGCTGTTCGGCCGGGCAGGCGTCCAGGCGGCGCTGCCATTCGGCCTGGGCGCGGGCCAGTTCATCGGCCGCAAACACCTTGGCCGCTGCTGGCACCTCCAGCGCCGGGTCGGCATCGGCCCACTGCGCATAGGCCAGGTAATGCACCGGGAACAACCGGTAGCCGGCCAGAATCTGCCGGTCAATCTCTGCTGCCAGTTGCTTGGTGTCCTCGACGAACTCCGTCACCGGCGGGGCAAAGTTGATGTGCACGCGGCCTTTGTAGCCGGTGATGCCCTGGGCGATGCTGATGTCGTCTTCACCCGGCGCCTTGCTGTAGGTGCCGGTGGTGGCGCGGATATACAGCTCGCGGGCCTTGGCTTGGTCGCAGGGGTCGTACTCGTAGCTGATCGACACCGGGCTCAGGTTCAGCGACTGGATCACGGCGCCGAACGGCTCGTCCTTGCGGCTCATGTGGAACATTTTCAGGATTGCCGAATCGGTACGGTCATCACCATCCTTGGCCCGGCCTTCGGCCTGGGCGATCCAGATCGACTGGCCGTCGTTGCGGATCGAGTGGTTGATGTAGGCCGACAGCAGCTGGTAAGCCGCGAGCTTTTCCCGTCGGCCGGTGATCGAGCGGTGCACGATGAAGCTCTTGTTCAGGCGCATCATGTCGCTGACGAACGGTTTTTGCAGCAGGTTGTCGCCGATGGCGATGCGCGGGGTCGGCAGGCCGGCGTGGTACACGGCATAGTTGACGAAGGCCGGGTCCATGACGATGTCGCGGTGGTTGGCCAGGAACAGGTAGGCGGTACCGGCCTTGAGCTGCTCGACGCCGGTGTAGGTCACGCCGTCGGTTGCCCGCTCGATGGTATGGTCGACGTAGTACTCGACTTTGTCCTGCAGGGTCGAAACGCAGGTGACCCCGGCAAACTCTTTGCGCAGGCGCCGGGCGATCAGCGGCTTGAGCAGCCAGCCGAAGGCCCCGGCCATGCGAGGGAAGCGGAAGTGGGTGAGGATATCGAGGAATGCCGGGTCGCTGAGCAGCCGTGCCAGAACGGCAGGGACTTCAGCGTCGTCGTACGGTCGGATGGCATCGAATTCGCCCATCATGCTCTCTTGTTGGAAACGGCTAGGGTAATAGGTAGGGCCGGGGTCTGAAAAACGGCTCAGACACACTCAGGGCCTGTAAATAGACCGGCAATTATACGCACAAGTCACTCGGGAGGCCGCGATGCTGGAGACAGCGCTTTACGATTGTCCTTATTGTGGTGAAGAAGTCGAGACGACAGTGGACCTGTCGGGCGGTGATCAGGAGTACATCGAAGACTGTCAGGTGTGCTGCAAGCCGATCCGTTTCGTGCTGCAGGTGCATGGCGAGGAATGGATGCTGGACGTTTATGGTGAGAATGACTGATGCAGCGAATCTACGACCCTGAAAGCCTGCTCGAAGCACAAATGCTCATCGGCATGCTCGCCAGCGAAGGCATCACAGTGCACCTGGTCGGCCGCGACCTGATGGGCGCCATGGGCGACCTGCCGATGCACGGTTTGCTCGGTTTGGCGGTGGCCGATGAGCAGGCTGCCTGCGCACGCGAGCTGATCGCCGCGTACAATAGCGCCCAGCCACTTGCCGGCGACGAACCGGAGAACATCCCCGGAACCCTGATTTGCTAGGTTTTTGCCCTCATGTGTGGACGTTATGCGCTGTTTCGCTGGTCTCCCGCCTTTGCTGCCCTGCCGGGATTTCCCAGTGACCAGCAAGCGCAATGGAATATCTCCCCCGGCGCCTCGGTGCTGATCCAGCGCCGCCTCGAGGGTGGCCAGCTGGAGCTGGCGCGGGCACGCTGGGGGCTGACCCCGGCCTGGCTCACCGACTTGTCGCGCACCCCGGCCCACGCCCGCGCCGAAACCCTGGCCGAACAGCCGATGTTCCGTGAGGCGTTTCGCCTGCGTCGCTGTCTGCTACCGGCCAACGGCTTTTACGAATGGCGCGGCACCCAGCGCAAGCGGCCGTACTGGCTGACGCCGGGGGAGGGCTCGTCGTTGTTTTTTGCGGCGATATGGGAGGCGTATCCGGTGCAGGATCAGGTCTGGCTGAGTACCGCGGTGGTAACCCAGGCGGCGCTGAACCAGCGCCGGCCGCTGATACTCGATGAGGCCGGGCAGGCTGCCTGGCTCGATCCCGAAACCCCGCCGGCGCGCTTGTACGAGCTGCTGGCGGGCGGCCAGGCGCCGCTGCGCGAGCGGGTGCTGGCCAATATGGTCAATGATCCCAAGCTCAATGGGCCGGAGTGTTTGACCCCGGCTTAAAAGCATCGCGGGTCAAGCCCGCTCCCTCAGCTGACCCTTTGCTCTGTGGGGGCTGGCTTTACACCCTGAACTGATTGATCAAGCGCCGCTGTTGCTCGGCCAGCTTGGTCAGCTCGGCGCTGGCGGTACTCGACTCATCCGCCCCGCCAGCCACCTCGTTGGCCACCTGGCCAATATTGATCACGTTACGGTTGATGTCTTCGGCCACCGCGCTCTGCTCTTCGGCAGCACTGGCAATCTGCGTGTTCATGTCGTTGATCACCGACACTGCCTGGGTAATGCTTTCCAGCGCCTGGGCAGCGCGCGCGGCTTGCTGCACGCTGTCGTCGGTCTTGCCCTGGCTGTCTTCCATGACCCGCACCACATCGCGGGTACCTTGCTGCAGTTGCTGGATCATCTGCTGGATTTCTTCGGTGGCCTGCTGGGTTTTCTGCGCCAGGTTGCGCACTTCATCAGCGACCACGGCAAAACCACGGCCCTGCTCACCGGCGCGAGCGGCCTCGATGGCGGCGTTAAGCGCCAGCAGGTTGGTCTGCTCGGCAATCGCGCGGATGGCGGTGAGGATGGCGTTGATGTTTTCGCTGTCGCGCGCCAGGTTCTGCACCACACCCACTGCTCGACCGATTTCCTCGGCCAGGGCGCTGATCGAACTGGAAGTATCGCGCACGATCGCCAGGCCCTGGTGTGCGGCCTGGTCGGCATTGCTGGCGGCCTGGGCGGCATGGGTGGCGTTGCGCGCGACGTCCTGGGCGGTAGCAGTCATTTCGTGCACGGCGGTGGCCACCAGGTCGATCTCGGCCATTTGTTTGTGTACGCCCTGGTTGGTGCGAATGGCGATGTCGGCGGTGTGCTCGGAGGAGTCGCTGACCTTCTGCACCGAGGCCACCACCTGGCTGATCATCGCCTGCAACTTGCTCAGGAAGGTGTTGAAGCCCTTGGCGATCGAGCCCAGTTCGTCGGCGCGGTCGCTGCTCAGGCGGCGGGTCAGGTCGCCTTCGCCCTGGGCGATGTCATCGAGCATCGCCACCATCTGCCGCAGTGGCCGGGCAATGCCGTGGGCCAGCAGCCAGATCACCAGCAGGCCAAGGGCGGCGATACCCAGGCCGACCACGGTCATGCCGGTGATGTCGGTGCGGCGCTGGTCGCTGAGGTCGCTTTGCAACTTCTGCACATCGGCCATCACCGCGCTGATCGGCAGTTCCAGCAGCAGGGTCCAGCGCGCGTCGGTATTGGCGATCTTGAACGGCAAGTACAGCTCGATGCGGCCTGCGCCCTGGTCGACTTCGTAGTGCAGGTTCTCGCCGCTCAGTTGTGCCAGGGTGGCGGCGGCATTGGCGTCGAGGACGTCGCTGGCTTTCTCGCCGAATTTGCCCGGGTCTTTGGTAAAGGCCACCAGGCGGCCGTTGCCGGACACCAGTGCCAGCTCGCCGGCACCGTCATAGAGCTGGCGGTCGGCGGTGTTGAGCAGTTCCTGGATGAAGTTCACCGACAGGTCGGCGCCGGCAATGCCCTGGAACGTGCCGTCGATCATGATCGGCTCGACGAACGAGGCGAGCATCACCACTTTGTCGCCTACCTTGTAAGGTGCCGGGTCGATCACGCAGGCTTTCTTTGATTCCCGCGGGCACAGGTAGTACTCACTGGCGCGCACGCCGGTGGCGAGGACGGTCTGGTCGTTGACGTCGGCCAGTTTGTCCAGGCCCAGGCTGCCGTCTTGATTGCGGAACCACCAGGGCAGAAAGCGCCCGCTGGTGCTGTCGATACCGGTGATCGAGGTGCCGACGAAGCGCGCGTCGTCGTGGTCCAGGGCGTTGCTTTCCCAGCCCAGGTAGGTGCCGAGGATCAGCGGGTTGGTCAGTGCTGTCTGCTTGAGCAGGGCGATCATTTGCTGGCGTTCGATCTTCAGCAGCGGATTGCCGCTGGCGTCCTGCATGCCGAGCATGGCGTTGCTGGTAGCCAGGCCCCTGGCAATCAGTAGCGGTGCTTCCAGGCCGCGCTGGATCTCGCTGACCTGGGTCCGCGCCAGGGCGGTCAGGCGCTGCTCGATCACCGCCTCGAATTGCTGCTGGGTGCGGCTTTGCACCAGCTCCTGGGTACGTTCGCCGGAATACACGGCGTACAGCACCAGGGCGGCGACAATGCTCAGGACAATGGCGCCGGCCAGGGCGGCGACGGAAAACTGGATCGACCGGAACTTCATGAGGGGGCTCCAAGCGCAAGGAAAGGCGTCTGCCTTGCGTTATCGGCCCGGCCGGGCGAAAGCATGAGCACCGTCTGGAGAATTCTTCGTCAGGGATATGGCGGGCTCAACGGAGTCGGCCTAGGATACGCGGCATGTTCGAAGGGAGTGTTTTCATGCGTAAGTCATTTGTAATCGGTGCATTGAGCGCCAGCGTCCTGCTCGCTGGCTGCCAGGCGGTGAACACCACCAGCGGCGGCGCCGTGGGTGTCGAGCGTAAGCAATACATGTTCAGCATGCTGTCGACCGATGAGGTCAACCAGATGTATGCCCAGTCCTACCAGCAAACCCTGGGCGAGGCATCCAGCAAGGGTGTGCTCGACAAGACCAGCAACAACGCCAAGCGCGTGCAACTGATCGCTGACCGCCTGATTGCCCAGGCCCCGCAGTTCCGCCCGGACTCGGCGCAGTGGAACTGGGAAGTCAACCTGATCAAGAGCGACGAGCTCAACGCCAACTGCGGCCCGGGTGGCAAGATCTTCGTCTACAGCGGCTTGATCGAAAAACTCAAGCTGACCGACGACGAGCTCGCTGCGGTCATGGGCCATGAAATCGCCCACGCCCTGCGTGAGCATGGTCGTGAGGCGATGTCCAAGGCCTATGGCGTGCAGATGGCTCGCCAGGGCGCCGGTGCCCTGCTGGGCCTGGGCCAGGACAGCATGGCGATCGCCGACACGGTGGTGCAGTACAGCATGACCCTGCCCAACAGCCGCGCCAACGAGAACGAAGCCGACCTGATCGGCCTGGAGCTGGCCGCCCGCGCCGGCTACAACCCGAATGCGGCGATCAGCCTGTGGGACAAGATGGCCCAGGCCTCGGGTGGCTCGCAGCCGGAGTTCATGAGCACTCACCCGGCGTCGGCCAGCCGTCAGGCTTCGTTGCAGGCGGCGATTCCGAAGGTGATGCCGTTGTACGAGCAGGCACGCAAGTAAAGGGTAACCGGGGCCGCGTTGCGGCCCATCGCCGGCAAGGCCGGCTCCCACAGGGGCCTGTGTATACAAGGCCTGTGGGAGCTGGCTTGCCAGCGATGAAGTCACCACCGATCAGCCGATCCAGCCACTGACCTGCATCGCCGAATACACCGCCACCGCGGCCAGGACGAAGAATGCAGCCGACGCCAGGCGGCGGATCAGGGTCAGTGGCAGTTTCTCTGCAGCAAAATTACCCGCCAATACCACCGGCACGTTGGCAATCAGCATGCCCAGGGTGGTACCGATAATGACCATGATCAGGTGCGGATACTGCGCCGCCAGCATCACCGTGGCGACCTGGGTCTTGTCGCCGATTTCAGCGATGAAGAACGCGATCAGGGTGGTCAGGAACGGGCCGAAGCGCCGTGCGGTGCTGGCTTCGTCATCGTCCATCTTGTCTGGGATCAGCGTCCACAGTGCCGTGGCGGCAAAGCTTGCGGCGAGAATCCAGTGCAGGGTGGCGGCGGAGAAGAAGGTGCTGAACCAGGCGCCGACGGCACCGGCCGCGGCATGGTTGGCCAGGGTAGCGGCAATGATACCGGCGATGATCGGCCAGGGCTTGCGAAAGCGCGCGGCAAGGATCAGCGCGAGCAATTGGGTTTTGTCGCCAATTTCGGCGAGGGCCACGATCGCGGTGGGGACGAGCAATGATTCCAGCATCAGGATTCCTACGGGGGCGGGTCGACACGGCTATGACACGTACAGCCTTCCCGCCCCGGGTAAGGTGTTCGTGTCATAGGTCTTGTCAAACCCTGGGTCCGTCTGTGCGGACCGTGGGTCGCACGCGCCATGGTCTGTGGACCAAGTATGTTGACGCGTACCGGGCGAGCTGGGTGCTCGCGGGAGACTACTCCCCTAGGACGGAGCGGATTCTGCCTAGGCAAATCCGTTTCGGCAAGCGCTCTTTTTAACCGCGTGTTGCCTGGTAGATGCGAAAGCCTTGGCCCTCGTCGCGGATCCGGCAGTTGCCCAGGGCCGCTTCGATCAGCGGCTGGTAGCGCAGGAAGCTATTTGCCACCAAGCGCATTTCGCCGCCTTTTTTCAGATGATCGGCTGATTTTCGCAGCAGGTTTTCCGAGGCCTGGTAATTGGTGTGAACACCTGTATGGAACGGCGGGTTGCTGATGATCACGTCCAGCTCGCGCGGCGCGGCATCGATGCCGTCGCCGCAGATCACCTCGCCTTCCAGACCATTGGCGGCCAGGGTCAGGCGGCTGCTGGCCACGGCAAAGGCGTCGACATCGAGCAGGGTGATGCGGTTTTGCGGATAACGGCGTTTGATCGCCGCCCCGAGAACACCCGCGCCACAGCCAAAATCCAGCACGTGGCCGGTTGGCAGCTGGTCGAGGTTTTCCAGCAGCAGGGCGCTGCCGCGATCCAGGCGCCCATGGCTGAATACGCCCGGCAGGCTGACGATCTGCAGCGGGCCATCGGCCAGCTCCAGCTGGAAATGCTCGGCCAGGCTTTCCAGCGGCCTGGCTTCAGGGGCGTGCTCGACGGTGACCTGCCACAGCTGGCAATGGCGGGCGCTGTCGAGTTTGCGCGGCTTGCCGAAGGCGTGCAGTTGTTTGGCCGCGCCTTCGATGCCGCCGCGTTTCTCGCCGACCAGGTACAGCTGGCGACCGGCCAGGCGCGAGGCCAGGGCGTTGAGCAGGTAATTGGCCAGGTCCCGGGATTTGGGCAAGAACAGCACGGCGGCGTCGAAAGCCTGGGCCGGTGCGTTTACATCGAAGTGGCTGCGCCCGGCGAAGCGTGCCTCGAGCGCCGCCTGGTCGCCGGCGTGCCAGCTCCAGCCATGGGCCGCCGGCAACTTGCCGAGCAGGTCGTCGGCAGGCAAACCGGCCAGCAACAGCGAGCCCTGGAAAAGATCGGCCTGACGAAGCAACACTTCACTGCGCGGGTCCATGGACGGCGACTCCTGAAAAAAGTGGCGCAGTTTACCAGAGCCTGGCCGGGCTTAGACCTGGCGGCGCGGGCTGCCGGCAAAAAACGCCTCGGCGTTCTCGCTCAATTGCTCGACGATACGCTGGCGTGACTCGACCGCGCCCCAGGCGCTGTGCGGGGTGACGATCAGCCGCGGGATATCGGCTGCCAGCAGCGGGTTGCCGTTGACCGGTGGTTCGACACTCAGCACGTCGGTAGCCGCGCCGCCCAGGTGGCCGGCGCGCAGGGCATCGGCCAGGGCCTGCTCGTCGATCAGGCCGCCGCGGGCGGTGTTGATCACAAAGGCGCCGGGCTTGAGCAGGGCCAGTTGACGGGCGCCGATCAGGTTGCGGGTGTGCTCGTTGAGCGGGCAGTGCAGGGTCAGCGCGTCGACCTGCGGCAGCAGCTCATCCAGCGCAATTCGGTCTTCGCGGGGCGGGCGTCCGGGCAACTGGCCAAGCAGTACGCGCATGCCGAAGGCTTCGGCCAGGCGTGCTACGGCGCCACCCAGTTCGCCATGGCCGAGCAGGCCGAGGGTCTTGCCTTCCAGCTCGACGATGGGGAAGTCCAGCAGGCAGAACTGTTTGGCCTGGCCCCACTGGCCGTTGGCGACGGCCTTTTGATAGTCGCTCAGGCGCGTGGCCAGGGCCAACAGCAAAGCCAGGGTGTGCTGGGCCACCGACGGCGTGCCGTAGCCCTGGCAGTTGCTGACCACCACGCCCTGGGCGCGGGCGGCCTGCAGGTCGACATTGTTGGTGCCGGTGGCGGCCACCAGAATCAGCTTCAGCTCGGGGCAGGCGGCGAGGGTGGCGGCGTCGATCATGACCTTGTTACTGATCGCCACGCTGGCGCCCTGCAGGCGTTCGGCGACCTGCCCGGGGGCGCTGGCCGGATAGAGCTGCAGCTCATCGAAACAGGCCTTGAGGCGATCCAGCGCCAGGTCACCGAGGTCCAGGGAGCTATGGTCGAGAAACACGGCGCGACGGGAGATGGACATAGGGTGGCTCCAGTAAGGGCTCAAGCGTTGTAGGCGAAGCAATCGTAATGGCTGTGCTCAAGGCTGCTTTGCAGTTCAAGCAGGCCTTGCTGTTGCTGCTGCAGTGCCTGGATCTGCGCCTGCAGCTGGGCGCTTTTGCCGGCAATCGCCTGGCGCACCCGCTCGATCGGCAAGCCGGCCTGATCATCACTCACCAGCGCTTGCATCTCCTTGAGGCTGAAGCCGAGCTTTTGCGCGCACTTGATCAGGCTCAGCAGGGCGACGCTGTGTTGGTCATACAGGCGATAACGGCCCTGGCGCCTGGGCGCCGGCAGCAGGCCGATGCGCTCATAATGGCGAATGCTTTTGATGGTTGCCCCGGACAGCTGCGCGGCTTTGCCGATGTACATCGAACGTCCTTGTTAGTGCCGGTGAGCCAGCCTGCGCGCCTGCTGCAACCAGGCATCGCGCTGGCCTGCGCTCGAGCTGATGATGGGGCCAAACGTTAACGTCTTTTGCGTCCTGATTCCACAGAAGCCCAGGGTAGTGCGGCGCATCTGCTGCAGCGCCGGCATGCGGTAGACCCAGCGGTAGTACCAGGGCGGGGTGTCCATGCTCACCAGCAGGTCGGCGCTGCGGCCCTTGAGCAACTGTTCGGGGAAGGGCGAGTTGTTGCGGTACTTGAAGGCAAAGCCGGGCAGCAGGATGCGATCGAGAAAGCCCTTGAGCAGCGCCGGAATCCCGCCCCACCAGACCGGGAAGACCAGCACCAGGTGCTCGGCCCAGCTGATCAGCTGCTGGGCGTGCAGCAGGTCGGGCTCCAAAGCTTGTACCTGTTGATAACCCTCGCGCAGGATCGGGTCGAAGGCCAGCTCGCCGAGCTCCAGCAGGCAGACTTCATGGCCTTTGTCGCGGGCACTGCTGATGTAGCTGTCGCTCAGTGCTGCGCAGAAACTGTTACGCGAAGGGTGGCCGAGTATCACCAGGATTCGTTTGCTCATCGAAGGCAGTTCCAGGGGCAAAGCGCTGAGGCTAACGCCTGCCCCAAGGGGGAGAGTCAAGGCGCCAGCACCCACAGGGATTGTTTCAAAGGTCTGCGAGGGCGTAGTGTGTTGCCCCCGTTTGACCTTTTGCCGCAAGGAGCCCCCATGTACTGGGCCGAATTTCTGACTGTCGCCTTGATCCACCTGCTGGCTGTAGCCAGCCCCGGCCCGGACTTTGCCGTGGTGGTGCGCGAGAGTGTTACCCACGGCCGGCGCGCCGGTACCTGGACGGCCTTTGGCGTCGGTACCGCGATTTTCCTGCATGTCGGCTATTCGCTGCTGGGTATCGGCCTGATCGTGTCGCAGTCGATCATGCTGTTCAATGCGCTGAAATGGCTGGCTGCCGCCTACTTGCTGTACATCGGCTTCAAGGCC
This sequence comes from Pseudomonas sp. 2(2015), assembly GCF_000955865.1. Lineage (NCBI taxonomy): Bacteria > Pseudomonadati > Pseudomonadota > Gammaproteobacteria > Pseudomonadales > Pseudomonadaceae > Pseudomonas > Pseudomonas sp. 2(2015). The sequence continues at coordinate 155,448 of NZ_JYOF01000004.1, forward strand.
CTGCGCGCCCGCCCGGCCGCGCCTGGCAGCGACGCCGTGCAGGCCTCCACGGTCGAGCGCACACCGCGGGCGGCCTTTGTCGCCGGCTTCATGACCAATGGCCTGAACCCCAAGGCGACGCTGTTTTTCCTGTCGCTGTTCACCGTGGTCATCAACCCGCACACGCCGCTGGCGATCCAGGCCGGTTACGGGTTGTACCTGGCCGTGGCCACCGGCCTGTGGTTCTGCCTGGTGGCCATGCTGTTCAGCCAGCAGCGGGTGCGCGCCGGCTTTGCGCGCATGGGTCACTGGTTCGATCGCACCATGGGCGCGGTGCTGATTGCCCTGGGGGTGAAGATCGCTTTCACCGAAATGCACTGACAATGATGTTCAAACGCCACTAATCCCTGCAGCGGTCAAATCATTCCTTTGGCTGATTTGGCCGCTGTGGAGGCGTTCTAGAGTAAGGCATGTCTTGCCCAGCCTGTGCACTCTAGAAAAGGGACTCCTATGTTGCAGACTCGCGTCATTCCTCCTGCCGAGGACGCTTATCAGTTTCCGCTGTTGATCAAGCGCCTGCTGCTGTCCGGCAGCCGTTACGAGAAAACCCGCGAGATCGTCTACCGCGATCAGCTGCGCTACAGCTACCTGACCCTCAACGAGCGCATCGCGCGGCTGGCCAATGTGCTCACCGAAGCGGGGGTCAAGGCTGGTGACACCGTGGCGGTGATGGACTGGGACAGCCATCGCTACCTCGAATGCATGTTCGCCATTCCGATGATTGGCGCGGTGGTGCACACCATCAACGTGCGCCTGTCGCCGGAGCAGATCCTTTACACCATGAACCACGCCGATGACCGCTTCGTGCTGGTCAACAGCGACTTTGTCGGCCTCTACCAGGCGATCGCCGGGCAACTGACCACGGTGGAGAAAACCCTGCTGCTGACCGATGGCGAGCAGAAAACCGCCGACCTGCCGAACCTGGTCGGCGAGTACGAGCAATTGCTGGCGGCCGCCAGCCCGGTCTATGACTTCCCTGATTTCGACGAGAACTCGGTTGCCACCACGTTCTACACCACCGGTACCACCGGTAACCCCAAGGGGGTGTATTTCACCCACCGGCAACTGGTGCTGCACACTCTGGCGGCTGCGACGGTCACCGGCAGTATCGACAGCGTGCGCCTGCTCGGCAGCAATGATGTGTACATGCCCATCACGCCGATGTTCCACGTCCATGCCTGGGGCATTCCCTACGTGGCGACCATGCTCGGCATCAAGCAGGTCTACCCCGGGCGCTACGAGCCGGAGATGCTTTGCGAACTGTGGCGCAACGAGAAGGTGACCTTCTCGCATTGCGTACCGACCATCCTGCAGATGCTGCTCAATGCCAAGGGTGCCCAGCAACAGGACTTCGGCGGCTGGAAAATCATCATTGGCGGCAGTGCCCTGAACCGCGCCCTGTACGAGGCGGCCAAGGCCCACGGAATTCAGCTGACCGCCGCTTACGGCATGTCCGAGACCTGCCCGCTGGTGTCCTGCGCCCACCTCAACGACGAGCTGCTGGCTGGCAGCGAAGACGAATGCATCACCTACCGGATCAAGGCCGGGGTGCCGGTGCCGCTGGTGGAAACCGCGATTGTCGATGGCAACGGCAACTTCCTGGCGGCCGACGGCGAGACCCAGGGCGAACTGGTGCTGCGCGCGCCGTGGCTGACCATGGGTTACTTCCGCGAGCCCGAGAAAGGCGCCGAACTCTGGCAGGGCGGCTGGCTGCACACCGGTGACGTCGCCACCCTCGACAGCATGGGCGTGATCGATATCCGTGACCGCATCAAGGACGTGATCAAGACCGGCGGTGAGTGGATCTCGTCGCTGGAGCTCGAAGACCTGATCAGCCGCCACCCGGCGATCCGCGAGGTGGCGGTGGTCGGTGTCGCCGACCCGCAGTGGGGCGAGCGGCCATTTGCCTTGCTGGTGATCCACGAAGGCCAGAGCATCGACGCCAAGGTCCTCAAGGAACACCTCAAGCCGTTCGTGGAGCTGGGGCACATCAACAAGTGGGCGATCCCCAGCCAGATCGCCCTTGTTACTGAAATTCCCAAGACCAGTGTCGGCAAGCTCGACAAGAAGCGCATCCGCCTGGACATCAGCCAGTGGCAAGCCAGTAACAGCACCTTCCTCTCGACCCTGTAATGCCGGGCGGGTCGCGCCTGAAGCGGCGCGACCCGCACGCCAGACGCATGGGCGCCTTGTCAAATGACGAAATTAAGCCATTCTTCCCCCAGCCAGCGTAGTGGCCGGTCATGCAGACCCTGCCTGAGGGGTTGGGATGCAAATCACACTTTAGAGGGATCAAGCAGTTCAACCTGCTGGCTATAGTCGGTTCAGGGGATTTTCAGGAACGGGGGATCGCACATGCATGTGCCCAGCCACTCGTTCGAGCAAAAAGGTGCGCTCACACCGCTCGAGCGATGCGTTTCTGCAAAGGACTCACTGCCATAAAAATAAAGTACATGGAGTAGCGTCGATGACATCAGCAAATCTGTTCTGGCGCCGGGCGAAACTGCCCCTGGCCGTCAGCCTCGCTTCTACGCTCGCCGGTCCTGCATTCGGCGTCAGTTTCAACATCGGTGAAATCGAAGGCTCGTTCGACTCGTCGCTGTCGGTGGGGGCGAGCTGGTCGACAGCCAGCCCGAACAAGAACCTGATCGGCGTCAACAACGGCGGCAAGGGGTTGTCGCAGACCTCCGATGACGGCCACCTGAACTTCAAGCGCGGTGAGACCTTCTCGAAAATCTTCAAGGGTATCCACGACCTGGAACTCAAGTACGGCGATACCGGGGTATTCGTCCGTGGCAAGTACTGGTACGACTTCGAACTCAAGGATGAGCATCGCGAGTTCAAGGACATCAGCGACACCAACCGCAAAGAGGGCGCCAAGTCGTCCGGCGGGCAGATCCTCGACGCCTTCGTCTACCACAACTACTCGATCGCCGATCAGCCGGGCTCGGTGCGCCTGGGCAAGCAGGTGGTCAGCTGGGGTGAAAGTACCTTCATCGGTAACGGTATCAACTCGATCAACCCGATCGACGTGGCGGCCTTCCGCCGTCCGGGTGCCGAAATCAAGGAAGGCCTGATTCCGGTCAACATGTTCTATGTGTCCCAGAGCCTGACCGACAACCTCTCGGGCGAAGCCTTCTACCAGCTCGAATGGGACCAGACCGTCGTCGACAACTGCGGCACCTTCTTCTCCCAGCCGGACATCATTGCCGACGGCTGTACCGATAACCTGCGCGTACTCAACAGTGCCAACGCGTTGCCAGCGGCCGCCCGCGGCTTCCTCGCAAGCCAGGGTGTGGACGTCAACGGCGAAGGTGTGCGGGTCGCCCGTGGCCCTGACCGCGATGCGCGAGACAGCGGCCAGTTCGGCGTGGCCTTGCGTTACATGTACGACCCGCTGGGCACCGAATTCGGCGCCTACTTCATGAACTACCACAGCCGTGCGCCGATCTTCAGCGCCCACGGTGCCGATCCGCGGGTCTATGCCGGCCTGGCCGGGCTGCCTGCAGCCTTGCGTCCGCTGGCACCGCTGATCGTCGCCGGCAACTCCAGCTACTTTGTCGAGTACCCGGAAGACATCCGCCTGTACGGCCTGAGTTTCTCCACCACCCTGCCTACCGGCACGGCGTGGAGCGGTGAAATCAGCTACCGGCCAAACGCCCCGGTGCAGCTCAACACCACCGATATCCTGTATGCCGGCGTGCGTCCGATTGGCGGCACCCTGGCCAACGCCTCGCTGCTCAACGGGGTGCCGGGCCAGGACCTGAACGGCTACCGGCGCAAGGAAATCACCCAGTTCCAGACCACCCTGACGCACTTCTTCGACCAGGTCATGGGCGCCAGCCGCCTGACCGTGGTGGGTGAAGTCGGCGTGACCCATGTCGGCGGCCTGGAAAGCGCCCACGATGTGCGTTACGGCCGCGACCCGGTCTACGGCCCAGGCCCGCTGCCGGCAACCCCAGGGGCAGGCAATCTCGATACCTGCTCGGCGATCATCAACACCGGCACCATCAACGGCGCAGGCCCTGGCGCTTCGGACGCCAACCGCAGCCGCAACTGCGAGAACGACGGTTACACCACCAGTACTTCCTGGGGCTACCGCGCGCGCGCCATCTGGGACTACCCGGATGTATTCGCCGGGGTCAACCTCAAGCCGAGCGTGGCCTGGTCCCATGACGTGTCGGGCTACTCGCCAGGCCCTGGCAGCAACTTCGAGGAAGGGCGCAAGGCGATCAGCCTGGGCCTGGATGCCGAGTACCAGAACACCTACACCACCAGCCTGTCGTACACCAACTTCTTCGACGGCAAGTACACCACCGTGGATGACCGCGATTTCATCGCCCTCAGCTTCGGCGTGAACTTCTAAGAATTCGGATTCAGGACGACCATGAAGATGAAAACAACCAAGACTCTGCTGCAAGCCGGTGTACTGGGCCTGTCCCTGTTGGCGACCAGTGTCATGGCGGCGGTTTCCGCCGATGAGGCGGCCAAGCTGGGCGCCAGCCTGACGCCGATGGGCGCTGAAAAGGCCGGTAACGCCGACGGCTCGATCACGGCCTGGAAGCCGCTTGCCAAAAGTGCCGGTAGCGTCGATAGCAAGGGCTTCCTTGCCGACCCTTATGGCAGCGAACAACCGAAGTTCACCATCACCGCGCAGAACGTCGACCAGTACAAGGACAAACTGTCCCCTGGCCAGGTCGCGATGTTCAAGCGCTACCCGGACACCTTCAAGATGCCGGTGTACACGACCCACCGGGGCGCTACCGTACCGGACGCGGTGTTCGCGGCGATCAAGAAGAACGCCACCAGCACCAACCTGGTCGGCGGCGGCAACGGTCTGGAAAACTTCGACACCGCCGTGCCGTTCCCGATTCCGAAAAGCGGCGTCGAGGTGATCTGGAACCACATCACCCGCTACCGTGGCGGCAGCGTGACTCGCCTGGTGACCCAGGCCACGCCGCAGCAGAACGGCTCGTTCAGCCTGGTGTACTTCCAGGACCAGTTCGTCTTCCGCGACCGGATGAAAGATTACGATCCGGCCAACCCGGGCAACGTGCTGTTCTACTTCAAGCAGAAGGTGACGGCGCCAGCGCGCCTGGCCGGTACCGTACTGCTGGTGCACGAGACCCTCGACCAGGTCAAGGAGCCGCGCAAGGCGTGGGTCTACAACGCCGGCCAGCGCCGGGTACGGGCAGCGCCACAAGTGTCCTACGACGGCCCGGGTACCGCCGCCGACGGCCTGCGCACCTCCGACAACCTGGACATGTACAACGGCGCGCCGGACCGTTACGACTGGAAGCTGGAAGGCAAGAAAGAGCTGTTCATTGCCTCCAACAGCTACAAGCTTGACGATCCCAAGCTCAAGTACGCCGACATCATCAAGGCCGGGCACATCAACCAGGACCTCGCCCGATACGAACTGCGCCGGGTATGGCATGTGGTCGCAACCCTGAAACCGGGCCAGCGCCACATCTACGCCAAGCGTGACTTCTACATCGACGAAGACACCTGGCAAGCGGCGGTGATCGACCAGTACGACGGTCGCAACCAGCTGTGGCGCGTGTCCGAAGCCCACTCCCAGGACTACTACAACGTCCAGGTGCCGTGGTACACCCTGGAAGCCATCTACGACCTGCAGTCCGGTCGCTACCTGGCCCTGGGCATGAAGAACGAGGAAAAGCGAGCCTACGACTTCGGGTTCACTGCCTCCAAGGCTGACTTCCAGCCTGCAGCGCTTCGCCAGGAAGGTGTGCGCTAAGTTTCAAACCTCCGTGTGATCTCCCAGAACGCCCCGGCTTGCCGGGGCGTTTCTGTTTGCGCATCCGTGTCGGCTGAGCCTTGTCGTTTTTTGTTGTAGTCTTTTTTCCGCAAAACGGGGCAATCATCTTCAAATGTGCGGTTTAACCCGCTAGTCTGCCCTGATCCGTACTGCCGACGATTCCCTAACTAAAAACGAGCCGGCCATGACTGATCTGTCCCGTACGCAAGGGTTCGCCAGCCAGGCCATGAGCGTCCTGGAGAGCCGTTTCTTTCGCCCGCCGCTGCCCGAAGGCCATGTGCCGCGGGCGCGCTTGTGTCAGCGTTTACAGGCGGGGCTCGGCGGGCGTTTGCTGCTGGTCAATGCACCGGCAGGGTTCGGTAAAAGTTCGCTGGCGGTGGAGTTCTGCCAGGGCCTGCCTAACCACTGGAGCAGCCTGTGGCTGGGGTTGAGCCGGCGCGACAACGATCCCGGGCGTTTTCTTGAGCGCCTGCTCGAGGGCTTGCAACAGTACTGCCCGGCACTTGGCGGCCAGGCCCTGGGATTGCTGAAGATGCGCCAGCGGCACCAGCCGTTTGCCTTCGAAGAATGGCTCGACGGCCTGCTCGATGAGCTGGCTCGCCACCTGCAGCCGCACAATCCCTTGCTGTTGGTACTGGATGATTACCACCTGGCCCAGGGCCCGGTGCTCGACCGCTGCCTGCAGTTCTTCCTCAATCACCTGCCGCCTGGCCTGGTGCTGCTGGTTACCAGTCGCCAGCGGCCGGACTGGCACCTGGCGCGCCTGCGCCTGTCGCGCCAGTTGCTCGAACTCAACGAGCAGGACTTGCGCCTGACCACCGATGAATCCCTTGCCGTGCTGGGCCAGCAACCGACGGTGTTGCGCGGCCAGGCGCTGGACAACCTGATCCAGCGCAGCGATGGCTGGGTCGCCGGTTTGCGGTTCTGGCTGCTGGCGGCCAACGAGGCCGGTGCCGACAGCGCCTTGCCACAGGCCCTGCACGGTGGCGAAGGGCTGATTCGCGACTACCTGCTTGAAGAAGTCATCGAGATGCTGCCGGCCGAAGTGCAGGGCTTTCTCTACGACACTGCCTGCCAGGAGCGCTTTTGCGCCGAGCTTTGCGATGCCCTGCGCGAAAGCCACGACAGCGCCGAGATTCTCCGTTACCTGCAGGCCCACCAGGTGTTCCTGGTGCCGCTGGACGAACATGGGCGGTGGTTTCGCTATCACCATTTGTTCTCCGACCTGCTGCGTACCCGCCAGGCCAGCCTGCCGCTGTCGAGCCTGCATTTGCGTGCCTGTCGCTGGTTCCATGGCCAGGGCCTGCTCGATGAAGCCGTTGAGCAGGCCTTGCGCGCCGGCCACCTGGACGTGGCCGCCAACCTGGTGCAGAACCTCTCCGAAGAGCAACTGCTGGCCGAGCAGAACGTCGGCATGCTGCTGCGCTGGAAGATGGACCTGCCCGACAGCCTGCTGATCAGCACACCGCGGCTGATCGTGCTGTACAGCTGGGCCCTGGGCCTGGCCGGGCAGCTGGATGCCGCCGAAGAACTGGCCAGCCACCTGAGCCGCTTCTTGCCGGCGCCTTCGGCCACCGCACAGAAATCCATGCTCGCTCAGTGGCTGGCGCTCAGCGGGGTGATCGCCCGTGGTCGCGGCGACCGCCAGCGTACCCTCGAATATTGCTCCGAAGCGCTGCACAGCTTGCCGTTCAAGCGTTACGGGCAGCGCCTGGTGTGCCTCTCGACGTTGTCCAACCTGGCCATCGCCGATGCCGATTTCTGGCGTGCCCGCGGCTGGAATCGCGAAGCACTGGAGCTGGCCCAGCGGGTCGGCAACCCGTTGTTCGAAGCCCTGGCCCATTACGACCGGGCACGGGTGCTGCACGCCCGTGGCGAGGTGTTGCGCGCCCTCGATGAAGTGCGCCAGGGCCAGCAGCGCCTGCAGGGTTTGTCGGCGCAACGGTTGTACGCGGCGCGGGCACGCCTGACCCTGTACGAAGGCTACCTGCTGGCGGCCCGGCTGCAACCGGAGGCCGGCCGCAGTCGCCTGCGGGCCGGGTTGATCGAGGCGCGCGCCTGTCGCGATATCAGCGTACTGATCGGCCACTGCGTGATCGCTTCGCTCGATGGCCGTGAAGGGCGCTTTGCCGAAGCCTTTGCCGAGCTTGCTGAAGCCGAACGGCTGATGCACATCTGGGACGTGCCGCCGATTTTCTATCTGGCGATGATCACCCTGGTCAAATGCGAGCTGTGGCTGGCCCAGGGACGCACCGACCTGGCCGAGTCCTGGCTGCTGCGCCTGGGCCAGACCTACGGGGGCGAGCAGGCGGCGGCCGCCCCGGAGTTCCACCCGTTGCTGCCGCTGCATATCGAATTGCAGCAGGCCTTGCTCGAACGCACCCAGGGCCGCCTGGAACAGGCCGCAAGGCGCTTGCAGGCACTGGTGGAGCGCGGCCAGGCCAGTGGCGGGCAGATGCTTTGCGTTACTGCGCTGTGCCAGTGGACGTTGCTGCTGCTGGCCAACAACAACGAAGCCCAGGCGCGCGGCCTGCTGGCGCTGGCGCTCGATTCCGCGCGCGGCGGCGTCCTGCAGCCGTTCCAGCGGCTGTTGCAGGATCACCCGCAATGGCTGCGCGAGCAGTTGCTGCTGCAACCCCAGGGGCCTGCGCAAAGCAGCTTGCTGGCGCTGTTGCCCGCGCTTGAATCGACTGACGCGGGCGGTAGCGGCGAGGCCTTGAGCGCCCGGGAAATGGCTGTGCTCGAACTGATCGCCCAGGGCTGCTCGAACCAGGAAATCAGCGAGCGCCTGTTCATCTCCCTGCACACGGTGAAAACCCACGCCAGCCATATCAACAGCAAGCTCGGCGTCGAGCGACGCACCCAGGCGGTGGCCCGGGCCAAGGCACTAGGCATGCTGCACTAGTTTTGACTCGGCGGTGAACATCCTCGATGATGGCTCAATGCCATTATTTGTTCCGTGGCTGGTACTTGCGTCCAGCAAATATGCGCTCTGTACGCCTCAAGCTATCGCCCTGTGTGGCCGATACTCTGCGAGTGCGGCCCGATTAAGCGCCGCAGCGAATCTACCCGCGAAGCCGAGCCTGTCCGTGAAGGTGTCTCTGCGTCTATTTTTTTATTTGCCATGACAGGTTTCGTGGATGCAGGTCTACAGCCAAAAAAGCTTTCTGATCGTCGATGATTTCTCCGATTTTCGCAGTTCGGCCCGCTCGATGCTGCGCGAGCTTGGCGTGCGTGATGTCGATACCGCCGACAGCGGCGAACAGGCGCTGCGCATGTGTGCGCAAAAACGCTATGACTTCATTCTTCAGGATTTCCACCTGGGTGATGGCAAGAAGAATGGCCAGCAGGTGCTCGAAGACCTGATCCTCGACAAGCTGATCAGCCATGAGTGCGTGTTCCTCATGGTCACCGCCGAAAGCAGCCAGGCGATTGTCCTCAGTGCCCTGGAGCATGAGCCCGACGCTTACCTGACCAAGCCGTTCAACCGCATCGGCCTGGCCCAGCGCCTGGAAAAACTGGTGCAGCGCAAGACCCTGCTCAAGCCGATCCTCCAGGCCCTGGACCGCGGCCGCCCGGCCGAGGTGCTGGCGGCCTGCGCCGAGCTGTGCAAGAAGGACCCGCGCTTCGCCCCGCTGTGCCTGCGCTACCGCGCCGATGCTCTGCGCGACCTGAACCGCTTCGATGAGCTGGAAAAATTCCTCACCACCATCATCGCCAGCCGGGCCACGCCCTGGGCCTATGCCGCCCTTGGCGGCCTGCTGTACAAGCGCAACCAGCTGACCCAGGCCCAGGGTGTGTACGAGCAGGCGCTCAAGGCCTTCCCGATGATGCCCGGCCTGTACGACGGCCTGGCCGAAGTGCTGGTGGCCCAGGGCGAAAGCAAGCGTGCCCAGGGTGTGCTGGAAGAGGCCGTGCGCCTCTCGCCCCTGGCTGTGCGCCGGCAGATGATGCTGGGCAAGCTGGCCCTGAGCAACGATGACTACGACACTTCGTCCAAGGCCTACCGGCATGCGGTCAACCAGGGCCAGAGCTCGCGCTACAAAGACCCGGAAAGCAACCTCGGGCTGGTCCAGGCATTGATGAACAAGAACGCCGGCAACGGCCTGGATGCGCGCACCCGGGTCGAGATCAACACGGTGCTCAGCGAAGTGGCCAAGGAGAACGTCGAAGACCAGGGCCTGCAGGTGCGTGCGCGGCTGATGAAAGCCGCCAGCCTGCAGCAGGCCGGCGACGCCGAAACCGCCGCCAAGCTGACCGAGCAGGCCATGGCCCGGCTGGAGAAGATGGACCAGTTTTTCTCGGTCGAGGCGGCGCTGGTAGTGGCTACGCAATTGCAGAAACTCGGCCAGGAATCTGCCGGTACCGCGATTCTCAAGGGCTGCGTGGAAACCTACGGTGACGACCCTAAAGTCATGCAGAGCGTGGCGCAACTGACCGATGACCCGAGCGTGCTCGGCGCGGTGACCGAAGCGGTCGACCTCAACCGCCAGGGCGTGCGCAGCTACCAGGCCGGCCAGCTCAGCGAAGCCCTGGCGCAGTTCCGCCGGGCACTGACGCTGCAGCCGAAGAACATCAGTATCGCCCTCAACACCGCCCAGGCGCTGTTGCGCATCGGTGGCGAGACACCGCCACCGGCGATCATGGACGAATGCCGCGCGTGCCTGGGCAGCGTCACCGGCATCCCGAAAAGCGATAACCGTTATGATCGCTACCGCAAACTGCACATCCGGGCTTTCGGCGCATGAACCAGGACAATCAGGGGCTGGATTTCTCCACGGTGATCGCCTCCACCGTGCACGACATGAAAAACTCCCTCGCCGCCTTGACCCAGGCCCACAGCCAGTGGCTGGCGCGCCTGCCCGAGGCGCTGCGCAGCGGCAGCGAGCAAGGGGTGATGGAGCATGAGTTCAGCCACCTCAACGGCATGCTGGTGCAGTTGCTGGGGCTGTACAAACTGGGCGTCAACCAATTGCCCATGTGCCCCGACTACCACGAGCTCGACGACTTCATCGAAGCCCAGCTGGCGGCCCAGCAGAACCTGCTGCAGCATCGCGACATCCTCGCCAGCTGGCGCATCGAAACCGCCAGCCCGCTGGGCTTTTTCGACCGTGAACTGGTCGGTTCGGTGGTCGCCAACATCCTCAACAACGCCATTCGCTACGCTGGCCACACCTTGCTGATCAGCGTCAATGACGAGGGCGAGCAACTGGTGCTGAGCATCAACGATGACGGCCCGGGCTTCCCGGCGCGCATGCTCGAGCGCCAGCAGGAATATGTGCAGGGTATCGATGGCCAGAGCGGCAGTACCGGCCTGGGTTTGTACTTTGCCGCACGGATTGCCGGCCTGCATGAGCGCAACGGGGTCAAAGGGCGGATCGAGATTGCCAACGGCGGGGTCCTGGGCGGCGGGCTGTTCAGGCTGTATCTGCCGTAACGCCGGGCGAGGCGGGGTTGGGCTGACGAGCGTCGTCGCAGGCTGTGCCGGCCTGTGCGACACTCCGTCATTTGCTCCACAGGACTGCTGCGATGAACCCGGCCAAGCCCACCCTGATCCGCGAAACCTTCCCCGTCGGCCCGCTGCAGTGCAATTGCACGATCATCGGCGACCCGATCAGCAAAAAGGCCATCGTCGTCGACCCGGGCGGCAACCCCGAGCAGATCCTCGCCCGCCTTGATGCCCATGGCCTCAAGGTGGTGAGCATCATCCATACCCACGCGCACCTGGATCACTTCCTCGCCTCCGGGCAGTTGAAGGAGATGACCGGCGCCACCTTGCACCTGCACAAGGACGACCAGTTCCTCTGGGACAACCTGGAAATGCAGTGCCAGATGTTCGGCGTGCCCTACACCCCGGTTCCGCCGCCGGACCGCTGGCTGGCCGACGACGAAGAGCTGGCCTGCGGCTGTGGCGTGGCCTTGCACACGCCCGGGCACACACCGGGCTCGATGAGCTTCTGGTTCGCCGAGGCCAAGCTGTTGATTGCAGGCGATACGCTTTTTCGTCGTGGGATTGGTCGCACCGATTTGTGGGGTGGCGACCAGGCGACTATCGTTCGTTCCATCAAGCAGCGCCTGTACAGCCTGGATGAAGAGGCTACGGTGGTCACCGGCCATGGCCCGGACACCCGCCTGGGGGATGAGATGCGCCAGAACCCGTTTGTGCGCGCCTGAGATTCCAGGGAATTTTTCTGCTTTGCTGCAATCCAAGGCTGGCATAGATCCGAATCAGATCCGCTGCACTTTCGAATTACAGTAGGAGCTTGTCCATGTTCACCATGCGTCGTTTGATTATCGTCGCTACCGCTGCCGCGCTGATGTCCGGGTGCGCCAGCCCCAACCCGTATGACAGCCAGGGTCAGGCGCAGCAGGGTTCCACAGGGATGAGCAAAACCGCCAAGTACGGCGGCCTGGGTGCGCTGGCCGGTGCCATCGCGGGCGCCGCCATCGACCATAACAACCGCGGCAAGGGTGCGCTGATCGGCGCTGCCGCCGTCGGTGCTGCGGCAGCAGGTTATGGCTACTACGCCGACAAACAGGAAGCCGAATTGCGTGCAAGCATGGCCAACACCGGTGTCGAGGTGCAGCGCCAGGGCGACCAGATCAAACTGATCATGCCGGGCAACATCACCTTTGCCACCGACTCGGCCAACATCGCGCCGAGCTTCTACTCGCCGCTGAACAACCTGGCAAACTCCTTCAAGCAGTTCAACCAGAACACCATTGAAGTGGTCGGCTACACCGACAGCACCGGCAGCCGCCAGCACAACATGGACCTGTCCCAGCGTCGTGCACAATCGGTGGTTACCTACCTGACTTCCCAGGGCGTCGATGGCAGCCGCGTCAGCGCCCGCGGCCTGGGCCCGGACCAGCCGATCGCCAGCAACGCCGACGCCAACGGCCGCGCGCAGAACCGTCGGGTAGAGGTCAACCTCAAGCCGATTCCTGGGCAGCAGTATCAGTAAATTCAGGGTGTAGAAAAGGGGAGCCAGGCTCCCCTTTTTTTGTGCCTGTAATGGCCTCATCGCTGGCAAACCAGCTCCCACAGAGGCCTGGCTAGCATCCTGCAACAGCCTTGTGCTGGTGATTTGAGTGTCCTAGGACCTATCCTACGAATTCTGTCGCCCTGCAGATGATTGCTCCGGGGGAAGTACGCCACTAGGCTCACCAGGTCGCTGAAGTATCAGCGATCGGGTTTGGCGACCCGAGTACATCATTCTGCTTCCATGACGTCAGTCGTTATGGCAGTTGTGCGCGGGAGGGCTTCGGCCCTGCCGGGTTGTCCTGATGTCTCGGTTCGCCAACCTGCGTACAGCTGCCACCATTTCTGTTTGGCGACAGAGGTGGTGCAGCTCCCTTAACATCAGGAGCTTCATTATGAAAAAGATCGTTCCAGACCCACCTGAATTCCACCTTCTCGAAACCACAGAGACGCCCTTCGGCCTCTGCGATGTCGGTCATCCACAGTTATTCGCCGTGCGCGCCGGGGTCAATGTCGAAGATGCGCTGGTGCATGCATCGCTGTATTTGAAGTGCGCGAGCCTGACCGGGCCGCTGGCGGTTGAGCATACCCGTGAGCCGGGGCGAGGGCTTCTTCAGGCGACCCTGCATTCCCATGAAATGGCCAAGGCATTGATCGATGCCTTGCTCGATGGGCTGGAGAGCCGGGCAATCAAGGCTTGAGGCGGCTGATCGCGGGTCAAGCCCGCTCCCACAGAGACAGCACAAAATCCTGTGGGAGCGGCGGTGCGACGTCTCGACTTGACCCGCGATGTACTTAGCTTGGGCTTTTGGTGGTGACTTTCAGCACATCGGTAAAAACGATGACCACAGACTGGCCGACCTTGAGTTTTTTCATGCGTTTCTGAAGGTCAGGATCTTCGACCTTAACGACCCTTTGCGGGCCTTCAGGCGGCATCAGCGTGACTTCGTGGGTTTTCAGGTCAATCTTGGTGATCTTCGAGGTGACCTTGATCTGCCGGAACGCCTCACCACCCGGGTTGGGGTTGTCCTTGGTGGCACGGATGACGCCAGCGTCCTTGCTGATGCCCGGGGCCTTGCTAAGGTCGGTTTCGAGCACGGTAGCAACCGAGCGGTTGACGGTGATGTTGACCAGGTCGCCGACCTTGAGGTTATGCAGGTCCTTGGCCTGTTCGCTCAGCTGAATCGGCACCTCGGAGTTCTTAGGGCCAGCCACTGTAACGATGCGCTTGTCATGGTCGATGGCAAGGACTTTGGTATCCACCATATCTTGGGTAGCGACAGCGTCGATCAGGATGTCTTCTGCCTGCACCGTGAAACTGGCTGCAGACAGAAGCGAAACGACAGCAACAGCATGGGCGAAGCGGCGCAGCGGTTTCATAGGCTTACGTTCCTTGTGATTGCTAGTGAAATCATCGTAGGAAGTGAGCATAGATGCTGTCTGGCAAATTACCCGTCGGCGTTTTGTCGCAGCCGTTCGAGCAGGGCGTCCTTGTCGCTCCACAGCTGGTTGATCCATTGCTGGAAAGCCAGGCGGTAGGTTTCATCCTGGTCGTAGTTCCTGCCGAGGAACTCGGCCGGAATCGCCAGCTCCTCGAAGTGCACGACAATGTGCCTGACCCGCCCGCACAACAAGTCCCAGAACCCTGGCGCACCGTTCGGATAATGAATGGTGACATTGACGATCGACTGCAATTGCTCGCCCATGGCATCAAGCACAAAGGCAATGCCGCCGGCCTTGGGCTTGAGCAGGTGCTTGAACGGTGACTGCTGCTGGCGATGCTTGGCTGCGGTGAAGCGCGTGCCTTCGGCGAAGTTGAAGATCGCCGTCGGCTTGCCGCGGAATTTGGCGCAGGTGCGGCGAGTGGTTTCCAGGTCTTTGCCGGCCTTTTCCGGGTGCTTGGCCAGGTACGCCTTGGAATAGCGCTTCATGAACGGGAAGCCCAGCGCCCACCAGGCCAGGCCGATCACCGGCACCCAGATCAGCACCTGCTTGAGGAAGAACTTCAGCGGGCGGATACGCCGATTGAGCACGTATTGCAGCACCAGGATATCGACCCAGCTCTGGTGGTTACTGGTGACCAGGTAGCTGTGCTGGTAATCCAGCCCGGCCAGGCCCTCGACCTGCCAGCGGGCCTTGCCCAGCAGGTTGATCCAGGCATTGTTGTTGCTGATCCAGGCCTCGTGAATGTGGCGCATCAGTTCATCGGTGAGGCGCTGCGCCGCGGCGAATGGCAGCAACAGCTTGAACAGGCTGACGATGAACAGCGGGGTGCAGCAGACGATGGTGTTGAGCCCCAGCAGCAGCGAGGCGATAACCCCGCGCAGTGGCGCGGGTAGCAATCCGAGCATGTTCAACTATCCAGTGAGCGGTTGGCCTGAATGGCGGTCAGGGCGATGGTGTAGACGATGTCGTCGACCTGGGCGCCGCGCGGCAGGTCGTTGACCGGCTTGCGCAGGCCTTGCAGCATCGGCCCCAGGCTGACGCAATCGGCGCTGCGCTGGACGGCCTTGTGGGTGGTGTTGCCGGTGTTCAGGTCGGGGAACACGAATACCGTGGCGCGGCCAGCCACCTGGCTGTTGGGCGCCAGTTGCCGGGCGATCTCCAGGTTGGCGGCGGCATCGTATTGCAACGGGCCATCGATCAGCAGGCCGCGCTGGGTTTCCTGGGCCAGCAGGGTGGCTTCGCGGACCTTCTCGACCTCTTCGCCAGTGGCCGAATCACCGCTGGAGTAGCTGATCATCGCCACCCGCGGGGCAATGCCGAAGGCTGCGGCGGAGTCGGCGCTCTGCAGGGCGATTTCCGCCAGTTCATTGGCCGTCGGGTGCGGGTTCATCACGCAGTCGCCGTACACCAGCACCTGCTCGGGAAAGAGCATGAAGAACACCGATGACACCAGGCTGCAG
The DNA here is from genome assembly GCF_000955865.1 of Pseudomonas sp. 2(2015). Classification (NCBI taxonomy): domain Bacteria; kingdom Pseudomonadati; phylum Pseudomonadota; class Gammaproteobacteria; order Pseudomonadales; family Pseudomonadaceae; genus Pseudomonas; species Pseudomonas sp. 2(2015). Next base: position 171,154 of record NZ_JYOF01000004.1, read on the forward strand.
CCGGGGGCGGTCTTGATCAGTTGCAGGGCCGGGCGGATGGTGTTGGCGGTGGAGTGCACCAGGCCCGAGACCAGGCCGTCGACCTCGTCCAGGGCGAGCATCATGGTGCCGATCACCACCGGGTCTTCCAGTTGTTGCTCGGCCATCGGTGCATTGAGGCTTTTGCTCTTGCGCAGGCTGACCATTGGCTCGACGTAGCGCTCGCGGATCAGGTCCGGGTCAAGAATCTCCAGGCCCTCGGGCAAGGTGATGCCCTGGGCGCGGGCCACGGCCTGGACGTCGTCGGGCTTGGCCAGTAACACGCAGCGGGCGATGCCGCGAGCCTGGCAGATGGCGGCGGCCTGCACGGTCATCGGTTCTGCGCCTTCGGGCAGGACGATGCGTTTGTTGGCCTGCTGGGCGCGCTGGATCAACTGGTAGCGAAACACCGCTGGTGACAGGCGCAGTTCGCGCGGGGTGCCGCAGCGCTGGTGCAGCCAGTCGGCGTCCAGGTAGCTGGCGACGAAATCGGTGATCAGCTCGGCGCGCTCACGGTCATCCACCGGGATTTCCTTGTTCAGGCCGTTGAGCTGGTTGGCGGTGTCGTAGGAGCCGGTGCTCACCGAAAGGATCGGCAAGCCGGCCAGCAGCGCGCCCTGGCACAGTTCGAGGATGCGCGGGTCGGGCTTGCTGTCGCTGGTCAGCAGCAGGCCGGCCAGCGGTACGCCGTTGATCGCCGCCAGGCTCACGGCGAGGATGATGTCGTCGCGATCGCCCGGGGTCACCACCAGGGTGCCGGGCTTGAGCAGCGGCACGGTGTTGGCCACGGTCCGGGCGCAAATGATGATCTTGTTCATGCGCCGGGTTTCGTAGTCACCGGCGTTGAGCACCTGGGCACCGAGCAGCTCGGCGACGTCGCGGGTGCGCGGGTCGTTGAGGCCGGCCTGGAACGGGATGCAGCCGAGCAGGCGGAAGTCGCCGCCACGCAGCAGCGGCGAATGCTCGGTCAGGCGCGCGGCGAAGGCGTTCATGTCTTCGTCGGTGCGCACCTTGTTGAGGATCACCCCAAGCACTTTTGGGTCGCGCGGGCCGCCGAACAACTGGGCCTGCAGCTCGACGCGCCCGGACAGCTCGGTGAGCACTTCGTTTTCCGGCGCCGAGACCAGGATCACCTCGGCATCCAGGCTCTTGGCCAGGTGCAGGTTGACCCGCGCGGCGTAGCTGGCGTGGCGGGTCGGGACCATGCCTTCGACCACCACCACGTCCTTGCCGACGCAGGCCTGCTGGTACAGGGTGATGATCTCCTCGAGCAGTTCATCCAGCTGGCCATCGCCGAGCATGCGCTCGACATGGGCCAGGCTCAGCGGCTGGGGCGGCTTCAGGCCATGGGTGCGGGCAACCAGTTCGGTGGAGCGTTCCGGGCCGGTATCGCCCGGGTGCGGCTGGGCGATCGGCTTGAAGAAGCCGACCTTGAGGCCGGCGCGCTCCAGGGTGCGCACCAGGCCCAGGCTGATCGAAGTCAGGCCGACCCCAAAGTCGGTCGGCGCGATAAAAAATGTCTGCATGCGAGCTTCTCGAAATGAGCTGTGCAAAGAATCAATTGCCAAGGGTAGCGCTATCGGCCCCCTGAGCGCACCAGCCACAGGCAAATGCCTGGCCGATGCGTTGCTGGCGTTGCTCGGGGTCGAGCACCCAGCTGCGTGATTGCCAGGGCGGCTGGTGGCGCAGGTGCTGGGTGTGTCCGCACGACAGCTCGACCACCCAGTGGCCGTCCTCGTCCTGATGGAAACCCAGCACCTGGCTGAAGTATCCGGCAACCCGTTTGTCCGGGTTGCGTTCGCTTTCAGGCGATGCCTTGGTTACACTTGTTCGTTCTACATTCTTATGCAAAAGGTCTCGCCCCATGCTGATCGCCGCCAACAAGGCTGTCTCCATCGACTATACCCTCACCAACGACGCTGGTGAGGTCATCGACAGCTCCGCCGGCGGCGCTCCGCTGGTCTACCTGCATGGCGCAGGCAACATCATCCCGGGCCTGGAAAAAGCCCTGGAAGGCAAAACCACCGGTGACGAGCTGGACGTTGCCGTCGAGCCGGAAGACGCCTACGGCGAATACCTGGCCGAGCTGGTCAGCACCCTGAACCGCAGCATGTTCGAAGGTGTCGACGAGCTGGAAGTGGGCATGCAGTTCCACGCTTCGGCGCCGGATGGCCAGATGCAGATCGTCACCATTCGCGACCTGGACGGCGACGACGTCACCGTTGATGGCAACCACCCACTGGCTGGCCAGCGCCTGAACTTCAAGGTCAAGGTCGTCGATGTTCGTGATGCCAGCGAAGAAGAAATCGCTCATCGCCACATCCATGGCGAAGGTGGCCATCACCACTGATTTTCTGCGCTAAGCTCAGAGAGTCGCGAAGGCGCCCGGGCAAGTCCGTCGCACTCCAGCAGGGGAAGACGGCTTGGCAGGGCGCCTTTTTAATGGGCTGGTTTTATTGATTGCAGCCCGCAGCGACAACCGGGATCTGGAAAGGGGAGTACGTCATGAGTGCATTTCACGACCTGAAGTTGCAGGCACTGGATGGCCAGGAGTTGCCTCTGGCGCCGTTCAAGGGCCAGGTGGTGCTGGTGGTCAATGTCGCCTCCAAGTGTGGCCTGACCCCGCAGTACGCGGCGCTGGAAAACCTCTATCAGCAGTACAAGGGCAAAGGCTTCAGCGTACTGGGCCTGCCGTGCAACCAGTTTGCCGGGCAGGAGCCGGGCACTGAAGAAGAAATCCAGAAGTTCTGCAGCCTGAACTACGGCGTGACCTTTCCGTTGGGCAGCAAGCTGGAGGTCAATGGTCATGACCGCCATCAGTTGTACCGTTTGCTGGCCGGTGAAGGTGCCGAGTTCCCTGGCGATATCACCTGGAACTTCGAGAAGTTTCTGGTTGGCAAGGACGGCCGGGTATTGGCGCGCTTCTCGCCGCGTACCGCGCCGGATGATCCGGCGGTGGTGCAGGCGATCGAGAAGGCCTTGGCCTGATCGGTTGATCGCGGGGCTAGCCCCGCGATGCTGTTTAATCACCCAGATCAATAGTACTGGGCCACCCGAACGGCTCACCCTATCCTCAGGCGCATTCCCTCTTCCCAGGAGCGCCGCATGTCCGCCACCGCACTGTTCAAACCCTTCCAATTGGGCGCCCTCGAGCTGCCAAGCCGCGTGGTCATGGCACCGATGACCCGCACCTTCTGCCCCGGCGGCGTGCCCCACGCACAAGTGGTCGAGTACTACCGCCGCCGCGCCGCTGCCGGCGTTGGGCTGATCATCACCGAAGGCACCACCGTCGGTCACCAGGCTGCCAATGGCTACCCGAATGTGCCGCGTTTTTACGGCGACGACGCCCTGGCTGGCTGGAAGAATGTCGTCGATGCCGTGCACGCCGAAGGCGGGCGCATCGTGCCGCAGCTCTGGCACGTGGGCAGCGTGCGCCGCCTGGGCACTGAGCCGGACGCCAGCGTGCCGGGTTATGGCCCGAGCGAGAAGCTCAAGGATGGCCAGGTTGTGGTGCACGGCATGAGCAAGGCCGATATCCGCGAAGTGATCGAGGCGTTTGCCCAGGCCGCTCGCGATGCCCAGGCCATCGGCATGGATGGCGTCGAGATCCACGGTGCCCACGGCTACCTGATTGACCAGTTCTTCTGGGAGGCCAGCAACCAGCGCACGGATGAGTACGGCGGCGACCTGGCCGGCCGTTCGCGTTTTGCCATCGAACTGATCCAGGCGGTGCGTGCGGCGGTGGGCCCGGAATTCCCGATCATTTTCCGCTTTTCGCAGTGGAAGCAGCAGGACTACAGCGCCCGCCTGGTACAGAGCGCCGAGGCCCTCGGCGCCTTCCTGCAGCCATTGGTAGACGCCGGTGTGGATATCTTCCACTGCTCGACCCGGCGCTTCTGGGAGCCGGAGTTCGAAGGCTCGGACCTCAACCTGGCCGGCTGGACCCGCCAGCTCACCGGCAAGCCGACCATCACCGTCGGCAGCGTCGGCCTGGATGGCGAGTTCCTGCAGTTCATGGTGGCGACCGACAAGGTGGCGCAACCGGCCAGCCTTGAGAACCTGCTCAAGCGCCTGAACAACGATGAGTTCGACCTGGTGGCGGTGGGCCGGGCGCTGCTGGTCGACCCGGAGTGGGCCGCCAAGGTGCGCGATGGCCGCGAGCAAGACATCCTGCCGTTCAGCCGTGAGGCGTTGACGACCCTGGTTTGATCGCAAGCGTCGCCGGGCCTGGGCGCGCAATGCTGCCCTGGTCCTGGCGACAGGCTGCCTGCAGGTGCGCTTCGAACTGTTCGACAATCGCCGGCCAGCCTTGGCGGCTGGCGTGCTGGCGGGCATTGAGGCGCACCCGGCGCAGAGTTTCCGGCTCTTCCAGCAACCAGCAGGCGGCATCGATAAAGGCTGCTGCATCCCCCGGCATGGCCAGCGCACCGCTATGCCCGTGGCGAATGTGCTGGGCTGCCGCGGCTTGATCGTAGGCAACCACACCCAGGCCTGAGGCCAAGGCTTCTAGCACGACGTTGCCGAAGGTTTCGGTCAGGCTGGGAAACACAAAAATATCCCCTGATGCATAGTGTTCAGCCAGGCTTTCGCCGCGCTGGGCGCCGCAGAATATTGCGCCCGGCAGGCGTTGTTCGAGCACGCTGCGTTGCGGCCCGTCACCGACCACGATCAATTTGATGCGCCGTTGCGGATACTGCTGTTGCAGGGCGTCCAGGCAAGGTTGCAGCAAACCTAGGTTCTTCTCGGCGGCCAGGCGTCCGACATGCAACAGGGCAATATCATCGGCGCCCACCCCCCATTGCTCACGCAGCGCCTGGCTGCGCCGCGCCGGGTTGAACAACTGGCTATCGACTCCCCGGGCCATCAGGCTGAGGTTGTCGAAGCCGCGCCGTTCCAGCTCCAGGCGCTGGCTTGGGCTGGGCACCAGGGTGCTGTGGGTGCGCCGGTGGAACCAGCGTAGGTAGTGGGTCAGCAGGCGCGCCAGCAGGCCCAGGCCGTATTCGCTGGAGTACTGCTGGAAATTGGTGTGAAAACCGCTGACCACGGCGATCCCCAGGCGCCGCGCCGCGCGCAGGGCGCTCAGGCCCAGCGGGCCTTCGGTGGCGATGTACAGTACGTCCGGGCGCTGCCGGCGCCAGCGGCGCAGCAGCTTGTGCATCGACACCTGGCCCCATTGCAAACCCGGGTACCCCGGCAACGGCCAGCCGCGGCACAGCAGCAGGTTGTCGTCGCTGGCCGAGGGCAGTTCGGCCGCTTGCCGCGGGCGCACCAACTCGACCCGATGGCCGCGCGATCGCAAGCCATCGCTGAGGCGGCCAAGGGTGTTGGCCACGCCGTTGATCTCGGGTGGGAAGGTTTCGCTGATCAGGGTGACATGCAGGGGCGGTGTGCTCATGAAGCCAGTTTCGACCGTGCCGATTGCCGCTCTATGACCGCAAAATGACAGATCGATGACGCCTGATTACTGGCGATTTCAGGTGCGCAAATATTTCCCAGCAAGTGACTCAAGATTGCAGGTCCGCCAGCCGATGCAGAAGCATTCGAATGACTGATTTCGCTCCGGGAGAGCGTCATGTTCAACAGCAAACTCAAGCAAGAAATCCTCCGGCTGCGCGAAGAACTGCAATCAGTGGAGCAAGTAAAGTGCAGCCTCGACAGTGAGATGCTGGTGCTGCAGCTCGATCCGCAGGGGCGCATCGAATCGGTCAACAGCAATTTCGAAAAAGAGATGCTCTACAGCAGCCATCAACTGATTGGCCGCAACATCGAGGAAATCGTCCCGGCGCACGTCAAGCAACTCGACTTTTACCAGCGCATGAAGCACGCCATTGCCCGTAGCGAGCATCTCAATGGTGCTTTCCGCCTGCTGCGGGGCAATGGCGAAGAGGCCTGGCTGCGCTCGATCCTGCAGCCGGTGAAAAACAGCGAAGGGCGCATCAAGTATTTCACCCTGCACTCCAGCGACCTGACCCGCACCATTGAAACCTCCCGCGAGCACGAGAGCCTGATCAAGGCGCTGATGCGCTCCACGGCGGTGATCGAGTTCAACCTCAACGGTGAGGTGCTGGCCGCCAACGAGCGCTTCCTGCAGACCATGGGCTACAAGCTCGACCAGGTGGTGGGCAAGCATCACCGTCTGTTCTGCGAGCCGGAAGAGTACAACTCGGTGGGCTATCACGCGTTCTGGGACAAGCTGCGCCGTGGTGAGTTCGTCGCCGAACGCTTCAAGCGCATTGATGCCCATGGCCGCGTGGTGTGGCTGGAGGCGTCTTACAACCCGATCATCGATGCCCACGACGTGCTCTACAAAGTGGTCAAGTTCGCCACCGTGATCACCGATCAGGTCAACCAGGAAACGGCCGTGGCCCAGGCCGCCGACATTGCCTACACCACCTCGCTGGAAACCGACGCCTGTGCGCGCAAGGCCACCGAAGTGGTGACCCAGACCGTTGACGTCATGCGCGGCCTGGAAACTTACATGCAGGAGGCTGCCGAAGGCATCGAGGCGCTGGACAAGCAGTCGCAGGTGATCGGCTCGATCATCAAGACCATCAGCGACATTGCCGGGCAGACCAACCTGCTGGCCCTCAACGCCGCCATCGAGGCCGCACGTGCCGGTGAGCAGGGCCGCGGCTTTGCCGTGGTCGCCGACGAGGTCCGGCAACTGGCCTCGCGCACCAGCACCGCCACCGAGGAAATCGCCCGGGTGGTGCAGCAGAACGAACAACTGGCCAAGGCAGCGGTGGACATCATCGACAGCAGCAAGCGCCAGGCCGAGCAGGGCCTGTCACTGGCCGGGCAGACCGGCACGGTGATCGTCGAGATTCAGGACGGTGCACAGAAGGTGGTCAACGCGGTAGGGCAGTTTTCCAACCAGCTGTCGAGCTGATGGTAGTGCCGCGTAGCCGGGCGGCTACGCGGCGCTGCTTCAGGTACGCTCGCGGACCCAGAACAGCGTGGCGCCGGCCACTGCTGCCGGCATCATCAGGATGTTGAGAAACGGCACCAGCAGCACCAGGTACACCGAGCCACCAAAACCCAGGCTCTGCCAGCGCTTTTCGCGCAGCCAGGCGAGCATGTCCTGCCAGCTCATCTTGTGGTTGTCGGCCGGGTAGTCGATGTACTGGATGGCCATCATCCAGATCCCGAACAGCAGCCACAGCGGCGCGGCGATGATGTTCACCACCGGGATCAGCGAGAGGATGAACAGACCGATCGCCCGTGGCAGGAAGTAGCCCAGCTTGCGCGCTTCGCGGCCCAGGGTACGGGGCACCATGGCGGTGAGTTCGGCCCAGCTGAAGGCCGGAAAGTCATCGGTACCGCGCACCACCACTTCGACCTTTTCCGCCAGGAAACCATTGAACGGCGCGGCAATGATGTTGGCCAGCATGGTGAAGGTGAAGAACACCATCAGCCCCACCAACACCACGAACAGCGGCCACAGCACGTAGTTGAGAAAACTCAGCCAGCTCGGCAGGCTGGGCATCAGCGAGTCGACCCAGAGGCTGAACTGGTGGCCGGCCAGGTAGATCAGGCCGACGAACAGCAGCAGGTTGACTGCCAGCGGCAGCAACACGAACAGGCGCAGGCTCGGGCTCAGGACCAGTTTCAGCCCTTCACGCAGGTACTGTGGGCCAGAGAGGACAGGGGCTTGCATATAAGGGAAGGCTCCGGGTAAAGGCAAACGCGCTGACCTTACCGAGTTTGCGCGACGGGCGAAAGCGCGGCGCAGAGCGAGAAACGGGCTGTAACAAAACCTCGGCAGCATCTTCGGCCAGGGCTCATAGATAAACCGCGCGCGCCTTTGCTGATGAATAGAGCCGGCCTATAAGGTGGATTGTCTAAGGATATTTCCTTAATCTCTGCCACCTCGCTAAAGTGCGCACATCTTTTCAACGCCTTCGAATTCTGACTTTCAAGGAGTTTCCATGAGCATTCTGGTCAACAAGCAAGCCCCTGATTTCGACGCGGCGGCAGTGTTGGGCGACGGTTCGATCGTCGACAGCTTCAAGCTTTCTTCCCTGCGCGGCAAGTACGTCGTGCTGTTCTTCTGGCCGCTGGACTTCACCTTTGTCTGCCCGTCGGAAATCATTGCTCACAACAACCGCATGGACAAGTTCCGCGAGCTGGGTGTGGAAGTGGTCGGTGTTTCCATCGACTCGCAGTTCACCCACCACGCCTGGCGCAGCACGCCGGTGGAGAAGGGCGGTATCGGCGCGGTCGAGTTCACCATGGTCGCCGACGTCAAGCACGAGATCACCCGTGCCTACGGTATCGAGCACGATGACGGCGTGGCCCTGCGTGCCTCGTTCCTGATCGACCAGCAAGGCGTTGTCCAGCACCAGGTGGTCAACAACCTGCCGCTGGGCCGTGAAGTCGACGAGATGATCCGCCTGGTCGAAGCCCTGCAGTTCACCGAACAGCACGGTGAGGTCTGCCCGGCCGGTTGGCGCAAGGGCCAGAAAGGCATGAAGGCCGACGCCAAGGGCGTTGCCGACTACCTGGCCGAGAACGCTGCCAGCCTGTAAGGCTGTGGCTTAACGCTTTTCAGGACCTGCGACCCAAAGCCTTCCCCAAGTGCTTCGCAGGTTCTTTTTTATTCCAGCCGGCAATCCCGGCAAAACGATGCTGGCCAGCAAGTGCCAGGTCGAAAGGAGTGTGACATGTCTGAAGTACGCCATTCGCGAGTGATCATCCTCGGTTCCGGCCCTGCCGGTTACAGCGCCGCCGTCTACGCCGCGCGCGCCAACCTCAAGCCGCTGCTGATCACCGGCATGCAGGCCGGCGGCCAGCTGACCACCACCACCGAAGTCGACAACTGGCCGGGCGACGCCCACGGCCTGACCGGCCCGGCGCTGATGCAACGCATGCAGGAACACGCCGAGCGTTTCGAAACCGAAGTGGTGTTCGACCACATCAACGCCGTTGACCTGGCCAGCAAGCCGTACACCCTCAAGGGCGACAGCGCCACCTACACCTGTGACGCGCTGATCATCGCCACCGGCGCCAGCGCTCGCTACCTGGGCCTGCCATCGGAAGAAGCGTTCATGGGCAAAGGCGTTTCCGCCTGCGCGACCTGCGACGGTTTCTTCTACCGCAACAAGCCGGTCGCCGTGGTCGGTGGTGGCAACACCGCCGTCGAGGAAGCCCTGTACCTGGCCAACATCGCCAGCAAGGTCACCCTGGTTCACCGCCGCGAGACCTTCCGTGCCGAGAAGATCCTCATCGACAAGCTCAACGCCCGCGTGGCCGAAGGCAAGATCGAGCTGAAACTCAATGCCACCCTGGACGAAGTGCTGGGCGACGACATGGGCGTCACCGGTGCGCGCCTGAAGAACAACGACGGCAGCTTCGACGAAATCAAGGTCGACGGCGTGTTCATCGCCATCGGTCACACCCCGAACACCTCGCTGTTCGAAGGCCAATTGACCTTGAAAGACGGCTACCTGGTAGTCAACGGCGGCCGTGACGGCAACGCCACCGCGACCAACGTTGAAGGTGTGTTCGCTGCCGGTGACGTGGCTGACCACGTGTACCGCCAGGCCATCACCTCGGCCGGTGCCGGCTGCATGGCCGCGCTGGATGTCGAGCGTTACCTGGATGGGCTGCAGAACGCAGCGCTCTGACAGGTTTGATGGTGAACAAAAAACCGGCCTGATGGCCGGTTTTTTTGTCTCTGCATTCTGCCTCAGAGGCTCAGGCGCATGGACAGGTCCACCGCTTTTACATCCTTGGTCATCGCCCCGATGGAGATGTAGTCGACACCCGTTTCAGCGATCACCCGCAAGGTGCTTTCCGTCACCCCGCCGCTGGCTTCCAGCTTGGCCTTGCCGGCATTCAGGCGCACCGCTTCGCGCATGTCGTCCAGGCTCAGTTCATCGAGCATGATGATGTCGGCGCCCGCTTCCAGCGCTTCTTTGAGCTCATCCAGGCTTTCGACCTCGATTTCTACCGGCTTGCCCGGGGCAATGCGGTGCGCGGCGCTGATCGCCTGGGCGATGCCACCGCTGGCGGCGATGTGGTTTTCCTTGATCAGGAAGGCGTCGTAGAGGCCGATGCGGTGGTTATGGCAGCCGCCGCAGGTGACCGCGTACTTTTGCGCCAGGCGCAGGCCGGGCAGGGTCTTGCGAGTGTCGAGCAGTTTGACCTGGGTGTCGGCGACCTTGTCGGCGAGGAACTGCGCGTGGCTGGCAACGCCTGAGAGCATCTGCAGGAAGTTCAGCGCCGAGCGCTCGCCACTGAGCAAGGATCGGGCCGGGCCTTCAAGGTGGAACAGTACCTGGTTGGCGCTGGCGCGCTCGCCATCAGCGACCTGCCAGTGCACCGCAACCCGTGGGTCGAGTTGGCGGAACACCGCGTCGACCCAGGCCGTGCCGGCAATCACGCAGTCATCGCGGGTAATGATGGTGGCCTTGGCCAGGCGCTCGGCCGGGATCAACTGGGCGGTGATGTCGCCACTGCCGATGTCTTCAAGCAACGCACGGCGCACGTTGGCTTCGATTTCGGCGGTCAGGTCGGCGAGGCGTAAATTCGGCATGGCGGGCTCCACAAGCTAAGTGCTGGCGATTATAGGGCAGGGCAGCCCGCGCTTGCAGCAAACACTGTAGTGGCGGCCAAAGCTTGACCTTTGGTCAGGCCAACTGAGCTTTTTGTCCGGGCACCGGTCTATCAGCAGCGGCATGTGCGCACTGGCGAGCAGGAGGTTTTTACTCGATAATGCGCCTTGTATTTGGCGTCATAGCTTTGACGACCGCTAAAAAGCTCAAAATCGAACCTGCAAGGAGACCAGGATGCACAACGACGGGAAGGTGGTGCCGATCAAGGCCATCACCGATCAGGCGCACACAGCGCCCCTCGCTCGTCTGCCGGTGGTGCTTCTGCAGGTACGTGACAAGGCCGCGCTGCAACTGCGCCAGGGCCTGCAGGCGTTGTTCGACAACGCCGACGACACCCTGTTCGAGATGGCCGACAAGGCCGCGAGCAACGTTGAACAGAACATCCTTTTCGAAGCCATGCGCGACCTGCGCCTCAAGCGCAAGAACATCGAGCGCGGTTACCTCGACCATTTCTATGAAGCGTTCGTGCAGATCGGCCAGCCCGAGGCCCTGCACAGCCATGGCTACGACCGCCTGGCGCTGGTGGCCAATGACGAGCTGGAACGTACCGTGGCCCTGGATGCCATGGTCGCGCGGGTGCTGGCCCGCGACGGTATTGCCCTCAACCAGTTGACCTTGCGCTTCAGCGCCCTGGTCGGCCAGGCCCTGGACGATCCGCGCAACCCGCTGGGCCCGGCAATGCTGTGCGATTATTTTTTGCGCGCCGGGCGCAGCCTGGGCGTGGGCATCAAGGTCAAGCTGATCATCCTCAAATTGTTTGAGCGCTATGTGCTGCACGACGCCGACCAGTTGTACGGCGAGGCCAACCAGTTGCTGATTGCCACCGGCGTGTTGCCCGAACTCAAGGCCGTGCCGCGACGCCGCGCCCAGGACCGCCCGCCGGCTGAGCGCGAGGCTGCGGCCAGCACAACCGACCAGCAATCGCCCAGTGATCCGCTGGATGCCAACGGCCAGGCGGTATTTGCCTCGTTGCAGGCGCTGCTGTCGCCGGTGCGCGGGCGAGTTGCCCCGCGCCTGGAGGCCTGTGAGCAGGTCCAGGCGATCAGCACCCGTGACCTGTTGCGCCTGCTTTCGCACCTGCAGCATTACGTGCCGCCGACAGCGCAGACCGATGACTTCGACCTGCACCAGCAGCTTGAACAGTTGCTGACCCGGGTCAGCGTAAAGAGCGGCACCTACCGCAAGATCGAGGTGGTCGACGAAGATGTCATCAACCTGATCGCCATGCTCTTCGAGTTCATCCTCGCCGATCGCAACCTGCCGCGTTCACTGCGCGCCCTGATCGGCCGCATGCAAATCCCGATGCTCAAGGTCGCGGTCCTCGACAAGAGTTTTTTCAGCCGCAGCAGCCATCCGGCCCGGCGCCTGCTCAACGAAATCGCCACGGCGGCCATGGGCTGGGGCGCCAGCGATGATTGCCAGCGCGACAGCCTGTACCTGCGGGTAGAAAAAATCGTCCAGCGCCTGCTCAGCGACTTTGTCGACGACCCGGCGATATTTTCCGAACTGCTCGCCGAATTTCTCGCCTTCAGCAGTGATGAGCGACGTCGCAATGAGCTGCTCGAACAACGCACCCGCGACGCCGAAGAAGGCCGCGCACGTACTGCCTTGGCCCGTCAGCGGGTGCAGCAGGAGCTCAACCGGCGCCTGCTCGGCCGCTCGCTGCCGCGGGTGGTGGTGCGCTTGCTTGAAGAGGCCTGGAGCCAGGTGCTGTTGCTGGCCTGCCTCAAGCATGGCGACACCTCCAGCCAGTGGCTCGAAGCCCTGGAGACCATGGATGAGCTGATCTGGAGCGTGCAACCACACACTGAAGACGCAGCGCGCCTGCGCCTGCTGGAGCTGGTGCCGGGCCTGCTCAAGGCCTTGCGCGATGGCCTGGCCAGCGCCGCGTTCGATCCGTTTGCCACCAGCGAATTCTTTGCCCAGCTTGAAATTCTCCATGTGCAGATGTTCGATACGCCGGTGGTCGGTGGGCGGGTGGTGCCCAACGACGTCAGCGAGCGGGTGCTGGTGCTCGATGAAATCGTCCTGCGCGCGCCTGAGGCCGGCGAGCCGCAAGCAGCCCAGGTACGCCTGGCCGATGACGACCCGGCATTGCTGCAGGTCGAGCGCCTGCGCATCGGTGCCTGGGTCGAGCTGCTCGATGAAGACGAGGTGCAGCGCTGCAAGCTGATTGCCCAGATCGACAGCACCGACCGTTTCATCTTCGTCAACCGTACCGGCCTCAAGGTCCGCGAATGGTCGCGCATGGCCCTGGCCGTGGCCTTGCGCCGCGGGCATGTGCGCCAGCTGGACGACACCCTGCTGTTCGACCGGGCCCTGGACTCTGTGCTCAGCCAGTTACGCCAGGCGCAGGCACGCTAGTTTCCTGCGCGTTTTAACGATGCATCCCGCGTCACCACGGGGCATACTGAGCCAGTGCCCCCGTGTCTCAGGATTTTCTATGCAACTGGACCGCGCTACTGGCTGGTTCGCCGGCGTTTGCCACTGTCCCTCGCCCAACTGCAATGCCCGCGCCGAGGGCGAAGTCATCTCCCTGCTGGTTATCCACAACATCAGTCTGCCGCCAGCGCAGTTCGGTACCGGCAAGGTCCAGGAATTTTTCCAGAACCGCCTGGATGCCAGCGAACACCCGTATTTCGAAGGTATCCAGCACCTGCGCGTGTCGGCGCACTTTCTCATCGAACGTGACGGCAAGGTCACTCAGTTTGTCTCTTGTCTGGACCGCGCCTGGCATGCCGGAGTGTCCTGTTTCGACGGGCGTGAGGCATGCAACGACTTTTCCATCGGTATCGAGCTTGAGGGCACTGATGAACTGCCTTTCACCGATGCCCAGTATCAGGCGTTGCAAACATTGACCCGGCAGATCCTGGCTGCCTGGCCAGCCATTGGCACTGAACGGATTCAGGGCCACAGCGACATTGCCCCGGGACGCAAGACCGACCCTGGTGATGCATTTGACTGGCCGCGCTACCGCGCTGGCCTCAAGGACAAGGAGGAACACCCATGAGTTTTCTGGTGCTGTTGCTGGTGCTGTGGTTCGAGAAGTTCTCGGCCCTGCGCCAGCGCCTGCAACGCGACGGTTTTTTCGTCACCGAGCTTGCGCGCCTGGAGCGTGACGGCAGACGCCACCCCTGGTGGGTGTTGGGCATCCTGGTGTTGCTGCCGGTGGGCCTGCTGGCCTTGCTGCTGCACGTGCTGGAGCCGGTGGCCTACGGTTTGCTGGCCTTGCCGGTGCACCTGCTGGTGCTGATCTACAGCCTCGGTCGTGGCGACATCAAGGCCGCGCAAGGACCGTTTCGCGATGCCTGGCGGCGCGGCGATGAACAGGCAGCGGTGCATGTCGCCGAGCGCGACCTGGGCCTGACCGCCGACGATGCCCAGGCGTTGCTGGAACGGGTGCAGGGCAACCTGTTGTGGCAGGCCTACCAGAGCTTTTTCGCGGTGATTTTCTGGTACTTCCTGCTCGGCCCGGCGGCTGCCCTGGCCTATCGGCTATTGGCGCTGACCGCCGAACATGGGCGCACCCCCGCGTTGCGCGAGCATGCCTTGCAACTGCGCCACGCCTTTGACTGGGCGCCGGTGCGCGTGCTGGGCGTGAGTTTTGCCCTGGTTGGCAACTTCGTCGCGGTCAGCCGGGTGATGCTGCACGAACTGCTCAACTGGCACATCAGTGCCGCCGGCTTGATCAGCACAGTTGGCCGTGTAGCCGGTGATTTGCCGGCCAGCACGTCGGCAGGCCCCGATGGTCTGCTCGGGCTGGATAACCTGTGGGAGTTGCTGCTGCGCTCGGCAGTGCTCTGGTACGCCTGTTTCGCCCTGTGGACCGTGCTTGGCTAAGAGTCGTGACGGAGCGGCCGTTGGTCGCTCCGCAGCCGGTTAACCTTAAGTTACAAACCCCCGATCCGATATGCGCTATACAGGTGCTGCTGAATACACTCAGTGGCCTTGTGCCACTGTGCGCAGAACAATAAGAATCGGAGGGCGCCACCTGTGAACAGCCTGTTGTATCCGGCCATCGCGTTGATGAACCGACTGAGCTTCGGGATGAAGTTCAGCCTGATCAGTATTCTGTTTTTCCTGCCCATGCTGGTGACCAACTATTACCTGGTCCGCGATTCCTATGCGCAGTTCCACGCCACCCGCACCGAGCTGCAGAGCCTGGAGTTGCTGGCCAGCAGCCTGGCCCTGCGCGGCGAGGTGGAAGCCCTCGGCAACCTGGTGCAGATCAATGCCGTGCTCGGCCAATCGGGCAAGGCCGCGGATCTCGAGACGCAGATAGCCGGCGTCGAGCAACAGGTGCAGCGGCGCCTGTCCGCCTTGGCGGCAATGAGCGGCGATGAAGCACAGGTCAAGGCTTTTGATGACAAGCGCAGCGAGATGCTCGAGACCCTCAAGGCGGCCCAGGGCGAGTCTTCGCTGTCCAGCAAGGTGGCGTTTTTCGACAAGCTGCTGGGCCAGGCCCAGGTGCTCAGCAAAGTGATTGCCAGCCAGGCCGGGCTCAGTCAGGACAGTGACTCGGCGATTCGCCAGCTCAGTGAACTGATGACCACGGTCACTGCGCAGGTGACCCAGACCCTCGGCGAGGGACGGGCGATCGGCTCGTATTCGCTCGGCCAGGGCTTTGTCAATTCGGCGTCCAGCGCACGCTTCGATGACCTGCTGCAGAAACTGGAAAAACTCGGCGCCGACTACGCCATCCGCCTGGATGAAGCGCTGGCTACCGAGCCCGGCGCGCAAGCGCGGCTGGGCAGCCTGGCCAGCAGCAGCCAGGCGTCGCTCAAGCAGGCCAGTGAACTGATCGAGGAGCAGGTCGTGGTCGCCGACACCCTCGACGCGCCCTGGCCGGGGTTCTACAAGCAGTTCAGCGGTTTGATCGAGCAGACCTACACGCTCAACAGCGCCGTTGGCGAGTTCCTCGGCCACCAGCTCGAGCAACGCCTGGCGGAACACCGCTCGCACATGATCCTGCAGGTCTGCGCGCTGGCCGCGGTGTTCCTGCTGATTGTCTACCTCTACAGCGGCTTCTACGCCTCGACCCGCAACACCCTCAAAAGCCTCGGCGCGGTGATGGACAAGGTCGCTGCCGGTGACATGACGGTGAACTTCCAGGCCAGCAGCCGCGATGAGCTGGGCGAGTTGGGCCAGGTATTCAACGGCACCGTGCGGCGCATTCATGACCTGATCGAACAGGTCGGCCACACCGTCGCCGAGGTCGAGCGCCAGGCCGAGCAGGTGCACGCGGTGTCGGCGCGCAGCAACCAGGCGGTCAGCGGCCAGCGTGGGCAGATCGAACAGGTGGCCACGGCCATGAACCAGATGTCGGCCACCGCCCAGGAGGTAGCGCGCAGCGCTGCGGCGGCAGTCAGCAGCGCCCACGGCGTCAACCGCGAAACCGTCAGCGGCCGCGGCCTGGTGCAAACTCAGCAGGGAAATATCGCCCGCCTGGCCGGCGAAATCGACCAGTCGGTGGCGGTGATCAACCAGCTGGCCAGCGACAGCAAGGCCATCAGCCGGGTGCTGGAAGTGATCAAAAGCATCGCCGAGCAGACCAACCTGCTGGCCCTCAACGCTGCTATCGAAGCGGCCCGGGCGGGCGAGCAGGGCCGTGGCTTTGCCGTGGTCGCCGATGAAGTGCGGACCCTGGCCAAGCGCACCCAGCACTCCACCGAGGAGATCGAGCAGATGATCTCGCGCCTGCAAGGCGGGGTAGGGGCTGCCGTCAAGGCCATGGACAGCAGCCATCAGATGGCCTCGGGCACCGTCGGCGAGTCGCAACAGGTGCAGCAGGCGCTGGAGAACATCCTTGGCGCCATCGGCAGTATCGTCGACCAGAACCAGCAGATCGCCGCCGCAGTGGAGCAGCAGACGGCGGTGGCCCATGACATCGACCAGAACATCGTCGAGATCAACCGGGCGGCGGAAAACACCACCCAGGGCGCGCACCAGACCGAGGACGCCAGCCGCCAGCTGTCGACCCAGGTGCTGGAACTCAAGCGTCTGATCGGTGCGTTCCGGGTCTGAGATCAGCGGTTGCTGAAGTTTTCCGCGCTGTGACAAAGTAGCGCCCTGCAGGATTCCAGGGAGCCGGATGTGTCGGCAACGCTGCGGGTGTAGTCTCACCCTCACAGCAAAACGGAACCTCGAGTCCACGCGATTCGGCTCCCTCAGCAAATTCACTGACGAGGTACAGACATTGGCCATCATCCATCCCAAAGTCCGCGGTTTTATCTGCACCACTACGCACCCGACCGGTTGCGAGCTGAACGTACGTGATCAGATCGAAGCCACCCGCAAGCTGGGCGTGCGCGAGGATGGTCCGAAAAAAGTACTGGTGATCGGTGCATCCAGCGGCTACGGCCTGGCAGCGCGCATCACCGCAGCGTTCGGTTTCAAGGCCGACACCCTGGGCGTGTTCTTCGAAAAACCGGGCACTGAAACCAAGGCCGGCACCGCGGGCTGGTACAACGCTGCCGCCTTCGACAAGTTCGCCAAGGCCGAAGGCCTGTACAGCAAGTCGATCAATGGCGATGCCTTCTCTGACGAAGCGCGGGCCAAGGTCATCGAGCTGATCAAGAACGAAATGGGCGGCCAGGTCGACCTGGTGATCTACTCGCTGGCCTCGCCAGTGCGCAAACTGCCTGCCTCGGCCGGTGAGCGCGCAGGCGAGCTGGTTCGCTCGGCACTCAAGCCAATCGGCCAGCCGTACAAGTCGACCGCCATCGACACCAACAAGGACACCATCATCGAGGCGTCCATCGAGCCGGCTACCGAACAGGAAATTGCCGATACCGTCACCGTCATGGGCGGCCAGGACTGGGAGCTGTGGATCGACGCCCTGAACGCCGCCGGTGTTCTGGCGCCGCAAGCGCGCACCGTGGCCTTCAGCTACATCGGCACCGAGATCACCTGGCCGATCTACTGGCACGGTGCCCTGGGCAAGGCCAAGCAGGACCTGGACGAAACTGCCCTGCGCCTGAGCAAAAAGGTCGGTGGCAGCGCCAACGTGGCGGTGCTCAAGTCGGTGGTTACCCAGGCCAGCTCGGCCATTCCGGTAATGCCGCTGTACCTGTCGATGGTCTTCAAGATCATGCAGGAAAAGGGCGTTCACGAAGGGACCCAGGATCAACTGGATCGCATGTTCCGTGACCGTATGTACCGTGCGGACGGTGCCCCGGCGCAGCTGGACGAGAAAGGCCGCCTGCGCCTGGACGACTGGGAACTGCGTGACGACGTACAGGATGCCTGCAAGGCCCTGTGGCCGCAGGTGACCACCGAGAACCTGTTCGAAATGACCGACTACGCCGGTTACAAGAAGCAGTTCCTCAACCTGTTCGGTTTCGAGCGTCAGGATGTTGACTATGACGCCGATGTGGCGACCGACGTACGGTTCGACTGCGTCGAGCTGTAATTAGGCGTTGCTAACTCTTTGTTGTCGCACCTGTTTTTCCTCGGGTGCGGCAACAGTTTCAAACTCGAAACACAATTTGAAACAAGTATGTCAGTGGCCTTTTGCTACCCCCTCCTCGGCACTGATCTATACCACTCATTCAAATGCCCTTTAAACCGTCAAGGTTTCGACAGGAGGCACCATGAGTGGACTGCAAAAACTAAAAGAGCGGATCAGGCAAAAGGGTCTGCAAAAGGTCCTCAAAACCCTGTGTGAGCGCTACATCTTCTTCCATTGGGAGTTGCTGTGGATGGAGCGCGACCTGATCAGCCCGGTACCGCCGCACAATCTGCGTGAGCATCCTGCGGTGCGCCTGGTGCAAATCACCACGGACAACGCCGATGCCTTCGCCCGCTATTTTGGCGACCGCGTGCAGACCATGCGCGAACTGGCCGCCGAAGGTCACACCGGGCACATGTACCTGGACGAGCAGGGCGACGCCGTGGCGTTTATTTTTGCCAGCATGCGCGACTATCACGACCGTCATTACTACGGCTGCACCTTCCCGGTGAAGCCCGGCGAGTTCTTTGAGTTCGGCGGCGAGATGACCCGTGCCTTCTTTGGCACCCGGCTGTCGGTGGATGCCCAGGTCAATTTGTGGGAAGCCATGCGGGAAAAGGGCTGCCACAAGGTGGTGGACGTCTGCGAAACCCACAACATTCCGGCGCTCAAGCTGCATCTGCGCATGGGCTATCACGAGCAGGGGCGGGTGATGCACGTGTATGGCCTATTCGGACGCTGGCGCCTGTTCCGTGAAACCCGCTACGATGGCTCGCGACTGAGCGGTTTGCGCAAGGTCCCTGCACCGCGGGTAGCGGCTTCGGCATGACAGAGGTCGATGAGCAGTCTCGAAGCATTCCCGGCTTTGCCCGTTGCCAGCAACCGCGGCGAGGCCTTTCGTGAGATCACCGCCGATGGCTTTGCCCTCGGCGGTTTCTGTTGGCGCCAGCAGGTGCCGGACGCCACGCGCCCGCTGGTGATCATCAATGCCGCCACGTCGGTGCGCTGCAGCTACTACGCGCGTTTTGCCCAGTACCTGTTCGGCCATGGCCTGGATGTCATCACTTATGACTATCGTGGCATCGGTGAGTCGCGTCCGGCGTCCATGCGCCATTTCCAGGCGTCCTGGAGCGACTGGGGCGTGCTGGATTTCGAAGCCATCCTGCAACGTGCCCAGCGCGAGTTCCGCGGCCAGCCCATCGATGTGGTCGGCCACAGTTTTGGCGGTTGCGCGGCGGGGCTGGCGCCTTCGGCGGGGCAATTGCGCCGGCTGGTCACAGTGGGCGCGCAGTTTGCCTACTGGCGCGACTATGCCGCCGACAGCCGCTGGCAACTGTTCGGCAAATGGCACGTGCTGATGCCGTTGCTGACCCGCGTGTTCGGCTACTTTCCCGGCAAGCGCCTGGGCTGGCTGGAAGACACCCCGGCCGGGGTGGTGCGCGACTGGAGTACGCGCACGGCGGCGTATGAGCAGCGCCCCAGTGGCCGGGCGCTGGGTGAATTGCCCTTCGCCCGGGTCAGGGCGCAAACCCTGGCCATCAGCCTGAGTGACGACCCGTTTGGCACGGTGGCGGCGATCGAGCGCTTACTGGCGTACTTCGAGGCCAGTGAGCGCAGCCATCTGCGCATCGCCCCGGGGGATATCGATGAAAGCCGGATCGGTCATTTCGCCTTTTTCCACAGCCGCTTCCAGGACCGGCTGTGGCCAATTGCCCTGCACTGGTTGCAGCACGGGCAACTGGCCGAAGGCACGCCAGGGCGCTTGATCAGCCCAGGCGCTTGAGCGGCTGGGCGGCGAACTTGACGCCCGCCAGGCCATGCTCGATCAACGCGCGAATGTTGCTGTGGTCGCTGCCTTGCGGGGTGGCCAGCACCGAGCGGTAGTGCTCGCCAAACGCCAGCAGGGCTTCGTCATCGCTCAGGCCCTCAAGCAGGGCCAGGCCCAGGGTCTTGCACGAACCTTCGTTTTGCCCGGCTGCGTTGTCGACGCCGCCGTTGTTGAAGGCTTGTGGCTGGTAGCTGTAGTTGGCGGCGATGAAGGCCAGGGTGTCGGCGAAGGCATGTTCGCCGGATTTCAGGCTGGCGCGCAGGGTACTCAGGTCAGTCATTGGGTTTTCCTTTGGCGAACGCCGCTTGTTGTTCGGCGCTGGCTTCTTGCTGGTAAAGGGATTTCCATTCGGCGTAAGGCATGCCGTAGACCACTTCGCGGGCCTCATCCATGCTCAGCTCGATCTGCTTTTCGTCGGCGGCGGCCTTGTACCATTTGGACAGGCAGTTGCGGCAGAAGCCGGCGAGGTTCATCAGGTCGATGTTCTGCACGTCCTTGCGGCTGTCCAGGTGGGCAACCAGGCGGCGGAAGGCGGCGGCTTCAAGTTCAAGTTTCTGTTGATCGTTCATGGACGTTCTCGTGACAGCGGTAGTTCAGTCTACCGCGATGCGGTTTTTCAGGTGGCGGCCACCGTTGATGACCAGGTTGCTGCCGGTGCTGTACTGGCTGTCGAGCAGAAAACGCACGGCATCGATCAGCGGCTGGGCGCCGGGCTCGAATTCCAGCAGGGCCTTTTTCAGGGTCTGCTGGCGGTAGGCCTCGTCGCTGTTTTCCTTGAGGATCAGCAAGCCTGGGAGGATCGCGTTGACGCGAATGCTCGGCGCGTACTTGGCCGCGAACGACAGCACCATGTTCTGCAGCGCGGCCTTGGTGGCGGCATAGCCGATATGGCTGCCGCTGCCGCGCGAGGAGGTCTCGTCGCAGATATGGATGATGTCGGCTTTGTCGACTTTGGCCAGTTGCGCGCCGAGGGCCAGGTTCAGGTGGTAGGGCGCCTCGACGTGCAGCTTGAACATGGTGTTGAGGTTGGCCAGGTCATCGTCGAGCCACAACGAGGCGTTGTGCACGATCGCCCGCAAGCCGTCGTAGTTGCCTTGCAGGTGCTCGATCAGGGCCAGGCGGTCGGCTTCCTGACACAGGTCGGCCTGGAACTGGATGATGTTCGGGTGCGCGGCCTCGGGGCTTTTGCTGCGGCTGGCGCTGACCACGGTATGGCCGGCCTGCGCCAGGTTCAGGGCCAGCGCCAGCCCGACTCGCTGGCTGGCTCCGGTGACAAGAATTGGGCTGTTCATGGTGGGGGCGGTCAACTTTTACTGGTTCGCTTGGATAACCCCCAGCATACCCGAACTAAGCGGGATTGCGCGCGCCCTGCGGCCCCGGGCGGGCGGGGCTGGCGTTCAGCCAGTTGGCCAGCAGGCGGGTCGACAATGGAATAAAGAAATACACCATCAACGGCGTCAGCCCCAGGGTACTGAGAAGGATGCGCGGCACCAGCTCCAGTGCGCCCAGCCAGTGGCCGAAGATCAGGTTGAACAGCAGTGACACCGGAAAGAACGCCAGCCAGATCGCCACCGCCTGCTTCCAGCGCGGCGGGCGCTGCACCGGGTTATTGCCGAACCAGCCTTCCAGGCCGCTGACCCGCTGTTCCGATGGCTCGGCGAACAGGCCATTGCCACGGGCCAGCCAGGCCTTGCGCGAGGCCGAATGCTCCCAGGCATGCATGGTCTGCTCGTTGGCAAAGCGGAAGATAATCTGGAATTCGTCGCCTTGCGGCGGCGGCGCGAGCACGCCCGAGCCCAGGTAGCCGGGAAAGTCGGTGGCCAGCTGTTCGCCTTCGTGCAGCCAGGCCATCAGGTCCTGGTAGCGACCATCGGCGACGCGGCGGGTAACCATCAGGGTTACGGGTGGGGTAGACATGGTATATCTCCTGGCAACTGGGCGTGGCGGGTAGGCCTGCCCCTTGAACGCCGCCCGGGGTGCTGGGCGGTATTCGCTTCTGTGCAAGAATCGATGCAAGAATCGGGCGCGGATTATTCCTTAAATAAGCTGACTCGTCAGTGCTGGTACTCGCCCACCTGTTAGAAATGCCAATGGTGGTGCTGGTGATTGGCGGAGTAGAATGGCAATTGGCCCATAAACCCGCGGTTTCCCGGCAATGATCGAACCAGACCAGCCTTCATTGAATTCCCGTGAGTTTGACCACGAAGAACTGTTCCCGATCCGCGAAGTATCCCGCCTGACCGGTATCAATCCGGTCACCCTGCGTGCCTGGGAGCGCCGTTATGGGCTGATTCAGCCCACGCGCACCGAAAGTGGGCACCGTTTGTACTCGCAAGCGGACATCGACGAGGTACGTAGCATCCTCGGCTGGATCGAGCGCGGGGTTGCCGTCAGCAAGGTCGGGCGCATTTTGGCCAAAAGCCAGAATCTGAAGAGCGAAAGCCAGTCACCGCGTAGCGACGAATCCCAGGCCGATTTCAACCAATGGCAAACCCAGCTGCGCCAGGCCGTGAGGGCTTTCGACGAGCGCCGCCTGGAGCGGGTATACGGCCAGGTGTTCAGTAGTTATCCACAGCTGGTGGTGTTCCAGGACATCCTTATGCCGGTCTGGCAGGAGCTGCGCAGTACCCACGAAGCTTTCGGCCAGGCCAGTGAATGGCTGTTTCTCGACAGCTTCCTGCGCGGGCGGGCGTTGCAACGTTTGCAGCTGGCGCGTGAGCAGCAGGAAGTGCGCGTGCTGCTGGCGGCGATCCCCGGCCAGTGCCGGGAACTTGAGTTGCTGGTGGCGGCGCTGTTGCTCGGCACCAGCGAAATCGCCATCAGCGTGCTCGGCCTCGGTCAGCCGCTGGAAGAGCTTGGCCTGGTCTGCGAGCGCATGACCCCGCATGCCCTGGTGCTGTTTTCCAATCATCCGCCGGCCAGTGATTTACCCAAGCGCCTGGCGCGCCTGGCGCTGGCACTGGAGTGTCCGTTGTTGCTGGCGGGAGAGGCGGCGGACCTGGCTCAGGACAGCCTGATCGGCTCGCAAGTCGCGTGTTTGGGCAGCGAAGGACGCTTGATGCGCCGGCGGCTGCAGCAGTACCTGGCCGGTCACCTGGATTCTTGAGGGTGCAGCTCCGGATGGGCGCGCCGGTGTGCCTGGAGAATGTATTCGCGTAGCCGCTCGATTTCAGCCGGCAAGCTCTGGCCCAGGTTATAGGCGGCCAGGCGTTCGCCGGTGCGCCGCTGCAGGGTGCCGTGCAAGGCAATCGGGGCATCGCCGTCGGGGCTGAACCAGAGGTCGAAGTGTTTTGGTGGTTCGGGCAGCTCGCGCACTTCCAGCAGCACACCCTTGAACGAGATTTCCCGCACCCACAAGCCGGTACTCAGGCCCAGCTCGTCTTCCAGTGCCACCGGTTGCTCCAGGGGCAGGCGCCAGGGGCGAACCACGGCGCCTTCTTCATAGATGTTCGGTGCACCCAGTTGCAGGTGCAGGGCATGGAACTCGTCTTCAACCAACTGCAGCGGAAAGGTCATCTGCTGGTTGTTGAACTGGGCCTGCAGGGTTACCTGCTCGTCGGCGATCAGTCGGGTCAGCAGGTTTTTGATTGCGCTGCCGCCATTGACCATCAGGCGCGACGCCGGTTCAGCCGGGATGGGCTGGGCCGCGTGTTGCATGGAGCGGATGAAGTCCAGCTCATCCTGGGTCAGAAGGGCATCTGCTTGCATGGTCGAACTCGAAGTTACAATCGTGAATGCGTTTCTTCACCGTCATGGACAACCAAACGGCGTGTTTGTTAAGACCGTTGGTCGGCTTCCAGCGCCGCGATGCGCGCGCGGGCGTCGGCCAGTTGGCGCTCAAGCTCGACTACCCGCTGTTCGGCTTCGACCTGGCGGCTGACATCCTTCTGGATGCCGATGAAATACTTGCGCTTGTCAGCCTCATTGAGCACCGGGGTAATCGACAGTTCATTCCAGAACGCGCTGCCGTCCTTGCGGTAGTTGCGCAAGATTTCCCGGCTTGGCAGGCCATCCTTGATCGCCTGGCGGATTAATACCCGGGCGCCCTGGTCGCGATCGTCGTTCTGCAGGAAGCGGCAGTCGCGATAGAGGATGTCGTTGGCGTCATAGCCGGTCAGGCGCTCGAAGGCCGGGTTGACGTAGATCAGGATGGTGTCGTCGTCGCCTTCCTGTTCGGCCACCACGATCCCGTCGTTAGAGGCGTCAATCATGCGCTGCAGCAGTGTGGCATTGATCATCTTGTTAGGTCCGCAAGGGCTGTAGATCGGGCATGCTGGCTGATTCTAGTGGATTGGCCGTCGCTGTACAGCGGCAGATTAAGGCCTTTTGCCAGTGCCTGATGCTAGTATCCTACGTTTTTACTCAGTTTCGGAAACCTCTATGAAAGTCGTGATCCTTTCCGGTTCGGTCTATGGCACCGCCGAAGAAGTCGCTCGGCATGCCGAGAAGTTGCTCAAACAAGCGGGTTTCGAGGCCTGGCACGCCCACCGGGCTACCCTGCAGGACATCCAGGGCTTTGCCCCGCAGGCATTTTTGGCCGTGACCTCGACCACCGGCATGGGCGAGCTGCCGGACAACCTCATGCCGCTGTTCAGTACCATTCGCGATGCGCTGCCGGCCGAGTGGCGCGGCCTCAAGGGCGCGGTGATCGGCCTGGGCGATTCCAGCTATGGCGATACCTTCTGCGGTGGCGGCGAGCAACTGCGCGAGCTGTTCGCCGAGATGGGCCTGGTAGAGGTTCAGCCGATGCTGCGCCTGGATGCCAGCGAAACCGTTACCCCGGAAACCGACGCCGAGCCGTGGCTTGCCGAGCTGGCCAACAAGCTGCGCGGCTGATCATTACGACTGTGGCTGCTCGCGCAGCAGCTGCAGCCAGGCCTGGGCGGCGCGCGACAGGTAGGCGCCCTGGCGCCAGATGAAGGCGATGTCCCAGCGCAGGTCGGTCGGCGCGCTCAGGGCCAGGCGCACTACCCCCGATCGTTCCAGGCCGCGGGCCACCACACTGGGCAACAGCACCACCCCCTGGCCGGCCGCCACCAGCGCGGCGAGAAAGTCGGCCTGGCCGCTACGGCCACCCTCCCTGGGGGTGAAGCCCAACTGCTGGCAAGCGCCGAGCAATCGGTCATTGAGCACGAAGCTGCGCTGATAAAGCAGGAACGGCGTGTCGGCCAGTTGCGCCAGGCTGACCTGGCCGGCAGCGGCTAAAGGGTGCTCGGTGGGCAGCAGGGCATCGAGGGGCTCGTTGCAAAATGGCTGGAAGGCAAAGGCCGGGTCGCTGGGGGTGAGGCTGCCGCCCAGTTCCAGTTCACCGCTCAGTACGGCCTGCTCGACGCTGCGACTGCCGCCTTCGAACAGTTGAATGCTGATGTTCGGGTAGCGCCGCCGGTATTCGGCGAACAACCGTGCGAACAGCGCATCACTGCCCAGCAGTGGCAAGCCCAGGCGCAGTTCGCCGCGGGCCAGCTGGCTCAGGTCATCGAGCTCGCTGAGCAGTTCCTGGCGCAGGCGCAGCATGGCCTCGCCGCGTTCAAGCACGATCTTGCCGGCAGCGGTCAGGTGCAACTGCGAGCCCTGGCGCTCCAGCAGCGGCACGCCCAGGTCCTGCTCCAGTTGCGCAACCTGCTTGCTCACCGCCGACTGGCTGATGTGCAGGGTTTGCCCGGCCTGGGTAAAGCCGCCACGGTGCACCACTTCAAGAAAACTGCGTAGCTGTTTGAATTCCATAGCCTGAATTCCAATCTGGAATAGCTGGCAGTCTAACAATTCGCTTTTGGCGTGGGGAGCAGGCTTTTAAAATACAAGCCTGAGAGGACCCCCGCGATGAAACCCCCTGCGTTAAACCGATTGGCCCGCCTGCTCGCCGAGCTTGCGGTGTTGCTTGCTCTTTATAAGGTCGGTGGCCTGCTGGCCGCCTGGTTGGCCTGGCCGATTCCCGGCGGGGTCATGGGCCTTGCGCTGTTGCTGCTGCTGTTTGCTTTGGGTGTGCTCAAGCCGGCCATGTTGCAGCTCGGTGCCGGGTTGTTGATGGCCGAGATGCTGCTGTTCTTTATTCCGGCGCTGATGAGCCTGCTCGATTACGGCAGCCTGCTGCGCGATGAGGGCTGGCGGATTTTGCTGGTGATCGGCGTGAGTACCCTGCTGGTGATGGTGGTGACGGCGGTGACGGTGGAGTGGATCTGCCGCTGGAGGTTGCGCCATGACGCTTGAGCCGATGCCGCTGTTCTGGCTGGCCCTGACCCTGCTGGCCTATCTTGGCAGCCGCTGGTTGTACCGGCGCACCGGGCGTTACCTGCTGTCACCGTTGATCCTGGTGCCGGCCGTGCTGCTGGCGATCGCCGTGCCGCTGCACACCGCCTATGCCGAGTACGCGCGCAACACTCACTGGCTGATGTCGGTGCTGGGCCCGGTCACGGTGGCCTTTGCCGTACCGATCTGGCAACAGCGCGCCTTGCTCGCCCGCCACTGGCCGGCCCTGACCCTCGGCATGCTGATCGGCAGTGCGGCCTCGATTGGCAGTTCCTGGGGCCTGGCGCAGCTGTTGGCACTGGACAGCTCGGTGAGCCTGTCGCTGGTGCCGCGCTCGATCACCACGCCCTTTGCCATGCCGCTGGCCAAGGACCTGGGCGGCGTGCCGGAGCTGACCGCGGTGTTCGTGATGTTCACCGGAGTGCTCGGGGCGATGTTTGGTGGCGTGCTGCTCAAGTACCTGCCGCTGCGCACGCCGTTGGCCCGTGGCGCGCTGTTCGGCGTCGGCGCCCATGGAGCGGGCGTCAGCCGCGCACATGAAGTGGGCGGTGAAGAGGGTTCGGTGGCCGGCCTGGTGATGGTTCTCACCGGCCTGCTCAATCTGTTTGCCGCGCCGTTGCTGACCTTGCTGCTGTGATTCACCTCGCTATTTTGCGCCCTGACTCCCAAGGTCAATAAGCTGGCTGCCAACGCAACTCTCGGCCAGGGCCTGCCTGACTAGACTGACGATCAATAGAGCACACGTATGTGCCGAGGTGATTGCAATGATCGCAGCCGATGCCTTGCCCAACACGACTACCTGTAACTTACCGGGACCACTGTGATGCCTTTGGCCGAGATTCCATTGTGCGTCTGGCGGACCCGGGGCCTGAATTTCTCGTTCCGTGGCCAGACCATTCGTTACTGGAGCGCAGGGCAGGGCGAACCGCTACTGCTCATTCATGGCTTTCCCACCGCCAGTTGGGACTGGCACTACCTGTGGGCGCCGTTGGCCCAGCGTTTCCGGGTGATTGCCTGTGACATGCTCGGCTTTGGCGATTCGGCCAAACCGCTGCATCATGACTACAGCCTGCTGGAACAGGCCGACCTGCAACAGGCGCTGCTGGCGCACCTGCAGGTCGAGCAGCCGGTGCATGTGCTCGGCCATGACTATGGCGGCAGCGTCGCTCAGGAGTTGCTCGCCCGCCACCATGAGGGCCGGGTGCAGATCGCCAGTTGCGTGTTCCTCAATGGCGGTCTGTTCCCCGAGCGTCATCGGCCGCTGATGATCCAGAAACTGCTGCTCAGCCGCCTGGGCTGGCTGGTCGGGCGCTCGTTCGGGCGCGATGACCTGGTGCGCCACGTTACCCAGATCTACGGCCCCTGCACCCATCCCAGCGAGAGTGCGCTGGACGATTACTGGAGCCTGATTGCTTCCAACCGTGGCACGCGCATCCTGCACAAGCTCATTGCCTACCTGCCCGAGCGGGTCGCCCACCGCGAGCGCTGGGTTGGCGCGATGCAGGCCGAAGGGGTGCCGCTGCGGCTGATCAACGGCGCGGTCGATCCGGTGTCCGGGGCGCATATGCTCGAGCGTTACCAGGAGCTGGTGCCCAATGCCGATACGGTGATGCTCCAGGGCATCGGTCATTACCCCCATACCGAAGCACCGGTACAGGTGCTGCGCCATTACCTGGCGTTTCGTGAACAACCCTTGGTGAGAGTGCCGCAGAAAGTCGCCTGGTCCTGAGCGACCCGGCGTGCGCAATCATCGCCTGGCCTTATCGCCTGCCATTCAGCGCCTGCCCGCTTGATTGTGTGCCAGCCGCGGCTGGTCGACACTCGGGCATCCCTCCCTTGTTCTGCTGGAGAACTGAGCATGACGATTCGCTTGGACGATAAAGTGGTGATTGTCACCGGCGCTGGCGGTGGCCTGGGTCGCGCCCATGCCCTGCTGTTTGCCCGCCATGGCGCGCGAGTGGTGGTCAACGACCTGGGCGGTTCGACCCACGGCGAAGGCGCCAGCGCTTCGGCTGCCGATCGGGTAGTGGCGCAGATTCGCGAAGCGGGCGGTACGGCCGTGGCCAACCATGATTCGGTCACCGACGGCCAGCGCATTGTCGAGCAGGCCCTGGATAGCTTCGGCCGCGTCGATATCGTGATAAACAATGCCGGCATCCTGCGCGACAAGACCTTCCACAAGATGGACGACAGCGACTGGGAGCAGGTCTACCAGGTACACCTCGAAGGGGCCTACAAAGTCACCCGCGCCGCCTGGCCGCACTTGCGCGAGCAGAACTGGGGGCGGGTGATCTTCACCGCCTCGACCTCGGGCATCTATGGCAACTTCGGCCAGGCCAACTATGGCGCGGCCAAGCTCGGCCTGTATGGCCTGACCCGCACCCTGGCCATCGAAGGGCGCAAGCACGGCGTCCTGGTCAACGCCATCGCCCCCACGGGGGGCACGCGCATGACCGAAGGGCTGATTCCGCCACAGGTGTTCGAACAACTCAAGCCGGAGCTGGTCAGCCCGCTGGTGGTGTACCTGGGCAGTGACGCCTGCCAGGACAGCGGCGGCTTGTATGAAGTTGGCGGCGGCTGGGTTGGCAAGGTGCGCTGGGAGCGTAGCCTGGGTGTTGGCTTCGACCCGCGCGAGGGCTTTTCGCCTGAAGACATCGCCGCCAACTGGCAGCAGATCGGCAGCTTTGACAACGCCGTACATCCCAAGGACAGCCTCGAAGCCCTGCAACAGATGATGGCCAACCTGCAGAAGTATCCACAGGGCTGAACCTGGCCCAAGGTTGTGGTCGCCGGCTGAAGTTGCCTATGCTGGACGGCCACCTTGGTTGCAGGAGCACAGAGGATGTACGAATCCAGAACGGACGCTGTCATCTCTACCCGACAGTTCGGCTATCGCCTGATGTGGCACGGGATCGCAGCCTGCCTGTTGCTGATCGGCTCGATCCTGTTTGGCGTGGTTGGCCATCTGTACTTCGAGCCGCAAGTGCCCTGGCACGATGCCGTGTTCAACGCCACCTTGCTGCTGGGCGGGGTAGGGCCGGTGATCCTTCCCGAGTCTATTGGCGGCAAGCTGTTTTTTGCAGGTTACGGCCTGTATGTCGGCCTGGTGTTCGTCGCCAGCATCGGCCTGATCCTGGCGCCCATCGCTCACCGATTGTTGCACCGATTCCACTTTGATGACGCCGACGACGACTGAGTTGCAGGCATAAAAAAGGCCGCTGCAGTGCAGCGGCCAAGTAAGACGCAGATCAAGGAGCTTCAAAATCAACGTCGGTGAACCTGGAGAAGACGCCATCAGGCGGGGTGTGCACGCCGGTTGATGGAATGGGCTGACGCTTTGATTTGGCGTCTGCACCGTCTTGGTGTAACCAGAATAGGCGCCTGTCAGAATCGGAAAAATAGGTATTTCTGACATTCACTGTTACAACTTAGGTAACAGTCAGCCCCCAAGACAGTAACCCGCTGTTTCACGAAAGTCAGTAAGCGAGTGTAAGCAACTGTGCACACTGTCCTTTTATTCTTATATGGAAATGGGCTGTTGCTTTAGTTAGCTGTAGGGCGATTCATTGGGTTTGAAAAAACGGGAGCCTGGGCACTTTCCAGAGATAGCAACCGGGACGGGTTTCGCTGAAATTTCCCTGAAGGTGGGCAAGTCAATTAGTCGCTTTATGACTATCAACCACCAACGGACATCAGCATATGGAATCGACCCGTTCGCTTGACACACCCGCGTTGAGCTACGACGACAGTACTCTGGAGACACTGCTGCTGGAAATGACCAGTAGCACTTTTGAAATCCAGCGCCAGCTTGAGTCGGTGGCAACGCTGCAGGATGCGGCGCTGATCAGTTTCTGGGAGAGGGCACGCAAGCCGGGTACAAAGCCGCTGAGCCTGTTTGTGCACCTGACGAAATTGTTTTTTTTCGATCTGCGTTACTTTGCTTTGCGCCATCCCTGGCAGCAGCCGGAAATGGCAGCGCTGGAGGAGCAGATTTTCGATCCCGATGAGCACGTTCGCATGCTGACCCTCGATATTCAGGGACAGACGGCGATGTTGCCGTTGGCGTTTGTCATCAGCGAGTCGTTCGACCCGTCATCCACCAGCAAACTCTGGTTTTACAGCCTGCAGGAGGGGTTGCAAGCGCAGGGGGATGCGCGGCGATTCATCGACAGAATGACGCTGCGCCTGTGCGCACCGGCTGCCAAGGATCCCTTGGTGCAGCCGTTGCCGCACGGAATAAAACAACTACTTGCGCAAGGCCACACGCCGCTATTGAGCCTGGTATCGCTGAGCGAGAGTCCGTTTCGACAACAGGTAGACGATGTCCGCCAAGCCCTGCGCGGGGTTCCTGCCCACGATCTGCTGCAACAACGTCTCGCAACCAGGCTCAGGCAGCACCGCCACGCACAATTGCCTGAATGGTTACGTGTTCTTGAGGGTGAACAACGTACCGCCTTCGAGTTGCGCGAAGGCGCTGTTGCTTTGTGCCAGCAACGGGTCGATGAACACCTGCAAGGTAGGGCCAGCGTTGAGGACTACGCCGCTGCGCAGATCGCCGCTTACTTGTTGCAGGCCTTGGGTGTCGAGACAGATGCCGGGCAACTGCGCGTTCGAGTCAGGCATGCACTGGACGTCGAGGGCGAAACGATACTCGGTGAGCGCGAGATGCCGCTGGTGCAGTGGGTGTTGTGCGGTGGTTACTCCGGCAGTGAGTTTCAGGCCCATGTCATCGATGACACGTTGGCGGCGCGGCTGACACCGGATGTCATTCAACGAATGATTGATGAACTTGAGGTGCGCCGGAGTTATCCGCAAGCGCTGCAGTCTTCCTACCTTGAAGGCTACGGCCCTCAACTGATGAGCGACGTGGTCAATGCACGGTTGGCCTTGAGCGCCCTGGCCGCGCGCTACCAAGGGTTCGACCGGGAGGCTTGCGACGCTCTGGAAGCTGCTCGCAACCATACCGGCGCCCTGGCTGCGCTTGGGATCGACGCGGGTGCGGTGATCCTTGAGCCCTTGCAGTTGGCGTTCAAGGATATGCTCTACCTGAGTTTTGGCTCGCAGGACACTCATCGTTTCCTGCTCTATGCCCCTGGCGCGCCGGAGGCGGATCTGCGGGTGTTCAGCAATGTGGGGCAGCTCAGCCTGGAAATTGCCCGGTGGGCCCTGACCGACCAGGGGCAAACCTATCTGCTTGGCCAAGTGCCGGTCAACGCCAGGATGAGCTTCAGTCGGTTACTCAAGCAGACGCAAAAATTGCCGGGCACCTGGTCCCGACAAACAGTGGCACTGGAGCGCTGGCCCGATGCGAGCTGGCCGAGGGTGTTGTCGCACGTTGCTTTCAGGAAGGTCTCGGCGTTACTTGACCAACAGCAATTGGCCACGCCTCAGTGGTTCATCGATGCATCCCGAGTTCAACGCCAGCAACTGAGCCATGTTGATGCTCAACTGGGTGCGATCCAGGACGCCTACCAACAGCTCAACACTATCGAGCCCTTTGCCAAATACGCCCATCGCCAGGTGCAGGACTGGATCAAGAAGCTTCTACCTGCGTCTGATATAGACCCTGATACCGTACTGGTGGAGCTTGAGGACGGTGACATAAAGACGCTCACCCGCACGGTCATTGAAGGTTACGACAGCAGTTTCAACTTCGCCGACTTTGCCAGAATCACCTCCACCATCGGCCAGGACCTGTCGCGACTCGATCGTCTCTCTGTCGATGGCTACATTCGATCTGCCAGGCTGGGTGAGCGCTACATCCAGATGATTCGCCGGCGCCTGCTCGACCCCGTTGAGCCACAGTACAAGCGCCGTCGCCTGCTTCACCGCGAGCTGCTGCGTTTGCAGATCCGCCGCGCCTGGCTGAGTGAAAGCATGGCGGGGCGCCTGACGTCCGAGCAGAGCGGGTGGCTGGGCATTGCTGTCGACAAGCTGGTTGATCTGGAGCCTGCGGTCGTTGGCGGTGAGCGGACCTCTGGCAAGAACGGTCTGTTCCAGCTGGCCCTGAGGGGCCGAAGGGTCGAGGGTGTGTACCTGTTCAGGAACGTATCGCAAAGTGTTGTCGAAGATCTTGTCTACACCCCCGATGCGCCGGATGACCTGATCTTCCGTACGCCGCAAGCGTTGGCGCTTCAATGGGAAGCGCTGCAGGACTATTTCTACCTGCGCGTGAGCATCGATGATCAGCCGGCCATCGGCAGCCTGATCGACAGTGTTGAACGAGCAGCTGATGGTCAGGCAATGGTCCTCGAGGCGATCAGCGACTATAAGCGCGTGACCGATCTTGCCCATGAATTCGACGTGATGGTCGAGCGGATCATTGCCGATGTGGACGCCGACACCACCAGTGTGGCCAAACGAATCTGGGGCATCCTCTTCGAGGTCGCCATCGGCGTTGCGGCGATTCTTTCGATTCCCTTTCCGCCAGCCACCCTGGCGCTGAACGTGGTGCTGACCCTGCGCTCGTTCGTGCAAGGGGCGCTGGCCTACGAGGATGGCGATCGGGCTTCAGCTTTGAAGTGGTTTGTTGTCACGGCTGTGGGGGTCGTGTCGATTTCCGGCGTAGCAGGGCGCTTCGCCAGAACGTTATCGAAGCTGTCCAAGGGCCCCGGCTCGCCGACCACCGAGCTGCTGAAAAAGCTGGTCGCCGACTTTGGCAAGGCGGGTTCGGAAACAGTCTCCAGCGTCGGTGAGGCGTTGGACGATGAACTCACCTTGTTCCTCAAACACCTGGAGCGAACGGTTCCTGCCTGACGAGATGGGCTCAGGCCTCATACCCCATGCGCCAACTGATGGTCCTGGCGGTGGCCAGCAGTTGTTGCGCAGCGGGGCCCTGTTCATCCGCGTGGAAAATCGAGGTCGGGCCGACCACGGTCAGCACTGCGGCAATCTTGCCCACGGCGTTGAACACAGGAGCAGAAAGCGCATCGACTCCGGGCATCAGCAGGCCATGCACATGATGCAGGCCGCGTTGGCGGATGGTCGCAAACAATGCCTGGTATTCGTCGGCACTGTGACCTGATGCGGCCAGCTCTTGCTCGCGCAGCTCGATGGTTTCACGTTCTGGCAGGTAAGCGCCGAACACCAGGCCAGTGGAGGACGTCAGCAAGGGCAGCACCGAACCGATCTGGGTGACCACGGTAACCGCGCGCACCGCCGGCTCGATGTTGACCACAGTGGCGCCCTGGTTGCCCCACACGGCGATGAAGCAGCTTTCGTTGAGCTCGTCGCGCAGTTGCGACAGCGGCAGCGCCGCCTCTTTCAATACGTCCATCCCGCCCAGTGCCGCCAGGCCCACGCGCAGGGCTTCGCGGCCGAGGCCGTAATGGTTGGTGGCCGGATTCTGTTCGGCAAAGCCACTGGCAATCAAAGCCTGCAGGTAGCGGTGGACCTTGCTCGCCGGCATGTCGACGTGCTCGGCCAGGCGCGACAGCGAGGTGGACGGCGATAACTGGGCCAGGGCCTTGAGGATGTCGGTGCCGACCTCGGCCGAGCGGACCTTCTGTTTGCCGGAGCTGTCGGCGGGGGAGCTGGCTTTGGCCATGGAGAAGTCGATCCGGGGAGTTAGATGGGCGTCTTTATAGCTTGACGGTCTTCACCAATCAAATTACGTTATGCGTAATGTAATTACGATAAAAATAACGCAGAAGCGCTGCCATTCCTTCAAGGCCCGCAGCCAACTGCCATTGACCGGCCTGCACTGGGCCCGGAGGCTCGATGAACCTCGATAACACCCCCGTCCTTGGCTACCAGAGCGGTTTCGGCAACGAATTCGCCAGCGAAGCCTTGCCTGGCGCGCTGCCGGTCGGACAGAACTCGCCGCAAAAAGCCCCGTATGGCCTGTATGCCGAACTGTTTTCCGGCACTGCCTTCACCATGGCCCGCAACGAACAGCGCCGCACCTGGCTGTACCGCATTCGCCCTTCGGCCCTGCACCCGCGCTTCGAGCGCCTGCAGCGTCAACTGGCCGGTGGCCCGCTGGGCCCGGTGACGCCCAACCGCCTGCGCTGGAGCCCGCAACCGATGCCGAGCGAGGCCACCGACTTCATCGACGGCTGGGTGGCCATGGCGGCCAACTCGGCAGGCGAGAAACCCGCCGGCATCAGCATCTATACCTACTGCGCCAATCGCTCCATGGAGCGGGTGTTCTTCAACGCTGATGGCGAACTGCTGCTGGTGCCCGAGCAAGGTCGCCTGCGCATCGTCACCGAGCTGGGCGTGCTGGAAGTCGAGCCGCTGGAGATCGCCGTGTTGCCCCGTGGCCTGAAGTTTCGCGTCGAACTGCTCGACGGCAAGGCCCGTGGTTATCTGGCCGAGAACCACGGTGCGCCGCTGCGCATCCCGGACCTGGGGCCGATTGGCAGCAATGGCCTGGCCAACCCGCGCGATTTCCTCGCGCCGGTGGCCCATTACGAAGAAACCGACGCCCCGGTGCAGCTGGTGCAGAAGTTCCTCGGCGAACTGTGGGGCTGCCAGCTCAATCATTCGCCCCTGGACGTAGTCGCCTGGCACGGCAACAACGTGCCGTACAAATATGACCTGCGCCGCTTCAACACCATCGGCACGGTTAGCTTCGACCACCCGGACCCTTCGATCTTCACCGTGCTGACCTCGCCGACCAGCGTACCGGGCATGGCCAACCTCGACTTCGTGATCTTCCCGCCGCGCTGGATGGTGGCCGAGAACACCTTCCGTCCACCGTGGTTCCATCGCAACCTGATGAACGAGTTCATGGGCCTGATCAAGGGCGAGTACGACGCCAAGGCCGAAGGCTTCCTGCCCGGCGGTGCCTCGCTGCACAGCTGCATGAGCGCCCACGGCCCGGATGCCGAGACCTGCAGCAAGGCTATCGCTGTAGAGCTGGCACCGAACAAGATCGACAACACCATGGCCTTCATGTTCGAGACCAGCCAGGTGCTGCGCCCGAGCCGTCATGCGCTCGAATGCCCGCAATTGCAGGCCGACTACGATAGTTGCTGGGCCTCGTTGCCGAGCACCTTTACCCCGAATCGGAGATAACCCATGAATCAGTCCGCCCTTGCCCGCAGTTGGGTAGAACACGCCAACGGCCACGGCGACTTCCCGCTGCAGAACCTGCCGCTGGGCATCTTCAGCCGCAAGGACCAGGCGCCGCGCTGTGGCGTGGCCATCGGTGATGCCATCCTCGACCTCGAAGCAGCGCTGGCCGCCGGCCTGTTCGACGGCCAGGCCCGCGCCGCAGTCGAGGCCACCCGTGGTGGTGCGCTGAACGCTTTCTTCGCCCTTGGTCGTGGCGCCCGGGTGGCCCTGCGCGAGCGCCTGCTGCAACTGCTCGGCGAGCACAGCGAGCACCAGGCCGCGCTCAAGCCGCTGCTGTATGCGGCCAGCGAGTGCCAGCTGCACCTGCCGGCGCGCATCGGCGATTACACCGACTTCTATGTCGGCATCGAGCACGCCAAGAACGTTGGCAAGCTGTTCCGCCCCGACAACCCGCTGCTGCCCAACTATAAATATGTGCCGATCGGTTACCACGGCCGCGCCTCGACCATTCGCCCCTCGGGCACCGACGTGCGCCGGCCAAAAGGCCAGACCCTGCCCGCTGGCCAGAGCGAACCAAGCTTCGGCCCGTGCGCGCGGCTGGACTACGAGCTGGAACTGGGTATCTGGATCGGCCAGGGCAACGACATGGGCGATTCGATTCCGGTGGCCGAAGCCGCCGAGCACATCGCCGGTTTCTGCCTGCTCAACGACTGGTCGGCGCGTGACATCCAGGCCTGGGAATACCAGCCGCTGGGGCCGTTCCTGTCCAAGAGCTTCATCTCCACCGTTTCGCCGTGGGTAGTCACTGCCGAAGCCCTGGAGCCGTTCCGCTGCGCCCAGCCGGCGCGCCCGGAAGGTGATCCGCAGCCGCTGTCGTACCTGCTGGACAAACGCGACCAGGCCAATGGCGCTTTTGATATCGAGCTGGAGGTGCTGCTGCTGACCGAGCGCATGCGCGAGCAGAACCTGCCAGCCCATCGCCTGACCCTGAGCAACACCTTGAGCATGTACTGGACCGTGGCGCAGATGGTTGCTCACCACAGCGTCAACGGTTGCCAGTTGCAGCCGGGCGACCTGTTCGGCTCCGGCACCCTGTCCGGTGCCCAGCCTGGCCAGTTCGGCAGCCTGCTGGAAATCACCCAGGGCGGCAAGGAACCGGTCGAACTGGCCTCGGGCGAGGTGCGCAAGTTCCTTGAGGACGGCGACGAAATCATCCTGCGTGCCCGTTGCAAGCGCGACGGCGTGGCCTCGATCGGCTTCGGCGAGTGCCGCGGCAAGATCCTGCCGGCGCACTGAGAGGGCAGGGCCATGGAACTTTTTGGTTACTACCGCTCGACCTCATCCTACCGGGTGCGCATTGCCCTGGCGCTCAAGCAGCTGGAGGTCCAGCAGGTGCCGGTCAACCTGCTCAAGGGCGAACAGCGCGAAGCACAGTTCCTGGCCCTCAACCCGCAAGGGCGAGTGCCGGCGCTGAAGATCGACTCCGGTGAGCTGCTGGTGCAGTCGCCGGCGATCATCGAGTACCTGGAAGAAGTTTATCCACAACCCGCGCTGTTGCCCCAGGACCCGCTGCGCCGGGCCCAGGTGCGTGGCGTGGCGGCGCTGATCGGCTGCGACATCCACCCGTTGCACAACGTCAGCGTGCTCAATCAACTGCGCGGCCTGGGTCATGACGACGCCCAGGTCAACCAGTGGATCGGCCACTGGATCAGCCAGGGCCTTGCCGCGGTCGAGCAGTTGATCGGTGACCAGGGCTTCTGCTTTGGCGACGAGCCGGGGCTGGCC
Source organism: Pseudomonas sp. 2(2015) (assembly GCF_000955865.1). Classification (NCBI taxonomy): domain Bacteria; kingdom Pseudomonadati; phylum Pseudomonadota; class Gammaproteobacteria; order Pseudomonadales; family Pseudomonadaceae; genus Pseudomonas; species Pseudomonas sp. 2(2015). Next base: position 208,118 of record NZ_JYOF01000004.1, read on the forward strand.
GATGTCTACCTTGTTCCGCAGTTGTACGCCGCCGAGCGCTTCAATACCGACCTCAGTGGCTTCCCGCGCATTCGCCGGGTCGCGGCCCTGGCCGAGGCACATTCGGCGTTTGCCCAGGCTCATCCGTCGAGGCAGCCCGACGCACCATAAATCATGCTGCTCAGCCCGGAGCAGAATGTCAGTGCACCGATTGCGACGCCGGCGGCAGATGGCTCAGGCGTTCCGTCAGGCGCAAGCGCTGGATTGGATCGTCGCTGAGCAGCAAGGCGTGCTCCAGGTCGAAGCGTTCGGCCTGGGGGCACTCCAGGTGCTGATACAGGGTGGCGCGGGCCATGTAGTCGGCGGCAGTGCCAGGGCCTAGCTGCAACACCCGTTCAGCGTCCTTCAGGGCTTCGAGATGATCGTCGTGGCTGGCGTGCAGCTGGCGCAGGTTGCGTGACAGGCGCTGGAGCATCTGCAGCGGGCTGGCGGTCAGCAGGTGGTCGGCGCTCAAGGCCAGTTGCGGGCCGAACTGGCGGCCCAGCAGCTCGCGGCAATCGGCCGGGTACAGGCGTCGGCCGCCACAGGGGTCGAGCAGATGGTCGGCACCGGGCACGCGCAAGAGAAAGTGCCCGGGGAAGTTCACCCCCTCAAGAGGGATCGACAGGCCGCGGGCCAGTTCCAGGCTCAGCAGGGCCAAGGCCAGGGGCTGGCCGCGGCGGCGTTGCATGACTTTGTCGAGCAGCGCCGCCTGGGGCCGCAGCGGGTGGTATTCGTCCTGCTGGAAGCCCAGGGCGTTGAGGCGGCGTAACAACGGCTGGGCCAGTTCGCTGAGCGGCAGCATCGGCAGCCCGGTGCTGACTTCCTGCTGCAGGGCCTGAACCTCGGCCATGACGCGCGCAGGCACCACGCTGTCATCGTGCTCGGCAGCGATCCACAGCGCCGCCTCCAGCAAGGCGACCGGGTCACGTTCAAGGCAAGCCAGGCAGGCACTACGTGGGTTCATCACAACCTCCGCTCAAGCTTCTGTTGTAGCGCTGGCGCGGCCTTTCGTCCAGTGGTCCGAGTGTTGTCATCGGGGTGTAAAGCGCGACCTATACTGGGATCAGCACCTCATCGAGGAGCCTGCCGATGTTCGCTCTCATGCAAAGCACTCGCACGCAGTCGCTGCACCTGTGCATCGACCCGCCGACCGGCCTCAAAGCAGTGGTCGCCATTCATAGCGAACACCTGGGCCCGGCCATGGGAGGCTGTCGCTACCTGGCTTACCCGGACGACGACAGCGCCATGGTCGACGCCATTCGCCTGGCCCAGGGCATGAGCTACAAGGCCGCCCTGGCCGGGTTGCCGTTGGGTGGCGGCAAGGCGGTGATCATTCGCAACCCCCATGTGGAAAACCGCGCGGCCTTGTTCGAGGCGTTCGGGCGCTTCGTCGAAACCCTGCAGGGGCGCTTCATCACGGCCGTGGACAGCGGCACCTCGACCCTGGACATGGACTGCATCGCCCAGACCACCCAACACGTCACCAGCACCACCGCTGCCGGTGATCCGTCACCCCATGCGGCCATGGGCGTGTTCGCCGGCATTCGCGCCACCTCGATGGCGCGCCTGGGCAGTGACAACCTCGAAGGTTTGCGCATCGCCGTGCAGGGCTTGGGCAATGTCGGCTACGCCCTGGCCGAGCAGCTGCATGCCGCGGGCGCCGAGCTATTGGTCAGTGACCATGACCCGGGCCGGGTGCAACTGGCGATCGAGCAGTTCAATGCCCGGCCGGTGGCCAATGAAATGTTGATCAGCACGCCCTGCGACATTTTTGCCCCGTGCGGGGTAGGGCCGATACTCACCGGCCAGAGCGTGATGCAGTTGCGCTGTGCGGCGGTGGCGGGGGCGGCGAACAATCAGCTGACCACCCTGCAGGTGGCCGACCAGCTGGAAAGCCGCGGCATTTTGTATGCGCCCGATTACGTGATCAATGCCGGCGGGTTGATCTATGTGGCGCTCAAGCACCGTGGCGAGGACCTGGGCACCATTACCGCGCACCTGGCGCGCATTCCCTCGCGCCTGACCGAAGTGTTCGCCCACGCCCAGGCAGAAAAACGCTCGCCGGCGCGAGTGGCGCAGATGCTCGCCGAGCAGATGATCTACAACTGAACGGCGCCTACTCGGCGGCGCCCTCGGCGAGCAGCTCGGACAGGGCGTCGGGCTGGCTCTTGAAGGCCTTGGCGAACACGTCACGGTTTTTCGCCATATAGATACCGGCATCCTCGACCTGCTGTTCGCTCAGCGACGGCACGGCTTTTTTCAGGACCTCGGCCAGCAGCTCGGCCAGCTCCAGCATCTTGTCGTGACGGTCTGCTTCGGCTTTATCCATGAACAAGCGCTCCAGGTCGCGGCTGCTGCGGTATACCACTTCGACGGCCATTCATCACCTCACATGCCTTTGGTAATCGATGTATTCGATACTGTTTATTTGTACAGTGTTAATGATAGGGTAATCCACAGGACTAAGATAGTGGCAAATCAGTATTCTGCTGTTGCCCATTCTTCACCAGGGCCTGGGACGGCACTTTTGCCGCTCTCTATGGTCTGCTTCAGCGTGTAGAATTGCGCATCGGCAGTCGAGCCATCCAGTCTACGAAGGAACAGCAATGAACGAGCAAACATCGCGCCTGAATCGGGAACGGCGCTTTCTGGTACTGCTGGGGGTGATCTGCCTGGCGCTGATCGGCGGTGCGCTGTACATGCAGATCGTGCTCGGCGAGGCGCCATGCCCGCTGTGCATCCTGCAGCGCTATGCGTTGCTGCTGATCGCCGTGTTTGCCTTCATTGGCGCAGCCATGCCCGGCAAGCGCAGCCTGACCCTGCTCGAAGGCCTGGTGGTGCTCAGCGCCATTGGTGGCATCGCCGCTGCCGGTAACCACGTGTACATCCTCGCCAATCCGGCGGTCAGCTGCGGCATCGACACCTTGCAACCGATCGTCGACGGCCTGCCGCTGGCCTCGGTGCTGCCGCTGGTGTTCCAGGTCGATGGCTTCTGTTCCACGCCGTACCCGCCGGTCATGGGCCTGTCCCTGGCGCAATGGGCACTGGTAGCCTTTATACTGACCGCCGTACTGGTACCCCTGGGCATCTACCGCAACCGCCGTCAGGCTTAGACAAAAGTCATGTATTGACGCAAGCCTGTTGTGCAATCAGATTTGCAAAGTTTGTCGCACCAAACTTGATCCTGATCAAGTTCTAACCCTTGTAGAACGGGCGTTCCAGGGGTATTGAAAGGGGTGCGACAAACTGTCGCGAAACTGATTTTTCGGGCGCGATTGTTACACAATTGGTAAAGGACTGTTGCTCAATAAGTCATAGTCAACGATAGGTTACCTATCTACAATCGCCCCCAATTTCCGTTCGGCACCGCTTGCGAGTCGCAGGATTAAAGGAGCTCCAGGGCTCTTTTCGCTGACTCTGACGAGCATCGCCTGCGGCGATGCCGGGCTGACCCCCCTCCGTGATTTCCCGCACCAAATGGAATTGGTCTGAATACAGGCCTGTTGCCTACTGAAGTCAAAATAATAAACACCGCAATACCCGGTTTATGCCGAGCCGCCGCAGCTGGCCTCAAGGTATGACCGTATTCGATCCCATAAATGCTGACGCTTGGCAGGACGAAGTGTTGGCGACCAAAACACAAATTGCATTGAAGCAAGCTGCTCTAGAGGTCGTGAGATGAGTAAAAAGCGTTACCCCAGACTGTTTGGCATTCTGCCCTTTTTAGGCATGCTTTTACTCAGTGGGTGCAACTGGACCCTGCTCGACCCGAAGGGCCAGGTCGGCATTGAGCAAAAGAACCTTATCCTGATCGCTACCGGCTTGATGTTGCTGGTGGTGATTCCTGTCATTTTCATGACCCTGGCGTTTGCCTGGAAGTACCGCGCTTCCAACAAGGCAGCCACCTACACCCCGGACTGGTCGCACTCGACCAAGATCGAAGTGGCGGTCTGGACCATCCCGGTCCTGATCATCATTGCCCTGGGTTACGTGACCTACAAGACCACCCATGAGCTGGACCCGTATCGTCCGCTGGTTTCCGACGTGAAGCCGGTGCAGATCGACGTGGTCGCCCTGGACTGGAAATGGCTGTTCATCTACCCGGAACAAGGCATTGCCACGGTCAACAAGATCGTCTTCCCGGCCAACACTCCGGTCAACTTCCGCGTGACCTCGGATTCGGTGATGAACTCCTTCTTCATCCCGGGCCTGGGCGGGCAGATCTACGCAATGGCTGGCATGACCACCAAACTGCACCTGATCGCCAACGAGAACGGTGAGTTCGACGGTATCTCCGCCAACTACAGCGGTGCTGGTTTCACCGGTATGAAGTTCAAGGCAACCGCCACTTCCCAGGCTGATTTCGAAGCATGGGTGAACGAAGTCAAGCAATCGCCTAAAAAGCTGGATGCCGCTGAATACGCAGCATTGGCCAAAACGAGCGAAAACAATCCAGTCGCGCTGTACAGCGTGGCCTCGCCTGAGCAGTTCCAGTCCATCGTCGACAAGTACGAAGGCATGAACCGCGGCCGGCCGGTCCACGAACAAGAGCAGAGCAAAGAAGCGGCCGGTACCGAAGGGATGGACGTGAGTATGCATTCAGCTGCTGGGGCAGAGGAGTAAGAGATGTTCGGTAAACTAAGTCTGGATGCGATTCCGTATCACGAGCCGATAGTCATGGTGACGCTTGCCATGATCGCGCTCGGCGGTCTCGCGCTCGTTGGTGCTATCACCTATTTCAAGAAGTGGACCTACCTGTGGTCCGAGTGGCTGACTTCGGTCGACCACAAGAAGATCGGGGTGATGTACATCATCGTCGCGATGATCATGCTGCTGCGCGGCTTTGCCGACGCCATCATGATGCGCACGCAGCTGGCCATGGCCACCGGCGGATCCGAGGGCTACCTGCCGCCCGAACACTATGACCAGATCTTCACCGCTCACGGTGTGATCATGATCATCTTCATGGCAATGCCATTCTTCACCGGCCTGATGAACCTGGCCCTGCCTCTGCAGATCGGTGCGCGTGACGTTGCCTTCCCGTTCCTCAACTCCCTGAGCTTCTGGCTGCTGGTGTCCGGCGTCGTGCTGGTCAACGTCTCGCTGGGTGTTGGTGAGTTCGCCAAGACCGGCTGGGTCGCTTATCCACCGTTGGCGGGTATCCAGTACAGTCCTGGTGTGGGTGTCGACTACTACATCTGGGCGCTACAGCTATCGGGCCTGGGTACGACGCTAACGGGTGTCAACTTCCTCGCCACCGTGCTGAAAATGCGCGCGCCTGGCATGAAGCTGATGGACATGCCGATCTTCACCTGGACCTGCACCTGGGCCAACGTGCTGATCGTCGCTTCGTTCCCGATCCTGACCGCTGCACTGGCTCTGCTGACCGTTGACCGTTATCTGGACTTCCACATTTTCACCAACGAGCTTGGTGGGAACCCGATGATGTACGTCAACCTGTTCTGGGCCTGGGGTCACCCTGAGGTTTACATCCTGATCCTGCCGGCCTTCGGTGTGTTCTCGGAAGTCACCTCGACCTTCGCCGGCAAACGCCTGTTCGGCCACAAGTCGATGATCTACGCTTCGGGCGCGATCGCGGTACTGGGCTTTGCGGTATGGCTGCACCACTTCTTCACCATGGGTTCGGGCGCCAGCGTCAACACCTTCTTCGGTCTGGCGACCATGCTGATCTCGATCCCAACCGGGGTGAAGCTGTTCAACTGGCTGTTCACGATCTACCAGGGCCGTCTGCGTTTCACCGCGCCGATCATGTGGACCCTGGGCTTCATGGTGACCTTCTCGATCGGTGGTATGACCGGCGTACTGCTGGCTGTTCCAGGTGCTGACTTCGTTCTGCACAACAGCCTGTTCGTAATCGCTCACTTCCACAACGTGATCATCGGTGGTGCGGTATTCGGCTACATCGCCGGCTTCGCCTTCTGGTTCCCGAAAGCCTTCGGTTTCACCCTGAACGAGAAGTGGGGCAAAGCTGCCTTCTGGTTCTGGATCTCCGGTTTCTACGTGGCCTTCATGCCGCTGTACGCACTGGGCTTCATGGGTATGACCCGTCGTCTGAACCACTCCGACAACCCACTGTGGGAACCCTACCTGTACGTAGCCGTTGTCGGCGCCGTGCTGATCCTGTTCGGTATCGCTTGCCAGCTGATCCAGCTGTACGTGTCGATCCGCGACCGCAAGGACAACATGGACGTGACCGGCGACCCATGGGGCGGCCGTACCCTGGAATGGTCGACTTCGTCGCCACCACCGTTCTACAACTTCGCCACCATGCCTGAGAAAGTCGGCCTGGATGCCTGGCACGAAGCCAAGGAAGCCGGTGTTGCCTACAAGGTTCCAGCCAAGTACGAAGCGATCCACATGCCGAACAACACCTCTACCGGTGTGTTCATGGGTGCCTTGCTGACCGTGTTCGGTTTCGCCTTCATCTGGCACATCTGGTGGCTGGTCGGCGCAAGCCTGATCGGTACCATCGCGGTCTTCGTCGCCCACGCTGCTCGTGACGACCAGGGTTACATGGTTCCAGCCGAGGAAGTGGCGCGCATCGAAGGTGAGCGCATGAAGTCCCTGGGCCTGGCTACCGGTACTCCGGTTGGCGCACGTGTCGAATCGTTTGAACGGGTTTAATCAATGTCCAGTCATGTAATTAACGCTGATACTCATGCTCATGGTCACGACCATGGGCATGACGACCACCACCACGACTCGGGCCAGATGACCGTATTCGGTTTCTGGCTGTACCTGATGACCGACTGCATCCTGTTTGCGTCGCTCTTCGCCACCTACGCGGTGCTGTCCGGCAGTTTTGCCGGCGGCCCGTCGGGTCACGACATTTTCCAGCTGGACTTTGTCGCGGTCGAAACCGCACTGCTGCTGTTCTCGAGTATCACCTTCGGCTTCGCCATGTTGCAGATGTTCAAAGGCAACAAGGGCGGCGTGCTGGGCTGGCTGGCTGTCACCTTCCTGTTCGGTGCCGGCTTCATCGCGATGGAAGTCTATGAGTTCCATCACCTGATCGCCGAGGGCTTCGGCCCGCAGCGCAGTGGCTTCCTGTCGGCGTTCTTCGCGCTGGTCGGTACCCACGGTCTGCACGTAACCGCAGGTCTGATCTGGATGGCGGTAATGATGTACCAGATCAACAAGCACGGTATCACTGGCACCGCCAAGACCCGCATGAGCTGCCTGAGCCTGTTCTGGCACTTCCTGGACGTGGTCTGGATCTGCGTGTTCACCGTCGTGTATCTGCTGGGGGTTCTGTAAATGGCTAACGCACATAACAGCCACGCCGAGGGCAACCACGGTAGCGTCAAGTCCTATGTGATCGGTTTCATCCTGTCGGTCATCCTGACAGCGATTCCGTTCGGCCTGGTGATGTTCCCGAGCATGCCCAAGGACATCACGATCATGGTCGTGGTGGCCCTGGCGGTCATCCAGGTCGTGGTTCACCTGGTGTACTTCCTGCACATGGACCGTTCCGCCGAGCAGCGCTCCAACGTGTCGACCTTCATGTTTACCGTGATGGTCATTGCACTGTTGGTCGGCCTGTCGCTGTGGATCATGTTCAGCATCCACACCAGCATGATGGCGAAGTGAGGTAAGACGACATGTCCGTTAAGCACTTTATCCAAATCACCAAACCGGGGATCATTTTCGGTAACGTGCTTTCTGTGGCAGGCGGTTTCTTCCTTGCCGCGCAAGGGCATGTCGACTTCATGCTGTTCCTGGCCACGGTGATTGGCACTTCGTTGGTGGTGGCGTCTGGTTGCGTGTTCAACAACTGCATCGACCGTGACATCGACATCAAGATGGAGCGCACCAAGAACCGGGCGATGGTCCAGGGCCAGATCTCGCTGAAAGTCGCGCTGGCCTACGCCACCCTGCTCGGGGTGGCCGGCCTTGGCCTGCTGTATGTGCAGGCCAATGCTCTGGCAGCGTTGTTCGGCCTGATCGGCTTTGTCATCTACGTGGGGTTCTACAGCCTGTACCTCAAGCGCAAATCGGTGCACGGCACCCTGGTGGGCAGCCTGTCCGGTGCCATGCCTCCGGTGATCGGCTATTGCGCGGTAAGCAACAGCTTCGACCTGGCTGCACTGACCCTGCTGGTGATGTTCAGCCTGTGGCAAATGCCGCATTCCTACGCCATTGCGATTTTCCGTTTCAACGACTACCTGGCCGCATCGATTCCGGTGCTGCCGGTCAAGCGCGGGATTCTGGTGGCCAAGAAGCACATCCTCTGGTACATCGTGGCGTTCCTGGTAGCGACCCTGATGCTGACCCTGGGTGGCTACGCCGGCATGAGCTACATGGCCGTAGCCGCGGCCATGGGCATGTACTGGCTGTACATGGCCTGGACCGGCTACAAGGCTGTCGATGACCGCCTGTGGGCACGCAAGCTGTTCGTGTTCTCGATCTTCACCATCACTGCCCTGAGCGTGATGATGTCGCTGGACACCAAAGTGCCGACCGAGCTGCTGCTGACTTACGCGCACTGATTCATCAGCGTGTAATGAAAACGCCCCAGGCTGCGAAGCCTGGGGCGTTTTTGTTTGTGCGGCGTTTCTACAAACGACCGAAACTGCTGTTGACAAGTACCCCGTGTTTGCCGGATTTTATCGCCGCGCAGGTAAGGAGTATCTGCGCAGGGCCAGAGGATGCTGGCCGTGATTCATCACACAAGGGACTGTTCATGACCGAGCCAAACGCCGTTGCTCAACGGGCGTGCCTCGCGCTGTTGCGCGAACGCCACACTTCCGCTCATTTCGACACCGCCTTGCAGGTGCTCGATTGCCTGTTCCGTCGTCGCAGCCTGGCGCCCGGGCAGGATGACGAGCTGTCGGCCGAGGTGCTCGAACCGCATCTGGATAAAGTCCTCACCGCCATCGAAGCCGGCCAGCGCATCGAGATGGTTCTGCCGGCCTTCCCGGGCAAATCGCCGAACCGGCAGAAAACCCTCAGCCACCTGCCAGACCTTGCCGAGCGCCACGCCATCGACGAGCTGCAGCAGCTGTGCGCGGAAATCCAGTCCCTGTACGCACCGGGTGCGTTGATTCACATCTGCTCCGACGGCTATGTGTTCTCCGACCTGGTGCGCGTGCCGGATGAGCACGTCAAAGCTTACACCGACGAGATCCAGCGCTACGCCGAGCAGCACTACCCGAACAGCTTCGCCCTGTTCGATCTCAAGGATGCCTATCCGCAACTGGGTTGCCTGGACTCCATGCGCGAAGAGCTGATGATCGAGTACGGCCAGTCGCTGATTGCGCTGGGCCAGCGCTTTCAGGACGAGCCACACATGATGCTGATGTACTGCGGCATCCACCGCTTTCTGTCCGAGGATTACTCAGGCCTTGGCGAGTTCGCCGGCATGAGCCTGAACGCGGTGAAGAAGATCGCCAAGCCGGCCTCGCAACGGGTGATCCAGCGCAGTGAAGCCTGGAGTGCCTTGCTGCAGGCGCGTTATCCACAGTGCCTGCGCCTGTCGATCCACCCGCAGTTGGCGGTATCGGCGAAAATCGGCATTCGCCTGGTGCCTACCAGCGACCTCTGGCGTACGCCCTGGCACTCGGTGGCGATCAAGCGTAGCGGGGTGGTGATGCTCGACAAGCGCAGCAACATCGATGAGCGCTACAGCCGCCTGGTGTTCCGCCAGGGCCGTCCTTGCCACTACGCCAGTGCGCAATGATGCCGGTAGCGCTGGCGGCTGATGCGGTGATCTTCGACCTCGACGGCACCCTGGTCGACACCTTGCCCGATATCGTCTGGTGCCTGAACCACGTGCTGCAAGAGCAGGGCTACCCGCCGCTGTCACTGGAGACCATCAGTGCCTACGTAGGCGGCGGTACCGGGGCGATGCTCGAGCGGGTTGCTGCGCGCCTGGGGATTGTCGACGACAAGGCTCTGCATGAGCACTACATCGCCTGCTACCAGCAGCACCTGGTGCAGTTCTCGCGACCGTTCGATGGCGTGCCGGAGCTGCTTGAAGGCTGTCGCAGCCTGCAACTGCCGATGGCCGTCGTCACCAACAAGGCCCATGACATGGCGCTGCAGGTGGCTGCGCAGCTGTTCCCGTCGGGTACCTTCGAGCTTGTCCTTGGCCAGCGCCGCGGCCACCCGCTCAAGCCGCAGCCTGACGCGGCTCTGGAGGCGGCCCGCTACCTGGCCGTCGAGCCCGCGCGTTGCCTGTTTGTCGGCGATACCGTCATCGATCTGATGACCGCGCGGGCGGCCGGCATGCACTGCGCCGCCGTGACCTGGGGCTATGGCCCGGTCTATGCCTTGCAGGCACAGGCGGCGGATCTTTACTGCGAGCAGCCGGCAGAGCTGTTGCGGGCCCTGCAACAGGCACTCACTTCTTGCATGGCTGGCACTCTCGCCAGCCAGCGTTGAAACACCACCTCTCAAGGAAGAAAGGTCATGCAACACAAGGACACCTGGATCAAGGCGGTCAGCGACGTGCTGGCGGGTTATCTGCTCAAGGACAATGACGATCGCTTCGACGCGGCGGGCAGGGCCAATCTGGCCGTCAGCCTGGCCCGCTTCTACGATCAGCAGGCGCCGGTGCGTCTGGTGCTGCCGGGCTTCCCGTGCAAGTCGCCGAACGCCCGCGACCAGACCTTCGGCACGATGCCGGATTACGGCGAAGCCATGGCCATCGAGCGCCTCGACCAACTCGGCCAGGACATTGCCGCGCTGCACGCGCCGGGCTGCGTGGTGTCGATCCTCAGCGATGGCACCACCTTCAACGACATCGTTGGTGTACCTGATGACCTGCGCAAAGCCTACAACCAGGCCTTGCGCGAGTTGTGCACCACCCACACGATCAACTGGGTGAGCATGGAAGACCTGTTCCCCCAGGCCAGCAGTGCCGATGCCGTACGCGCGACCCTGGTCAAACAGGCACGTTTGCCGTGGAAGAACGTCGAGGCACTGATCGAGCAGAGCCGCCATGATGAAACCCTCAGCCACGCCCACGACAAGCTCTGCAGCCACCTCTACAACGACTTGCGCCTGTGCCGCGAAGCTGGGCAGAGCGAAGACGAGCACCTGCAGCAGATCGGCTACAAGGCCTACCAGATGATGTTCCGCGGCCAGGCGTTGAACGCTGCGGTCAATCGCTTCTTCCCCGACGACATCCGCCTGTCGGTGCATCAGTACGACAATGCCGGGCCAAAATTCACCGTGGCCCTGGCCGACGGTCTGACCCGGGTGTCCAGCCCCTGGCATGCGGTGCCGGTGCGCCACCTGGATGGCAGCCAGACTCTGCGCGGCCGTGCCGAGGTGGACATCGACAAGCATGTGCTGGTGCAGTACCAGGGGCGCCCGTGGCTGTACCACGAGAGCACCGGCGAAGCGCTGCAGGGCTTCGAGTTCGAGCTGCAGAAGCGCCCATTGTTCGGCTTGGTGGTACGTGACCCGTTGGGGCTGGGCTTCGAACGTTTTTCGACGCAGCTGCTCGAAGCGCTGGTGGAGACCTTCGGCTTTGTCTGCCTGCGTGGCTGCCGCTTCGAAGACCGCGACAGCTTTGCCCGCGACTGCGAGCGCTTTGGCACCATCTACCAGTGGGCGTTCGGCAAGGTGCATGTGGTCAAGCCGGCGGACAAACCCGAAGGCGTGGTGCACTCGCTGGAAAAGACTCCATTGCATTGGGACCTGAACATGCTGCCGGACAGCGATGCTCAGGTTCAGCGCGATCCGAAGTTCTGCGCAAGCAAGTTCATGCTCTATTGCAAGACTGCGCCGCAACCGGGGGAAGGGCAGACCACCATCGTCGACAGCCGCAATGCCTTGCGCAAGGTTGGCAACCAGGTGGCGCGGTTGTGGCAGGCGGTTGATATCACCTATTACACGCGTATGACTTACTTTGGTGGTTCGCCGCGTCACTACAGCCTGGTCGACCTGCACCCGCGCACCGGCGAACGTATTCTGCGCTATCAGGAAGGCACCGACTCCAGCCTGCAGACCTTGAGCCAGGAGGTGCAAGGCTTCGAGGCGCAGGCCCAGCAGGCCCTGCTTGAGCAGCTCAATGCCCTGGTCTACGACGATGAATGCCTGATCGCCCATGACTGGGTCGAAGGTGATCTGGTGCTGATCGACAACTACCAGACCCTGCATGGCCGCTTGCCTATGTCGCCGGCCTCGGCCTCCCGTGAGCTGTGGCGGGTTCAGGTGTACTGAGCCGAACACTCCCTGGCAGCGGTCGGTGCCCGCTGCCCGGGAGGCTTTCCGCCTGCCGCGGGTGCTGTGCCGGCGGTAGCGTGTCGTGATCTTCAACCTGACAGGATCATGGCATGAGTGTTTTGACCGTGTATTTTTGCGGCACCGGGTCGCACCGATTCGACGACAACAACCCCAACTTCTGGAATGGCGAGCTGGTTTCGACCCTCGCTTCAAACGACCAGGGCAAGGAGTATGCCCACTGGATCGCCGTCGATGGCCCGGGCAGTGGCAACCTGCAAGCCGATGAACTGTTCGTCGAACCCGGTGGTTATTACAACTGGAACCAGACCTTGTTCGGCAAAGGCTGGGAGGAGAACGTCCAGCACGCACTGCAGATCATCAAGGGGCAGAGCAACTGGCAGCGCACGGAACTGAGCGAGGAGGAGTATCAGCGCCTGAAGGCTGCTGGCATCCCTATCCCCAACTCGACCGCTACGGCGTCCTGGTTCTGGCGCACCTACAACTACGGCAATCGCAAGATTACCCCGCAGTTGCTCCAGGAGCAGATCATCAAGCAGTTTCGCAAGGAAGGCGTCATTCCCACCCAGGTCAACCTTGTGGGGTGGAGCAGGGGCGCCGTCAGCTGCCACATGCTGGCCAATGCCATGCTTGGCGACAGTGAGCTGAAAAAGCTTCCAGTGAATATATTCGCCATCGATCCGGTGCCGGGCATTGGTAACTTCGACCGCCATCGCGTGCAACTGGGCGAGAACGTCAAACAGTACGTAGGTTTCTTCTCCCGCGACGAGCGCTCCAAGGGCTTTGCCTGCGTAGTTCCCAAAACCCATGACGCCACCCGTTGCCATGTCTACCCGATGCCGGGGCGCCACGCCACACTGGTGGGCAACGCGGCCGCCGACGGCGCCGCTGGCGGCAAGGTACTGGCCGAGCCCGGGCTGATCGTTCGCCATTTTGCCGAAGTCTGCCTGACCCGCTGGGGCGTCAAATTGCAGAAGATGCTTAACCTCAACGAACGTGACTTGCAGGCCTATCATCAGGTGCTTGAGCGTGACGAAAGCAAGTACCAGGCAATGCGCAAACATTCCTATATCGTGCTGACCGAAGCTGAAAAGGGTGAGCGCGCCGTTTCGCTGGGCAACCAGGGTACGAGTTTTTCAGCGGTGAAAGGCAGCGGTCTTATGCCCACCGAGGGCCTGGCTGCAGCCGTGAAATGGCAGGCATCGTCCTACAAGGAAATCCGTTAACACCTGTTTTTGTGCTGGACAGCGCGGCGGTCGAGGCCCTATCTTCTGCTTCGGCCACCGCAGTGGCCAACGTCGCTCGGACGGTTCCGGGCGCTTACGTCTTCGAGGAAGCCATGGCTGACCAAGGTTCGCCGCGCCGCTTTGCGCGCATTGATCGTCTCCCCCCCTACGTCTTCAACATTACCGCCGAGCTCAAGATGGCTGCACGCCGTCGTGGCGAAGACATCATCGACCTGAGCATGGGCAACCCCGACGGGGCCACGCCGCCGCACATCGTTGAGAAACTGGTGCAGGTCGCCCAGCGCGAAGACACCCACGGCTATTCGACGTCCCGCGGCATCCCGCGCCTGCGCCGGGCGATTTCGCGCTGGTACAAGGACCGCTACGAGGTCGAGATCGACCCGGAAAGCGAAGCCATCGTCACCATCGGCTCCAAAGAGGGACTGGCGCACCTGATGCTCGCCACCCTCGACCATGGCGACACCGTGCTAGTACCCAACCCCAGCTACCCGATTCACATCTATGGCGCGGTGATAGCCGGTGCCCAGGTGCGTTCGGTGCCGCTGATTCCGGGCGTGGACTTCTTTAATGAGCTGGAGCGGGCGATCCGCGAATCCATTCCGAAACCGAAGATGATGATCCTCGGCTTCCCGTCCAACCCGACCGCGCAGTGCGTCGAGCTGGACTTCTTCGAGCGGGTGGTGGCCCTGGCCAAGCAGTATGACGTGCTGGTGATCCACGACCTGGCTTACGCCGACATCGTCTACGACGGCTGGAAGGCGCCGTCGATCATGCAGGTGCCGGGGGCCAAGGACATTGCCGTGGAGTTCTTCACCCTGTCCAAGAGCTACAACATGGCCGGCTGGCGAATCGGCTTCATGGTCGGCAACCCCGAGCTGGTCAGCGCCCTGGCCCGCATCAAGAGTTACCACGACTACGGCACCTTCACCCCGCTGCAGGTCGCGGCCATTGCTGCTCTGGAAGGCGACCAGCAGTGCGTGCGCGATATCGCCGAGCAGTATCGCCAGCGCCGCAACGTGCTGGTCAAGGGCCTGCACGAGCTGGGCTGGATGGTCGAGAACCCCAAGGCGTCGATGTACGTCTGGGCGAAGATTCCCGAAGAGTATGCACACCTGGGCTCGCTGGAGTTCGCCAAGAAGCTGCTGGCCGAGGCCAAGGTCTGTGTGTCGCCGGGCATCGGCTTTGGTGACTATGGCGATGATCATGTGCGCTTTGCCCTGATCGAGAACCAGGACCGTATCCGCCAGGCGGTACGCGGTATTCGCCAGATGTTCCGGGCTGATGGCATCGGCAGCAAGCCGGCCCAGAAGTAAGCACTGACCCGGGCGCGGGTCAAACCTGTTCCTACAGCTGGAGCAGGTTTTTCCCGCGAAACAACCGTCCGTCAGCGGCGATTTATTTCTGCATTACCCCCCTTCTCAAACACCCGGCAAAGCATAGAATGGCGGCGGGTTTCTCCCTATAACGATAATCAACCTCCCCCCCTTCTCATCATGTCCGAACATAATCCTTGTTTGAACTGCGGCGCCTGCTGCGGGTATTTCCGTGTGTCTTTCTTCTGGGGTGAGTGCACGTCGGCGGGTGGTGTCGTGCCCGACGATCTGGTGGTCCAGATCAGCCCCAGCCGCGTTGCGATGATCGGCACCGACAGCAAGCCCTGTCGCTGCATCGGGCTTGAGGGCGAGATCGGCAAAGGGGTCAGCTGCAGCCTGTATGAACAGCGCTCAACCCCTTGTCGCGAGTTCGATGCGGCCTGGGTCAATGGCGAAGCCAACCCCAGCTGCGATGCCGCCCGTGCCGCCTATGGCCTGCCACCGCTGGAGGCCAACGAGCCAATCTGGCCGGACGAGGGCGCCGAAGTCGCCTGAGGCGCGACTTGAAGGTTACACTGCCGGGTTGATGAATCGGACAGGAGGTCCCGCGTGACCCGCATGTACAGTTTTCCCGCTGACCTGTGCCTCGAAAGCCCGCGCCTGCAACTGCGCCCGATGGTGGCCGAAGATGCTGCGGCGTGGTTTGCCATCATGGCCGACCCTCAGGTCATGCGTTACTGGAACCACGGCCCCTGGCAAGTGCTGGCAGAGGCTCAGGCAGCGCTGGCCGAAGACCGCGACGCATACGCCGCCGGGCAGATGCTCAAGCTGGGAATCTATCGGCGCGACAATAGCGAGCTGATCGGCATGACCCAGCTGTTCAACCTGGAGCCCACCTCGCGCCGTGGCGAAATCGGCTATTGCCTGGCCAGTTGCGCGCAGGGCCGTGGCTACATGGACGAGGCGCTGACCTGTTTCATCGATTACCTGGCCCATGGCCTGCACCTGCGCCGGCTGGAGGCCGAGATCGACCCGCGCAACCAGGGGTCGGCGCGTACCCTGGAGCGCCAGGGTTTCGTCCTTGAAGGGCTGTTGCGCCAGCGCTGGTGCGTGGCCGGAGAGCTTTCGGACTCGGGGCTGTACGGGCTGCTGCTCGATCAGGCGCCGCTGGACGGTTGAATCCTGACCGCTGCCTGGCGGTTGCGTTGCGGTCGGGCATCTGGATATTATTCGGAACAATTCTCACTTACACACTTGCGAGTGCGCCATGTCCGTCGCCGAGCCGCCGCTGCAACGCGCGATCCATACGCTGTATTGCGAGCACCATGGCTGGTTGTTCAACTGGCTGCGGCGCAAGTTGCGCTGTTCACAGCATGCGGCGGACCTGGCACAGGACACCTTTGTACGCATCCTCGGCTCGCGCGACACGCTCCTGGGTATTCGCGAGCCGCGTGCCTTCCTCAGTACCACGGCGCGACGCCTGATCATCGATCGGGCACGTCGCCAGCAGATCGAAGACGCCTACCTGCGCGAACTGGCCCTGACTGTCGAGGTCATGGAGGGCCATCAGTCGCCCGAGCAGATCCTCCTGACCCTGGAGGCGCTGGAGCAGATTACCTTCATGCTCGAGGGCTTGCATGAAAAGGCCCGCCAGGCCTTTGTCGACTATTACCTGGACGAGCTGAGCCAGGTGCAGATCGCCGAGCGCCTGCAGGTTTCGCCACGCATGGTGCGCAAGTACCTGATGCAGGCCCTGGTGCATTGCCACCAGGCCGTTAATGTTTGATTGCCGATGACGGCCCAAGCGTCAATCGAGCAGCACGCCGCCGAATGGATTTTGCGCCTGGGTGAGGGTGAGCTGAGTGAGGCAGAGCGCCAGGCGCTGGATGCCTGGCGTCGGCAGGACGCTCGCCATGAAGCCACCTTCACTCGCATGCAGGCGATCCTCGAACAGATGCACAGCCTGCGCCCGCAACGCCAGCCGGTGCGCGCCGCACTGCGCACGCCTGCAAATGCCCAGCGGCGTGCGCAGTACCCACGCCGGGTGCTGTTGGGCCTGGCTTTGCTGGCAGCACTGGGCGTGCCCCTGAGCCTGTCCGGCTGGCATCCGCAAAACCTGCTGGCCGACCTGCACACCGCGCCGGCGCAATGGCAGAGCCACACGCTGAGCGACGGCACGCGGGTCATCCTCGAAGGCAACTCGGCCCTGGACGTGCGCTTCAGCGCCCACGAGCGACGTATCGAACTGTTGCGCGGCAAGGTGCTGGTGGATGTCGCGCACGACAGCAGCCGGCCTTTCGTGGTGGCCACCGCCGACGGCACGTTCCAGGCCCTGGGCACGCGCTTCGTGGTTGCCCGTGGCGGTGCCGGCAGCGAACTGACCATGCTCGAATCCCAGGTGATGGTGCGCAGTGCCGAGCAGGACAAGTCGCTGGCGGTGGGCAAAGGCGGGCGGGCCTGGGTTCGCCGGGATGATCTGGGGCTGCTGGCCAGTATTGATCCGGCCAGCGTTGACCAAGCCTGGCAGCGTCATCAACTGGTGGTTGAGCAATCGCCGCTGGTGGATGTCCTCGATGCCCTGGCCCGCCAGCGCCGCGGCCATCTGAGCTTCGACCGCAAGGCGCTGGCTGATCTGCGGGTGTCGGCAGTGCTGCCGCTGGACGACAGCGAGCGGGCCCTGCAGCTGCTGGCTGAAGTGCTGCCGATATCGATTCATTCGCATACGGCCTGGTGGACGCGTATCGAGCGCCGCAGTGCTGATAAGTAATTGTTCGCGACTGGTTCCTCATTCTCATCTTGGCCCGTCCTTCTAGAAGCCAACATGATTAAACAAGGAGCCTTTTCACCATGCGCCGATTTACTGGCCGCCCCGTTTTGAGCCCTCTGGCGCTCTGTGTACAGCTGGCCTGCAGCGGCCTGCTGCTGACTGCAGTCGCTGTGCCAGCAATGGCCCAGGGTCAACAACAGCGCTTCGACGTGCCTGCTGGTGCGCTGAGCACAGCGCTCAACCGCTTCGCCCAGCAAGCCGGCGTCGCCCTGGCCTTCGATCCGGCTGATTTGGCGGGGCGTAACACAGCCGGCCTGCAGGGCAGCTTCGCCCTTGAAGACGGTTTTGCCCGCTTGCTCGAGGGCAGCGGCTACCGTATTGCCCAGGGTGACAACGGTTATGTGTTGCTACCGCAAGCCGCTACACCGGCAGCCCAGGTGCTGGAGCTGGGGGTCACCACGGTGGCCGGCCAGGGCATGGGCGAAAGTACGGAAAATACCGGCTCCTATGCGCCGGGGCTTATCAGCGTAGGCTCCAAGTCACCGACCAGCCTGCGCGAAACGCCGCAGTCGGTGGCGGTGATCACCCGTCAGCTGATCGAAGACCAGCAGCTCACCGACATCAACGAAGCGATGAAGGCGACACCGGGAGTGATTACCCAGAGCACGACTTTCCGCATCCAGGATTTCATCTCGCGCGGCTTTTCCATCCAGAACCTGCAGATCGATGGCGCCGCCCCGCAGGCGCTGGGCACGGCCATGGGCTCGTTCTATTCGTCGAACATCTTCGACCTGGCCGAGTTCGACCACGTCGAGGTGCTGCGTGGTAGCGGGGCCTTGTTCGGCGGCTCGGGCGACCCGGGCGGGATCATCAACATGGTGCGCAAGCGGCCGATGTCCGAGAACCAGCTCAAACTGAGCCTGTCGGCCGGCAGCTGGGACAACTATCGCCAGGAACTCGACATCACCGGGCCCATGGGCTGGGACGGCCGCTTGCGTGGGCGCCTGGTGGTGGCCAACACCGACCGCCAGTACTTCATCGACAAGCGCAGCACGGAAAAGCCGCTGGTGTACGGCGTGATGGAAGCCGACGTGAGCGATGACACCATGCTCACCTTCGGCGTGCGCTACAACAAGTCCCATGAGAACGGCACCAACGCCGCTGTGCCGCGCTACAGCAATGGTGCCGATCTGGGCCTGCCACGGCACACCGGCCTGACCCAGTCCTGGGCATTCACCGACACCACGGCGCGCGAGTATTTCGCCAAGGTCGACCATCGCTTCAACGACGACTGGAAACTCAACCTGTCGTACACCAACATCTGGGATGTGTCCTGGTTCAAGACCGCGTCGACCCTCAATGCGGTTGACCCGATCAGCGGCAGCGGCGTGACCTGGTACGGTACCCAGAGCCGCCAGGAAAACGAACAGCACCTGTACGACGTCAACCTGGCCGGCAATTTCCAGGCCTTTGGCCTGGATCACCAGCTGATACTGGGGGCTGACTACCAGCGCATCGACAGCCGCTGGCTGGGCACCGCGCCACATCCCGGCTTTGGCGGGCCGGTGAATGTCTTCGACCCCGACGCCACGCCCTGGCCGGAGCCTGCCAACCACACCGACTACAGCCGCGACTACAACCCCAACGCCCAGCGTCAGTACGGCCTTTACTCCAGCCTGCGCCTGCAACTGGCCGAACCGCTGCACCTGATCCTCGGTGCCCGCGCCCAGCGTTACCACTTCGAGCAGACGTACCAGACCCGCACCGGCGAGCAATGGAACGTGGCTTCGCAAGTCGACCAGCGCATCGGCACCAAGCTCACGCCGTTTGGTGGCGTGGTCTATGACCTTGATGAGCAGTGGTCGGCCTACGCCAGCTACTCGCAGATCTACAAGCCGCAGGCCAACAAGCTGGCCGGCCCGCAACCGGGCAGCCCGTTGCAGCCGATGACCGGCAAGACCTACGAGACCGGCCTCAAGGGCGAGCTGTTCGACGGCGCGTTGAACACCAACATTGCCTTGTACTACACCACCCGTGAAAACGAAGCGGTGCGTGACCCGCGCTTCACCTCGGCGAGCAATCTGTTTGCCGGCAGCTGCTGCTACCTGGACAACGGTGAAGTGGTCAGCAAGGGCATCGATATCGAAGCGTCGGGGGAACTGCTGCCGGACTGGATGCTGATCGGTGGCTATACCTTCAACCTCAATCGCAACCGCAGTGCCAATACCTCGCTGAGCACGGTGATGCCCAAGCACCTGTTCAAGCTCTACACCACTTACCGGCTGCCGGGTGTGCTGCAGGACTTCAAGGTTGGTGGCGGCGTGCAGGCGCAGAGTGCGACTTACGTATCCGGCACCACCAACCGTTTCAATGGCGATGGTTCAATCGCCGAGCGTGATGTGCCGTTCGACTTCACCCAAGGGGGGTATGCGACCTGGAGTGCACTGGTCGAGTACAAGGTCGACGAGCACTGGGACCTGACCCTCAACGGCAACAACCTGTTCGACAAGAAGTACTACCAGACCGTGGGAACCTCCACCTATGGCAACTACTACGGCGACCCCCGCAACTTCATGCTGACCCTGCGCGGCACCTACTAAGCGCCGGGCGACTTTGCGCAGGCCACCGGTCTGCGCTATTGTCGCGCGCTCTTTTACCAGCAAGGATTGCCTGGTGCCGTTCAATTATCTGACCTTAAGCCTGGCCTGCTACCTCACCAGCCTGTTCCTCCAGGCCTGCGCCCGTGAGCACGATGTAATGCGCGGCATGCACGCCCTGGCCCTGGGGGTGTTGAACGGGTCCTTCTGGTTTGCCAACCCACTGTATTTCGCCGCCCTGGTGATGCACCGGACCAAGCCGCAGGTAGCCCTGTACCTGGGCTGCGCGGCGTTGGCGCTCAGTGGCCTGATGGTGCCGCTGGGCTGGCTCGGCTTGACCCCGGTGCCTGATTCGGCCAACGGACCGGGGCTGCTGATCGGTTACTACGTGTGGCTGCTGGCGATGCTGGTGTTCATTCTCGGCCAGTGGCGTTACCGCCACGAACCTGCGGACAGCAGCAAGGTGCCGCTGCTGGGCTGGCCGGCCTGGGGGCTGGTCGCCGGCATCGTGTTGACCGTGCCGCTGGCCTTCACGCCCTGGAGTAAAGTGCCGTTTCGCTCGGCCCCCGAGCCAACCTCGTGCATTGAATGTGGAGGCAATTGATGGCCCGCTTTTACGTTGCGATCACCCTGGCGCTGTACCTGCTGAGTCTGAGTTGCAAGGCCATTCACCTGTCGGCCGATGGCTCTTTGCATGCCCTGCAGGTGCTGTTGCTCGGGCCTTGGGGCATCGTCATGCAGATCTACGGCTGGTTTGCCAACCCGTTGCTGGGGCTGGCGATCCTTATGCACCGGCGCTGGCGCTGGCTGGCCCTGGTGCTTGGCCTCGGCGCCTTGTACCTGGGCCTCAGTGCCTTGATGGTGGAGCGCCTGCCCGACAATCACAGCTACAGCTTTCTCGACGTTACCGGTTTTGGCCCGGGTTATTACCTCTGGTTGCTGTCGATCAGCTTCTTCTGCGTCATGCAGGCCTGGTGGTGTCGGCAGGGGCTCAAGGGCGCGCAGCTACCCGGTTGGAATTGGCTGGATGGCGGCCTGTCAATCGTATTGAACATTGTCATCGTCTACGCCATCCAGACCCCCAGCCTGCACTTTCAGATAAAGAAAGTGATCGAACCGCCGCCACCACCGATCGAGATCGACAAGGACGCCATCTAGCGGGCGGACGCCGAGGTTCCCCACTGCACTACCAGCATGCCGACCACGATCAGCCCGACCCCGGCCAGGCGCAGGCCGTTGACCGGGCGTTCGGGCAAACCCATCAGGCCCCATTGGTCGATGATCAACGACGACAGCACCTGCCCGGCAATTACGCAAACGATGAAGCCGGCGGCGCCCAGCCTTGGCGTCAGCACCAGTGCGGCGGTGATGTAGGCAACCCCGGCAACGCCGCCCAACCAGGCCCACCAGGGCGCTTGGGCCAAGGCATTGAGTTGTGGCAGCGGCGCCCGCAAAACCAGCAATGCCGGGATCACCATCAGCACACTCACCGCCAGCGACACCAGCGACGCCCACAACGGGTGCCCGAGCAGGCGGCCGAGCGCTGCGTTGCTGCCGGCCTGGAAGGGCACGGCGGCGCCGGCCAGCAGGGCGATAGTCAGGGGCAGCAAGGTGGCGGTAATAGCGGGCAGGTTCATGGCATGGCTCTCAAAAGTGGCTTGCCAAAGTCTTTGCTATCCATCCCAATAATGGAAATTCGAATGCTGCACAGGAGTTATTCGTCTGATGGATGATCTGCGCCGGATCGACCTCAACCTGCTGTTGACCCTGCACGCGCTGCTGGCCGAGCAGCATGTCTCGCGCGCGGCCTTGCGCCTGCATCGTAGCCAGCCGGCGGTCAGCCATGCCCTGGCGCAACTGCGTGAGCTGTTCGGTGATCCGTTGCTGGTGCGTCGCGGTGGTCGTCTGCACGCCACGGCGCGCGCCCAGGCCCTGATCGAGCCTTTGCAGCAGGCGCTGGAGCAGCTCGACGGCTTGCTCGGCAGCCCCGGTTTCGACCCGCGTCGGGCGCAGCGCAGTTTTCGTCTGGCGATGTCTGATTACGGCGCGCGGGTAGTGTTGCCCGGCTTGATGCGCATGTTGCGCGAAGAGGCGCCGGGGATCGATCTGATTGTCTCCCAGGGCAGCCGTGAGGCCATGCTCGGCCAGCTGTTCGACGGCGAGGCCGACCTGGCTCTGGCGGTGTTTCCGCAAATGGCCGAGGAGCTGCGGGCGCAGACGCTGTTCGACGAGTCCTTCACCTGCATCGCCGATCGCAGCAGTTTGCCTGTGCGGGGCGGCCTGAGCCTGGATGCGTGGCTGGCACGGCCGCATGTGCTGGTGGCAGTGCGTCCGGGTATCGACAACGAGATTGACCTGGCGCTCCAGGGCATCGGTGCCCGGCGCCGGGTGGCGCTGGCCTTGCCCCATTGGACCGCGGCCCAGGAAGTGATTGCCGGCACCGACCTGATCCTGACCGTGGCCCGCCGCAGCCTGGACAGCGGTGCGCTGGATTCACGCCTGCGCAGGTTTGCGCCACCATTGGCAATCAAACCCTTTGCCTTCCA
The DNA here is from genome assembly GCF_000955865.1 of Pseudomonas sp. 2(2015). Lineage (NCBI taxonomy): Bacteria > Pseudomonadati > Pseudomonadota > Gammaproteobacteria > Pseudomonadales > Pseudomonadaceae > Pseudomonas > Pseudomonas sp. 2(2015). The sequence goes on from NZ_JYOF01000004.1 coordinate 230,822, forward strand.
GCAGGCCTGGCATCAGCGCCGCGAAGGGGAGGCGGGGCATCGCTGGTTGCGCGAGAAGGTGATGCAGGTGTGTCAATATGGCCGGCCTGATCGCGGGGCAAGTCGAGGCGTCGCACCGCCGCTCCCACCCAAGAAGGTGTCCGCAGAATGAAACATCCATTTTTGCTTGTCGGCCTGTTGGCCTGTTGTTCTTCAATAGCCCAGGCCCAGGACGAATACTCACAGGCCTACAGCGCCTGCATGAAAACCGCCGAATCCACCCTGGCCATGAACAACTGCAACGGCGCCGAGATCAAACGCCAGGACAGCCGCCTCAACAGTGCCTACAAAAAGGCCATGGCCGGCCTCGAAGGGCCGCAGCAAACCCAGCTGCGTGAAGCCCAGCGGGCCTGGATCAAGTACCGCGACGCCAACTGCAACCTGTATTACAGCCTCACCGGCGGCACCATGGATCAGCTCAATGGTGCCGGTTGCATCCTCGGCAGTACCCGCGACCGCGCCGATGAACTGCAGGCCTTGCTGCAGCCTTGAGGTCAGCGCCGGGTGGCGCGAGCACGCAGGTACTCGCGCACTTCGCGCTGGTCGCCGGCAAACTCGATACGCTCGGCCTTGCTCTGGCGCTGGTAGGCGTACATCGGGTCGTAGTACTCGTTGAGCAGGCCGCTGATCCAGGCTCGGTGCAGGTCCACCTCACCCGTGTGAAGCTGCTCTTGCAGCGCTTGCTCGAGTAACGCCGACAACCGCTGGTAACGCTCGCCGCCGAGGCGCTTGAGGATGTTGGCCATGCTTTGGGTCAGGCGTTCGGCAAACTGCGGCAGGCCGTTTTCATCCCCGTGCAAGGCAACGAACTCGGCGCTCAGGTCGATCACGTAATCGCGCAGAATCCGCTCGACCCGGTTGTCAAAGCTGTCTTCCAGCCACACCAGCGGGTAGTGCTGCATGCCCTGGTAAAGCTCCAGCGGCAGGGTGCAACTGCCGACGATGCGGCCTTCATCTTCGAGTACAAATTGCTCGACGCCGCGTGCGCGTTTTTTCAGTACGTCGATGGCCAGCTGGTTCTCGAAGTCGATCTGCGCCGGCTGGCCGGTAGCGCGTTTACCGAAGCTTGAGCCGCGGTGATTGGCGTGGCCTTCCAGATCAAGCGCATTGTCCAGCGTTTGCAGCACCTCGGTCTTGCCGGTGCCGGTGAGGCCGCCGATCAGCACGAAGTCACAGTCGGTTACCGCTTGCTGGGTGGTATGCAGCAGGAAGTTGCGCATCGCCTTGTAGCCGCCGACCACCTTGGGGTAGTGGATGCCGGCTTCGGCCTTGAGCCACTGCTGGGCGATCTGCGAGCGCAGGCCGCCGCGAAAGCAGTAGAGGTAACCCTGGGGGTTGGCCCGGGCGAAGGCCGCCCAGGCGGCAATGCGTTGGTCCTTGAGCGGGCCGCTGACCAGTTGATGGCCGAGGTCGATGGCGGCCTGCTGGCCCTGCTGCTTGTAGCAGGTGCCGACCTTCTGCCGTTCAAGGTCGTTCATCAGCGGTAGGTTGATTACGTGGGGGAAGGCGCCCTTGCTGAATTCGACCGGGGCGCGCATGTCCATCATGGCTACATCGTTAAGAAACAGCTGGCGGTAGTCGGTGCAGTTGTCGCGCATCAAAGCACCTCAACTGCATGGCTCTGTCGCTCGACCAGCTCGCCGATTGGCGCCAGGTTCAAGCCCAGTTCGCCGGCCACGGCGAGAAACTCCGCTTCACCCTCTGGCGCCACCGCCACCAGCAGGCCGCCGCTGGTTTGCGGGTCGCACAGTAAGTGCTTTTGCTCGTCGCTCAGCGCGGCGATTTTTTCGCCATAGCTGTCGAAGTTGCGCAGGGTGCCGCCCGGAACGCAGCCCTCACTCAGGTAGTGCTCAACGCTCGGCAGGCGGGGCACCGCGCTGTAGTTGAGGCGGGCGCTGAGGCCGCTGCCGTCGGCCAGTTCCACCAGGTGGCCGAGCAGGCCGAAGCCGGTGACGTCGGTCATGGCCTTGACCCCGGCCAGCTTGCCGAAGCGGCTGCCCGGGGTGTTCAAGGTGCACATCCAGTCGCGGGCCAGGCCCTTGTCCTGGTCGCGCAGCTTGGCTTTTTTCTCGGCGGTGGTGAGGATACCGATGCCCAGCGGCTTGGTCAGGTACAGGCGACAACCGACGGTGGCGGTATCGTTGCGCTTCATATGGCGCTTTTGCACCACGCCGGTCACGGCCAGGCCGAAGATCGGCTCGGGGGCATCGATGGAGTGGCCCCCAGCGAGCGGAATACCGGCCTCGGCGCAGACGGCGCGGCCGCCACGGATCACTTCACGGGCCACTTCCGGGGCCAGCACGTTGACCGGCCAGCCAAGAATGGCGATGGCCATCAGCGGGTCACCGCCCATGGCGTAGATGTCGCTGATGGCGTTGGTGGCGGCGATGCGGCCGAAGTCATAGGGGTCATCGACGATGGGCATGAAAAAGTCAGTGGTCGAAACCACACCGCGTTCGTCATCGAGGGCGTAGACGGCTGCGTCGTCGCGCGAGGCGTTGCCGACCCAGAGCTTGGGGTCCAGGGCCTGGGTGCCGCTTTCGGCGAGGATCACCTCGAGCATCTTCGGAGAGATCTTGCAGCCACAGCCGGCGCCATGGCTGTACTGGGTCAGGCGAATCGGCTCGCTCATACGCACCTCGAAAATTCGTGAAGGCCCGAGTGTAGCAAAGCTGGTCTTTACGCCGATGCCTCTTATAATTTCCGGGGTGGCCCGTGTGGCCCTTTCCCCGCTATTGAACCGGAGAATCCCCATGCTCAAACGTCCCCTGGCGCTGTTTGCCGGCCTGGTATTGTCGTGCTCGTCCTACCTGGCCATGGCGGCCGACACACTGCGAGTCAGTGCCATCCCTGACGAAGCGCCGACCGAACTGCTGCGCAAGTTCAAGCCATTGGGCGAGTACCTGGAGCAGAAGCTGGGGATGAAGGTCCAGTTTGTGCCGGTGGCCGACTACCCGGCGGTGGTCGAGGCGCTGGCTACCGATCGCCTGGATCTGGCCTGGCTCGGCGGCTTTACGTTCGTCCAGGTACATCTCAAGGACCCGACCGCCACGCCTTTGGTGCAGCGCGAACAGGATGCCAAGTTCACCAGCAAATTCATCACTGCCAATCCTGATGTGAAGAGCCTTGCCGACCTCAAGGGCAAGACCTTTGCCTTCGGTTCTGTTTCGTCCACCTCGGGCAGCCTGATGCCGCGCTACTTCATGCTCAAGAATGACAACATCAAGCCGGAGAGTTACTTCAGCCGTGTTGCCTATTCCGGTGCCCACGACGCCACTGCCGCCTGGGTCCAGGCCGGCAAGGTCGACGCCGGCGTGCTCAACGCCAGCGTCTGGGACAAATTGGTGGCCGCAGGCAAGGTCGATACCAACAAGGTCAAGGTGTTCGCCACCACCCCAAGCTACTACGACTACAACTGGACCGTGCGCGGCAGCCTCGAGCCGGCACTCAAAGCCAGGATCAAGCAGGCCTTCCTCGACCTCGATCCGGCCAAACCTGACGACAAAGCCATCCTCGACCTACAGGCTGCGAGCCGCTTCATCGAAACCAGCCCGGATAACTACAAGGGCATCGAAGAGGCCGCGCGCGCCGCCGACTTGCTGAAATGACCATCCGTTTGCGCGGCGCCAGCCTGCGCCACGGCCAGGTCCAGGCGCTGCACGGCATTGACCTGCAGGTTGGCGTCGGCGAGCGGGTGGCGATCATCGGCCCGTCGGGGGCGGGCAAGTCGAGCTTGCTGCAACTGCTGGGCACGGCCATCGCGCCCAGTACCGGCAACGTAGAGCTGCTCGGCGTGACACCCTGGCGCTTGTCGGCCGCTGCGCTTCAGCGCCTGCGCGCGCGCATCGCCCTGATCCACCAGACGCCGCCGTTGCCACCACGCCAGCGGGTGGTAACTGCAGTGCTGGCCGGGCGCCTGGGACAGTGGAGCACCTTGCGCGGGCTGCTCAACCTGCTGCACCCGACGGATGTCGCCGGTGTGCGTGAGGTGCTGACGACCCTTGGCATGGCCGAGAAGATTTTTGTCCAGTGCGGGCAATTGTCCGGTGGCCAGTTGCAGCGGGTCGGCATTGCCCGCGCGTTGTACCAGCAACCGCAGATTTTGCTGGCTGACGAACCGGTCTCGGCGATGGACCCGGTGCTCGCCGAACACAGCCTGAAAACCCTCAACCAGCATGCCAGCGAACGCCGCGTGACCCTGATCGCCAGCCTGCATGCGGTAGAGCTGGCGCTGGCGCATTTTGCGCGGGTTATCGGTATTCGCGAGGGGCGCATCGTCTTTGACCGCCCGGCGAGCGAGGTGTCCAGCGCCATGCTCGATGCCTTGTATGCCAACGAGCAACTGCTGCCGCCGGCGTTACCGCTGCCGGCCTTGAACCTGCAGATTCCCCGATGCTGAAGGCCGATCGCCGTGACCCGGCGGCGTTGCCCAGGCTGTTGCTGGCGCTGCTGGCGATAGCCTTGCTGTGGCCGGGTATCCGCCTCAGCGAGCTCAACCCTGGGGTGCTTCTGCAGGCCGATAACCGCCGGGAGATGGGTAATTTTGTCAGCGCCTTCTGGCCGCCAGCCCATGAAGCGGACTTTCTTCGGCTGCTGCTTGAGGCCACCTTGCAAACCCTGGCCGTAGCCACCGCCGGCATGACCCTGGCGTTGCTGCTGGCGATCCCGGCCAGCCTGCTGGCCAGCCGGGCGCTGTCGTTGCGCGCCGCTTCCCGTGGCGGTCGCCTGGGATTCTGGTCGCGGACCCTGCGTCTGCCGGTGCGCGGCCTGTTGATCTTTTTGCGCAGCGTGCCGGAGATCGTTTGGGCGCTGCTGTTCGTGCGTGCCGTGGGCCTGGGCCCGACCGCCGGGGTGCTGGCCATCGCCATCACCTACAGCGGCATGCTTGGCAAGGTCTATGCCGAGATTTTCGAATCGATCGACCAGCGCCCGGCGCATGCCTTGTTGCAGACCGGCAGCAGCCGCTTGAGCGCGTTCTGCTACGGCATCCTGCCGACTGCGGCGGCGGAGCTGGTGTCTTATACGGTGTACCGCTGGGAGTGTGCGATCCGTGCCTCGGTGGTGATGGGTTTTGTCGGTGCAGGGGGGCTCGGCCAGCAGATCGACCTCTCCATGCGCATGTTCGCCGGCGCCGAGGTGGCGAGCATGCTGCTGACATTTCTGTTGCTGGTATGGCTGGCCGACCAGCTCAGCCGCCTGCTGCGCGGGAGGTTGGCATGAGAGTGCTGATCAATACCGCGCTGGTGCTGGCACTGGTGGCGGCGGTGGCAGCTTCGTTCGCTTACTTGAGCCTTGATCTGCAGGCGCTGTTTGGCAACGGCGGGTTAGGGCAGATGGGCGCTTATGCGCTGCGCTTCCTCAGCCCCGAGCTGAGCCCCGAGCACCTGCGGGCGGTCGCCAAGGGCGCATTGGAAACCCTGGCCATGTCGGGCCTGGGTACTTTGCTAGCGGTGGTGCTCGGGCTGATGCTGGCCTTGCCGGCCGCCGGGCGGTTCGGCTGGCCGCTGCAAGGCGTTGCGCGCCTGCTGCTTAACGCCCTGCGCGCGATACCAGAGCTGGTGTGGGCGGCCTTGACCGTCCTGGCCGCGGGCCTTGGGCCCAATGCCGGGACCCTGGCCCTGGCCTTGCACACCTCAGGTGTTCTCGGCCGGCTGTTCGCCGAGGCACTGGAAAACGCCCCGCCAGAGCCGGCTGCGGCCATTCGTCTGCAAGGCGGCAGCCAGGTCACTGCATTCTGCTTCGGCACCTTGCCTAACCTCTGGCCGCAGATGCTTGCCTACAGCCTGTACCGCTGGGAAAACAACATCCGCATGGCCAGCGTGCTGGGCTTTGTCGGTGCCGGCGGCCTGGGGCAGATGCTCTACACCACCCTGAGCCTGTTCCAGGAAGCCCGGGCCAGCACGGTGATCATCGCCATGCTGGTGCTGGTGCTGCTGGTCGATGCCTTGAGCGATGTGCTCCGGCAGCGCTTTGTGCGGGCTTGAAAGCCGCAGGATGATCAGGGCTTGGGCAGATCATGGCTGGCCCATTCCAGGTAGCGGATGATCCGCTCCTTGTAGTGCAGGTGATCACGCACCACCATCAAGCCGAACCACAGCACCAGCAACACGGCGAAGGTCAACAGGATGACCAGGTTGCCTTTGCCGAACGCCCACAGCTCGGTGAGCTTGGCCTTCTCGGCGGCGATGGTGGCGAGGAAGGTGATGATCGCCACGAACATCGCGTTCTGGGTCAGGTTCAACGACTTGGGCGGGTTTTCGGAGATCTTCGCAAACGCCGCGATCTCGCCAGCCTGGGCTGCACTGACAGCGTTCTGCTCAAGCATCTGCAGGAAATGCGCGTAGCGCAGGTAGCTGTCGCGCTGCAGCAGCGGCTGGCTGGCGATGGCATGGCGTTGATACAGCCTTTTGAACTGCTCGGCGACAAAGTACTCACGGGCCAGCAACATCGCCCACATGCACAGGCTGGTGCTGAGCATCACCGTGACCGGGCCTAGGGGGTGCTGTTGCACGCTGAACGAGGCGCTGACCACCAGGACGGTTGCCAGCACCACCAGCCAGGTCGGCAACAGGTGCGGGGCCAGCGGATTGTTGCGGATGGCGTGCCAATAGTTCGGGCGGCTGCGTTTGTAGAGCTGCAGCATTTCGCTCCATTGTTGAAACATCGTTACCTCATGGGCAGGGGCTTACCATGAGGATAACGGCCGCGCCGGGGAAATCATCACTGGGTTTTGGTTGGTGCGTTCTTAGGGAGCGCTCGTAATCAGTGGCCCCGGGCACAGACGAGGGTTGCGCTTGAGAAATGGGCTACGCGAAACAGCGAAGCAGCCGTACCCAGCCACCTCTCTCTTAGTGTCATTGTGCGATCTTCAGGCATCTGCATACCCGGACCAAACTTCTGGCCAGGTGATGAGAGGTGTGGATTGCTGATTGCTTGTTTGTATCCAAAGGGATACATTGGTGTGAGCCTTGAAATATAGTGTTTTGCAGACACCCAGATTTACCTCGTGGTTAGTTTCTGTGCGCGACCTCCGTGCAAGGTTGGCCATCGCACGGCGAATAGAGCGTGCAACGGCAGGAAACCTGGGGGATGTGAAGTCCGTCGGTGGCCAGGTTTCCGAGATGCGCATCGATGTGGGTGCGGGTTATCGGGTGTACTTCACGGTTCGGGACGGGATGGTCATTGTTTTGTTGGCAGGGGGTGACAAGTCATCTCAATCTGCTGATATCCAACTAGCCAGGAAGTTGGCCAAGGAAATCTGATATGAGCTTGTCACTCACCACCTTTGATATGGCAGCCTTGCTCGATAGTGATGAAGCTATCAGCGAGTACCTTTCCCAAGTTCTGGCGGATGGAGATCATGACGAACTGATACGTGCCCTTGGCCATATCGCCAAGGCGCGCGGCATGAGTCAGATTGCAAGCGCAAGTGGGTTGGGGCGCGAGAGTCTGTACAAGGCATTAACCCCGGGTGCGAAGCCTCGTTTTGATACTGTACTGAAGGTCATTCGAGCGTTAGGGATTGATCTTCTGGCTCATCCTCACACTTCCTCGAGGCTCTGAGCCGCTCGTACTCCACTCGGGTTAGTGGGCAGATTCGCCAACCAGCTCCCCACGCTGCGCATCTCGCTGCATCGACTCCAGATTTCTTTCAATGGTTTCACAAATCGCATCCATCTGAATCTGGTGCTCGATCGGCTACAGCGCCTGCTTCATCTGCACCAGCGCCACCCGCGTATTGCCAGGGCCCTGGCGCTCCTCGATGGCAAAAGGCTCAAAGCCCAGCTGTGGATAAAGCAGCAGCCCGGCGGCATTGCTGTTGAAACACGACACCTGCACCTCGCGCGCTTCGAACTGGCTGCGAGCCAGCTCGATCATGCTCTGCACCAGAAAACGCGCCACGCCATGACCGCGCGCGGCGGGGGCCACCACCACATTGCCGAGGGCGCACACGCCGCCGTGCTCGGCCTTGTAGAAGTTGGCAAAGGCCAGCACCGTCCCGTCGCCCTCGACCACAGTGGAGCCGCTGCGCTGGGCGATGGCCTCGCTCAATTGCGCGGGTGTCAGCGGGTACGCAGCTTTGGGGAACATGTAGAACAGCTCGTCAGGGCCTTGGGGGAAGCAGCAGATGGCAGCGATGTCCTGAGGCTGGACGGGGCGGTGGGTCAATTGCATGGCGCGACTCGATCAGCAAATGAGGGGAACAGTGATCCTACACACTTCGACAAAGCTGGTAATGGAATCCCCACGCTGCGCCAGGGTCCACCTTGATAAGGTGCCCTTCGGCTGCATCGACCCACAAGGAGCAACATCATGAAAGCACTTCTGTTCACCGCCGCCCTGGCAACAGCGGGCCTGGCTCAGGCCCAGACCGTGGAAATGGCCCTGGTGGGCGCCGACGGCAGCGCCAAACCTGTCGGTACCATTACCCTTGAACAGAATAAGTACGGCACTTTGCTCACGCCTGACCTGCGCGACTTGCCGCCGGGCGTACACGGCTTTCACCTGCACGAAAGCCCCTCCTGCGCACCGGCCACCGCCGACGGCAAGACCACGCCGGCAGGTTCTGCGGGCGGGCATTGGGACCCGCAGCAGAGTAAAAAACACCTGGGTCCGTACGACGATGCCGGGCACAAGGGCGACTTGCCCGCCCTGTATGTCAGCGCCGACGGCACCGCCCGCTACCCGGTCTTGGCCCCACGCCTGAAGGCCGACGAGTTCAAGGGCCATGCGCTGATGGTGCATGGCGGCGGCGATAACCACAGCGATCACCCGCAGGCGTTGGGGGGTGGTGGGGCGCGGATTGCGTGTGGGGTGGTGCAATAAAGGGCTATCCACTGCGCAATGCGCTAGGCCTGCACGTGTTGCAATAACGGACTTTCACTGAGGTGCATCATGATCTGCAAAAACGCCATGCGTCCGGTACACCCAGGGGAAGTCCTGCGCGAAGATTTTCAGAGTGAGTTGGGTGTTAGTGTCGCCGCTTTGGCTCGCGCGTTGGGCGTGTCTGCCTCTGCGATAAATGCGGTTCTTTCTCGGCGTCGCGGCGTTTCGGCAGACATGGCCTTGCGCCTCGCCACTTGCCTGGACACTACGCCGGAGTTCTGGCTCAACCTGCAGACGGCGTTTGACCTGCGCACGGCCGAGTTGAATCACGGCGATGAGATCCACCGGCAAGTGCGGCGCCTGGTGGCTTGTGCTTGAATTGCCGGGCACAAAAAAACCGACCCTGGGGTCGGTTTCTTTTTGCGTTTGGTGCCCCGAGGGAGACTCGAACTCCCACTCCTTTCGAAAACGGATTTTGAATCCGCCGCGTCTACCAATTCCGCCATCAGGGCTTGTGGCGGCGAAGTATAGAGAGGCGCCTACCGTTGGTCAATCAGCTTTCATGGTCAATTTTCACGGTTTCGGCTAAACTTTCCGGCCCTGTCGAACCGAACACCATCATGCGCGTCGCCGATTTCTCCTTTGAGCTCCCTGATTCCCTGATCGCTCGCCATCCGCTGGCGCAGCGCCATAGCAGCCGGCTGTTGACCCTGGACGGGCCGAGCGGGGCACTGGCGCATCGCCAGTTCACCGACCTGCTCGAGCATCTGCGTCCGGGCGATCTGATGGTGTTCAACAATACCCGGGTGATTCCGGCGCGTCTGTTCGGCCAGAAGGCCAGCGGCGGCAAGCTGGAAATCCTCGTCGAGCGCGTGCTCGACAGCCACCGGGTACTGGCCCACGTGCGTTCGAGCAAGGCGCCCAAGCCTGGCACGCAGATTCTCATCGATGGCGGTGGCGAGGCCGAGATGTTCGCCCGTCACGATGCGCTGTTCGAGCTGCGTTTTGCCGAGGAGGTGCTGCCGCTGCTTGATCGCGTTGGCCACATGCCGCTGCCGCCGTATATCGACCGTCCGGATGAAGGCGCCGACCGCGAGCGCTACCAGACGGTGTACGCCGAGCGCGCTGGCGCCGTGGCCGCGCCAACCGCCGGCCTGCACTTCGACGAAGAACTGCTGGCCAAAATCGCCGCCAAGGGTGTGGAAACCGCCTTTGTCACTCTGCATGTAGGTGCTGGTACCTTCCAGCCGGTGCGGGTCGAGCGCATCGAAGATCACCACATGCATAAAGAGTGGCTGGAGGTCAGCCAGGATGTGGTTGACGCCGTGGCTGCTTGCCGGGCCCGTGGCGGGCGCGTGGTTGCCGTGGGCACCACCAGCGTGCGTTCGCTGGAAAGCGCCGCCCGTGATGGCGAGCTCAAGGCCTTCAGTGGCGATACCGATATCTTCATCTTCCCGGGCCGGCCGTTCCATGTGGTCGATGCCCTGGTGACCAACTTCCATTTGCCTGAATCCACGCTGCTGATGCTGGTTTCGGCCTTCGCCGGTTACCCCGAGACCATGGCTGCCTACGCGGCGGCGGTCGAACACGGGTACCGCTTCTTCAGTTACGGTGATGCCATGTTCATCACCCGCAATCCGGCGCCACGCGGCCCCGAGGATCAAGCATGAGTCGCACCTGTCGTATGTCCTTCGAATTGCTCGCCACTGACGGCAAGGCCCGTCGCGGCCGCCTGACTTTCCCGCGTGGCGTGGTCGAGACCCCGGCGTTCATGCCGGTGGGCACCTATGGCACGGTCAAGGGCATGCTGCCGCGCGACATCGAGGCGATCGGCGCGCACATGATCCTCGGCAACACCTTCCACCTGTGGCTGCGCCCGGGCACCGAGGTGATCAAGGCCCACGGCGACTTGCACGACTTCATGAAGTGGCAGGGCCCGATCCTCACCGACTCCGGCGGTTTCCAGGTGTTCAGCCTGGGCGCCATGCGCAAGATCCGCGAAGAGGGCGTGACCTTCGCCTCGCCGGTCGACGGCTCCAAGGTGTTCATGGGCCCGGAAGAGTCGATGCAGGTCCAGCGTGACCTGGGCTCGGACGTGGTGATGATCTTCGACGAATGCACCCCGTACCCGGCCGATGAAGACGTCGCCCGGGTGTCCATGGAGTTGTCCCTGCGCTGGGCACAGCGCTCGAAGAACGCCCACGGCGACAGCACTGCGGCGCTGTTCGGCATTGTTCAGGGTGGCATGCACGAGAACCTGCGCATGCGCTCGCTCGAAGGCCTGGAAAAGATCGGCTTCGACGGCCTGGCCATCGGCGGCCTGTCGGTGGGCGAGCCCAAGCACGAAATGATCAAGGTCCTGGACTACCTGCCAGGGCGGATGCCGGCTGACAAACCTCGTTACCTTATGGGGGTAGGCAAGCCGGAAGATCTCGTTGAGGGTGTGCGCCGCGGCGTCGACATGTTCGATTGCGTGATGCCCACGCGCAACGCGCGCAACGGCCATCTGTTTGTCGATACCGGCGTGCTGAAAATCCGTAACGCGTTCCATCGCCACGATGATTCGCCCCTGGACGCGACCTGCGATTGCTATACCTGCCAGAACTTCTCCCGCGCGTATCTGCATCATCTGGATAAATGCGGCGAAATGTTGGGCAGTATGTTGAATACGATCCATAACTTGCGTCATTACCAGCGCTTGATGGCTGGTTTACGCGAGGCTATTCAACAAGGTACATTGGCCGCCTTTGTCGATGCCTTTTACGCCAAGCGCGGGCTGCCTGTGCCGCCCTTGGACTGATGTTCTGTCGATCCCTAACAAGTACTGATTTGCAACTGGAGTGCTAAATGAGCTTTCTGATCCCTGCCGCATACGCGGACGCAGCTGCCCCAGCCGCCGGCCCAGCCGGTACTGGCTTCGAGTGGATTTTCCTGGTCGGTTTCCTGGTCATCTTCTACCTGATGATCTGGCGCCCGCAGGCCAAACGTGCCAAAGAGCAGAAAAACCTGCTGAGCAACCTGCAAAAAGGTGACGAAGTTGTCACCAACGGCGGTATCGCCGGCAAGATCGTCAAAGTTGCCGACGACTTCGTGGTTCTGGAAGTGTCCGACAACGTCGAGCTGAAGTTCCAGAAGGGCGCCGTAGCCGCGACCCTGCCTAAAGGCACGCTCAAAGCGATCTAAGTTTCAGTTTTTTACCAATCGACGGGGCGCGCAAGGCGCCCCGCGTCTTGAACGGGCGGCGTGATGCTGAACAAATACCCTCTGTGGAAATACGCACTGATCCTGGTGGTACTGGCGATCGGTTTTATTTATTCCGCTCCCAACCTCTACCCTGATGATCCGGCCGTTCAGGTCAGCGGTGCCAGTACTGCACTGCAGGTCACTCAGGCCGATCTGGACCGCGTGAGCAAGGCGCTCAACGAGTCCGGTATCCAGGTCAAGGCCGCGAGCCTGGGCGAGAAGGGCAAGGTTGGCCTGGTGCGCCTGAGCAAACAGGAAGACCAACTGCCAGCCAAGGATGTAGTGCGCAAGGCACTGGGCGACGACTATGTAGTAGCGCTCAACCTGGCCCCGACTACCCCGCAATGGCTGCGCAACCTGGGCGCAAGCCCGATGAAGCTGGGCCTGGACCTTTCCGGTGGTGTGCACTTCCTGCTTGAAGTGGACATGGACAAAGCCATGTCGGCGCGCCTGAAAGTCTACGAAGGCGAAGTCAAGAGCCTGCTGCGCAAAGAGCGCGTGCGCTACCGCAGCCTGCCGCAACAAGATGGCGGCATCCAGCTGGGCTTCTCCGATGACGAATCCCGCGAACAGGCCCGTAGCCTGATCCGCAAGAATTTCAACGATTTCGAGCTGACCACCACCGAGCGCAACGGCCTGTCGGTGCTGCGCCTGGCGATTACTCCGGCCAAGGTCGCGGAAATCCGTGAATACTCGATCAAGCAGAACCTGACCACGGTACGTAACCGTGTCAACGAGCTGGGTGTCGCCGAGCCACTGGTTCAGCGCCAAGGTGCCAACCGCATCGTGGTCGAGCTGCCAGGCGTGCAGGACACCGCCGAAGCCAAGCGTATTCTCGGCAAGACCGCCAACCTCGAATTCCGCCTGGGTGCTGAGCCTGGTGCCTCGAAAGCCACCACCGAAACCTTCGAGTTCCGTGAAGGCGGTCGTTCGGCTGCGGTCGAGCGTGGCCTGATCATCACCGGTGACCAGGTGACCGACGCCCAGGCCAGCTTCGACGAGCAGGGCCGTCCGCAGGTGAACATCCGTCTGGATGGTCATGGTGGCGAGCTGATGAGCCGCGCTACCCGTAGCAACGTCGGCCGCAGCATGGCGGTGATCTTCATCGAGCAGCGTCCAACAACGCGCTACGTCAAGCAGATGGTCGACGGCGTCGAGAAAGACGTTGCCGTACAGACTTTCACCGAAGAGAAGAAGATCATCAGCCTGGCGACCATCCAGTCGCCACTGGGCAGCCAGTTCCGCATCACTGGCCTGAACGGTCAGGGCGAGTCGTCGGAACTGGCCCTGCTGCTGCGCGCTGGTGGCCTGGCGGCGCCGATGTACTTTGCTGAAGAGCGCACCATTGGCCCGAGCCTGGGTGCCGACAACATCACCAAGGGTATCGACGCATCCTTGTGGGGCATGCTGTTCGTCTCGCTGTTCATCATGGCCATCTACCGCTTCTTCGGCCTGATCGCGACCATCGCCCTGGCCGGTAACATGGTCATGCTGCTGGCGCTTATGTCGCTGCTGGGGGCAACGCTGACCCTGCCGGGTATTGCCGGTATCGTCCTGACCATGGGTATGGCGGTTGACGCCAACGTGCTGATCTTCTCGCGGATCCGCGAAGAGCTGGCCAATGGCATGTCGGTGCAACGCGCCATCCACGAAGGTTTCAACCGTGCCTACACGGCGATTGTCGACGCCAACCTGACCACCTTGCTGGTCGGCGGCATCCTCTTCGCCATGGGTACCGGCCCGGTCAAGGGCTTCGCGGTTACCATGTCCCTCGGGATTTTCACCTCGATGTTCACGGCCGTCATGGTCACCCGCGCAATGGTCAACCTGACCTGCGGCGGGCGTGATATCAAGAAGCTGTGGGTATAAGGGGCTGCCATGTTACGTACAATCAACTTCATGGGTGTGCGCAACCTTGCGTTCGGCATCACCCTGCTTCTGACCGTGCTGGCGCTGTTCAGCTGGTTCTACAAAGGCCTCAACTTTGGTCTGGACTTCACCGGCGGTACGCTCATCGAGCTGACCTACGAGCGTCCGGCCAACCTTGGCGAGGTCCGTGAAGAACTGGTCAAGGCCGGCTTCCAGGACGCCGTGGTGCAGAGTTTCGGTGCTACCACCGACCTGCTGGTGCGTATGCCGGGCGATGATCCGCAACTGGGTAACCGCGTGTCCGAGGCGCTGCAAAAGGTCAGCACCGACAACCCGGCGGTGGTCAAGCGTGTCGAGTTCGTTGGCCCGCAGGTCGGTGAAGAGCTGCGCGACCAGGGTGGCCTGGGCATGCTGCTGGCCCTGGGCGGCATCATGATCTACCTGGCCTTCCGCTTTCAGTGGAAGTTCGCCCTGGGTGCGATCCTGTCGCTGATCCACGACGTGGTCGTGACCATGGGTATCCTCTCGTTCTTCCAGATCACCTTCGACCTGACGGTGCTGGCGGCGGTGCTGGCGATCATTGGCTACTCGCTCAACGACACCATCGTCGTATTCGACCGGGTACGTGAGAACTTCCGGGTTCTGCGCAAGGCTTCGCTGATCGAGAACATCAACATCTCGACCACCCAGACCCTGCTGCGGACCGTGGCGACCTCGGTGTCGACCTTGCTGGCGATTGCCGCGCTGCTGTTCTTCGGTGGCGACAACCTGTGGGGCTTCTCCCTGGCGCTGTTCATCGGTGTCATGGCCGGTACCTACTCGTCGATCTACATCGCCAACGTGGTGCTGATCTGGCTGAACCTGAACAGTGAAGACCTGATCCCGACGGTGAAAGCCGAAGGTGTGGACGACCGTCCATAAGGGAATTTCCCGCACTGTTGGTCGTACAAAAGGGCGCGAGTGTTGAACTCGCGCCTTTTTTTATGCTCCAAGGCAGGGAGAAGGCGGGCAATGTTCCGCAGGTATGATCAGGAGGTTCAGGTGAACAAATCGATGCTGGTGGGTGCGGTTCTGGGTGCTGTCGGTGTAACAGCCGGAGGTGCTGTTGCCACCTACAGCCTGGTCAAGGGCGGGCCGGAATACGCCGAAGTTTTGGCGGTGCAGCCGGTCAAGCAGACGGTCAAGACACCCCGTGAAGTGTGCAAGGACGTCACTGTGACGCGTCAGGCGCCGGTCAAGGATCAACACCAGATTGCCGGTACCGTAGTCGGTGCGCTGGCAGGTGGCCTGCTGGGTAACCAGATCGGTGGCGGTACCGGCAAGAAGATTGCGACCGTGGCCGGTGCGGTCGGTGGCGGCTATGCCGGCAACAAGGTGCAGGAAGGCATGCAGGAGCGTGATACCTACACCACCACGCAAACCCGCTGCAACACGGTCAACGACCTGAGCGAGAAGGTGGTCGGCTATGACGTGAAATACTCGATCGGCGACAAGGTCGGTCAAGTGCGCATGGACCGTGACCCGGGTTCGCAAATTCCGCTGGATAAAGAAGGCAAGCTGGTACTGAGCCAGGCTCAGGCTGGCCAGTAATCTACTGTAGGAGCGGGCTTGCCCCGCGATGCGGTGTAACGGTTAGATCGCTATCGCGGGGCAAGCCCGCTCCTACAGGCCAAAAAAAAGCACCCCGAAGGGTGCTTTTTTTGTGCTCGATCGTACTCAGCGTTTGATCGAAGCAGGCAGGTGCGGCTGGATGGCAGTCAGAACGGCCTTGAAGCACTTGGTGTTGCCAGCAACGATGTGACCCTTCTCGAGGAAGTCGTGGCCACCGGTGAAGTCGCTCACCAGGCCGCCCGCTTCCTGGATCAGCAGGGCGCCTGCAGCCATGTCCCATTCCGACAGGCCCGATTCCCAGAAGGCATCGAAACGACCGGCGGCAACGTAGGCCAGGTCCAGGCTGGCAGCACCGGCGCGGCGGATGCCGGCGGTCTGGCCAACCAGGGCGCGGAACATGCCCAGGTAGTTGTCCAGGTCAGCCATCTGGTTGTCGCGGAACGGGAAGCCGGTACCCAGCAGGGCGCCTTCCAGGCTGGTGCGAGGGCTGACGCGCAGGCGGCGGCCGTTCAGCTGGGCGCCACGGCCACGGCTGGCGGTGAATTCTTCCTGGCGGACAGGGTCCAGCACCACGGCGTGCTCAAGGCGGCCACGGTATTTGCAGGCAATGCTGACAGCAAAGTGCGGAACGCCACGCAGGAAGTTGGTGGTGCCATCCAGTGGGTCGATGATCCACAGGTAGTCCTTGCCTTCTTCGCCGCTACCGGCATGCAGGCCGGTCTCTTCGCCGTAGATGGAGTGGTTCGGGTAGGCCTTGCGCAGGGCATCGATGATTTTCTGCTCTGCGGCGCGATCGACTTCGGAGACGTAATCCTTGGCGTCTTTTTCATCAACCTTGATGCTATCCAGGCGCTCGATGGAGCGGAAAATCAATTCACTGGCGCTGCGGGCGGCGCGCAGCGCGATATTCAGCATGGGCTGCATGGACGTTTCACCTGGGTCGTTAAAGAAAGCCGAACATTCTAGCAGAAAACTTTGCGCGAAGAAGGGTGACATTTGCTTTCGTAGCGTAAAGTCGGTCGCTTCTGTAAGATTTGCTCCCCCTTCGCAACGTCTGTGAGCGCTCGCCTTGCTGCAAAATATTCGTGTTGTTCTGGTCAATACCAGCCACCCCGGCAATATCGGCGGCGCTGCGCGTGCCATGAAAAACATGGGCTTGTCGCGCTTGGTGCTGGTCGATCCGCAGCATTTTCCCTCGCCTGAGGCGGATGCCCGTGCGTCGGGTGCCGATGATGTGCTGGGCGGCGCACAAGTGGTCGCCACCCTTGAAGAGGCGCTGGTCGGCTGCAACCTGGTGTTCGGTACCAGTGCCCGCGAGCGCCGCATCCCCTGGCCGCTGGTCGACCCGCGCGAGTGCGCCAGCAAGGTCATCGAGCATGCCGTTCAGGGCGAAGAGATTGCCCTGGTGTTCGGCCGTGAGCACGCCGGCCTGACCAACGAAGAACTGCAGCGTTGCCATTTCCATGTGCACATCCCCTCGAACCCGGACTTCAGCTCGCTGAACCTCGGCGCCGCAGTGCAGGTGCTGGCCTATGAGGTGCGCATGGCCTGGCTGGCGCAGGAGCAGCAGGCGGCGCCGGTGGAAAAAGTCGAAGTGGCGCACGAGCGTGGCCACGAGCTGGCGACCATGGATGAAATGGAGCTGTTCTACCAGCACCTGGAAAAGACCCTGGTCGATATCGGCTTTCTCGACCCGCTCAAGCCCAGGCACCTGATGCCGCGCCTGCGTCGCCTGTACGGGCGCAGCTCGGTGGATCGTTCGGAAATGAGTATTTTGCGCGGCATTCTCACCGAAACCCAGAAAGCGGCCCGTGGCGAGCCGCATAAGCGCAAGGATCAATAGATGTTCGAGCGTCTGCGTGAAGATATCCAGAGCGTTTTCCACCGCGACCCGGCGGCGCGCAATGCCTTTGAAGTGCTGACCTGCTACCCCGGCATGCACGCGATCTGGCTGCATCGCGCGGCGCACGCGCTGTGGCGACGGGACTGCAAGTGGCTGGCGCGGCTGGTGTCGAACTTCGGCCGCTGGCTGACCGGGATCGAGATTCACCCTGGTGCCAAGGTGGGGCGGCGCTTCTTCATTGACCACGGCATGGGCATCGTCATCGGCGAAACCGCCGAGATCGGCGACGACGTCACTCTGTACCAGGGCGTGACCTTGGGCGGCACCACCTGGAACAAGGGCAAGCGTCACCCGACCCTGGAAGACGGCGTGGTCGTTGGTGCCGGGGCCAAGGTGCTGGGGCCGTTCACCGTCGGCGCCGGAGCCAAGATCGGCTCCAACGCGGTGGTCACCAAGGCGGTACCGGCCGGCGCGACTGCGGTGGGTATCCCCGGGCGGATCATCGTCAAGACCGATGCCGAGGTCGAGGCCCGGCGCAAGGCCATGGCCGAGAAGATCGGCTTCGATGCCTATGGCGTCAGCGAAGACATGCCCGACCCGGTGGCCCGCGCCATTGGTCAGTTGCTTGACCACCTGCAGGCGGTCGACGGGCGCCTGGAAGACATGTGCGGCGCGCTTAAGAATCTTGGCAGCGACTACTGCGCCAAGGAGCTGCCGGCACTGCGTGAAGAGGACTTCGCCGAGATCAAGGATGAGGCCCGCAGCGACGCGTCGACGCATTGACAGAAGGGGCGTGCGCAAGCGCCCCTTAGTTTGCTATCATTCCGCCGCCCTCTTGCGGTAAACCCGACTAAAGCACTAGGTCTTATAGTTGACTTAAATGCTCGGGAATAGCATACTCGCTCCCATCCCGTAACCCCGTGGTACCTACTAGCCATGCGACTGACTACAAAAGGCCGATACGCCGTGACCGCCATGCTCGACCTGGCGTTGCACGCGCAGAATGGGCCGGTGTCTCTGGCCGACATTTCCGAGCGCCAAGGCATTTCCCTCTCTTATCTGGAGCAGCTGTTTGCAAAGCTGCGCCGCAGCAGCCTGGTTTCCAGTGTGCGCGGCCCTGGCGGCGGCTACCAGCTGTCGCGAAGCATGGAGAGCATTCAGGTCGCCCAGGTCATCGACGCGGTCAACGAATCGGTCGATGCCACGCGCTGCCAGGGGCTGGGTGATTGCCACGCCGGCGACACCTGCCTGACCCACCACCTGTGGTGCGACCTCAGCCAGCAGATTCACGAATTCCTCAGCGGCATCAGCCTGGCTGACCTTGTCACTCGCCGTGAGGTACAAGAAGTCGCCCAGCGCCAGGACCTGCGTCGTATCGCAGGCCGGGCACCGCAGCTGGACAAGATTGAGACGTCCGCCGTCGAATGACCGTTTCGACGCGCGGCGCGACCGCCTGATAGGAGATATTCAATGAAGTTGCCGATCTACCTCGATTACTCCGCGACCACCCCGGTCGATCCACGCGTTGCCCAGAAGATGAGCGACTGCCTGCTGGTCGACGGGAACTTCGGTAACCCGGCGTCGCGCTCCCACGTCTTTGGCTGGAAAGCCGAAGAAGCGGTCGAGAACGCCCGTCGCCAGGTCGCCGACCTGGTCAATGCCGATCCGCGTGAAATTGTCTGGACCAGCGGTGCCACCGAGTCCGACAACCTGGCAATCAAGGGCGTCGCGCACTTCTACAGCACCAAGGGCAAGCACCTGATCACCTCCAAGATCGAGCACAAGGCTGTCCTGGACAGCACTCGTCAGCTGGAGCGTGAAGGCTTTGAAGTGACCTACATCGAGCCAGGCGCCGATGGCCTGATCACCCCGGCCATGGTTGAAGCTGCCCTGCGTGAAGACACCATTCTGGTGTCGATCATGCACGTGAACAACGAAATCGGCACCATCAACGACATCGCCGCCATTGGCGAGCTGACCCGCGCCCGCGGCGTCATGTTCCACGTCGATGCCGCGCAGTCCACCGGCAAGGTCGAGATCGACCTGCAAAAGCTCAAGGTCGACCTGATGTCGTTCTCGGCGCACAAGACCTATGGCCCTAAAGGCATTGGCGCGCTGTACGTCAGCCGCAAGCCTCGCGTGCGCCTGGAAGCCACCATGCACGGCGGCGGTCACGAGCGCGGCATGCGTTCGGGCACCCTGGCCACCCACCAGATCGTCGGCATGGGCGAAGCCTTCGCCATCGCCAAAGAGCTGATGGCCAGCGAGAACCTGCGCATCAAGGCCCTGAGCGACCGCTTCTACAAGCAGGTTGAAGGCCTCGAAGAGCTGTACATCAACGGCAGCATGACCGCGCGCATTCCGCACAACCTGAACCTGAGCTTCAACTACGTCGAAGGCGAGTCGCTGATCATGGCGCTCAAGGACCTGGCCGTTTCGTCCGGCTCGGCCTGTACTTCGGCTTCGCTCGAGCCGTCCTACGTGCTGCGTGCCCTGGGCCGCAACGACGAACTGGCACACAGCTCGATCCGCTTTACCTTCGGTCGCTTCACCACCGAAGAAGAAATCGACTACGCCGCGCAGAAGGTTTGCGAGGCCGTAACCAAGCTGCGCGAATTGTCGCCGCTGTGGGATATGTACAAAGACGGCGTCGACATCTCCAAGATCGAGTGGGCTGCGCACTAAGTAGTCGCCGGCAAGAGCGGCTCTCTGATGAGGAAGGAATTGCACCATGGCATACAGTGAAAAGGTCATCGACCACTACGAAAACCCGCGTAACGTCGGCAAGATGAATGCCGAGGACCCGGATGTCGGCACCGGCATGGTCGGCGCTCCAGCGTGCGGCGACGTCATGCGCCTGCAGATCAAGGTCAACGAGCAGGGCGTTATCGAAGACGCCAAGTTCAAGACCTACGGCTGCGGTTCGGCCATCGCTTCCAGCTCCCTCGCTACCGAGTGGATGAAGGGCAAGACCCTGGACGAAGCGGAAACCATCAAGAACACCCAGCTGGCCGAAGAACTGGCGCTGCCGCCGGTTAAAATCCACTGCTCGGTACTCGCCGAGGACGCCATCAAGGCGGCCGTGCGCGATTACAAGCAGAAGAAAGGTTTGCTCTAAGGTCGCCTGTTGCAGGTAAGGAGTCTCGATGGCTATCAGCATGACAGAAGCCGCCGCCAAACATGTGCGGCGCTCCCTCGACGGACGCGGCAAGGGTGAAGGTATTCGCCTTGGCGTGCGCACCACTGGCTGCTCGGGCCTGGCCTATGTGCTGGAGTTCGTCGATGAAGTAACCTCCGATGACCAGGTCTTCGAAAGCCATGGCGAAAAGGTCATCATCGATCCGAAAAGCCTGACGTACCTCGACGGTACCGAGCTGGATTTCGTCAAGGAAGGGTTGAACGAAGGCTTCAAGTTCAACAACCCCAACGTGCGCGGTGAGTGTGGCTGCGGCGAAAGCTTCAACGTCTGAGGCTGCGCGTGGGTACTCCTTGTCATTTCGCCCTGTTTGACCTGCAACCTGGCTTCCGTCTGGACCTCGACAAGCTGGCTGTTCGCTATCGCGAGCTGGCCCGCGAGGTCCATCCGGATCGCTTCGCCGATGCCTCCGAACGTGAACAGCGCATTGCGCTGGAGCGTTCGGCTGCGCTGAACGAGGCCTACCAGACTCTCAAGAGCGCGCCCCGGCGTGCCCGCTACCTGTTGGCGATCGGCGGCCATGAAGTGCCGCAGGAAGTCACCGTCCATGATCCCGAGTTCCTGCTGCAGCAGATGCAGCTGCGTGAAGAGCTCGAAGACCTCCAGGACAGTGCCGACCTCGATGGCGTGGCCGTCTTCAAGCGTCGCTTGAAAGCCGCCCAGGAAGCACTCAACGAGGACTTCGCCGCCTGCTGGGATGATCCTGCGCAGCGTGAACAGGCCGAGCGCCTGATGCGCCGCATGCAGTTTCTCGACAAGCTCGCCTACGAAGTGCGCCAGCTGGAAGAGCGCCTCGACGATTAACCCGGCGCTGCTTCTGGCGGCGCCCCTGGTATTCAGATAAGCATGGCCCTACTGCAGATCGCCGAACCCGGTCAGAGCCCCCAGCCGCACCAGCGTCGCCTGGCGGTGGGTATTGACCTTGGTACCACCAATTCCCTGGTTGCTGCCCTGCGCAGCGGCCGCAGCGAGCCCCTGCCCGATGCCCAAGGCCGGGTGATCCTGCCGTCCGCAGTGCGCTATCACGCTGACCACATCGATGTCGGTCAGAGCGCCCGCGACGCCGCCGCCAGCGACCCGCTCAACACCGTGCTGTCGGTCAAGCGCCTGATGGGCCGTGGCCTGGCAGACGTCAAGCAACTGGGTGAGCAACTGCCGTACCGCTTTGTCGGCGGCGAGTCGCACATGCCGTTCATCGACACCGTCCAGGGCCCGAAAAGCCCGGTGGAAGTCTCGGCCGACATCCTCAAGGTGCTGCGCCAGCGTGCCGAAGAGACCCTCGGCGGCGAACTGGTTGGCGCGGTGATCACCGTGCCGGCGTATTTCGACGACGCCCAGCGCCAGGCCACCAAGGACGCCGCGCGTCTGGCCGGCCTGAACGTGTTGCGCCTGCTCAACGAGCCGACCGCGGCGGCCGTGGCCTATGGCCTGGACCAGAATGCCGAAGGCCTGGTGGCCATCTATGACCTGGGTGGCGGTACCTTCGATATCTCGATCCTGCGCCTGACCGGCGGTGTCTTTGAAGTGCTGGCCACCGGTGGCGACAGCGCCCTGGGCGGCGACGACTTCGACCATGCCATCGCCAGCTGGATCGTCGAGCAGGCCGGCCTGTCCTCGGACCTCGATCCGGGTGCCCAGCGCCAGCTGCTGCAGACCGCCTGCGCAGCCAAAGAAGCCCTGACCAATGCTGATGTAGTCACGGTCGCCTATGGCAACTGGCAGGCCGAGCTGACCCGCAGTGCCTTCGATGCCCTGATCGAGCCCATGGTCGCCCGCAGCCTAAAGGCCTGCCGCCGCGCCGTGCGTGACAGCGGCGTCGAGCTCGAAGAAGTTGCCGCAGTGGTCATGGTCGGTGGTTCGACCCGCGTGCCGCGTGTGCGCGAGGCCGTCGGCACGTTGTTTGGGCGTACCCCGCTGACCGAAATCGACCCGGACCAGGTAGTCGCCATCGGCGCCGCCATCCAGGCCGATACCCTGGCTGGCAACCGCCGTGATGGTGGCGAATTGCTGCTGCTGGACGTGATTCCGTTGTCCCTGGGTCTGGAAACCATGGGTGGGCTGATGGAGAAGGTGATTCCGCGCAACACCACCATCCCGGTCGCCCGCGCCCAGGAGTTCACCACCTACAAAGATGGCCAGTCGGCCATGATGATTCATGTGCTGCAGGGCGAGCGCGAACTGATCAGTGACTGCCGCTCCCTGGCGCGCTTCGAACTGCGTGGCATCCCGGCGATGGTTGCCGGTGCGGCGAAGATCCGCGTGACCTTCCAGGTCGATGCCGACGGCCTGCTCAGCGTTTCGGCGCGCGAGCTGGGCTCGGGCGTCGAATCGAGCATTCAGGTCAAGCCGTCCTACGGCCTGACCGACGGTGAAATCGCCCGTATGCTCAAGGACTCCTTCGAGCATGCCGGTTTCGACAAGGTGGCGCGCCAGCTGCGCGAGCACCAGGTCGACGCCGAGCGCCTGCTCGAAGCGGTACAGGGCGCCCTGGACGCCGATGGCGAGCGCCTGCTGGACGCCGAAGAGCGCCTGGCAATCGAGCAACAGATGCAAGACTTGCGTGATTTGATCAACGGCACCGATGGCGCGGCCATCGAGCAACAGACCAAGCGTCTGTCGCAGGTGACCGATGCCTTTGCCGCCCGTCGCCTTGATTCGACGGTAAAAGCCGCTTTGGCCGGGCGCAACCTGAATGAGATCGAGGAATAACTGATGCCGCAGGTGATTTTTCTGCCCCACGAGAGATTCTGCCCGGATGGCATGGTCGTGGAGGCCGAGACCGGGAAATCCATTCTCGAGGTGGCCCATGACAACCACATTGAGATCGAAAGCGCTTGTGGTGGCGTCTGCGCCTGTACCACGTGCCACTGCGTCATTCGCGAAGGTTTCAATTCGCTCAATGAGGCTGACGAGCTGGAAGAGGACTTCCTGGATCGCGCATGGGGCCTTGAGCCTACGTCGCGCCTGACCTGTCAGGCCGTGGTCGGTACCGAGGATGTAACTGTCGAGATTCCGAAATACTCGCTCAACCACGCTGCCGAAGCGCCGCATTGATCCTGGAGCCGACATGAGCCTGAAATGGGTTGATGTACTTGAAATTGCAATCCAGCTTGCCGAAAGCAAGCCGGAAGTCGATCCTCGTTATGTGAACTTCGTCGATCTGCACCGTTGGGTGCTGGCATTGCCGGAATTCAGTGACGATCCGACCCGTGGCGGCGAGAAGGTTCTCGAAGCCATCCAGGCGGCCTGGATCGAAGAAGCCGACTGAGCGCGCTCGGCAGGTTAGGCAATCCCCCGGAACCCGCGTATAATTCGCGGGTTTAATTTTTCGCTTCACTCAACGTTTCTGGAGTTTCACCATGGCTGTTCAACGTACTTTCTCGATCATCAAGCCTGACGCCGTTGCTAAAAACGTGATCGGCGAGATCACCACCCGTTTCGAAAAAGCCGGCCTGCGCGTCGTTGCCTCGAAACTCAAGCAACTGTCCAAAGCCGAAGCCGAAGGCTTCTACGCTGAGCACAAAGAGCGCGGTTTCTTCGGCGACCTGGTTGCCTTCATGATCTCCGGTCCTGTTGTTGTCCAGGTTCTGGAAGGCGAAAACGCCATCGCTCTGAACCGTGAGCTGATGGGCGCTACCAACCCTAAAGAAGCTGCTGCCGGCACCATCCGTGCTGACTTCGCCGAGTCCATCGACGCCAACGCCGTTCACGGTTCGGACTCCGAAGCCGCCGCTGCTCGCGAAATCTCGTACTTCTTCGCAGCTACCGAGGTAACCACTCGCTAAGCGAAAGCTTACGGGTGAGGGTGAATCCATGACGACATCGACTGGCAAAACTAACCTGTTGGGGCTTACCCAGCCGGAAATGGAAAAATTCTTCGACTCTATCGGGGAGAAGCGTTTCCGTGCCGGTCAGGTAATGAAATGGATTCACCACTTTGGCGTCGATGATTTCGACGCCATGACGAATGTCGGCAAGGCCTTGCGCGAAAAGCTCAAGGCTGTTGCCGAGATTCGCGGTCCGGAAGTGGTCAGCGAGGACATCTCCAGCGACGGCACCCGTAAATGGGTGGTGCGCGTGGCGTCCGGCAGCTGCGTCGAGACCGTGTACATCCCCCAGGGCAAGCGTGGCACCCTGTGTGTCTCGTCCCAGGCCGGTTGCGCCCTGGACTGCAGTTTCTGCTCCACCGGCAAGCAAGGATTCAACAGCAACCTCACCGCCGCCGAAGTGATCGGCCAGGTGTGGATTGCCAACAAGTCGTTCGGCAGCGTGCCGGCCACCATCGACCGTGCCATCACCAACGTGGTGATGATGGGCATGGGTGAGCCACTGCTGAACTTCGACAACGTGGTCGCCGCCATGCACCTGATGATGGACGACCTCGGCTATGGCATTTCCAAGCGCCGGGTGACCCTGTCCACTTCCGGCGTGGTACCGATGATCGAAGAGCTGGCCAAGCACATCGACGTCTCCCTGGCCCTCTCGCTGCACGCGCCGAACGATGCCCTGCGCAACGAGCTGGTACCGCTCAACAAGAAGTACCCGCTCAAGGTCCTGCTCGAAGCCTGCATGAACTACATGTCGCAGCTGGGCGAAAAGCGCGTGCTGACCATTGAGTACACCCTGCTCAAGGACGTCAACGACAAGCTCGAACACGCCGTGGAAATGGCCGAGTTGCTCAAGAACGTGCCGTGCAAGATCAACCTGATTCCGTTCAACCCGTTCCCGCATTCCGGTTACGAGCGGCCGAGCAACAACGCCATCCGTCGTTTCCAGGACCACCTGCATCACGCCGGCTACAACGTTACCGTGCGCACCACCCGTGGTGAAGACATCGACGCGGCGTGCGGCCAGCTGGTCGGCCAGGTGATGGACCGCACCCGCCGCAGCGAGCGCTATATCGCCGTACGTCAGTTGAATGCCGACGGTGACGTGCAAGAAAGCGCCGCGCGCAACTGAAGAGAGGACCTCCATGACCCTGCGCTTCGCGCTGTCGATCCTGGCGCTCGCCCTGCTTGCAGGTTGCGTGTCCGGCGGGAGTTCGGACGCGCTGGGCAGTCGTGAAGGTCGCGAGCAGGCACGCCAGGCCTATGTGCAGTTGGGCCTGGGTTATTTGCAACAAGGTTTGACCGAGCAGGCCAAGGCGCCGCTGAAAAAAGCCCTCGACCTCGATAGCCAGGATGCCGCAGCCCATGCGGCCCTGGCTTTGGTGTTTCAGGCCGAAGACGAGCCGGAACTGGCCGAGGCGCACTTTCGCAAGGCCCTGGCCCGGCGCCCGGACGACACCCGAATTCGCAACAATTACGGCAGTTTCCTTTATGCTCGTGGGCAATACGCCCAGGCGCAGCAGATGTTTGCCCAAGCGGCGGCCGATACCCTGTATCCTGAACGCTCCCGGGTGTTCGAGAACCTTGGCCTGACCGCGCTCAGGCTGGGGCAGCGCGCCGAAGCGCAGGAATACCTGGTAAAAGCTTTGCGACTCAACCAGCAGCAGCCGCGCGCGTTGCTGGAAATGGCTGAGTTGTCTTACGAAGACAGGCATTATGTGCCGGCCCGTGACTACTACGATCGTTTCAGCCAGCTGAGCGACCACAGTGCCCGCAGCCTGCTGCTGGGCAGCCGCCTGGCCAGCGTCTTCGAAGAACGGAACAAGGCCAGCGAACTGGGCCTGCAATTACAACGACTTTATCCCGGTACGCCGGAATATCAGCAATACCTGTCGGAGCAATGATGAAAGCGGCGCATCCCGAAGCAGCAGCAGCGACTCGCGAAAATCCCGGTGAAATCCTGCGTCAGGCCCGCGAGAGCAGGGACTGGTCCCAGGCCGAAGTGGCCCGCAAGCTCAACCTCACCGTGAGTTCCCTGAACAATCTAGAAGCCGGCGCCTTCGACAAGCTGCCGGGGCATACCTTTGCCCGTGGCTACATACGCGCCTATGCCAAGCTGCTGGACATGGACCAGGCTGCCCTGGTGCAAGCTTTCGACCAGTGCACTGGCACCCACGCCCAGGGCAGCGACGTTCACGCCCTTGGCCGCATCGAAGAGCCGGTGCGCCTGTCCCACAACATCCTGCGTATCGTCAGCCTGGTGCTGCTGGTGGTGGTGATCGGTGGTGGCTTCTTCTGGTGGCAGGACCAGACCAGCCTGCGTGGCAAGGACCTGGCCAACATGGCCCTGGAGCACGTCGAAGTCGAAAGCGCCGACGGCACCACCCAGATTCACCCGCTGGACGAGCCTGAAGACCAGGCTGTGAGCGCTGGCCAGCAACCGCAAAGCACTGCCTTGAGCCTTGAGCAGGCCCCGACAGAACCGGCTGGCGCCGCACCTGCCGAACAAGCACCGGCCAGCCCTGCTGCCACGCCTGCTGCGCCTGCCGCCAGCACCGCGACCACGCCGGTGGCGCCGGTTGTACCGGCTCCAGCGCCAGCCCCGGTGGCGCCCGTGGTCAACAGTGCAGTGGTTGGCGCAGCGCCAGCAGCACCTGCTGTCGCCGCTCCAGCCCCGGCCGGTAGCGGCCAGCTGCACATGCAATTCAACGCCGATTGCTGGACCTCGGTCACCGACGGCAACGGCAAGCTGCTGTTCAGCGCCATCAAGCGCAAGGGCGACAGCCTGGACCTGACCGGCAAGCCGCCGTTTTCGGTACGCCTGGGCTTTGCCCGCGGCGTGCAGGTCAGCTACAACGGCCAGCCTGTCGACGTTGCGCCGTTCACCAGTGGCGAGACCGCTCGCCTGAAGTTGGGACAATAAGTCATGCACGGCGAATCTCCGATCAAACGTCGCGAATCCCGGAAAATCTGGGTTGGTAATGTGCCTGTTGGCGGCGATGCTCCCATCGCGGTCCAGAGCATGACCAACACCGACACCAATGATGTGGCCGCGACCGTGGCGCAGATCAACCGCCTGATCGATGCCGGCGTCGACATCGTGCGTGTCTCGGTACCGGACATGGACGCTGCCGAAGCCTTCGGCAAGATCAAGCAACAGGTCAGCGTACCGCTGGTTGCCGACATCCATTTCGACTACCGCATCGCCTTGCGCGTCGCCGAGCTGGGCGTTGATTGCCTGCGCATCAACCCGGGCAACATCGGTCGCGAAGACCGCGTCCGTGCGGTGGTCGATGCCGCTCGTGATCGCGGTATCCCGATCCGTATCGGTGTCAACGCCGGCTCCCTGGAAAAAGACCTGCAGAAAAAGTACGGCGAGCCGACCCCGGCGGCGCTGGTCGAGTCGGCCATGCGCCACGTCGAGCACCTCGACCGCCTGGATTTCCAGGACTTCAAGGTCAGCGTTAAAGCCTCTGACGTGTTCATGGCCGTCGAAGCCTACCGCCTGCTGGCCAAGCAGATCATCCAGCCGCTGCACCTGGGCATCACCGAAGCCGGCGGCCTGCGCTCGGGCACGGTGAAATCCGCGGTGGGCCTCGGTATGCTGCTTGCCGACGGGATTGGCGATACTATTCGCATTTCGCTGGCCGCCGACCCGGTCGAAGAGGTCAAGGTCGGCTACGACATCCTCAAGTCCCTGCACCTGCGTTCGCGTGGCATCAACTTCATCGCCTGCCCGAGCTGCTCGCGGCAGAACTTCGATGTGGTCAAGACCATGAACGAGCTGGAAGGGCGCCTGGAAGACCTGCTGGTACCGCTGGACGTCGCCGTGATCGGTTGCGTGGTCAACGGCCCGGGCGAGGCCAAGGAAGCCCACGTGGGGCTCACCGGTGGCACACCGAACCTGATCTACATCGACGGCAAGCCTGCGCAGAAGCTGACCAATGACAACCTGGTCGATGAGCTGGAAAAGCTCATCCGCCAGAAAGCGGCTGAAAAAGCCGAGGCCGACGCGGCGCTGATCGCCCGTGGCTGACTGACACAGAATTGTTAAGGGATTTTCCGTGAGCAAATCGCTGCAAGCCATTCGTGGCATGAACGACATCCTGCCCGAGCAGACGCCGCTGTGGCGTTATTTCGAGAACACCGTGGCCGGACTGCTGGATACCTATGGCTATCGCCAGATCCGCACGCCGATCGTCGAGTTCACCGAGCTGTTCAAGCGCTCGATCGGCGAAGTCACCGACATCGTCGAAAAAGAGATGTACACCTTCGACGATCGTAACGGCGACTCTCTGACCCTGCGTCCGGAAGGCACCGCCGCCTGCGTGCGCGCTGTGCTCGAACACGGCATCACCGGCAGCGGCCAGGTACAGAAACTCTGGTACATCGGCCAGATGTTCCGCCACGAGCGCCCGCAAAAAGGTCGTTATCGCCAGTTCAACCAGATTGGCGTTGAAGTCTTCAACCTCGACGGCCCGGATATCGACGCCGAGCTGATCATGCTCACCTGGCGCCTCTGGGGCCAGTTGGGCATTCGCGACGCGGTCAAGCTCGAACTCAACAGCCTGGGTACCAGCGAAGCCCGGGCCCGCTACCGTGACGCGCTGGTCGAGTTCCTCTCGGCGCGCCTGGAGCACCTGGACGAAGACAGTCAGCGCCGCCTGAAAAGCAACCCGCTGCGCATCCTCGACAGCAAGGACGCCAATACCCAGGCGGTGCTGGTCGATGCGCCGAAGCTCGAAGACTACCTGGACGAAGAGTCCCGCGTGCACTTTGAGGGCCTCAAGGCACGCCTGGATGCCGCCGGCATTCCGTTCGTGATCAACACCAAACTGGTGCGCGGCCTGGACTACTACAGCAAGACCGTTTTCGAATGGGTCACCGACAAGCTCGGCTCCCAGGGCACCGTATGTGCCGGTGGTCGCTACGACGGCCTGGTCGAGCAGATGGGCGGCAAGCCGACCCCGGGCGTTGGTTTCGCCATGGGTATCGAGCGCCTGATCCTGCTGCTGGAAACCCTCGAGCAGGTACCCGAGTCGATCAACCGTCAGGTCGACGTCTACCTGTGCGCCTTCGGCGAGCAGGCCGAGCTTGCCGGCCTGGCCCTGAGCGAGCGCCTGCGTGACCGTCTGCCGAACCTGCGCCTGCAGGTCAACGCCGGTGCTGGCAGCTTCAAGAGCCAGTTCAAGAAGGCCGACAAGAGCAACGCGCTGTTCGCCTTGATCCTGGGGGACGACGAGTTGGCGCAACAAGTGGTAGGTTTCAAACCCCTGCGCGGTCAGGGCGAACAACAAAACATTGCCTGGGATGCTCTGGCAGAGCACCTGGAAGCCTCGCTCGCGCAGGCGTGAGGCGAGTCAACAGCCGATTTGGTGAAAAGGAGTATTGGGGTGTCGAGTACCGATGATGAACAACTGGTCGCGATGAAGGACTGGTGGGACCGCAATGGCAAGCCGCTGGTAACCGGTGGCCTGCTGGCGCTGGTCGTGGTGTTCGGCTGGCAAGCCTGGCAGAAATACCAGACCAACCAGTCGCAAGGCGCCTCGAACCTTTACCAGGCCCTGCTGGAGACTACCCTGACGCCAAGCGGCGAGCCCGACGCGGCCAAGGTTGCCGAGCTGTCCGGCAAACTCAAGAACGAATTCGGCGGCTCGGCCTATGCCCAGTACGCCAGCCTGTTCGTCGCCAAGGTAGCCGTCGAGAGCGGCAAGCTCGATGACGCCGCGGCCGAGCTGAAGCTTGTGATGGACAAGCCGGCCGACGCGACCCTGGGTGAGATCGCCCGTCAGCGCCTGGCCCGTGTGCTGGCCGCGCAGAAAAAGGTCGACGAAGCGCTGAAGCTGCTCGAAGGCGATGCCGACAAGGCGTTCCTGGCCAGCCGCGAAGAGCTCAAGGGCGACCTGCTGGTGCAACTGGGCCGCGCTGGCGACGCCCATGCCGCTTACGAAAAAGCCAAGGCTGCGCTGTCTGACGACGCCGCGATCGGTGGCCTGCAACTCAAGCTCGACGACCTGGCCAAAGGGGATGCGTGACGTGATCGGTTGGAAACATGCAGCAGTGCTGACCCTGGCCCTTCTGGCCGTGGGTTGCAGCAGCAACAGCAAAAAGGAATTGCCACCGGCCGAACTCACCAAGTTCACCGAAGAAGTGGTGCTGAAGAAGCAGTGGAGCCGTTCGATCGGTGACGGTCAGGGCGAAACCTTCAACATGCTGGTGCCGGCGATCGAAAACGACCGCATCTACGCCGCCGATGTTACCGGCGTGGTGATGGCGCTGGATCGCAGCAACGGCGACGTGGCCTGGAAGAAGGACCTCGAACTGCCAGTGTCCGGTGCCGTTGGCGTCGGTTACGGCATGGTCATGCTCGGCACCCTCAAGGGCGAAGTGATTGCCCTGGATGCCAGCACCGGTGAGGAGCGCTGGCGCTCGCGCGTTACCAGTGAAGTGCTGGCGCCACCAGCGACCAACGGTGACGTGGTGGTAGTACAGACCCAGGACGACCGCGTCATTGGCCTGGACGCCAGCACTGGCGACCGTCGCTGGATCTACGAAAGCACTCCGGCGGTACTGACCCTGCGCGGTACTGGCGCTCCAATCGTGACCAACCGTCTGGCCGTTGCTGGCCTTTCGACCGGTAAAGTGGTTGCCCTCGACACCCAGAACGGTGCACCGGTCTGGGAGCAGCGTGTGGCCATCCCGCAAGGTCGCTCGGAGCTCGACCGGGTTGTGGATATCGACGGCGGTCTGCTGCTGTCCGGCGGTACCCTGTACGTTTCCAGCTACCAGGGCCGCGTTGCCGGCCTGGACCTGGAGAGCGGCCGGTTGCTGTGGCAGCGTGATGCTTCCAGCTACACCGGTGTGGCCCAGGGCTTCGGTAACGTCTACGTGAGCCTGGCTTCGGGCACTGTGGAAGGCATCGACGAGCGCTCGTCCAGCGCCCTGTGGAGCAACGATTCGCTGGCACGCCGCCAGCTGTCGGCGCCGGAAGTGTTCTCCAGCTACGTAGCGGTGGGTGACCTGGAAGGCTACCTGCACCTGCTCAGCCAGGTCGATGGTCGTTTCGTCGGTCGTGAGCGTATCGACAGCGATGGCCTGCGCGCCCGTCCGCTGGTGGTGGGTGACACCATCTATGTGTACGGCAACAGCGGCAAGCTCGAGGCGCTGACCATCCGCTGAGGCTATGCTTGAGGCCATGCCGGCCTCGGGCTGCGGCACTTCGGGTGCCGCTCGAACTCCGGCCGCTGCAGTGCAGCGGCCTTTGTATTTTTCGAATTTATGAAGTGGAGAGCCGAATGGTTCCCGTAATCGCCCTGGTGGGCCGACCGAACGTCGGTAAATCCACCATGTTCAACCGCCTGACCAGGACCCGCGACGCTATTGTCGGCGACCTGTCCGGGCTGACCCGAGACCGCCAGTACGGTGAAGCACGCTGGCAAGGCCGTTCGTACATCCTGGTCGACACCGGTGGTATTTCCGGTGACGAAGAAGGCATGGACGAGAAAATGGCCGAGCAGTCGCTGCTGGCCATTGAAGAAGCCGATGTGGTCTTGTTCCTGGTCGATGCCCGCGCCGGTCTGACCGCCGCCGACCAGATGATTTCCGAGCACCTGCGCAAGCGCAACAAACGCTCGTTCCTGGTTGCCAACAAGATCGACAACATCGATCCGCTGGCCGCCATCGCCGAATTTTCGCCACTGGGCATGGGTAACGCCATCGGTGTTGCCGGCGCCCAGGGCCGTGGCGTCAACAACCTGCTGGAAGCTGTACTCAGCGACTTCCCGCGGGACAAGGACGAGGAAGAGATCGACACCGACGTCGCTGAAGGCGAGGAAGCGGTGCGTATCCCTGGCCCGAGCGAAAAAGACGGGATCAAGATCGCCATCATCGGCCGGCCTAACGTCGGCAAGTCGACCCTGGTCAACCGCATGCTCGGTGAAGAACGGGTCATCGTCTATGACCAGCCCGGCACCACCCGCGACAGTATCTACATTCCCTTCGAGCGTAACGAAGAGAAATACACCCTGATCGACACCGCCGGGGTGCGCAAGCGCGGCAAGATCCACGAAGAAGTCGAGAAGTTCTCCGTGGTCAAGACCCTGCAGGCGATCAAGGACGCCAACGTGGTGATCTTCGTCATGGACGCCCGCGAAGGCGTGGTCGACCATGACCTGAACCTGCTGGGCTTTGCCCTGGAAGCCGGTCGCGCCATCGTTATCGCCCTGAACAAGTGGGACGGCATGCAGCCGAGCGAGCGCGACTACGTGAAGACCGAGCTGGAACGCCGGCTGTTCTTCGTCGACTTCGCCGACATCCACTTCATCTCGGCGCTGCACGGCACTGGCGTGGGTAACCTGTACCAGTCGGTGCAGAACTCGTTCAAGTCGGCAGTCACCCGCTGGCCGACCAGCCGCCTGACCCAGATCCTCGAAGATGCGGTCAGCGAGCACCAGCCGCCGATGGTCAACAGCCGCCGGATCAAGCTGCGCTATGCCCACCTCGGTGGCGCCAACCCGCCGATCATCGTGATCCACGGCAACCAGGTCGAGAAGGTACCCAAGTCCTACTCGCGCTACCTGGAAAACACCTACCGCCGCGTGCTCAAGCTGGTCGGTACGCCGATCCGCATCGAGTACAAGGGCAGTGACAACCCGTATGAAGGCAACAAGAACACGCTGACCGACCGCCAGGTCAACAAGAAGCGTCGCTTGATGTCGCACCACAAGAAAGCCGAGAAGAAGCGTAAAGACAAGCGCTAGAAGCATCGCGGGGCAAGCCCGCTCCTACGGGAGCGGGTTTGACCGGCGATTGGCCTGCGACCGTAACAACCTTTTTCCTGACTGATCAATCCGCTATGCTCGGTCCCAGACCGCGCCGCCTCGAGCCGGATAGTGCTGCAGGAAAGAGGGCTCCATGATCAGTAGCAAGTTGCCGAACGTCGGCACTACCATCTTTACCACCATGTCCCAGCTCGCCGCGCAAACCGGCGCCTTGAACCTGTCCCAGGGTTTCCCCGATTTCAACGGCCCGCAAGCATTGCTCGATGCGGTCGGCCGGCATGTCAGTGCCGGGCACAACCAGTACAGCCCCATGACCGGCTTGCCGGCCTTGCGCCAGCAGGTGGCGAACAAGATCGCCCGCAGCTATGGCGTCAGCGTCGATGCCGAGCATGAAGTGACCATCACCCCAGGTGCCACCGAAGCGATCTTCTGCGCCATCCATGCAGTGATCCGCGCAGGCGACGAGGTCATCGTCTTCGATCCCAGTTACGACAGCTATGAGCCCTCGGTAGAGCTGGCCGGCGGGCGTTGCGTGCATGTGCAACTGAGCGACGGCGAGTTTGCCATCGACTGGCAGAAGCTCACCGACGCCCTCAGCCCGCGTACGCGGATGATCATCCTCAACTCGCCGCACAATCCTAGCGGCGCCTTGATCAGCCGCGATGATCTGGACAAGTTGGCGCTGTTGATCGCCGACCGCGATATCTACCTGATCAGCGACGAAGTCTACGAGCACCTGGTGTTCGACGGTGTACAGCACGCCAGCGTATTGGCCCACGAGGCGCTGTATCAGCGTGCATTCGTGGTCAGCTCGTTCGGCAAGACCTACCACGTCACTGGCTGGAAAACCGGTTATGTGGTGGCGCCAGCGGCGCTCAGCGCCGAGCTGCGCAAGGTCCACCAGTACGTCAACTTTTGTGGCGTGACCCCGCTGCAATGGGCGCTGGCCGATTTCATGGCCGCGCACCCCGAGCACGTCGAAGAGCTGCCGGCCTTTTACCAGGCCAAGCGCGACCTGTTCTGCCAGTTGCTGGGCTCTTCGCGTTTTCAGTTCAAGCCCACCCCGGGCACGTACTTCCAGTTGGTGGATTATTCGCACATTCGCCCGGATTTGAACGACGTCGAGATGTCGCTGTGGCTGACCCGCGAGCATGGCGTGGCGACCATTCCGGTGTCGGTGTTCTACCAGCAACCCATCCCCGCGCAGCGCCTGGTGCGCCTGTGCTTTGCCAAACGCGAGGAGACGCTGCGTCAGGCAGCGGAAAAACTATGCGCGATCTGAGTAGCCTGCCCAACCTGAACATTGCGTTGGTGCAGACCAGCCTGGCCTGGCACGACCGCCTGGCCAACTACGAGCATTTCGAAGGCCTGCTGGAACAGGCTCGTGGCGCCGACCTGATCATCCTCCCGGAGATGTTCACCACTGGTTTTTCCATGGACTCCGAAAGCCTCGCCGAGCCCGAGAACGGCCCGACCTACAAGTGGCTCAAGAGCCAGGCCAAGAAGCTTGATGCAGTGGTTACCGGCAGCGTGATCATCCAGGCTGCCGACGGCAGCCACCGCAACCGCTTGCTGTGGGCGCGGCCCGATGGCGAGATCCTGTACTACGACAAGCGCCACCTGTTTCGCATGGCCGGCGAGCACAAGCACTACACCCCGGGCGAACGCCAGGTGCAGTTCGAGCTCAAGGGCTGGCGGGTACGGCCGCTGATCTGCTACGACCTGCGCTTCCCGGTGTGGAGCCGCGATGCCCAGGACACTGACCTGCTGTTGTACACCGCCAACTGGCCGGCCGCCCGCCGCCAGCACTGGAACCGCTTGTTGCCGGCGCGGGGCATCGAGAACCTGTGTTATGTCGCCGCGGTGAACCGCGTGGGCACCGACGGCAAGGGCTTTGCCTATACCGGCGACAGCCAGGTGCTGGATTTTCAGGGCGAGAGCCTGCTCAGTGCAGGCGAGGCGGACGGGGTGTTTACCGTGGTGCTCAGTGCGGCAGACCTGGCGGCCTATCGCACGCGGTTTCCGGCCAATCTGGATGCTGACACTTTCGATCTTCATTGATCGCAATTGCTGGCAAGCCAGCCCCACACCGTACCTGTGGGAGCTGGCTTGCCAGCGAAGAGGCCCTATAGGCTAGTACACATCCCGCCGATACCGCCCCAGCTCGATCAACCGCTCAACCTCGACAGCCCCGAGCACCTCGTTAAGTACCTCATCAACGCCACTGGCCATGCCCTGCAAACTGCCGCAGATATAGATCGATGCACCCTGGTCGAGCCAGCGTCGCAGTTCTGTCGCCTGCTCGCGCAAACGGTCCTGCACGTAGACCTTGTGGCTCTGATCGCGGGAAAAGGCCAGCTCCAGCCGGGCCAGATCGCCGCTGCGCTGCCAGCCTTGCAGTTCATCCCCACAGAGGAAGTCATAGGCCTGGTTGCGTTCACCGAACAGCAGCCAGTTGCTGCGCTCGCCGGCCACAATGCGGCCCTTGAGCAGGCTGCGCAGCCCGGCTAGCCCGGTTCCGTTGCCGATCAGGATCATCGGCGTGGCCGGCGCCGGCAGGTGGAAACCACTGTTGCGGCGCAGGCGCAGGCTGACACTGTTATCCACAGACAGATGCTCGGTCAGCCAGCCTGAACCCAGGCCGAGGCTGCCGTCAGGGTGGCGTTCCTGGCGCACGATCAGCTCCAGCACGCCGTCACTGGCGATCGAGGCAATCGAGTATTCCCGTGCTGCCAGCGGGATCAATGCATCGACCAATGCTTGCGCATGCAGGCCGACCAGGTGCTCACGGCTCTTGGGCAACTGCCGACTGGCCAGGGCTTGCAACAGGCTCTCTTGCAGGCCATCGACCTGCACGGGTGTTTCGCCATCAAGGCCCAGGCCCTTGAGAAACTGCTCAAGACTGTGGGCACTGTTACGCGGCAGGATCTCCACCAGGTCTCCAGCTTCCCACTGCGCAGGTTGCTCAGGCCTGAGGCCGAGCAGATACACCGCCGAACCCTGACTGCCCGGGTTCATCAGTTCGCGACTGATCAAGGTCCAGTTGGCAAATTCGGGTGCCTGCCAGGCCGCTGGTGGCGCGCTGCCAGTCAGTTGTGCGAGCTGTTGTTGCCAGTGTTGCAGGGCCGCAGGGTCAGCGCTGTCGACTTCAACCGGGGCGAAGGCGCTGGTGGCGCCGCGTTCGCCGAGCCAGGCCTGCAAGCGCCGGGCAAAGCCGCAGAAGTGCGGGTACTGGCGGTCGCCCAGGGCCAGCAGGGCATAGTTGAGGTTGCCCAGCGCCCAAGGC
Source organism: Pseudomonas sp. 2(2015) (assembly GCF_000955865.1). Lineage (NCBI taxonomy): Bacteria > Pseudomonadati > Pseudomonadota > Gammaproteobacteria > Pseudomonadales > Pseudomonadaceae > Pseudomonas > Pseudomonas sp. 2(2015). The sequence goes on from NZ_JYOF01000004.1 coordinate 267,342, forward strand.
TGTCCAAGCACCTTGCGCTCGAAAGCGCGAGCGCTGTCGGGGGCTTCGCCGTCGCCGAAGGTACTGACGACGAACAGCGCTTGCCGAGCCTGGTTGAGGTCCTGTTCGGTCAGCTCAGCCAGGGAGCGGACCTGTACCGCGACGCCGGCAGCCTGCAGTTGCCCGGCGCTTTGCCAAGCCAGTTGCTCGGCAAAGCCGCTCTGGCTGGCAAAGCCCACCAGCCAGCCGTGGTCCTGCCCGTTCAACGGCGCGAAGTTACCTCGCGCGGCACGCACCTGGCGCTTTTTACGGCGGCGATCGAGGTACAACAGCCAGCCGGTGACGAAGAACAGCGGCATGGTCAGACTGGCGATGGTCACCACAATGCGCCCGGTCAGGCCAAAGTAGCTGCCCACGTGCAGGGCGTAGACGCTGGCCAGCAGTTGCGCCTTGAACGACTTGTCGGCATAGCGCTCGTTGCTCTTCACCTGGCCTGTGGCCGGGTCCAGGTTGAGGGTGTTGAGGGCGCGCTCGTGTTCGGCGCCTTCAAGCAGATAAAAGATCATCGCCGGTTGCCCGCCAGCTGGCGGCAGGCGCAGGTTGTAGCTGCTCATACCGGGGCCGGCGGCAGCTTGCAGGCTGGCCCAGACGGCGTCGTAGTCGACCACCAGCGGCTTGGCGTCTTTACCTGCGCCACCTCCAGGACGTCCGCCGCGGCCTTCGCCGCGCTTGTGTTGCTGGCCAGCGGCCGGGCTGTCGGCGAGCAGTTTGTTCAGGCCTTCGCGGTACCACTCGTAGCTCCAGAACAGGCCGGTGAGGGCAAACAGCAGGTAGAACAGCAGGCACCAGGTACCGGCCACGGCGTGCAGGTCCCAGTTGAAGGCGCGGCCTTTCTTGGCCCAGTCCAGGGTCAGCCAGGTCCGCCAATTCAGCGCCTTGCGCGGCCAGCGCAGATACAGGCCGGACAGGCAGAAGAAAATCAGCATCAAGGTACAGGCGCCGGTGATCTGCCGGCCGGTGTCGCCCATGGCCAGAAAACGGTGCAGTTGCAGCATCAGGTCGAAAAAGCCCTGGCCGGCGACGTCGCCCTGCAGCTTGCCGGTGTAAGGGTCGGCATAGCGCATCAAGCCCCGGCGTTCGCCCGGGGGAGGGGTGAAGAAGACCCGCGCCGCCTTGTCGTTGTCGGCCTGGACCCAGAGCATGGCGACCTTGTCACCCTGTTCGGCCTCGATCCTGCGCACCAGCTCGGGCATTGGCAGCACGCCTTCCTGGCGTACTTCGACGGTGAGCACATCAGGGTTGAACAGCTCCAGCAGCTCATCCTGGAACGACCAGATGGCACCGGTAATGCCCATCAGTGCCAGCACCAGGCCTGCGGTAATACCGAAGAACCAGTGCAGTTGAAACAGGGATTTCTTCACCACATCAATCACCTTGTCGTGTCGCAAATGCGAATGCGACGCACATTATGCCTTGATACACAAAAGCCCCGTTCACCTAAATGAACGGGGCTTGCCAGTCAGCTCACTCAGAAGTGGAAGCTGGTGGTCAGCAGGGCAGTGCGCCCGGCGGCCTGGTTGGCGTAGTGGGCAGCGTAGGCTTTGTCGTAGTACACCTCGTTGGTGAGGTTTTGTACGTTCAACTGCAGGTCGACGTTCTTGGTCAGCTTGTAGCTGGCCATAGCGTCGTAACGCCAGTAGGAATCGACCATCACGGTGTTGTTGACGTTGCCGAACACGTCATCGACGTAGAAGGCACCGCCGCCGACGGTCAGTTTCGGCGTGACGTTGTAGGTAGTCCACAAGGTCAGGCTGTTGTTCGGCGTGTTGGGCATCTGGTTGTCGTTGTTCGGGCTGTCGACAAACACGCCGCCGACGTTCTGCTTGCCCCCATCGATCAGCTTGGCATCCATGTAGGTGTAGCCGGCGAAGACCTGCCAGTCGTTGGTCAGCTTGCCGGTGGCGGTCAGTTCCAGACCGTCAACCCGGCTCTTGCCGACGTTCTCGTAAGTGTTGGTGCTGACCAGAACACGAGCGTTCTCTTTTTCGGTACGGAAGATTGCTGCGGTGAGGGCCAGGCGTTCGTCCAGCAGGTTCCACTTGGTGCCGATTTCGTAGTTGGTGGTTTCTTCCGGCTTCAGGTCACTGGTGGTGGTGGCGGTCAGCAATGGATTGCCGTCGCTGCCTTCACCGAGCGATGCACCGGCGGGGGTCGCCGAAGTCGCGTAGGAAATGTACACGCTACCATTCTCGGCCGGCTTCCAGGTCAGGCCCAGCTGGCCGGTGACGAACTCGCTGGTGTCTTCGGTCTTGAAGCTGGTTGCGCCGCTGGCGATTTTGGTTTTGGCTTTGGTATCGAAGTGGTCGTAACGCAGGCCCATGGTCAGCAGCCAGGCCGGGTCCAGTTCCAGGGTGTCGGTCAGGTAGATGGCGCGGGTGTTGCTGGTGGTATCGGCGCCAGCCAGAGTGCGGCTAACGGTGCCATCCCAGGCTTCGTTCGGGTTCGGATCGGTGAACGAGGTGCAGACTCCGGAGATCTGTCCGGTGGCGCTGCTGCAGTTGCCCGAGGCAAAGCCGGTGACGTTGTAGCCGGTCTTGACCGAGGCTTCGCGGCTCAGTTCGATACCGGTCGAGAAGTTGTTCTTGAAGCCGCCGATGTAGACCTCGCCGAACAGGTCGGTCTGGTTGGTGGTGGTGCGGGTGTTGGCCACGCGGTTGTTCGGACGGCGCCAGACTTCACCGTTGAGGATGTTGCCCTTGCTGTCGTCCGGCTGGCTAAAGATGTAGTCCTGCAGGGTGTTGCCATGGCGCAGGGTGTTCTTGATCGTCAGCGCATCGCTGAGGTCGTGCTCGAGGGCGATGGTGGTGATGTCGGCGCGGCTCTTGTAGAAGTCGCGGCCGACCAGGCCATAGAAGTTGTCGCTGTCACCGCCATCGGTCGGTTTGTCCGGGTTGGCCGAAGTGCGGTTGGCGGAGCTGCCGGATTTCAGGCTGTAGGGGATGCCCGAGTCAGGCAGGTCATCGCTCTCCATGTGGTAGTAGTCCAGGCTCAGGCGGGTGTCGGTACCCAGGCCGAAGACCAGCGACGGTGCCACGCCCCAACGGTCGTAGTTGACCTCGTCGCGGCCGGCGACGTTGCTTTCGTGGCTCATCAGGTTAAGGCGGAACGCGGCGGTGTCGAGGAACTGATAGTTGCCATCGAAGGTGTAGCGTTTGGTCTGGTCCGATCCCCAGGTGAAGGCACCATCGGTGGAGTTGCCCAAGTGCGCGCGCTTGCTCACCAGGTTGATGGTGCCGCCTGCTGCGCCGCGGCCACCGATGGCCGAGTTGGGGCCCTTGGCCACTTCGACCGATTCGATGGCGAAGATTTCCCGGGTTTGCGAGCCGGTGTCGCGAACGCCATCCAGGTACATCGAGCTCTGCGAGTCGAAACCGCGAATGAACGGACGGTCGCCGGACGGGTTGCCACCTTCGCCGGCACCCATGGTGATGCCCGGCACGGTACGCAGGGCGTCCTGCAGGTTAAGGGCGTTGGTGTCCTTGATCACTTGCTGGGGGACCACCGTCACTGTGCGCGGAATATCTACCAGCGGCGCGGTGTACTTCTGCGAAGACGCGCGTTCGACCTTGTAGTCAGTGCTGGCGGTTTCGGCCTGGCCGGTGACGCTGGTGGCATCCAGGGCGATGGCACCGTCCTTGGCAGGCTCGGCATCGGCGGCAAATGCCAGGTGCCCGGCGGAGGTCGCGGTGAGCGCTACACCAATGGCGCAGGTAAGCAAGCGTGGTGAACTGACAGCGGTTGGCACGTAGTGACGCGGCATGGTGGTCCCCTTCCCCAGGTTTTTAGGCCGCGAAATATAATGTAAACAAATATGAGTAACAATTGAGAAGAATTGCTATTTGTGCGGAATTTACAATCTTTACAATTTGTGACTGGCGGTTTTTCCGTGCTGAAACGTCCCACCTGCGGAAAGGGCTTGTAGAGAGTCAATGGGAATCAATACCATTGACGTCTTTCACCTTCAGGTGCCCGCGCCATGCTGCTACATATTTCCGGCCTGTTTTCCACCGAGGAGGTCCAGCGTATTCGCCAGGCGCTGGAGCAGACTGAATGGGCCGATGGCAAGATCACCGCGGGCTACCAGTCGGTCAAGGCCAAGCACAACCTGCAGCTGCCCGAAGGCCATCCACTGGCCAAGGAAATCGGTACGGCGCTGATCGAACGCCTGTGGCAGCACCCGCAATTCATGTCGGCGGCTTTGCCGCACAAGGTGTTCCCGCCGCTGATCAACTGCTATCGCGAAGGCGGCAATTTTGGCTTTCATATCGACAACGCCCTGCGCCAGCCCCGTGGAAGCCACGAGCGGGTGCGCACCGATCTGTCCTCGACACTGTTTTTGAGCAATCCCGAGGACTACGACGGTGGTGAGCTGGTGATTCAGGATACTTTTGGCGTACAGCAGGTGAAGCTGGCGGCAGGGGACCTGGTGCTGTATCCAGGCACCAGCCTGCACAAGGTCAACCCGGTGACCCGCGGCGCGCGTTACGCGGCGTTCTTCTGGACCCAGAGCCTGGTGCGCGAAGACAGCCAGCGCGCGCTGCTGTACGAGATGGATAACGCCATCCAGCAACTGGGCGCCGATGTGCCGGATCACCCGGCGCTGATCCAGTTGACCGGCACCTACCACAACCTGTTGCGCCGCTGGGTCGAGGTCTGAGCCATGACCTTCGCCTTGCGCAATCGCCAGGAGCTGGACAGCGAACAGTTCGCCCAGATGCTCGAACACAGCCCGGCCAAGGCGGCCCAGGCACTGCTGGCTGCAGCCGGGCAGGACATTGTCGAGGCGCAGGTGCTGCTTGGGCAGATCCTTCTTGACGGTCGCGGCATCGAGAAAGACCCGGTTCTGGCCCGGCGCTGGTTCGCGATTGCCGCCAGCCGTGGCAGCGCTATGGCGCACAACATGCTCGGGCGCTGCCAGGAGCATGGCTGGGGAGGAGGGGCTGATGTGTCGGCTGCGGCCAGGGCCTATTGCCAGGCTGCTGAAATGGGGCTGGACTGGGGCCTGTACAACTACGCCAACTTGCTGGCTACTGGCCGTGGGGTGGCTCAGAACCATCCCTTGGCATTGCTCTGCTATCGACAGGCCGCACACCTGGGCCATGCCAAGTCGATGAACCTTTATGGGCGTTATCTGGAGCAGGGACTGGCCTGTGAGCGGGACGTTGGCCAGGCGCAAGAATGGTATCGCCGCTCTGCCGAGGCGGGTGATTTTCGCGGGCAATTCAGCTATGCCACGGTGTTGGTCGAGAGCAATCAGCTTGATGCAGCATTAGTCTGGTTCGACACCGCGCTGCGAGGCGGCAATCTGAATTTCCTGCGCAGTAGCGTCTGCACCCTGCGGCAGGTTCAGGATGAGCGCTTGCTGCCTGTCCTGCGAGCCTATGAGCAACGGCTGACGTTCATGCAACTTCACCCTTAGCAAAGCCTTCGACGACTTTCCAGGGAATCAATGCAGCCTGCCCTGCTCACGACGGAACGCCCAAGCTCAATGTGCCTGCCCGATATTTTAAAGGACTTGAGAATGGTGGATCTTGTTGATAAATCGTTTATCGCTACCCTGTATTCAACCAAATCCGGCCGTTCAGGACAGGTTGGCATCAGTGCACAACGTACCGAATTTGATTTTGCAGAAAGTGGCTGGCTACAGATAGTGGGGCATGGGCTGCGGGTACGGCCGATCGATTTTCATTTTCAGTTCGTTGAAGATCAAGGTGACCGGATTCATTACGACATTACCTGCGCATCCAGGGTCGATGGTTACCTGGGAAAGAAGCTGGGCAGAAGTAGTGGGGGCTATCTCGGCTTGTACGGTAAAAATGAAATTACCTTCTTCTGGAAAGTTCAGCCGCACGCAGAGTGGTACGGTCAGCATGAACGCCACTTCATCCTGCGTGACTATGAGGGTCACGAGATAAAGAGCTACGACAGGAATCGGGATGGCGACAGGTATTTGAATGCATATGAAGGTGCGCCATTGAGCTTCGCGGTCAGGATTAAGGAAGTCCTGTAGACCGTGCTCACGCATTGATAGCCCTGATCACGCAGATGATGACCAAGGGAGCCCGGGGGCAATGATGCCCCCGGTTTTTTTGTGTTACAGGTAGTAGGCTTTCAGCGGCGGGAAGCCGTTGAATTCCACCGCGCTGTAGCTGGTGGTGTAGGCGCCGGTCGACAGCCAGTACAGACGGTCACCGATCGCCAGGTTCAGCGGCAGGCCGTACTTGTAGTGCTCGTACATGATGTCGGCGCTGTCGCAGGTGGGGCCGGCGATCACTACTTCTTCCATCTCGCCTTTCTTCTCGGTCCAGATCGGGAACTTGATCGACTCGTCCATGGTTTCGATCAGGCCGGAGAACTTGCCGACATCGGTGTACACCCAGCGCTCGACGGCGGTACGCGATTTACGCGCCACCAGCACTACTTCACTGACCAGGATGCCGGCGTTGGCGATCAGCGAACGGCCTGGCTCGAGGATGATTTCTGGCAGGTCGTCACCGAAGTCTTCCTTGAGGAAGCGGATGATTTCCTCGGCGTAGGTTTCCAGGCTGTTGGTGCGGGTGATGTAGTTGGCCGGGAAGCCGCCACCCATGTTGATCAGCTTGAGCTCGATGCCGTCTTCTTCTTTCAGGCGCTCGAAGATCACCTTCACTTTGGCGATGGCTGCATCCCAGACGCTGATGTCGCGCTGTTGCGAGCCCACATGGAACGACACGCCGTAAGGCACCAGGCCCAGGTCGCGGGCGAGGATCAACAGGTCCATGGCCATGTCGGTCTGGCAGCCGAACTTGCGCGACAGTGGCCAGTCGGCGGTGGTCGAGCCTTCGGTGAGGATGCGTACGTAGACTTTCGAGCCCGGGGCGGCCTTGGCGATGTTGCGCAGGTCGGCTTCGGAGTCGGTGGCGTACAGGCGCACGCCCTTCTCGTAGAAGTAGCGGATGTCCTTGGACTTCTTGATGGTGTTGCCGTAGCTGATGCGATCGGCGCTGACACCGCGGCCCATCACTTTGTCCAGCTCGTAGATCGAGGCGATGTCGAAGCTCGAGCCTTTTTCCTTGAGCAGGTCGATGATCTCAACGGCCGGGTTGGCCTTGACCGCGTAGTAGACCTTGGCGAATTCGAAACCGGCGCGCAGGTCGTCGTAGGCCTGGCTGATCATCTGCGTGTCGATGAGCACGAACGGGGTTTCTTGCTTGTCGGCGAAGGCCTTCATTTTCTGGAAGGTATCGCGCGCGAAGTAGTCTTCGACCTGAATCGACATGCTTAGGGACTCCATGGGCAAACTGAAAAAATAAGTGGCTGCAACTGAACGTCCTCCGTATCCCCACTTTGGTTCGCCTACTTCCCAAGGCATGTCGCCGAAAGCAAAAAGGTCAACCGTGCGTGATGAAGCGAGCTACGGGTGACCTTGCTGTCTCGTCGTCAGTACTTGAGCCGGATGGATCGTTTCCAGCATGGACGTTCGGCGCGAACTTTAGGACCTGAGGGGCTCGAGATCAACAAAAAATGTCGCGTTTTTGCACGCGTCCGTCGCCCGGGGTTGGCCAGCCACTTTCTAACCGACCCAGGTAAACAGTAGATGTTCAATTTGATGACAAAAGCGTTAAAAATACCGGTATACGCCGGGATCTATCGTAGAACACGCAAATGGATGCAATAGTCAAAGTTGGTGGCGAAAGTACGGGAAAAGGCGGTAACTTTGGCGCGCAATGAGGTGACGGCGTAACCATGAATCGAAGGCTGGCCGTTCATATTTTTTTCCGCTCTGGCAGCCGATTATCTACACACATTTTCGTGATTTTTTTTCCGCTCGCACGCTTCGTCGGCAGCGGTGATCTTCGATTGCCGGCCTTAATAAGAAACATTACTATTCGCGCCATTCCTCATCGCCTGCGAAGAGCTGTGCATCGTGTCGCGACACAAAGGCTTTCTCGACCACTACCATGAGCTGATCGGCACCTGGACGCGCAAATTGCGCAGTCGTCAGCAGGCCGAGGACCTGGCGCATGATGCGTTTGTGCGGGTACTGGAAAATGACCAGGCGGGGGTCGAACAACCGCGCGCCTATTTGCACCAGACCGCACGCAACATTGCCGTGGACGGTTACCGCCGTGAAGACCGCCGCCAGGCCCTGGAGCAGGACGCGTTCGAGCCGGGCATCGACGCCAGCGGCGATCCCGAGGCCTACATGAATGCTGTGGAGCTGGCCGACAGCGTCGAACGGGCCTTGGCCGAACTGCCGCTCAACTGCCGGCGGGTGTTCATCTGGCAGAAGCTCGAAGGCCTGACCCAGGCCGAGATCGCCGAGCGCATGGGCTTGACCAAGAACATGGTCGAAAAGTATATGATCCGCACGCTCCGGCATCTGCGTGAGCACCTGGATGTGTCGACGAGATGAGTCAGGCGAATGTTTTCATGAATCAGCAGGCGTGCCCGTGCGGCAACGAGACCGTGCGCGAGCAGGCAGCCCAGTGGTTTGCCCGCAGCCGCGATGGCGCGCTGGCGCCGGCGCAACAGGGCGAGTTGCAGCGCTGGCTGGCCGAGCACTCGCAGCATCAAGCTGAATTCGATCTGCTGGGCACGCTCTGGGGCGCAGCCGGGCAGGTGCCGCGTGCGCGTCTCGAAGCGCTGTGCCAGGCCGATCCGCTCAGCCAGTTGCCGCGTCGACGCTTTGTTCGCCAGGCGCTGGCGGCCGGCGTCGCGACCCTGGCGCTGGGGTTGGGCTGGTTTGGCTGGCAGCAGCATCAACTTAATTACCAGGGCCAGCTGCAAACCGCCCTGGGCGAGCGGCGCCAACTCGACCTGCCGGATGGCTCACAGCTGGAGGTCAACGGTCGTACGCAACTGGTCGTGCAATTCAGCGCCGGTCAGCGGCATATCCAGTTGCGCCAGGGCGAGGTGATGTTCAGCGTCGCCCACGACAGCGCGCGGCCCTTTGTGGTCAGCACCGACAACGGCACGGTAACCGTGACCGGCACTCGTTTCGATGTGCGCCAGGACCCGGAGCAAACCCGTGTGGCGGTCGAAAACGGCTCGGTGCGGGTTGAAGGTCGCGATGCTTCCAAGGCTTTGCTGAGCGCAGGCCTGGGGGCGCATATCGATGCTCGCGGCCAGGTGACGGCTCCCTATGCGGTAGATACCGCAGCTGTGACCGCCTGGCGCAAGGGCAAGCTGGTGTTCAACGACGCGCCGCTCAGCGAGGTGGTCAAGGAAGTCTCGCGCTACCGCCAGCAGCCCCTGCGTGTCGCCCCCGGCAAAATTGCCGCGCTGCGCCTGAGCAGTACCTTCAACGCCGACGACACCGACGCCTTGCTGCGGGCGCTGCCGAGCATCCTGCCGGTGGCGATCAAGGCCCATGCCGACGGCTCCCGCGAAATAATCGCAAAATAAATTCAGGTTTTTTTCCAGTTGTTCGTCTTCCTGGCCAACTGCAACTGCCAAGCATTTCCATTTGCATGGCATTGACATTTATATGGACCCTCAGGACCTCTCGACGACGTGAACAACAACAACGTTTCCCCGCGTTCTTCCCGCTGGTTGCCCCTGGCCCTGGCACTGGCTGTCAGTGGCGGTATCGCCAGCACTTATGCCGCCCCGGCACCAGCCAGCATCCAGATCCAGGCCCAACCGCTGGCTTCGGCCTTGAGCCAACTGGGCCAGCAGACGTCGCTGCAACTGTTCTTCAGCCCCGAGCTGGTGGCCGGCAAGCAGGCACCAGCGGTCTCCGGCAACCTGCAACCGGAAGAGGCGCTGCGGGCGTTGCTTGAGGGCAGCGGCCTGACTTATGAAATTTCTCAGGGCACCGTGGTCCTGCACCCGGCGCAAAGCGCCGGCACCCTGACCACCGGCAGCCTCGAGCTGGCACCCACCGACGTCAAAGTCGTCGGTGACTGGCTGGGCAGCGCCGAAGAAACCGTGGTCCACAACCATCCCGGTGCGCGTACCGTGGTGCGCCGCGAGGCGATGATCGAGCAGGGCGCCTTGAACGTACGCGATGTGCTGCGCGGCGTGCCGGGTGTGCAGGTGCAGGACTCCAACGGTACCGGCGGCAGCGACATCGCCCTGAACGTTGGTGTGCGCGGCCTGACCTCACGGCTGTCGCCACGCTCCACGGTATTGATCGATGGCATTCCGGCAGCCTTTGCGCCTTACGGCCAGCCACAACTGTCAATGGCGCCGATCTCGTCCGGCAACCTCGACAGCATCGACGTGGTGCGCGGTGCTGGGTCGGTGCGCTACGGCCCGCAGAACGTCGGCGGGGTGATCAACTTCGTCACCCGGGCCATTCCCGAGAAAGCCACCGGCGAGTTGTCGACGACGATGGAAACCTCCCGCCATGGCGGCTGGAAGCACATCGAATCGGCCTTCCTCGGCGGCACTGCCGACAATGGCCTGGGTGCGGCGCTGCTGTACTCCGGGGTCAACGGCAACGGTTATCGCAGCAGCAACAACGACAACGATATCGATGACGTGTTGCTCAAGACCCATTGGGCGGTGACCGACAGTGACGAATTCTGGCTCAACTTTCATTACTACGACGCCAAGGCCGACATGCCCGGTGGCCTGACCCAGGCCCAGTTCGACGATGATCCGTACCAGTCCGACCGCGACTACGACACCTTCAGCGGCCGGCGCAAGGACGTGTCGTTCAAGTACCTGCGCCAGATCGACGACGTCACCCAGTTCGAAGTGCAGACCTACTACACCGACAGCTTCCGCGGCAGCAGCATCGCTGCCCGTGACCAGAAGACCCTGTCGTCGTACCCGCGCAGCTACCACACCTTCGCCATCGAGCCGCGGCTGTCGCGGATCTTCTTCGCAGGCCCGACCACTCAGGAAGTCAGCGTTGGTTACCGCTACCTGAAAGAAGCGATGCACGAACAGTCGACCCGCCTGGCGCTGATCAACAATGTCCCGACCGTGACCCCGGGCTCCGACGGCCATGTCTTCCAGGACCGCACCGGTGGCACCGAAGCCAGCGCCTACTACATCGATGACAAGATCGATGTCGGCAACTGGACCATCACCCCGGGGATCCGTTTCGAGCACATCAACACCGACTGGCATGAGCGCCCGGTGCGTGGTACCAACGGCGTGCCGGTGCAGGAAAAGAACCGCAGCGTGACCAGCAACGAGCCGCTACCGGCGCTGAGCGTGATGTATCACCTGTCGGATGAATGGAAGCTGTTCGCCAACTACGAGACCTCGTTCGGCAGCCTGCAGTACTTCCAGCTCGGCCAGGGTGGCAGTGGCGACCAGACCGCCAACGGCCTGCAGGCCGAGAAAGCCAAGACCTATGAAGTCGGCACCCGCTACAACAACGGTACCTGGGGTGGTGAGCTGACCGCGTTCTACATCGACTTCGATGACGAGTTGCAGTACATCAGCAACGACATCGGCTGGACCAACCTTGGCGCCACCAAGCACCAGGGTATCGAAGCCTCCATGCACTACGACCTGTCAGGGCTCGACCCGCGTCTGCAGGGCCTGAGTGCCAATGCCGGGTTCACCTACACCCGGGCCACCTATGAAGGCGAGATCCCCGGCTTCAAGGGCCGTGACTTGCCGTTTTATTCGCGGCAAATCGTCAATGCCGGGCTGCGCTATGAGATCAATCGCTGGACCTGGAACCTCGATGCCTACGCTCAATCGAAACAACGCGCACCGGGCACCGGCATGAATGCCGACGGCAGCTTTAACGGCAATTACATCACCGAACCGAGTGCCGATGGCCAGTACGGCGACATTCCTGGTTACGTGACCTGGGCGGCGCGCGGTGGTTATGACTTCGGCAAGGAGCTGTCGAACCTCAAGCTCGCGGCCGGGGTGAAGAACATCTTCGACAAGCAGTACTACACCCGCTCCAGCGACAACAACTCGGGGATCTACCTGGGCGAGCCGCGCACCTTCTATGTGCAGGCCAGTGTAGGTTTCTGAGGCCTGATCGCGGGGCAAGTCGGGTCGCCCCGCGATGCTCCCACATGTAGGAGCGGCGGTGCGGCGACCCGACTTGCCCCGCGATGCTTTTCAGCGTTACGCGACCGCTTCAGCCGGCGACACAATGCTGGTCTTGCCCCCCCGCGACCGCCCCGAGCTCAGGTAAGCGGCGATCGATTCCTGGGTCACCTCGCCGAGGAACACCTGCTCGGCGTCCAGCACCGGCAGCCACGAGCGATTGAACTCATACATCCGCGACAACAGGATGCGCAGGTGCTCATCGTGCGAGGCGGTGGCGTTGAAGGTGCGCAGAAAATCAACGCAGCTGCCTTGCTGGCGATGCAGGTCGCGACGACGCACGTAACCCATGGCCTTGTTCTGCCCATCGGTGACCACCACGTAGCGGCGATCATGTTCGTCCATCAGCTCCAGGGCGTCGGCCACTGGCGTTTGCGGGCTGACCGACGGCGCGTTGTCGGCGGCGTCTTCGGCACGCACCAGCAACAGGCGCTTGAGGGTGCTGTCCTGGCCAACGAAGTTGCTGACGAAGTCGTCGGCAGGGTGCGCCAGCAGGGTGTCCGGGTGGTCGATCTGGATCAGCTTGCCGGCACGGAAAATCGCAATCTTGTCACCCAGCTTGATCGCCTCGTCGATGTCGTGGCTGACCATGATCACGGTCTTGTTCAGCGCCCGCTGCATCTCGAAGAACTCGTTCTGGATCATCTCGCGGTTGATCGGGTCGACCGCACCGAACGGCTCGTCCATCAGCAGCAACGGCGCTTCGGCGGCCAGGGCGCGGATCACGCCGATACGCTGTTGCTGGCCACCGGACAACTCACGCGGGTAGCGTTGCAGGTATTGCTTGGGCTCGAGCTTGATCATGCTCATCAACTCGCGGGCGCGCTCGTGGCATTTTTGCTTGTCCCAGCCGAGCAGGCGCGGGACCACGGTGATGTTCTCCTCGATGGTCATGTTGGGGAACAGACCGATCTGCTGGATCACGTAGCCGATGCGCCGGCGCAGGGTCACTTCATCAAGGCCGGTGGTGTCTTCGCCGTTGATCAGCACCTTGCCGGAGGTCGGCGCAATCAAGCGGTTGATCATTTTCAGCGTGGTGCTCTTGCCGCAACCGGAGGGGCCGAGGAACACGCAGATCTCGCCTTCGTTGACGGTCAGGCTGACCGAGTCGACGGCTTTGACGTCTTTGCCGTTGGCGTGGAAGGTCTTGCTGAGGTTCTGAAGTTCGATCATGGGCGCAGTCCTTTTGGAGTCAGGGAGCGTTGCAGGGCTTGCAGGAGCAGGTCGGCGAAGATGGCCAGGAGGCTCACCAGCACCGCGCCGACCAGCAGCATCGACATGTCGCTGCGGCTGATGGAGGTGAGGATGAGCACGCCCAGGCCACCGGCGCCGATGGTTGCGGCGATGGTCATGACGCCGATGTTCATGACCACGGCGGTGCGTACGCCGGCGAGGATCACCGGCACGGCGATGGGCAGCTCGACCATGCGCAGGCGCTGGCCGAAGGTCATGCCGATGCCGCGGGCGGCTTCACGAATACCCGGTTCGACATTGGTCAGGGCCAGGTAGGTGTTGCGCAGGATCGGCAACAGCGAATAGAGGAACACCGCAGTGATTGCCGGCAGCGGCCCCAGGCCCTGGCCGAACTTGGAGTAGAACGGCAGCAACAGGCCGAACAGGGCGATCGAGGGGATGGTCAGCAGCACCGTGGCGCTGGCCTGCAGGGGGCCGGCGAGGGCCGGGAAGCGGGTCATGAGGATGCCCAGCGGCACGCCGAAGACAATCGCCAGGCTGACGGCGATGCCGACCAGGGTGATGTGCTGCCAGGTCAGGTGCAGTACCTGGGCCCAGTCGAGGTGGGTAAAGGTATCGAGCATGTTATGGCTGCTCCTGTGCAGGTGGGTGCTGGCGCAGGTACTCGGCGGCGACTTTGCCCGGGCTCTGGTGTTCGACATCGACCTTGGCGTTGAGCTGGCGCATGGTCTCGTCGTCGAGTTGCTCGGCCAGCGGTTTGAGCAGGCTGGCCAGTTGCGGGTTGGCGTCGAGCACGGCCTTGCGCACTACCGGGGCTGCGGTGTAGTCGGGGAAGTAGTGCTTGTCGTCTTCCAGCAGCTTGAGGTCGAAGGCGCTCAGGCGCCCGTCGGTGGTGTACACCAGGCCACTGAACACCTGGCCGTTGCGCAGCGCGGTGTAGACCAGGCCGGCGTCCATCTGGCGGATGTCGCGGCGGGTCAGTTGCAGGTCGTAGGTTTCGGTCAGGCCCACCAAGCCGTCGGGACGGTTGGCAAACTCGGTGTCCAGGGCCACCACGTGGGTGCGGTCCTTCTCGTCACGCAGCACCTGGTTCAGCTCACTGATGCTGTTGACCTGCGGGTATTGGTCGGCAACCTTGCGCGGCAGGGCCAGGGCGTAGGTGTTGCTGAACTTCGACGGTGTCAGCCAGATCAGGTCTTTTTGCGCATCCAGCTCCTTGACCCTGGCGTAGGTGGCCGCTGCGCTGGGCATGCGTTCGTCGATATGGTTGTAGGACACCAGCGAGACACCGGTGTATTCCCAGACCATGTCCAGCTGCCCGGTTTCGTGGGCGCTGCGGGCCAGGTTGCTGCCCAGGCCGCCGGTGATGCGCACGTCAAAACCATGCTGGTTGAGGTACTGGGCGGTGATTTCAGCCAGTACCGTTTGCTCGGTGAAGACCCGCGCACCGAGGCGGATCACAGGTTTGTTCGCGGCCTGGGCAAATCCTGCGAACAGCAGGGCCGCGCCCAACAACAAGGCGATTCTTTTCATGACAGTTCCTTCGCTTAGTGGGCCAGGCCGCGTTCAAGCCAACGGCGGCTGGACTGCGCCACCAGGGCGTCGAGCAGCAGGGCGAGCAGGGCGGTGCAGGCAGCGCCAAGCAGCAGTTGCGGCTGATTGTTCAGGGCAATGCCGGGAAAAATCAGGCTGCCCAGGCTGTTGGCGCCGATCAGGAACGACAGCGGTGCGGTACCGACGTTGATCGCCAGGGCCACCCGCACACCGCCGACGATGATCGGCACGGCGTTGGGCAACTCGACCCGCCAGAGGGTCTGGCCCGGGGTCATGCCGATGCCGGTGGCGGCTTCCTTGAGCGAGGCGGGTACGTTTTTCAGGCCTTCGTAAGTGTTGCGCACGATTGGCAGGAGGGAAGCGAGGAACAGCGCGAAGATCGCAGGACCGGCGCCAATGCCCAGGAAACTCAGGGCAATGGCCAGAACGGCCAGAGGGGGGATGGTGTTGCCAATGTTGAAAAACTGCATGAAGCGTTCGGCGCGGTCGACCCGGTGCGGTCGACTCAAGGCAATCCCGGCGGGTATGCCCACGGCTAACGCCGCCACCATCGACAGCAACACCAGCATCAGGTGCGCTTGCAGGTAGAACCACAGATCGGCGCGGTAGTGCGCGATCGTATCGATGCCGATCCAGTGGATCAGCAGGGCCAGGATGACGAGCACGAAGGCACATCCCATCAGCCCCTTGCCATAGCTTTTAGCCACAGGCGGACTCCTTTTGTTGTCGGCGAACACACTCCCGTGGCGGCCACCATTCCAGGCGGCAGGCAGTGTGATCGCGATAAGCAGCGCGTTGTCCGGAAACGGAGCGGAACACGCCATAAGCGAAGCCTCGTCAGGCTCGTAGTGCCGGTGAAACCAACCCTGACGAACGGTCATGACCGATTGCGTATCAGGGCAGTGGACGCCTCCACAGCCGTAAAGGTTCCCATCTGAAGCGGCATTTGGCCAGCGTTAATCCCTGAAACACGAGGAACTTCGCACGAAAAAACCGGGCATTTCCTTCCTGGTGTCATTGAAGCGCCTGCTATCAGGCCGTCCGTCATGAAGCTCAGCATTGCAGTGGAAAAGTTCATGATAGTCGCTTGAGGGAATATTCCTCTGGAGGTATTTTATTGCCATGGTCAATTGGGTTCTGTGCTGAGTTTCTTGCTGATTTCGAGGGTCTGCATGAAAAGGTTCAGGACGAATTGCTCGGCCAGCTTAGGTTGCTGGAAAGCTGTGGACCCGCCCTTGGGCGTCCGCGAGTGGATACATTGAACGGATCTCGACACCCCAATATGAAGGAGTTGCGGTTTGAAGCTATGAATGGCGTCTGGCGGGTGGCTTTTGCATTCGACCCCAAGCGTCGCGCCGTTATCCTGGTTGCGGTGACAAGGCTGGAGTCAGCCAGAAACGGTTTTATCGAAATTTGATTCGGCGCGCCGATGAGCGCTTCGACAGGTATCTGTCAGGAGG
This sequence comes from Pseudomonas sp. 2(2015), assembly GCF_000955865.1. Lineage (NCBI taxonomy): Bacteria > Pseudomonadati > Pseudomonadota > Gammaproteobacteria > Pseudomonadales > Pseudomonadaceae > Pseudomonas > Pseudomonas sp. 2(2015). The sequence goes on from NZ_JYOF01000004.1 coordinate 283,601, forward strand.
TGAGGAGCATGTCCAAAACACTTGATGATGTCATCAACAGCCTTGCGCCCGAACGAAGGGCGCGTGTCGAACAACGCGGGCGTGAGTTGATCCGCGAGGAAATGACCCTGCAGGCGTTGCGCAAACAGCTGGAGTTGACTCAGGAAGGAATGTCCAAGCGGCTGGAGGTAGGTCAGGCGAATATTTCCAAGATTGAAAAACGTAGCGATATGTTGATCTCGACTCTGCGTAGCTATGTCGAGGCAATGGGTGGAACACTCGAGCTGGTTGCACACATGCCAGACCGCGGGGCTGTCACTCTTGAGGGCTTCACTGAAAATTTGCCTGGACACAAGTAGCCTACACTTCGTTTCGCGCGACAGGCGGAGGCCTCAGGCTTTGGTCCCCGTTCGACTTCGGGTATGATACTGGCCCTTTTTGAATCACCTGCCAGGCGATTTCCCATGACCAACCAGGCCGCCGAAGTCGCGAAACGCCGCACCTTCGCCATTATTTCCCACCCCGATGCGGGTAAGACCACCATCACCGAGAAGCTGTTGCTGATGGGCAAGGCGATTGCCGTTGCCGGTACGGTGAAATCGCGAAAGTCCGACCGCCATGCCACCTCCGACTGGATGGAAATGGAGAAGCAGCGTGGTATCTCCATCACCACCTCGGTGATGCAGTTCCCCTATCGCGAGCACATGATCAACCTGCTCGACACCCCGGGCCACGAAGACTTCTCGGAAGATACCTACCGCACCCTGACCGCCGTCGACTCGGCGCTGATGGTGCTCGACGGCGGTAAGGGCGTCGAGCCGCGGACCATCGCCCTGATGGATGTCTGCCGGCTGCGCGACACGCCGATCGTCAGCTTCATCAACAAACTCGACCGTGACATCCGCGACCCGATCGAACTGCTCGACGAAATCGAAGCGGTATTGAAGATCAAGGCGGCGCCGATCACCTGGCCGATCGGTTGCTACCGCGACTTCAAGGGCGTGTATCACCTGGCCGGCGACTACATCATTGTCTACACCCCGGGCCACGGCCACGAGCGCACCGAGGTGAAGATCATCGAGAAGCTCGACTCCGATGAGGCCCGTGCCCACCTGGGCGACGAATACGAGCGCTTCCTCGAGCAGCTGGAACTGGTACAGGGCGCCTGCCACGAATTCGACCAGGGCGAGTTCATGCGCGGCGAGCTGACCCCGGTGTTCTTCGGTACCGCGCTGGGCAACTTCGGTGTCGACCATGTGCTCGATGCCGTCGTCGACTGGGCGCCACGCCCGCTGCCGCGCGAGGCCAACGAGCGCGCCGTCGAGCCGACCGAAGAGAAGTTCAGCGGTTTCGTGTTCAAGATCCAGGCGAACATGGACCCCAAGCACCGCGACCGTATCGCCTTCATGCGTATCTGCTCCGGTCGTTACGAAAAAGGCATGAAGATGCGCCATGTGCGTACCGGCAAGGACCTGCGTATCGGCGATGCGCTGACCTTCTTCTCCTCCGAGCGTGAGCAACTGGAAGAGGCCTGGGCCGGCGACATCATTGGCTTGCACAACCACGGCACGATCCAGATCGGTGACACCTTCACCGAAGGCGAGGCCCTGGGTTTCACCGGTATTCCGCACTTCGCCCCGGAGCTGTTCCGCCGCGTGCGCCTGAAAGACCCGCTCAAGTCCAAGCAACTGCGCCAGGGCCTGCAGCAGCTGGCCGAAGAAGGCGCGACCCAGGTGTTCTTCCCCGAGCGCAGCAACGACATCATCCTCGGCGCCGTCGGTGTGCTGCAGTTCGATGTGGTCGCCAGCCGCCTGAAGGAAGAGTACAAGGTCGAGTGTGCCTACGAGCCGATCACCGTCTGGTCGGCGCGCTGGATCAGCTGCGACGACAAGAAGAAGCTTGAGGAATTCAAGAACAAGGCCGTGGAGAACCTGGCCATCGACGGCGGTGGTCACCTGACCTACCTGGCCCCGACCCGGGTCAACCTGGCGCTGATGGAAGAGCGCTGGCCGGATGTGAAGTTCCGCGCTACCCGCGAGCATCATTGATTGCCCGACCCCGCCGCTTCTGGGTGGCGGGGTCGCCTCCTTTCAAGGGTGCATTTCTGCGCCCAACCGGTAGATCAGCAATGCCAGGCTGTCGGCATTGAACAGCATGATCTGCGCGCGTTTTTCGCTGTCACTCAGGAACACCTGACGAGCTTGCTGCAGATCCTGCGCGCCGGTGATCTTCAGGATCAGTTTCTTGCCTTTGCGATCGCTGCGACGCAAGTCGCGCAGCCTGCCAGTGTCTTCATCGTACAACGTGAACAACTTGTTCATCGGCGTCATGGCGCTGAGGCCGCTTTCGTGGGCGCGTTCCAGCCAGGCGCGCTCGGGGCCGGGGATCAGCCAGTCGGCGTACGGGGCAACACCCAGGGTGTAGGTGATGTCGCGGGTCTGGCAGGCCAGGTGAGACAGTTCATGCAGCAAGGTAAAGGCGCGGGTGAGGTTGGCGGCTGCCGGCTGGGCGTATCGGCGTTGTAGCGGCAACTGGTTGATGGTCGGGTTGTCGAAGAAGGCGTCGAGCAGAAAGATCTGCCGGCTGCGGTCGGCCGGGTTGACGAAGGCGCTGGCATCGATGGGCGCACCGACTCTGCTGCCCATGACATAACGGGTCGAATGAGCGGGTGAGTAATTGCGCGACAACAGCAGCGTCAGCAGTTTTTCTATCGGCCTGCTGACTTGCAGCAGAAGTGTGTCGGATACATCCGCGACGTTGAAGAAGTCCCTGAGGACCCTGGCCGTTTGCAGGGGTAGCTGGCGGGCTGTGGTGCGGCTGATGTTGAAGTGGCAGTTCACCAGGTAGGTTACTGCAGTATCGTGCGCTTCGCGGATCAGGTTGCCGCGATAAGGGTTTACGCGCTGGATCTGTGGCATGCCAACTGCGAGTATCGCGATCTGTTCCCGGGAGACGACCCGACGGGTATGGCGGCCGCTGAGCTCGCTCAGCACACCGCCGGCTTCGACCGGTTGCGGGCGTTCGGGCGCCGGGCTGCTCTCCTGCTTTTTCCAGAACTTCTCCAGCGATTCGACCCCGACGGCGTCTTTGCCAACCAGCAGGCCCTGCACCAGCGCTGCGCAGAGTTCGGCCAGTGACTGGCTCCAGTTGCTGCGGTCGGCTTTTTCCAGGGTTTGCAGCACACTGGTTTCGGTCTGGAAAATACCCAGCAGCGTGCCCAGCCTGCCCGGCAGAAACAGGCTGGCTTGCAACCACAGCTGACCGAGCAGGTTCTTCAAGGTTTGCCAGCGCGCCTCTTCGAGGGTCACCAATTGGGCGTGGGCCATGTCCTGGAGCATCTGGGCGTTATCCACGAACAGTTGCTTGAACAGGTTGCCCGCGATCGGACGCCAGGCCAGGGTGATGGGGCCGGGGCGGGAAAACGGCAGGTCGAAATCCGATTCCACACTAAATGGCAGGTGTGGCTCTTCAAAGCCACCGCGCCCATAGCGTTTGCGCATCTGCGCTGGCATACGCCCGAGCAGCAAGGCCTGCAACGCTGGCGTGGTCCTGATCTTTTTCAGTAGGTCACGGCTATCGGCAAATTGCCGATAGGCCTGGCGGCTGTCGTAGGGGCTGTACAGCACCAGCGGGCCCGCCTGCTGATTGCCGATCAGGTACAGGCCAGGCAGCTGGTCCGGTTCAAGCCCGCTATCGGCCACCAACAGCAGTGGTGTCATGTGCTGTGTGCGGTCTTCTGGCAGTTCCAGTACCTGGGTAACCGTCTGTAGCGCTGCGCCATCGAGCTCGCCTTTGAGGCGGGCACGCCAGGCCGCTTCGAGCATTTGCCCGGGCAGTTGCCGGCAGAAGGTTGCCAGGCGCCGGGCATAGTCGGGGTCGTGTTCGGCGAATTTCTGCTGCAGCAGGCGCTGGTAGTGGCCGCCAATATCCAGCGCCTTGGCCACCTTGCGAACATACTGGCTGCGCAAGGTGGGTGGCAGCAGCTCACCCTTCTGGTCGGTCACCAGGGTGATTACGTTGTCCCAGTCGCGGTAATGATCGAGCGCATAGTCAACCAGGGACTGGCGATGGCGCACGTAGCTGGCCGGCAGTGACAAGGGGATTTCCCCGGGTAGTGGCGGCGCAGTGATCCAGCGGTTGGTGGTGACCTGGATATCTTCAGGCCGGTAGTGGCCGGGGCCGAAATCCTGGTCCAGGCGCTGCTGCAGTTGTTCGCGGGCATAGGTGTCGATTTCGGGGATATCGAACAGGTAATCATCGTTTGCGCCCAGCAGGTTGCTGGCCAACACGCGCAAGTAGGCATGTTGATCTTCTACCGAGGCCTGGCGCAGCCACTCGGGTGCATGGGCTGCAACAGCCTCTGCCCTGGCGCGATCCTGCAGGTCGCGCAGGGCTGCGCCAATGGCATCGGTTTCGCTGATATAGCGGTTGAAGGCCTTGACCACGTTGCCCGGCAGGCGCGCAGCGATGGCCCGGTCGTACAGGGCCAGAATCCGCGCCCGCCGAGAGGGCAGTGCAGCAGGCGCAAAGGCAACGTCCAGGCGTTCGGCCAGCGTGCCGAGCAGGGCCAGCAATTGCTCCTGGTAGTCTTGGCTCAACTGCTCGTCGCGCATCAATACCGCTTGCAGTTGCCCGCGAAGGCGCTGGCGCAAGCGCCCGGCGCTGTGGCTGAGCAAGGCCGGCGGGAGCAACGGCAAGGGGGTCGGCAGTTCAGCCGCGGTGCTGGCGCTGGCACGCCATTGGCTGTTATCGGCGGGGTGCCAGATCAGCTCGAGCAGCGACAGGACCGGGGTACTGCGGCCCTCCGGTTGCACGCTGATGGCGTGCAGGGGAGGGGCTTTGTGCAGAAAGCTGGACAGTTCGTGCTTGAGCAGTGCCCGGGTGACTGAGCTGAGGCTCGGGCGCTGGGCGAGCATGGCCTGGTACTCCTGGGCCAATTGTCCGACCTGGGTTTGCAGCGATTGCGCATCCAGGCTGGCGTTGCCGAGGGTGCGGGCAAGTTGCTGCAATGTGGCGGTCGAGGGCGCTGCTTGCTGGGTGTGCAGGGGGGCGGCCTGGTCGGCAAGGCGATCATTGATCGTCAACATCAGGCTGTCGAACAGCGGCGCAGCCAGCAGATTGACCTGAAAATCCACAGCAGGTTGGCGCTGCAGTAACTGCTGTTGCGCCTGTGGTGCGTAACGCAGCACTGTTGCCATCAGCGCAGGTTGATCCTGCAGGCCCAGCAGCGTCTGCTTGGCCTGGCGCCGATCGGCAAAGCGTTGCAGGCCGATGTCGGGGTTGTAGATGAACACTTCGGGCCAGTCGGCGCGGCTGAGCAGAAAGGTGGTGTCCAGGGCTATGGCCTGGCCATCGCCGGTCACCGCATCCAGGCGGTCGACGCGCAGCGCCGGGTCGTCGCCCAGTCGTTGCAGGGATTGTCGTTGCGCGGCGCTCAGCGGTTGCCTGGCGTCGAGGTGCTCGAGGTGACGCAGATAACCTGCGCGCAGGGCATCAGGATGAAAGTAGGGCAGGTTGGCCAACGGCATGAAAGTGTCCCGGCGGTACAAGGCAGCCGGGGGCCGATCCCCGCGGCAATCACTGGAGATTGCCGCGGGTAAGCAGGGCCGGGGCGTTACTTATATCAATTGCCGGCCTTGATGCTGGTCCAGATGCGCGTGCGGATGCGGTCGATCTTGGCTGGCATCGCCTCCAGGGCGTAGAGCTTGCCGAGCATCTCGTCGCTCGGGTAAATCATGGTATTGGCCTTGAGCGCCGGGTCGACCAGGGTGTCGGCCTTGAGGTTGCCGTTGGCGTACTGCACATGGTTGCTGATGTTGGCCATCACCTCGGGCTGCAACAGGTAGTTCATGTAGGCGTAACCGGCTTTTTCGTCCGGGGCATCAGCCGGCATGGCGACCATGTCGAACCACATCGGCGCGCCTTCCTTGGGAATCGAGTAGCCGACCTTCACGCCGTTGTTGGCTTCTTCGGCGCGGTTCCTGGCTTGCAGCACGTCGCCGGAGAAGCCCACCACCACGCAGATATCGCCATTGGCCAGGTCGCCGGTGTACTTGGAGGAGTGGAAGTAGCTGATGTACGGGCGCACCTTCATCAGCAGTTGCTTGGCCTTGTCGTAATCTTCGGGCTTCTGGCTGTGGTGTGGCAGGCCCAGGTAGTTGAGGGCGATCGGCAACAGCTCCGGGCCGTTGTCGAGCATCGCCACGCCGCAGCTTTTCAGCTTGCTGATGTACTCGGGCTTGAAGATCAGGTCCCAGGAATCCAGCGGGGCGTTGTCGCCGAGCACCGCCTTGACCTTGTCGATGTTGTAGCCTATCCCGGTGCTGCCCCACAGGTAAGGGAAGCCGTACTGGTTGCCCGGGTCGTTGACCTCCAGGGCCTTGAGCAGCACCGGGTTGAGGTTCTTCCAGTTGGGCAGCTGGGTCTTGTCCAGTTGCTTGAGCGCCTTGCCCTGGATCTGCCGGGCCATGAAGTGGTTGGAGGGGAACACCACGTCGTAGCCGGAGTTGCCGGTCATCAGCTTGCCGTCGAGGGTTTCGTTGCTGTCGAACACGTCGTAGGTCGGCACGATGCCGCTGGCCTGCTGGAAGTTCTTCAGGGTGTCGGGGGCGATGTAGCTGGACCAGTTGTAGATCTTTACCGAGTCGGCCGCCTGGGCGACGGAGGCGGCCAGCAACACAGGTGCGAAGAGCAATGGGCGCATGTCTGGATTCCTTGCTTGGTCTGTTTTTTATCGAAGGAGGCAGGCGATCAAATGATCAGAAAATCAGCACATAGGTTTTGCGCACGGTCTCCTGGATGTCCCAGGTGCCGGTGCTGTTGGCCGGCAGCATGATCGCGTCGCCGGCTTCGATGGTCAGCGGCTCGCCGCCATCCGGGGTGAAGGTGCAGCGGCCCTTGATGAAGTGGCAGAACTCCTGCTGGACGATCTGCCGGCGCCAGCGCCCCGGGGTGCATTCCCAGATGCCGGTTTCGACGCCGTCGCTGCGCTCGACGCTGGTGACCGAGGCGATCGAGACCGGCTCGCCGAGTGGCACCGCCACCGGGTTGGATTCGGCCAGGGTGACACTGTCGGTGTTCTTGAACTGGGTAATGCTCATAGCGGTGGATCCTGTGCAGGGGGTTCAAAAAGTCAGCGCATGAAACCTTCCATGAAGTCCGCTACGCCGCTGGCCAGGCGTCGGCGCCAGGGGGCGCTGGCCGGGTTGGCGAGGGTCTGGTCTTCATGGACGAAACTCTTGATGATCGCGTTGTAGCCCAGCCAGCGGCAGGGTTCCGGCTCCCAGCCGGGCAGGCTGTGCAGGGCGCGGTCGTGGCTGGCCCAGGGCTGCTCGGTGAGCGGGCTGCGCCGCTCGAGGATCAGCTCGGCCAGGGTCCGCCCGCCGAGGTTGCTGGCGCCAACGCCTTCGCCGCCATAGCCGCCGGCCAGGGCGATGCCCTGTTTGCGGTCGCAGAACATGTGCGGCTGAAAGCGCCGGGCCATGCCCAGGTTGCCGCCCCAGGCGTGGGTGATCCTGACCTTCTGCAACTGCGGGAACAGCTCGCCGAACAGGTAGCGGCGCAGTTCGATTTCGCTGTCGGTGAGGTCGAAGTTGTCGCGCAGGCGGCCGGCAAAGCGATAGCCGCCGCGGGCGCCGAACACCAGGCGGTTGTCCAGGCTGCGCTGGCCATAGGTGACCTGGCGGCTGTTCTCGCTGAAGGCCTGGCCATGGTTGAGGCCGATCTGCTCCCAGACCTGTTCGGGCAGCGGCTCGGTGGCCACCAGCAGGCTTTGCACCGGCATCTGGTAGCGCCCCAGCGGCGGCAGGTTGACCGAATAGCCTTCGACCGCCGGCACCAGCCATTGGCATTTGACCCGTGCCTGCAAGGTGCGTGCTTCACCGGAACGCCACTGGGTTACGGGGCTGTTCTCATAGAGCTTCACGCCCATGGCCTCTACCGTGCGGGCCAGGCCGCGCACCAGTTTGGCCGGCTGGATTGTGGCGACATTGGGGTTGAAGATCGCGCCATAGGGGCGGCTGATACGCAGCTGCGATGCCAGCTCATCGGGGCTTAGCCAGCGGTAGTCGGCTTCGTTCAGGCCCTGCTTGTAGAGCTTGTTCAGATACGCGCGCAGGCTGGTTTCCTGCTCGGGGTAGCGCGCGGCGCAGTACAGCACGCCGCCCTTGCGGTAGTCGCAGTCGATGCCTTCGCGTTCGAGCACCTGGGCCACTTCATCGGGAATGCCGTGCAACAGGTCATAGGCGGCGCGCCGCTGCTCGGGCGAGCTGCCGGCGAGCAGGCGGTCTTCACCGAGCAGGTTGCCCATCAGCCAGCCGCCATTGCGTCCGGAGGCGCCGAAGCCTGCAATCTGCGCTTCGACGATGGCGATGTTCAGCTGTGGTGCCAGGCGCTTGAGGTAGTAGGCGGTCCACAGCCCGGTGTAGCCAGCGCCGATGATGCAGACGTCGACGTCCAGGTCCTGTTGCAGCGCCGGGCGTGCGCTCAACGGCTCATCGAGTTGGTCCATCCACAGGCTGATACTGCGCCATGCCAGCATTGTTCGGCTCCACATCGGTAACGGTCTGTGGCGATCCTAGAAGCTTGCGGGGCGCTGTGTCTTACGTGCGTGCACGCAGAGAATTCTGCTTCACGTAGGCCTTGGGCGACAGGCCGGTGTGCTGGCGGAAACTTTTGTAGAACGCCGACAGCGAATTGAAACCGGCAGCAAAGGCCAGCTCGTCGATGCGTGCAACCGTGGCGGTGGCGCCGAGGCTGGTGAGCAGGTGCTGCAGGCGTGCCTGGTTGACGTAGCGGTAGAAGCTCTGGCCGAGCACCTGGTTGAGCAGGTAGGAGATCTGGTTGCGGCTGTAGCCGCTTTCGCGGGCCACCCGTTGCAGGTCCAGCTCCGGGTCGAGGTAGGGCTGCTGGCGCTGGAAGTACTGCTCCAGGTCCTGGGCCATGAAGCTCAGCTGGCGTGGTGACAGGCCCAGGCGGCTGGCGGCCGGGCGCAGGTCATTGTGGCCAGTGTCCTGGCTGGGCGCGCGGACCAGCGAGGCGTACTCGTTGACCCGCCAGATCAGGCCGTCGCGCACGGTGATCGCTTCGCTGGCCTGGAACGCCACCAGGCCTTCGCCACCGCGCAGGGTGACCTGATACTGGATGAAGGCGGTGCAGCCATCGACGCGGATGCGGTCGCTGTGGACGATGTCTTCACCGGCTTCGCGGGGCATGCTCACACGCACGTATTCGCGCAGCTCATCGAGGTGCAGGACGCGGTTCTGGAAATAGTCGTTGTACTGGATATCGGGGTGATACAAGGCCATGACCCCGTCGAGGTCGCGATGCTTCCAGCACAGGTGGTAGCGCAGGACGGTGGCGGCGGTTTCCGGGGTTTGCTCCGGGCCGTCGGGGATAGGGGATGGGGTCATTGACTGATAGTGCCCCAAGGCTGATCAAGGCTCAACTGCCGTTGGGGCCGCTGCGCGCCCCAATCGCCGGCAAGGCCGGCTCCCACAGGATCCGGGACACAGGGAACCTGTGGGAGCTGGCGTTGCCAGCGATGGGCTGCAAAGCAGCCCTTAGAGGAACTGCTCGGCGTAATGGCACGCCACCTGCCGCGTCCCCACCTGCCTGAACGCCGGTTCCTCGGCAGCACAGCGCTCGGTGGCATACGGGCAGCGTTTGTGGAAAGCACAGCCAGGCGGCGGGTTCAGCGGGTTGGGCAGCTCGCCGGAAATCTTGATCTTCGGCTTCAGCGGGTCCGGATGAATGGTCGGCGTGGCCGACAGCAAGGCCTGGGTGTAAGGGTGCAGCGGCTTGCTGTAAATGTCCTCCTTGGGGCCCATTTCCGCCGGCCGGCCCAGGTACATCACCAGCACCTGGTCTGCCACGTGGCGCACTACCGCGAGGTTGTGGGAGATGAACACGTAGGCAGTGTTGAACTCCTTCTGCAGGTCCATGAACAGGTTCAGCACCTGGGCCTGGATCGAGACGTCGAGGGCCGACGTCGGCTCATCGGCCACCAGTACTTTTGGTTGCAGCATCATCGCCCGGGCCAGGGCGATGCGCTGGCGCTGGCCACCGGAAAACATGTGCGGGTAGCGCTGGTAATGCTCGGGGCGCAGGCCGACCTGTTGCATCATCGCCTGGACCTTCTCGCGCCGCTCGGCGCGGGTCAGGTTGGTGTTGATCAGCAGCGGCTCACCCAGCTGGTCGCCGATCTTCTGTCGCGGGTTGAGCGAGGCGTACGGGCTCTGGAAGACCATCTGCACGTCCTTGCGCAATTGCTTGCGCTCGGCCTTGTTGGCGCCGGCGACTTCCTGGCCGGCGATCTTCAGCGAGCCGGACGAGGGCTCTTCGATCAGGGTCAGGGCCCGGGCCAGGGTCGACTTGCCACAGCCGGACTCGCCGACCACGGCCAGGGTCTTGCCGGCTTCCAGTTCGAACGACACGCCGTTGAGTGCGCGCACCAGGGCATGGCCCTTGAACAGGCCGCGGGAAACTTCATAGTGACGGGTCAGTTCACGGGCGGTAAGGACGACGGTCATTACGCCACCTCCTGGTTCAGCGGGTAGAAACAACGCACCTGGCTATGGGCCTGGGGATCGAGGGTCGGTCGTTGCCGGCGGCAGTTTTCCTGCACGTAAGGGCAGCGCGGCGACAGCAGGCAACCTTGAGGACGGTCATAGCGGCCGGGGACGATGCCCGGCAGGGTCGCCAGGCGCTCGGCGCCTTCGCTGTGCTCCGGAATCGCCGCCAGCAGTGCTTCGCTGTAGGGGTGGGCGGGGACGTCGAACAGTTCCGGCACCTGGCCGACTTCCACCGCTTGGCCGGCGTACATCACGCACACCCGCTTGGCGGTTTCGGCGACCACGGCGAGGTCGTGGGTGATCAGGATCAGCGCCATGTTCTGCTCTTTTTGCAGGTTCAGCAGCAGCTCCATGATCTGCGCCTGGATGGTCACGTCGAGGGCGGTGGTCGGCTCGTCGGCGATCAGCAGCTTGGGTTCGCCGGCAATCGCCATGGCGATCGCCACCCGTTGGCTCATGCCACCGGAAAGCTGGTGCGGGTAGGCGTCCAGGCGGCTTTCGGCGCCAGGGATTTCAACCTTCTTGAGCAGCTCTAGGGCACGCTGGCGGGCCGCCTTGCCGCGCAGGCCAAGGTGCTGGCGCAGCACTTCCTCGATCTGGAAGCCTACGGTGTAGCTGGGGTTGAGGGCGGTCATCGGGTCCTGGAAGACCATGGCCATATCCTTGCCGACCACCTTGCGCCGTTGCCGGCCGCTGAGCTTGAGCATGTTGGTGCCATCGAAGGTCAGGGCATCGGCGGTGATGCGCCCGGGGGCGTCGATCAGGCCCATCAGCGCCATCATGGTCACCGATTTGCCCGAGCCCGACTCACCGACGATGGCCAGGACCTCACCTTCATCGACCGTCAGGTCCAGTCCATCGACCACCGGTACCGCATTGGCGTCGCCAAAGCGCACGTTCAGATTGTTGATTTGCAGAAGTGACATGGCGATCTCCTCAGGCGGCATTCTTGAGTTTCGGGTCCAGCGCGTCGCGCAGTCCGTCACCCATCAGGTTGATTGCCAGCACGCTGAGCAAAATGGTCAGGCCAGGCAGGCTCACTACCCACCAGGCGCGTTCGATGTAGTCGCGGGCCGAGGCCAGCATAGTGCCCCACTCGGGGGTTGGCGGCTGTACGCCGAGGCCGAGAAAGCCCAGGGCGGCGGCGTCGAGGATTGCCGAGGAGAAGCTCAGGGTGGCCTGCACGATCAGCGGCGCCATGCAGTTGGGCAGCACGGTGACGAACATCAGCCGGGGCAGGCTGGCACCGGCCAGGCGCGCGGCGGTGACGTAGTCGCGGTTCAGTTCGCCCATCACCGCGGCACGGGTCAGGCGCACATAGGACGGCAGCGAGACGATGGCGATGGCGATCACGGTGTTGATCAGGCCAGGGCCGAGGATGGCGACAATCGCCACGGCCAGCAGCAGCGAGGGCAGGGCCAGCATCACGTCCATCAGGCGCATGATCGACGGGCCGAGGATGCGCGGAAAGAACCCGGCCAACAGGCCGAGGAAAATCCCCGGAATCAGCGAGATCACCACCGATGACAGGCCGATCAGCAGCGACAGCCGCGAGCCCTGGATCAGCCGCGAAAGCAGGTCGCGGCCGAGCTCGTCGGTGCCGAGGATGAACTGCCAGTTGCCGCCTTCCAGCCACACCGGCGGGGTCAGCAGAAAATCACGGTACTGCTCGCTGGGGCTGTGCGGCGCCACCCAGGGGGCGAACAGTGCGCAGAACACGATCAGGCTCATGAACATCAGCCCGGCGACCGCGCCCTTGTTGCGTGAAAAGGCCTGCCAGAACTCCTTGTACGGCGAGGGGTAAAGCAGGCTCTGGTCGACAGCGGTGGCCGGGGTGGTGACAGATTTTGCAAGTGGGGTAGTCATGACGAGGCCCTCAGCGCTGATGACGGATGCGTGGGTTGGCCAGGCCGTAGAGGATGTCCACGACGAAGTTGACCAGGATCACCAGGCAGGCAATCAACAGGATGCCGTTCTGTACCACGGGGTAATCACGGGCGCCGATGGCTTCGATCAGCCACTTGCCGATGCCCGGCCAGGAAAAAATGGTTTCGGTCAGTACCGCACCGGCGAGCAGGGTGCCGACCTGCAGGCCGAACACCGTCAGTACCGGGATCAGCGCGTTGCGCAAGCCGTGCACGAACACCACCCGGGCCGGCGACAGGCCCTTGGCGCGGGCGGTGCGGATGTAGTCTTCGCGCAGCACTTCGAGCATCGAGGAGCGGGTCATGCGCGCGATCACCGCCAGCGGAATGGTGCCCAGCACGATGGCCGGCAGGATCAGGTGCATCAGTGCATCCTTGAAGGCGCCTTCTTCGTCGCTGAGCAGGGTGTCGATGAGCATGAAGCCGGTTTTCGGCTCGATGTCGTAAAGCAGGTCGATGCGCCCGGACACCGGGGTCCAGCCCAGGCTCACGGAGAAGAACATGATCAGGATCAGGCCCCACCAGAAGATCGGCATCGAGTAGCCGGCAAGGGAGATACCCATGACCCCATGATCGAACAATGAGCCACGCTTGAGCGCGGCGATGACCCCGGCCAGCAGGCCGATCACCCCGGCAAAGAACAGCGCCGCCATGGCCAGTTCCAGGGTTGCCGGGAACAGTGCGAGGAACTCGGTCCAGACGCTTTCGCGGGTGCGCAGCGATTCGCCGAGGTCACCCTGGGCGAGCTTGCTGACGTAGTCCAGGTACTGTTCGGGCAGCGGTTTGTTCAGGCCCAGTCGCTCCATGGCCTGGGCGTGCATTTCCGGGTCGACCCGCCGTTCACCCATCATGACTTCAACCGGATCGCCGGGTATCAGCCGTATGAGCGCAAACGTCAGCAAGGTGATGCCGAAGAAGGTCGGGATCAGCAATCCCAGTCGCCGGGCAATAAAACTAAACATCTTCTGGAGTACCTCATCAGCCGGTCAGGCATGCCCGCCGGCACCCGGGTGGGGCGCCGGCGGTCGTTCTTGTTCTACTTCACCTGGGTAGTGGCGAAGTTGTTATTGGTGAGGGGGTTGATGTGGTACCCCTCAACGTTGTTGCGCATGGCGGTAAACATCTGCGGATGGGCCATGCTGATCCACGGTTGATCTTCATCGTACACCGCCAGGGCCTTTACATAGAGCGCTGCACGCTCATTGTTGTCGGTAACCTCGCGGGCCTTGGTGATCAACTGCTGGAAGGTTTGATTGCACCAGCGCGCATAGTTCTCGCCGCTTTTCACCGCGTCGCAACTAAGCAGCGGGCTGAGGAAGTTGTCCGGGTCGCCGTTGTCGCTGGCCCAGCCGGTCGAGACCATGTCGGCTTCGCCCTTCTTGGCCCGGCGCAGCATCTCGGCCCATTCCATCACGCGGATATCGACGGTCAGGCCGATCCTGGCCAGGTCCGCCTGAAGCATTTCAGCGCTCAGGCGCGGGTTGGGGTTGGTCGGGCCACCGCCGTTGCGGGTGAACAGGGTCAGCACCGTGCCTTCGGGCACGCCGGCTTCCTTGAGCAGGGCGCGGGCCTTGTCGAGGTCACGGGGCGGGTTCTGGTTGTCGGTGTTGTAGCCGATCATGCTCGGCGGGTAAGGGTTGACCGCGACCAGCGCGTTGCCCTTGCCGAACAGCTGGTCGACGTGGGTCTGGCGGTCGAAGGCAATGTTGATGGCTTTGCGCACGCGCACATCGCTCAGGTACTTGTGTTCGGTGTTGAGCGAGATGTAGCCGGTGGTCAGCGCTTCCATCTCGGCCACTTTCAATTTGGGGTCGGCCTTGATACTGGGAATGTCATCGGGCTTGGGGTACAGCGCCACCTGGCACTCGTTGGCCTTGAGCTTTTGCAGGCGCACATTGTTGTCGTTGGCGATGGCGAAGATCAGCGCATCGGCCGGAGGCTTGCCACGGAAGTAGTCCGGGTTGGCCTTGTAGCGCACCTGGGCGTCCTTGTTGTAGCGCTGGAAGATGAACGGGCCGGTGCCGATCGGCTTGTTGTTGAGGTCGCCGGTCTTGTTGGCCTTGAGCAACTGGTCGCCGTATTCGGCGGAGTAGATCGAGGTGAAGGCCATGGCCAGGTCACGCAAAAAAGGCGCTTCGGGCCGGGTCAGGGTGAAGACCACAGTGTGCTCGTCGGTCTTCTCGACGCTTTTGAGCAGGTCCTTGAAACCCATGCTCTCGAAGTAGGGGAAACCGATGCTGGTCTTGTTGTGCCACGGGTGATTAGGGTCCAGCTGTCGTCGGAAACTCCACAGCACGTCGTCGGCATTCATCTCGCGGGTAGGGGTGAAATAGTCGGTGGTGTGGAACTTGACCCCTTCGCGCAAGTGGAAGGTGTAGGTCAGGCCGTCATCGCTGATGTCCCAGCGCTCGGCCAGGGCCGGCTGGATATCGGTGGTGCCCGGGCGGAAGTCGACCAGGCGGTTGAAGATGGCCTCGGCCGAGGCGTCGGCGGTTACGGCGGTGGTGTACTGGACGATATCGAAGCCTTCCGGGCTGGCCTCGGTACACACCACCAGCGGCTTGGCTGAGAGGCCCGCCGCAGTACTCAACAGGACGGCTGCCAGGGCAGCCTGTAGCGGTAGCAGTTTCATGAAACCTCCTGCAATCGATTAACCAGAGTAGCCGTCCCGGCCGATTCGGCGAACCGACCGGGAAACCGCGTTCTAGAGGAAGTTGAAGGGAATGGTGGTGACAATCCGCAGCTCGTCCAGGCTACCGTCGATCTGGGCCTTGCTGGCCCGGTGCGCGGTGTAGGTGGCACGAATGGTGGTGTCCTTGAGCGAGCCGCTCTGCACCGCATAGGTGGTGCCGATACCCCACTCGTAGTGGTTCTCGCCGTCCAGGCCACGCACGTCGTAGCCGCTGCCGGTGTAGTGGGTGCCGTCGATGCCCCAGCCGCGCGCGTTATAGAGGTTGAACTTGAGGCCCGGCACGCCGTACTGGGCCATGTTCAGCACGTAGGCGATCTGCATCGATTTTTCGTTCGGGCCGTTGAAGTCCGAAAGCAGGGAGTTGGCCAGGAAGATCGCGTTGGTGTCGTGCAGGTAGTCGAAGTACTCGTTACCGTTGACCTGCTGGTAGGAGAAGGTCAGGTTGTGGGCCTGGTGGGTCAGGCCGAACGACAGGCTGTAGGTGTCGTTGTCGATGTCGCCAAGCTTGCTTTGGCCTTCATCCTTGGTCTTGTAGTAGTTCAGGCCGGTGGTCAGGCTCAGCACCGCGCTGTCGCCCAGCTCATGGCTGGCGCCGAAGTAATACTGGTTCCACAGGTCTTCGACGTTGGACACGTAGAAGCTGGTTTTCAGGCTTTTCAGCGGCTGGTAGTTCACACCGGCAATGTTGACGTGATCGGCTGAAAAGGCGCGATCACCGTACTCGGCAACGAATTTGCTGGTGCCCTGTTCGGTCCGGTTCGAGAGCCGGTCGAAGGTGCCGATGTCAAACGACAGGTTGTCGAATTCTTCGCTGTGCAAGCTCACACCTTCGAAGCTCGACGGCAAGGCGCGGTTGCCGATGTAGGCCAGTACCGGGGTGTCCATCGATTGGCGGCCGGCGGTCAGGGTGGTGTTGGACACCCGCGCCTTGACGTTGGCCAGGCCCATCTTGCTCCACTGGCCGATGACATCGCCGTCGCTGTGGGTCAGGGTGCGGTTGTTCGGCCCGGCCACCGCCGCGCGGCCACGCTCCAGGGCGATGGCGTTGTAGACGGCGACCTCGGTGCTGAAGCCGAAGGTACCTTCGGTAAAGCCCGAGGTGTAGTTGAGGATGGTGCCCTGCACCCAGTTGTCACGACTGTGGGTGTCGTGCTGGCTGCCGTCGCTCTTGTAGTACTTGAACAGCGGTGCGCGGGTGGCGCGTTCGCGGCCATACCAGTTGCGGGTCGAGCCGGACAGGCTCTGGCCTTCGATGAAGCCCTTGGCTTCACTCTGGGCGCTGGTGGCTTTGACGCTGACCGGAACATAGTCCTGGCTGGCGGGTTCGGCCTGGGCCATGGCTGACAGACCACTGAGGGACAGTGCCAGTACTGCGGTTTGGGTTCGTCTCAAGGTAAAGCTCCCTTTTCTTTTCTTCTTTTTAGTTACCGCCTGGCCTTGTGAGCTGGGCGTCTTGCCGGTTGGAACAAGGGTTTGCAATCGTTTGCTGCAAGGCAATCGGGCATATTCAGGCTGAGTTCGCCCGCGAAGGCGCTGCGCGCCCCCGAGGGAGAAAGCGGTTTTTTATTCGGTACTGACGCCTGAGAAGTTGTTGCGCCCGAAAGGACTTACCTTGAAATCCACGACCTTGGCACTGAGCGGCTGGTTGACCGTCGAGTGGGCGATCGGGGTGATGGGCAACTGTTGCCTGAGGCGCTGCTGCGCCTGCTGGTAGAGCAGGGTGCGTTGCTCGCGGTCGGTGATGGTCTTGGCTTTCTTGACCAGCGCGTCGTACTGCGGGTCGCACCACATGGAGTAGTTGTTGCTGCCTATCGCGTCACAGCTGTACAGGGTGCCCAACCAGTTGTCCGGGTCGCCGTTGTCGCCGGTCCAGCCGATCAGCGAGATGTCGTGTTCACCGTCCTTGGTGCGCTTGAGATATTCGCCCCACTCGTAGCTGACGATTTTCACTTTGAGGCCGACCTTGCCCCAGTCGGCCTGAAGCATTTCGGCCATCAGCTTGGCGTTGGGGTTGTACGGGCGTTGCACGGGCATGGCCCAGAGGGTGATTTCAGTGCCTTCCTTGACCCCGGCGGCCTTGAGCAGTTCGCGAGCCTTTTGCAGGTTGTAGCCGGCATCCTTGATGCTGTCGTCGTAGGACCACTGGGTCGGCGGCATGCTGCCCACCGCCAGTTGCCCGGCCTCCTGGTACACCGCCTTGACGATGGCCGGCTTGTTCACCGCCATGTCCAGGGCCTGGCGTACTTCAAGCTGGTCGAAGGGTTTGTGCTGAACGTTGTAGGCGATGTAGCCGAGGTTGAAGCCGGGTTTTTCGATGACCTGCAGCTTGGGGTCGCTCTTGAGTGCATCGAGATCGGCCGGGCGTGGATGCAGGGTGACCTGGCATTCGTTCTTGCGCAGTTTCTGGATGCGCACCGAGGGGTCGGTATTGATCGAGAAGATCAACTGCTCGATCTTCACCTGGCTCGGGTCCCAGTAGTCCTTGTTGCCGCGGTAGCGGATCTGCGAGTCCTTCTGGTAGCGCTGGAACACGAACGGGCCAGTGCCGATCGGCTTCTGGTTGATGTCGCTGGGGCGCCCGGAGGCCATCAACTGTTCAGCGTATTCGGCCGAGAGTACGGCGGCAAAACTCATTGCCAGGTTCTGCACGAAGGCGGCATCGATGCTGTTGAGGGTAAAGACCACGGTCATCGGCGCGGTCTTTTCGATGCGGGCGATGTTCTTGTCCAGGCTCATGCCGACGAAGTAGGGGAATTCGGTGGGGTAGGCCTTGCGAAACGGGTGGTCGCGGTCGAGCATGCGATTGAAGGTGAACAGCACGTCGTCAGCGTTGAAATCGCGACTGGGGGTGAAATCCTTGTTGTTGTGGAACTTGACCCCTTCGCGTAGGTGGAAGGTGTAGGTCAGGCCGCCGTCGGACACCTCCCAGCTCTTTGCCAGGGCCGGTTTGACGGCGGTCGCGCCGCGTTCGAATTCCACCAGGCGGTTGTAGATCGGCTCGGCGGCGTCGTTGTCGGTGGCGCTGGTGTATTGGGCGGTATCAAAACCGCCGGGGCTGCCTTCGGAGCAGAACACCAGGTTCTTGGCCAGGCCCGCAGGGGCCTGGGCGAGCAGGCCGAAGCCCAGCAGCGCTGCATAGATTGGAGTGTGGCGCATGACGATCCCTTCTCTCTTGTTGTTTTTTTCGCGGTCCATGGCGCACAGCCATACGAATCGCGCCGACTCTGCTGCACCCTTGACGGTAGAGCCATCAAAGCGCTGCAGATAGGTGCGATTACGCAGAGGTGTGTAGGAGGTATCCGATAGGGCGTGCGACGGTTCCGTGTCGATGCACTAGCGGCTGACCTGCCAGGCCATCAGGCTGCGGCCCCGGCTGCCGTGTGGCGTCGCGGGGCCGAGCCAGATGGCTGCTATTTGGTCACGCTGACCCCATAGAAGGAGTTCAAGCCAAACGGGCTGATCTTGAAGTCCTGTACGGTTGAACGCATAGGTTGATACACCGTCGAGTGAGCGATGGGTGTCATCGGAACCTGTTCTTTGAGGATGTGTTGCGCTTGCTTGTACAGCTCGGTGCGCTTGGCCTGGTCGGAGGTGGCCTTGGCTTGCTTGACCAGGTCGTCGTACGGCTTGTAGCACCACTTGGAGAAGTTGTTGCCTTCCAGGGCATCGCAGCCGAACAGGGTGCCCAGCCAGTTGTCCGGGTCACCGTTGTCACCGCTCCAGCCAATCAGCATGGCGCCGTTCTCGCCGCCCTTGGAGCGCTTGATGTACTCGCCCCACTCGTAGCTGACGATCTTGGCCTTGATGCCGATCTTGGCCCAGTCCGATTGCAGCATCTCGGCCATCAGCTTGGCATTGGGGTTGTACGGGCGTTGCACCGGCATGGCCCAGAGGTTGATCTCGGTGCCCTCCTTGATGCCGGCTTCCTTGAGCAGCTGCTTGGCCTTCTCGGGATCGTACTTGGCGTCCTTGATGGTGGTGTCGTAGGACCACTGGGTCGGCGGCATGGCGTTGACCGCCAGCTGGCCGGCGCCCTGGTACACCGAGTCGATGATCTGCTGCTTGTTTACCGCCATGTCCAGCGCTTCGCGAACCTTGAGCTGGGCCATCGGGTTGGGCTCGTTGCTGCCCTTGATCTTGTCCATCACGTTGTAGGCGATGTAGCCGAGGTTGAAGCCGGCCTGGTCAGGCATCTTCAGGTTCGGGTCGTTTTTCAGTGGCTCGATGTCGGCCGGGCGCGGGAACAGGGTGACCTGGCACTCGTTCTTTTTCAGCTTCTGCATGCGCACCGAGGCGTCGGTGGTGATGGCGAAGATCAGGTTGTCGATCTTCACATCCTCAGGCTTCCAGTAGTCCTTGTTGCCCTTGAAGCGGATCTGCGCGTCTTTCTGGTACTTGCTGAATACGAACGGGCCGGTGCCGATCGGCTTCTGGTTGATGTCGGCGGGCTTGCCCTGCTTGAGCAACTGGTCGGCGTATTCGGCGGACTGGATCGAGGCGAAGCTCATGGCCAGGTTCTGGATGAACGCTGCGTCGACGCCGTTGAGGGTGAACTTGACCGTGTGCTCGTCGAGCTTTTCGACCTTGGCGATGTTCTTGTCCATGCCCATGTCGGTGAAGTACGGGAACTCGGTAGGGTAGGCCTTGCGAAACGGCATGTCCTTGTCGAGCATCCGATTGAAGGTGAACAGCACGTCGTCGGCATTGAAGGCGCGCGTCGGCTTGAAGAATTCGGTGGTATGGAACTTGACCCCTTCGCGCAGGTGGAAGGTGTAGGTCAGGCCATCGTCGGAAATGTCCCAGCTGGTCGCCAGGCCCGGGATCACTGCGGTGCCGCCACGCTCGAACTGGCTCAGGCGGTTGAAGACGGTCTCGGCTGAGGCATCGAAGTCGGTTCCGGTGGTGTACTGGCCCGGGTCGAAGCCTGCGGGGCTGCCTTCGGAGCAAAACACCAGGTTAGTCGCCGCAAGGGCGGAAGGTGCGCCGGCAAGCAAGCCTGCGCCGACCAGAAACGGAATGACCGCGTGTTTGAGCATGGTGGCCTCATTGTTGTCATTTTTGATTTGAGGGGGCCTTGTGAGCCGACCTGCGGATACTTATGCAGGCCCCATACCCAATGCAACACTCAAAGGGATGGGTGACGGAAAACAGTGGGACGAACGTACAGGAATGTCGCATCCGTATAATTTTTTACGGAGTTGATCGTTTGCGAGGGGGTGTTTCAGGTTGTTTCGAAGACGTTGTCTCACTATCGAGTCAGTCTTTGCGCTAATTTGGGGCGCGAGGTGCTACAAGTAACAGGGTTCGCGACAGCCGAAACTGCCGCGAACCAGCAGAAAAGTAACGTTGCTTACGGCATCTGGACTTCAATGGTGCCATCGGCACTCATGGTCACGTCGGTGGTGCCGGCTTCGATTTCCGGAGCGGGCGCTGCGTCTGCGGCCATGCCGGCGGCTTTCATCATCATCGGTGCGCTACGGGCATAAGGATGCGGGTAACCGCTGCTGTTGAGGTTCAGGTTGACCACTTTGTAGCCTTTGCCGCCCAGGGCTTCGGTGGCCAGTTGGGCACGGGCCTTGAAGGCGTTGACGGCATCCTTGAGCAGGTCGTCTTCGCTGGTTTTGCGCGTGGCCGGGGCGATGGAGAAGTCCATGCCGCCCATTTTCAGGTCCTGCAGCAGGGTGCCGGTGAGTTGCGACAGGGCCGGGAAGTTGGCGCTTTCCAGGCGCAGCTCGGCGCGTTCGCGCCAGCCGGTGATCTTCTGACCCTTGTTGTCGTAGATCGGGTAGCTGTTGCGGCTGCCCTGGCTGATCTTCACATCCTTGACTTCGCGCGCCTGTTTCACCGCCTTGTTCATGGTTTCGGTGATTTCAGTGGCCAGCTTGCCCGGGTCGGTATTTTGCGCTTCGCTGTACAGGGTCACGACCATCAGGTCGCGGGCCACTTCCTTGCTGACTTCGGCGCGCAGCGAAATCTGGTTGTAGCGCGGGGCCTCATCGGCCAGGGCCGGAAGGCTGGCTAGCAAGCTGGTGGCCATCGCCAGGGCGGCGCTGCTGCGGGTGATCGACATGTATGACTCCTTGAAAGTGTGGCGCGGGCACTGAACACAAGCAGTGCACGCTGGCCCATGAGACTGGCAACAGTGTAGTGAGGTTCAAAATGGCCATCATTGTTATGTAAAAAAGTGTGGCGCTTTGCCGCATCACTGCAGACCAGGCCGCAGCTTCGGTATACTCGCGACGATTCGCCTGGAGCACTCATCAGGAGAGCTCATGCTCGCCCCCGTACAAATGCTGTCTGCAACCCGTCAGAACCTCTGGCGCCTGACCTTCATCCGCATCCTGGTGCTTGCCGCCCAGGCCGGCTCGGTCGGTGTCGCCTACTGGACCGAACTGCTGCCGCTGCCGTGGCTGTCGCTGGTCATTACCCTCGGCCTGTCGATGCTGCTGTGCGCGTTCACGGCCCTGCGCCTGCGCCTGACCCTGCCGGTCACCGAGCTGGAATATGCCTTCCAGCTGGCCTGTGACCTGCTGATCCACAGTGCCTTGCTGTACTACTCGGGCGGTTCGACCAACCCCTTCGTGTCCTATTACCTGGTGCCGCTGGCCATTGCCGCGGTGACCTTGCCCTGGGTCTATTCGCTGATCCTCTCCGGTATTGCCCTGGCCGCCTACAGCTTGCTGCTGGTGCAGTTCTATCCGCTCGAGACCTTCCCTATGGCCCGGGAGAAGATGCAGGTCTACGGCATGTGGCTGAGTATCGCCCTGGCAGCTGCGGTGATTACCTTCTTCGCCGCGAAGATGGCCGAAGAGCTGCGCCGCCAGGAGCAACTGCGCGCCGAACGCCGAGAGGAGGGCCTGCGCGACCAGCAACTGCTGGCCGTGGCCACCCAGGCCGCTGGCGCTGCCCATGAGCTGGGCACGCCGCTGGCGACCATGAGCGTATTGATCAAGGAAATGCGCCAGGACCACAGCGACCCGCTGCTGCAGGAAGACCTGGCAGTGCTGCAGGACCAGGTCAAGTTGTGTAAAGAGACCCTGCAGAACCTGGTGCGTGCTGCTGAAGCCAACCGGCGCCTGGCGGTCGAGAACCAGGAAGTGACCTTCTGGCTCGACGAAGCGCTCAACCGCTGGCACCTGATGCGCCCCGAGGCCAGTTACCGCTTCCAGCGCCTGGGCCAGGGCAATGTGCCGCGCCTGGCGCCGCCGCCGGACCTCACCCAGGCCCTGCTGAACCTGTTGAACAATGCCGCCGATGCTTGCCCGGACGACCTGGAAGTGCGCCTGGACTGGGACGCCCAGGACATGGTGATCAGCATCCGCGACCACGGCCCGGGCGTGCCGGCAGCGATTGCCGAATCGATCGGCAAACCCTTCTTTACCACCAAGGGCAAAGGCTTCGGCCTGGGCCTGTTCTTGAGCAAGGCCAGCGTGACCCGTGCGGGCGGCTCGGTAAAACTCTATAGTCATGAAGAAGGCGGTACGCTCACCGAGCTGCGCCTGCCGCGTGACGCGCGAGGAGATGTGTGATGAGTGATGAAATCCAGGTTGAAGGCGAAGAGCTGCCGCACCTGCTGCTGGTTGACGACGACGCTACCTTTACCCGGGTAATGGCCCGGGCCATGAGTCGCCGCGGCTTTCGCGTGAGCACCGCAGGTTCTGCCGAAGAGGGCCTGAAAATCGCCCAGGACGACGTGCCGGACTATGCCACGCTGGACCTGAAGATGGATGGCGATTCGGGCCTGGTACTGTTGCCCAAGCTGCTGGAACTGGACCCGGAAATGCGCGTGGTGATCCTCACCGGTTACTCGAGCATCGCCACCGCAGTCGAGGCGATCAAGCGCGGTGCCTGCAACTACCTGTGCAAGCCCGCCGACGCCGACGATGTGCTGGCCGCGCTACTTTCCGAGCACGCCGACCTCGACAGCCTGGTGCCGGAAAACCCGATGTCGGTGGACCGCCTGCAGTGGGAACACATCCAGCGCGTGCTGACTGAACATGAAGGCAATATCTCCGCCACCGCCCGGGCCCTGGGCATGCACCGGCGGACCTTGCAGCGCAAGCTGCAAAAGCGCCCGGTTCGGCGCTGATTGACTATCGCGGGGCAAGCCCGCTCCTACTGTAGGAGCGGGCTTGCCCCGCGATCAATTTATTTGCCGCCGAGGATCGTTCGATCCACCCGCACTGCCAGTTGCCCGGCCCCGGGCGCGGCATCGAATACCACCTTGCCGCTTTCAGCCAGCTTGGCCCGACCCACCACCACGCCATCGCGCAGCAGCTCCAGGGGTACATCCTTGAGGGGCTGGCCCGACGCCAGCTCAATGTTCAGGGTAATGCTCATGAGTGATTTCCTTATCACGGCTGTTGATCGATATAGGTCGTGGTGCCCGCATCCAGCGAGGCGATCAGTTCCGGCGAACCGCCGCGGAACTGGCGGAACAGATTGCGCGACACCGACTTGCCGGAGGTGTCCAGCGGCACCGTCAGGGTCGGTTGGAAGCGCTCGGTCAGTTCGGTGTAGTCGCTCCACGGGCCAATGTAGGACTCGTTGAAACCGTTGACCACGCTCACCGCATAACGCACGGCATGGCCGGGCAGCCAGTTGGGCTGGCTCGGTACCTGGGTCTGCCAGCCGTCGGCGCGAATGCTCGGGGCGCTGGCAGGGGCATCGAGGTAGCCGGTGGGTTTGTTCGGGCTGTAGTCCTTGAGCAGCAGGTAGGTACTCCAGCCCCACCAGTTGTCGATCTGCGCCGGGTCATTGAGGTTGTTGACGTCGGCGCGGCGCATCAGCTTGCCGTTGCGCAGGGCAAACAGTGGGGCGAAGTTGCCTGGCACCTGTCCTTCCACGGCAGCTTGCAAGTCAGCGGCGATGCGCAGGGCACCATAGGCTGTCGGCGCCGGCAGGTTGCCGGTGTCGAATGCCTGGAAGATCTCATCGGCAGACTTCTGCACCGCCAGGCCCACCTGTTTGCGGTTGGCGACGTCGATGCTGTCGAAGTAGCGCTTGTCGCCATAGCCGCGCCAGGTATCGCCCTGGGCATTGCGCAGCACCAGGCCGTACTTGCTGTCTTCATCGTGCATGAAGCGCGAGATCAGCGAGCCGAGGTCGGCCGGGGTGACGTTGTCCTTGATCGCCTTGCGCGGTACCCGCACGTGGCCGGCGGAGAACAGGTCAGTGAGGAAGTGGTCGGCGAAGGCGTTCATCGCGTAGGCCAGTTCCAGCTGCCCGTCATCGCCGCTGGCGCGAGCTTTCACGGCCTGGCGCAAGGCGGCGGTATGGCCGGCGACATACGCCAGCAGCGCCCATTCACCGAAGTGGTCCCAGTTGCTGGCGGCCAGCTTGAGATAGCGACCCAGGGGGAACATTGGCGAAACGAAGCTGCCGCCGCCGGTGATCTTGTTCCACTCTTCCGAGAGGGTGTCGCCCAACTGGTCGTAGGCTTCATGAGGCTGGCGACCGTCTTTGATCGCCTGGTTGGCGGCGGCGATTTCCCGCTGCATGACCGCGAGGATCTTGCCGGCTTCTTCCCGGGAGGCGGGAAGCACGGCCAGTGAATCAAAGGCGGCGACAAAACGTTCAACGCGTTCTTCGGCTGTGGCGCCATCGGCAATCGGCCGCTCGGGAATGCCATAGAAATCACCACCCAGGGCGACGATCTGGCCGTAGCTTAGGCTCAGGCTATTGGCCAGGTGCAGGGCGACTTTCCAGGCTGGGATCGGCGCGCTGTCGTGGCTGAAGCGCAGCAGGGTGTTGTCGCCGATGGCGGTGTGTTCGCCGCCTTCGAAGCGCAATACCGGCTTGCCACTGGCAGGCGGTTTGGCCGCCAGGCCAAGGCGGTGGTACTTGATCGTGTGATGGCCGTCGAGCACCAGCACCAGGCGGGCGTCAGGGCCGGGAATGTTGATGCCGCTGACGCTGAACAGGGCGTCGAGGTCGGCGACCACGGTGGTGGCGAGCGCCTTTTGGGCGTGCAGTCCAGTTTGCATACCTGACATATTCAACTCCTTTGAGATGTCATGGATTTACCTAAATAACTGTATGTATGTACAGTTGTTTCGATCATATCCAAACCATTTCCTACGTCAACAACTCTTTTTTCTTACACAGGAATACGATTCATCAATCGGTGGCTGACGTATCATTAGCCCCCTAACGACAGCCATCGGGACCACCCTGCATGCTCGCCCTCTTTATCCAGACGCTGAACATCACGGCGCCGGTGTTCGCCATGCTGTTCATGGGCGTGCTGCTCAAACGCATCAAGGCCATCAACGACGGCTTCATCCACACCGCCTCGTCGCTGGTGTTCAACGTGTGCATGCCGGCGCTGCTGTTTTTGGGGATCTACCACGCCGACCTGACGGCGGCGGTCAAGCCCGGGCTGCTGGTGTTCTTCGTGGTCGCCACCCTGGGCAGTTTTGCCCTGGCCTGGGGCTTCGCCCTGTGGCGCTGCCCGCGTGAAGACCGCGGCATCTACACCCAGGGCGGCTTTCGCGGCAACAACGGGGTTATCGGCCTGGCACTGGCGGCAAGCATGTATGGCGATTACGGCATTTCGCTGGGGGCGATCCTCGCCGGCCTGGTGATACTGCTGTACAACTCGCTGTCGTCGGTGGTGCTGGCGGTGTACAGCCCGAGCATGAAGTCCGACCCCTGGAGCATCTGCAAGAGTATCCTGCGCAACCCGCTGATCATCAGCGTGCTGCTCGCCACGCCCATGGCCTACGGGCAAGTGCCGCTGCCCAACTGGTTGCTGACCTCCGGTGATTACTTGGCGCAGATGACCCTGCCGCTGGCATTGATCTGCATTGGCGGTACCCTGTCGCTGGCGTCACTGCGCGAAATCGGTGGCCTGGCGGTCAGCGCCAGCCTGGTGAAGATGATCTGGTTGCCGGTGATCGGCACCCTGGCGGCCTGGCTTTGCGGCTTTCGCGGCGCGGAGCTGGGTATCCTGTTCCTGTACATCGGCAGCCCGACCGCCGCGGCCAGTTATGTGATGGCCCGCGCGGCCAACGGTAACCATGAGCTGGCCGCCTCGATCATCGTAATTACTACGCTGATGGCCGCCATAACCACGAATATCGGCATTTTCCTCTTGCAGTGGGGCGGCTGGATCTAGATTCTGTGCCGACAATAAAGCTAACACTGCCTTCCACCTTCAAGGACATTTCATGCAAGAACAGAACCCCCCAGAGCGATTACAGCGCGGGTTGAAGAATCGCCATATCCAGTTGATTGCCCTGGGTGGCGCCATCGGTACCGGCCTGTTCCTGGGTATTGCCCAGACCATCCAGATGGCCGGTCCGGCCGTGCTGCTGGGGTATGCGATTGCCGGCCTGATGGCGTTCTTTATCATGCGCCAGCTGGGCGAGATGGTGGTCGACGAGCCGGTAGCCGGCAGCTTCAGCCACTTTGCCCACCGCTACTGGAACGAGTTCGCCGGTTTTGTTTCCGGCTGGAACTACTGGGTGGTCTATGTGCTGGTCGGCATGGCCGAGCTGACGGCCGTGGGTATCTACGTGCAGTACTGGTGGCCGGACTTCCCGACCTGGGCGACGGC
Source organism: Pseudomonas sp. 2(2015) (assembly GCF_000955865.1). NCBI lineage: Bacteria > Pseudomonadati > Pseudomonadota > Gammaproteobacteria > Pseudomonadales > Pseudomonadaceae > Pseudomonas > Pseudomonas sp. 2(2015). The sequence continues at coordinate 310,328 of NZ_JYOF01000004.1, forward strand.
GGCGATCTTCTTCGTGGTGATCAACCTGATCAACCTCACCCAGGTGAAGGTCTACGGCGAAATGGAGTTCTGGTTCGCCCTGGTCAAGGTCATCGCCATCGTCAGCATGATCGGCTTTGGCGCCTGGCTGCTGGCCAGCGGCAATGGCGGGCCGGACGCCAGCGTCGCCAACCTCTGGCAGTACGGCGGCTTCTTCCCCAACGGCTTCAGCGGTTTGCTGATGGCCATGGCGGTGATCATGTTCTCCTTCGGCGGCCTGGAACTGGTCGGTATCACCGCTGCCGAAGCCGACAACCCGCGCCACAGCATTCCGCGTGCCACCAACCAGGTGGTCTATCGCATCCTGATTTTCTACATCGGCGCCCTGGCGGTGCTGCTGTCGCTGTACCCGTGGCAGAAGGTGGTGCAGGGCGGCAGCCCGTTCGTGATGATCTTCCACAACCTGGACAGCAACCTGGTGGCGACCATCCTCAACGTGGTGGTACTGACCGCCGCGCTGTCGGTGTACAACAGTTGCGTGTACTGCAACAGCCGCATGCTGTTCGGTCTGGCCAGCCAGGGTGACGCGCCGCGTGCGCTGCTCAAGGTCAACCGCCGTGGCGTGCCGCTGACGGCCCTCGGTGTTTCTGCCCTGGCCACCGGCTTGTGCGTGCTGATCAACTACCTGATGCCGGGCGAAGCCTTTGGCCTGCTGATGGCTCTGGCGGTCTCGGCGCTGGTGATCAACTGGGCCAGCATCAGCATCACCCACCTTAAATTCCGCCGCGCCAAGCAGGCGTCGGGCGAGTCGACCTTCTACAAGAGCTGGGGCCACCCGGTGACCAACTACCTGTGCCTGGCGTTCATCGGCCTGATTCTGGTGGTGATGTACCTGACCCCGCCGATCCGCATTTCGGTGATGCTGATCCCGGCCTGGATCGCCACCCTGGGTGTGGCGTTCTGGCTGAAGAAGAAAAGTCAGAAGGCCGTCGTCGTCAGCAACTGACGGCCTTGGCGCAAGTGATCGATCAGCTCTGCGGGTAGCTGTCGATCACTTCCTGGGCGGCGCGAAAGGCATCGACCGCTGCCGGCACGCCGGCGTACACCGCGCAGTGCAGCAGCGCCTCGCGAATTTCCTCGACCGTACAACCGTTGTTCAGGGCGCCACGCACGTGGCCCTTGAGCTCCTGCGGGCATTTGAGTGCGGTGAGGGCGGCAAGGGTGATCAGGCTGCGGGTTTTCAGCGGCAGGCCTTCGCGGCTCCAGACGCTGCCCCAGGCATGTTCGTTGACGAAGTCCTGCAGCGGCTGGCTGAAGTCGGTGGCATTGCTCAAAGCGCGATCGACGAAGGCATCGCCCATGACCTGGCGGCGAACCTGTTCGCCGGATTTGTTGTTGTCGCCCATGTTGTTTTCCTTAGTGTTGGCGGCGCCAGGCACGCAGGGTGGTGTACAGCAGCAACGCCCCCAGTGCTGGCAATGCGTAGAACAGCATCAGTTTTTCAAGCCGGCTGGCCAGCGGCATGCCGGTGGTGAAAGCCACCACATGCAGACCATAAGCCAGGTACAGGCAGAGGAACACCAGCCCTTCGGCGCGGGTCACCCGGTAACCGGAGTAGAACACCGGCAGCGCCAGCACCGCGACCCCGAGCATCACCGGCAGGTCGAAGGCCAGGGCATTGGGCGAGATCGACAGCGGCTCGGGGGCGACCAACGCGGTCAGGCCGAGCACCGCCAGCAGGTTGAACAGGTTGCTGCCGATCACGTTGCCCACGGCGATCTCCCGCTCGCCACGCAGGGCGGCGATCAGCGAGGTGGCCAGTTCCGGTAGCGAGGTGCAGACCGCGACCACAGTCAGGCCGATGACCCGCTCTGACAGGCCCAGGTCTTGCGCCACCTCTACCGCTGCCTCAAGCAGCAGATGGCCGGCCAGGCTGAGCAGGCCAAGCCCGGCCAGCATCAGCAGCACACTACCAAGCCAGAACCGGCCGCCACGCTGCGGGCGCGGTCCGGGGGACGGGTAGGTGCGCGCGTGGTGGCGGGACTGGTGCCAGAGGATCGCCAGGTAGCCGAACAGGCCACACAGCAGCAGGGCTCCTTCCAGGCGCCCGAGCAGTTCGTTGAAGGCCAGCAGGTACACCGCCAGGCTCGCGGCGATCATCAGCGGGATGTCCAGGCGAACCAGCTGGCGCGAGACCCGCAGCGGGATGATCAGCGCGGCCAGGCCCAGGGTCACGAGGATGTTGAAGATGTTACTGCCGATCACGCTGCCGACCGCGACATCCGGCGCGCCGGTGTAGGCCGCCTGCAGGCTGACGGTCAGTTGCGGCGCGCTGCTGCCGAATGCCACCAGGCTCAGGCCGATGATCAATGGCCGCACTTGCAGGCTGGCGGCCAGGCGCAGGGCGGCGCGCACCAGCAGTTCGGCGCCGGCGATCAGCAACAGCAGGCCGATGCTCAACTGCAGCAGGCTGAAAGTGGGTAAAGCGGCCAGGTCGAAAATGGTCGGGCTCCGGGGTCAGGTCAATCGCTGAGACTTTGTACCCGTACGCGCGCGGTTCCGCTACGGATCATCCCGAGTTTATCCGCGGCGGCGCGCGACAGGTCGATCAGCCGGCCACGGGTATGCGGGCCGCGGTCGTTGATGCGCACCACGACGCTGCGTTCGTTGTTGAGGTTGGTGACCTTGACCCGTGTGCCGAAGGGCAGGCTGCGGTGGGCGGCGGTCATGCCGTGCTGGTTGAAAGGCTCGCCACTGGCGGTGCGTTTACCGTGGTGACGGGAGCCGTAATAGGAGGCGGTGCCGGTCTTGTCGTAACCGCGGGGGTCGATATCGTGGCTGGCGCAACCGGCCAGCAGGCTGAAGAGCGCGAGTGCGCTGAGGGGACGCCACATCAAATCAGTTGCTCCGAGGTGAAGTGATCACCTGTGGGAGCCGGCGTTGCCGGCGATGGGCTGCTCGGCAGCCCCAGAAACTGGCAAGGCTTCGCCTTGCATCGCCGGCAACGCCGGCTCCCACAGGGTGACGCGATTACCCTTCGAGCTTGCTCTTGAGCAATTGGTTCACTTGCTGCGGGTTGGCCTTGCCTTTGGAGGCTTTCATGGCCTGGCCGACGAAGAAGCCGAACATCTTGCCGCGCTTGGCTTCATCCGCAGCGCGGTATTGCTCGACCTGCTCGGCGTTGGCGGCCAGCACTTCGTCCAGGACCTTCTCGATCGCACCGCTGTCGGTGACCTGCTTGAGGCCCTCGGCTTCGATGATCTGGTCGGCATCGCCGTCGCCGGCGGCCATCTTCTCGAACACCACCTTGGCAATCTTACCGCTGATGGTGTTGTCGAGGATGCGCTTGAGCATGCCGCCCAGGTGCTCGGCAGTGACCGGCGACTGGTCGATTTCCAGGCCCAGCTTGTTCAGCAGGCTGCCCAGCTCGACCATGACCCAGTTGGCGGCAAGCTTGGCGTCGCCGCACACACCGACCACCTGTTCAAAGTAGTCGGCCTGTTCGCGGCTGGTCGCCAGGACGTTGGCGTCATAGGCCGAAAGGCCGAACTGGCTCTGGAAGCGCTCACGCTTTTGCGGTGGCAGTTCCGGCAAGGTGGCGCGCACCTCTTCAAGGAAGGCGCTTTCGATGACCACCGGCAGCAGGTCCGGGTCGGGGAAGTAACGGTAGTCGTTGGCTTCCTCCTTGCTGCGCATGGAGCGGGTCTCGTCCTTGTTCGGATCGTACAGGCGGGTTTCCTGGATGACCCGGCCGCCGTCTTCGATCAGCTCGATCTGGCGCTGCACTTCGGTGTTGATCGCGCGCTCGATGAAGCGGAACGAGTTGACGTTCTTGATCTCGCAGCGGGTACCGAACTCGGCCTGGCCCTTGGGGCGAACCGAGACGTTGCAGTCGCAACGCAGCGAGCCTTCGGCCATGTTGCCGTCGCAGATGCCCAGGTAGCGCACCAGGGCGTGGATGGCCTTGACGTAGGCCACGGCCTCCTTGGCGTTGCGCATGTCCGGCTCGGAGACGATCTCCAGCAGCGGGGTGCCGGCGCGGTTGAGGTCGATGCCGGTGGAGCCGCTGAAGTCTTCGTGCAGGCTCTTGCCGGCGTCTTCTTCAAGGTGCGCACGGGTAATGCCAACGCGCTTGACCGTGCCGTCTTCGAGGGCGATGTCCAGGTGGCCCTTGCCAACGATCGGCAGCTCCATCTGGCTGATCTGGTAGCCCTTGGGCAGGTCGGGGTAGAAGTAGTTCTTGCGCGCGAACACGTTGTGCTGGCCGATCTCGGCATCGATGGCCAGGCCGAACATGCAGGCCATGCGCACCGCTTCCTGGTTGAGCACCGGCAGTACGCCGGGCATGCCCAGATCGATCAGGCTGGCCTGGGTGTTCGGCTCGGAGCCGAAAGTGGTGGCGCTGCCGGAGAAAATCTTCGACTGGGTGGCGAGCTGGGTGTGAATCTCCAGCCCGATGACAACTTCCCATTGCATGTGGTGATCCCTCAGAAGCCGTTAGGTGCGCGAGTGTGCCAGTCAGTCACTTGCTGGTAGCGGTACGCGACGTTGAGCAGGCGGCCTTCGTGGAAATACGGTGCCAGCAGCTGCACGCCAACCGGCAGACCATCGACGAAACCGGCCGGCATCGACAGGCCTGGCAGGCCGGCGAGGTTGGCGGTGATGGTGTAGACGTCTTCCAGGTACTCGGCGACCGGGTCGTTGTTCTTGGCGCCGATCTTCCAGGCCAGGTTTGGCGTGGTCGGGCCGAGGATCACGTCGACGTCGTTGAAGGCCGCCATGAAGTCGTTCTTGATCAGGCGGCGGATTTTCTGTGCCTGCAGGTAGTAGGCATCGTAGTAACCGGCCGACAGGGCGTAGGCCCCGACCATGATCCGGCGCTGTACTTCAGGGCCGAAGCCTTCGCCGCGGGAGCGCTTGTACAGGTCGGTGAGGTCGACCGGGCTCTCGCAGCGGTAGCCAAAACGTACACCGTCGAAACGCGACAGGTTGGACGAGGCCTCCGCCGGGGCGATCACGTAGTAGGCCGGGATGGCGTGCTGCATGTTCGGCAGGCTGATTTCCTTGACCACCGCGCCGAGCTTTTCCAGCTCCTTGACGCTGGCCTGGACCAGGTCGGCGATGCGCGGGTCGAGGCCGGCACCGAAGTATTCCTTCGGCAGGCCGATGCGCAGGCCCTGGAGCGAGGCGTTGAGGCTGGCGCTGTAGTCCGGCACCGGTTCGTCGATGCTGGTGGAGTCCTTGGCGTCGAAACCGGCCATGCCTTGCAGCAGCAGCGCGCAGTCTTCGGCAGTGCGGGCCAGCGGGCCGGCCTGGTCGAGGCTCGAGGCGTAGGCAATCATGCCCCAGCGCGAAACCCGACCGTAGGTCGGTTTCAGCCCGGTCAGGCTGGTCAGCGCTGCCGGCTGTCGGATCGAACCACCGGTGTCGGTGGCGGTGGCGCCAGGCAACAGGCGCGCAGCAACCGCGGCCGCCGAGCCACCGGACGAACCGCCCGGCACGTGCTCGAGGTTCCACGGGTTTTTCACCGCACCGTAGTAGCTGCTCTCGTTGGCCGAACCCATGGCGAATTCGTCCATGTTGGTCTTGCCCAGGGTCACGGCGCCAGCTTCGGCCAGCTTGCTGACCACGGTGGCGTCGTACGGCGCCTTGAAGTTGTCGAGCATCTTCGAGCCGCAACTGGTGCGGATGCCCTGGGTGCAGAACAGGTCCTTGTGGCCGATCGGTGCACCGAGCAGGGCGCCGCTCTCGCCGGCGGCGCGGCGGGCGTCGGCGGCCCGGGCCTGGCTGATGGCCAGGTCTTCGGTGACGCTGATGAAGCTGTTGATTTGCGGGTCGAGCTGGTTGATGCGCGCCAACAGGGCGCGGGTCAGCTCTTCGGAAGAAAACTTCTTGTCGGCGAGTCCGCGGGCGATCTCGGCCAGGGTCAGTTGATGCATGGCAGGCTCTATTCCCTTACTCGATGACTTTCGGAACCAGGTACAGGCCGTTTTCCGTCGCCGGGGCGATGGCCTGGTAGCTGTCGCGATGGTTACTTTCTGTTACCACGTCGGCGCGCAGGCGCTGGGTGGCTTCCAGAGGGTGGGCCAGTGGCTCGATGCCAGTGGTGTCGACCGCTTGCATCTGGTCGACCAGTCCCAGAATACTGTTCAGGGCATCGGTAGTGCGTGGCAGATCGGCTTCATTCAGGCCCAGTCGGGCCAAATGAGCGATCTTTTCCACGTCGCAGCGTTCAAGCGCCATGGGGATCTCCTGGGAAAACAGAAACGGATTTGCTCCGCGATGAGGAACATGCTGGCAGTATTACGGTCATAAGGCCGCGATCATGTGCAGGCTTGCTCGGAAAAACCGCCAATTTAACATATTGGTGCCTTGCCCAAAATCCCCGCCGTTGTTAGAGTTTGCCGCACTTTTTTACCCACGCGTTGCCTAGGGTCACTTTCCCATGTTCAAGAAACTGCGTGGCATGTTTTCCAGCGATCTTTCCATCGACCTGGGCACTGCCAACACCCTTATTTACGTGCGTGAGCGCGGTATCGTCCTGAATGAGCCATCGGTTGTGGCCATTCGTACTCACGGCAACCAGAAAAGTGTCGTCGCTGTCGGTACCGAGGCAAAGCGCATGCTGGGCCGTACGCCTGGCAACATTGCTGCCATTCGTCCGATGAAAGACGGCGTGATCGCCGATTTCAGCGTTTGCGAAAAAATGCTGCAGTACTTCATCAACAAGGTTCACGAAAACAGCTTCCTGCAGCCAAGCCCGCGGGTACTGATCTGCGTGCCGTGCAAATCGACCCAGGTCGAGCGCCGGGCCATTCGTGAGTCGGCGCTGGGCGCCGGCGCCCGTGAAGTGTTCCTGATCGAAGAGCCAATGGCCGCCGCCATCGGTGCCGGCCTGCCGGTCGAGGAAGCCCGCGGTTCGATGGTCGTCGATATCGGTGGTGGTACCACTGAAATCGCGCTGATCTCCTTGAACGGTGTGGTTTACGCCGAATCCGTACGGGTCGGTGGCGACCGTTTCGACGAAGCCATCGTCACCTACGTGCGCCGCAACTACGGCAGCCTGATCGGTGAGTCCACCGCCGAGCGCATCAAGCAGGAAATCGGTACCGCCTATCCGGGTGGCGAAGTTCGTGAAGTCGATGTCCGCGGCCGCAACCTGGCCGAGGGCGTGCCACGTGCCTTCACCCTGAACTCCAACGAAGTGCTGGAAGCGTTGCAGGAATCCCTGGCGACCATCGTCCAGGCGGTCAAGAGTGCCCTGGAGCAGTCGCCGCCGGAGCTGGCTTCGGACATCGCCGAGCGTGGCCTGGTGCTGACCGGTGGTGGCGCCCTGCTGCGCGACCTCGACAAGCTGCTGGCACAGGAAACCGGCCTGCCGGTAATCGTCGCCGAAGACCCGCTGACCTGCGTGGCTCGCGGTGGTGGCCGTGCCCTGGAAATGATGGACAAACACACCATGGACCTGCTCTCCAGCGAATAAGCCGGAGCCCGCAGTTCACGCCGCCCGGTTTACAGGTAGTGCCCACAGTGCTACCTGTATGTGCTGGGCTGACGTCCGTGTGGGCGTCGTTTTCCGTCAATCCGCAAGCAGGCCGGTGCGTTGCCGTATGAATGACCTCTTGAATCGTCGTCCACGAGGAGCGGCCCATTAAACCGCTTTTCGCCAAGGGCCCTTCGCTGGGCGTACGCCTGCTCGTGCTGGTTGTGCTGTCGATCACCCTGATGGTGGTCGACGCGCGCTTCACCCTGCTCAAGCCAATGCGTAGCCAGATGGGCCTGGTGCTGATGCCGTCCTACCTGGTTACCGATCTGCCCCAGCGCGTGTGGCAGGGGGTTGCCAGCCAGTTTGGCAGCCGTACCGAACTCGCCGCTGAAAACGAAAAACTCAAGACCGAAGCCTTGCTCCTGCAAGGTCGCCTGCAGAAGCTGGCGGCCCTGACCGAGCAGAACGTGCGCCTGCGCGAGTTGCTCAACTCCTCGGCGCTGGTCAACGAGAAGGTCGAAGTTGCTGAGCTGATCGGCGTCGATCCCAATCCTTTCACTCACCGGATCCTGATCAACAAGGGCGAGCGCGATGGCGTGGTCCTCGGTCAGCCGGTGCTCGACGCGCGTGGCCTGATGGGCCAGGTGGTCGAACTGATGCCCTACACCTCGCGGGTACTGCTGCTGACCGACACCACTCACAGCATTCCGGTGCAGGTCAATCGCAACGGCTTGCGGGCAATTGCCAGCGGTACCGGCAACCCCGAGCGCCTCGAACTGCGCCATGTGGCCGACACCGCCGACATCAAGGAAGGCGACCTGCTGGTCAGCTCCGGCCTCGGCCAGCGCTTCCCGGCCGGTTACCCGGTGGCCACGGTCAAGGAAGTGATCCACGACTCAGGCCAGCCGTTTGCCATTGTCCGGGCGATTCCGACCGCTGCGCTCAACCGCAGCCGCTACTTGCTGCTGGTATTCACCGATAGCCGCTCGCCCGAGCAACGAGCCAGCGATGCCGCGATTGCCCAGGAAGAGGCTGATCGCCAGGGCCTGCCCGCTTCGGCGGCCGCGCCTGCGCCTGGCAGCGCCCCGGCTGCACCGGCTGCGGCCACCCCGGCGCCGGCTGCCACGACGCCAGCCGCACCGGCAACCAGTGCCCATCCGCCCGCCACGGCAGCCCCCGCAGCCCCTGCTGCGGTACCCGGCGCGCCAGTCATTTCCCGGGAGAGACACTGATGGTAAGCACCCGCAGCCGTAATGGCTGGGTCATCTGGCTGAGCTTTCTGATCGGCATGCTGCTCAGCGTGTCGCCCATGCCGCAGTTCGCCGAAGTGTTCCGGCCGATGTGGCTGGCCCTGTTGCTGGCCTTCTGGACCCTGGCCGTGCCGCACCGGGTCGGGATGACCACTGCATTCGTCCTCGGCCTGGCTGAGGATGTGCTGTATGGCACCTTGCTGGGGCAGAACGCCCTGGTGCTGACCCTGATCACTTTCCTGGTGCTGTCGTTGCAACAGCGCCTGCGGATGTTCCCGATGTGGCAGCAGAGCCTGGTGATCCTGGTGATTTTCGGCCTGGCCCAGTTGATCCAGCTGTGGCTCAGCGCCCTGACCGGCAACCGCTTGCCGACCCTGGCGCTGATCTGGTCGGCGGTCATCAGCGCCTTGCTCTGGCCGTGGATCAGCTATGGCCTGCGTGGTCTGCGCCGACGCCTGAGCATCAACTGAGCACTCACATTCAACGCTGACAGGGAGACGTCAAGATGACCCTGCTGTACCTGGCCTCTGGCTCGCCACGCCGCCGTGAGTTGCTGACCCAGATCGGTGTTCCCTTTACTTCGCTCAGTGCCGCGATCGACGAGACGCCGCTGCCCGCAGAGGCTGCAGCAGCTTACGTCGAGCGTCTGGCGCGGGAGAAAGCGTGCGCTGGCCTTGCGTCACTACCCGAAGGTAGCGAGGGCCCGGTAGCAGTGCTGGGCGCCGATACCGCCGTGGTGCTCGAAGGTCGAATTCTCGGTAAACCGCAAAACCGCGAAGATGCCCTGGCCATGCTGGCAGCCTTGTCCGGGCACGAGCACCAGGTAATGACGGCGGTGGCCGTGGCCGATCATCAGCGTTGCCTGAGCGTCAATGTCACAAGCCGTGTGCTGTTTCGCCCCATCAGTGCCGAGGAAGCCGAGGCCTACTGGGCCAGCGGCGAACCTGCCGACAAGGCCGGAAGCTACGCCATTCAGGGCCTGGGGGCGGTATTCGTCCAGCGCCTTGAAGGCAGCTATTCGGCCGTGGTCGGCCTGCCCTTGAACGAAACCGCCGAACTGCTCGGTCAATTCGCCATCCCCTGCTGGCAGCGTCTGCCGGCCTGTTGAGCGAGGATTAGCCAGAACTGCCCTAGCCAGTCGCCCGCGAGCGATCCATGATTACTGAAGTCCTTTGACGAGAGCCTGCCATGAGTGAAGAGATTCTGATCAACATCACACCGATGGAATCACGCGTGGCGGTGGTGGAGAACGGTGTACTGCAGGAGGTGCATGTCGAGCGCACCCAGCGCCGTGGCATCGTCGGCAACATCTACAAAGGCAAGGTGGTGCGGGTACTGCCGGGCATGCAGGCGGCCTTCGTCGACATCGGCCTGGACCGTGCGGCGTTCATCCACGCCTCGGAAATCTCCCTGCGCGAAGGCTCGTCGGTCGAGAGCATCAGCGCCCTGGTGCACGAAGGCCAGAGCCTGGTGGTGCAGGTGACCAAGGACCCGATCGGCTCCAAGGGCGCGCGCCTGACCACCCAGCTGTCGATCCCGTCGCGCTACCTGGTGTACATGCCGCGCACCAGCCATGTCGGTATTTCGCTGAAGATCGAAGACGAAGCCGAGCGCGAGCGCCTCAAGCAGGTGGTGACTGACTGCATCGCCCAGGAAAATATCCAGGACGCCGGTGGTTTCATCCTGCGTACCGCCGCTGAAGGCGCCGGGGCCGATGAAATCCTCATGGACATCCGCTACCTGCGCAGGCTCTGGGAGCAGATCGGCGCGCAGATCAAGACCGTCGGCGCGCCGACCGAAATCTACGAAGACCTCGGCCTGGCCCTGCGCACTCTGCGCGATCTGGTTAACCCGAAAATCGAGAAGATCCGCATCGATTCGCGGGAAACATTTCAGAAAACCACGCAGTTTGTCGCCGAATTGATGCCGGAAATCGCCGATCGTCTGGAACACTACCCGGGCGAGCGACCGATCTTCGACCTCTACGGCGTCGAAGACGAGATCCAGCGCGCCCTGGACCGCAAGGTGCCGCTCAAATCCGGCGGTTACCTGGTAGTCGACCCGGCCGAGGCGATGACCACCATCGACGTCAATACCGGGGCTTTTGTCGGCCACCGCAACCTTGAAGAGACCATCTTCAAAACCAACCTCGAGGCGGCCACCGCCATTGCCCGGCAACTGCGCCTGCGCAATATCGGCGGGATCATCATCATTGACTTCATCGACATGGAAGATGAAGAGCACCAGCGCCAGGTACTGCGGACCCTGGAAAAACAGCTGGAGCGCGACCACGCCAAGACCAACATCATCGGCATCACCGAGCTGGGCCTGGTGCAGATGACCCGCAAGCGCACCCGCGAAAGCCTCGAGCAGGTACTCTGTGAGCCCTGCTATTGCTGCCAGGGCCGGGGCAAGCTGAAAACCCCCGAGACCGTCTGTTACGAAATTTTCCGCGAGATCCTCCGCGAAGCCCGCGCCTACCAGGCTGAAGGCTACCGGGTGCTGGCCAACCAGAAAGTGGTCGACCGCCTGCTGGATGAAGAATCGGGTAACGTTGCCGAACTTGAAGCCTTCATTGGTCGAACCATTCGCTTCCAGGTCGAGTCCATGTATTCCCAGGAACAATATGATGTGGTGCTCCTCTGACTCGGTCTGAACAACATTGCGCAGTGCGCCGGCTGGCAAACCGCCGGGTTGCGGCCATAGTTAAGGCACGATCTGGAGGGCCACAGGCATGGAACGACTGATGCGCGTTCTCGGCGCCTTGACCCGCTGGGGGTTGGGCATCAGTGCCTTGCTGGCGGTGTTGGTGGCGCTTTATGTCAGTCTCGGCCGGCAGTTCATCCCGCTGGTGGCCGAGTACCGTGCCGAGGTCGAGGACAAGGCCGAGCAAGCCTTGGGCCTGCCGGTGCATATCGGTGCCCTGGAAGGGCACTGGAGCGGCCTGGCGCCGATCGTGCGGGTACGCGATATCCAGGTCGGCGAAGGGCCCAGTGCCCTGCGCCTGGACGGCGTCAGGCTGGTGCCGGACCTGTGGGCCAGCCTGGTCGAGCGCCAGGTGCGCCTGGCCAACCTCGAAGTTGGCGGCCTGCAACTGAGCCTGCGCGAGGACCAGAACGGCGCCTGGGCCCTGGAAGGCCTGCCGAAAAAAGACGATAAGCCACTCGACCCCGAGCAACTGCTCAAGCAGATCCAGGTGGTGTCGAAAGTCACCGTGGTCGACAGCCAGGTGACTCTGGAGCCCTTCCAGCGCGAACCCATGACCCTCACCTACGTCAGCCTCGGCCTGCAGACCGGCAGTGTGCGCCAGCGCCTGGACGCGCGGCTGACCCTGCCCGATGGCCAGCCACTGGCGTTGAGCCTGCGCAGCCGGATTCGCCCCAGCCAGTGGCGCGACGGTGAAATCGATGCCTACCTGAGCCTGCCGCAAAGCGATTGGGCGCGCTGGCTGCCGCCACGCCTGCTGGGCCAGTGGCAGGCCACTGAGCTGCGCGCCGGTGGCGAGCTGTGGCTGAACTGGGGCAAGGGCCAGTTGCAAAGCGCGGTGGTGCGCCTGAATGCGCCAGAGCTGCGCGGCAATCATGCCGAACGCAAGCCCGTGCAGATTGACAACCTGGCCCTCAATGCCTGGTTCCAGCGCGGCGACAAGGGCCTGGAGGTGCTGGTCGACTCGCTGGCCATGAGCCTGGGCAAGACCCGCTGGGAATCCCATGTGCAGCTCAAGCAGACGGCCGCGACCGAGTCGAGCGAGGAAACCTGGGCGATCCAGGCCGATCGTCTCGACCTGACCCCGGTTACGCCGCTGATCGAAGCCCTGGCGCCGCTGCCGGAAAAACTCATGGCCGTGGTCGATGGCCTCAAGGTCACCGGGGCCTTGCGTAACGTGCGCCTGGATGTGCGGCCTAAAGCCACCGGCGACCAGCGCCTGAGTTTTGCTGCCAACCTTGAGCGGGTTGGCTTTGACGCCTATCACGGTGCACCGGCTGCCGGTAATGTCAGCGGCAGTATCAGCGGTGACCTCGGCCAGGGCGAACTGCGCCTGGATACCGATGCCTTCATGCTGCACCTGTACCCGATCTTCGAGAAACCCTGGCATTACCAGAAAGCCAACGCACGCCTGACCTGGCGCCTGGACCAGGAAGGCTTCACCCTGATCGCGCCGTACCTGAAGGTGCTGGGCGAGGAGGGCAAGATTGCCGGCGACTTCCTCATTCGCCTGCTGTTCGATGAAACCCGTGAAGACTACATGGACCTGCGCGTCGGCCTGGTCGACGGCGATGGCCGCTACACCGCCAAGTACCTGCCCGAAGTACTAAGCCCGGCGCTGGATGAATGGCTGCGCACGGCGATCCTCAAGGGCGCGGTCGATGAGGGTTACTTCCAGTACCAGGGCTCGCTCAACCACGGCGCCTCGGAGCAGGCCCGCAGTATCAGCCTGTTCTTCAAAGTCCATGACGCCGCCCTGGATTTTCAGCCCGGCTGGCCTCAGGTGCAGAAAGTCGCCGGTGACGTGTTTATCGACGACGATGGTGTGCGCATCAAGGCGCAAAGCGGACAGTTACTCAATACTCAGGTACGCAACGTCGAGGTCAACATTCCCCATGTTGGCGCCGGTGAACACAATCACCTGTACCTGGACGGCGAATTTGACGGCGGGCTCGTCGATGGCCTGAAGATCCTCCAGGACGCGCCTATCGGCACCGGGCCGATGTTTGCCGGCTGGGAGGGCGAGGGCGATCTCAAGGGCAAGCTCAAGCTGGATATTCCCCTGGCCAAAGGCCAGCAACCCAAGGTGGTCGTTGACTTCAATGTTCGCGATGCGCGGCTGAAGATCGCTTCACCGGCCCTGGAACTCCATCAGCTCAAGGGTGACTTGCGCTTTGACTTCGACAAAGGCTTGAGCGGCGAGAACATCAGTGCGCGGGCTTTCGACAAGCCGATCACCGCGCAGATCTTTGCCGAAGGCAAGCCCGGGCAGATGCAGACCCGCATCAACGCCAAAGGGCAGATGCCGCTCAAGTCACTGACCGACTGGCTGCAGGTCAAACAGGCCCTGCCGCTTTCCGGGGAGCTGCCTTACCAGTTGCAGGTCAGCCTGGGCAGCCGCGACAACACCTTGACTGTCGATTCCAGCCTCAAGGGCCTGGCGGTGGATTTGCCCGCGCCGTTCGGCAAGGCCGCCAACGAGACCCGCAACAGCCAGTTCAGCATGGGGCTGCAGGGGCCGGAGCGGCGCTTTAATGTCACTTATGCCGACGTTGCCAAGGCCATCTACGCCGCGCCCATGGACAAGCTCGACCAGGGCCGCGGTGAACTGCTGTTCGGCGCCGGTACCGCACAGTTGCCGCCTGGCCAGGGCCTGCGTGTGCGCGGTCGCCTGGCCGAGCTGGACCTGGAACCCTGGCAGAAGCAGTTCGAGCGCTTTGCCGGCAACGACCCGGGGGGCAGTGCCAAGCAGACGCTGCGTGGCGTCGACCTGAGTATTGGCCAGCTCAAGGGCTTTGGCCTGAACCTGGCGCAGGCGGTGGTGCGTGTCGATCGCGGTGGCAACCTCTGGGTCGTGCGCCTGGACAGCAAGGAAGTCATCGGTAACGCGCGGATCCCGGATGCCAAGGGCGCGCCAATGGTGATCAACCTGCAGACCATTCACCTGCCGGCCGCCGACCCCGCCGAAGCGTCTTCCGATGACGGCCCGGACCCGATGGCCAGTATTGATCCGCGCAAGATTCCGGCCGTTGATCTTTCCATCGACAAGCTGTTCCGTGGCGATGACCTGCTCGGCAGCTGGGCGGTCAAAGTTCGTCCGACTGCCAAGGGCATCGCCCTCAATGACCTCGATGTCAGTGTCAAAGGCCTGCAGATCGACGGTAATGGCGGTTGGGAAGGGGCGCCAGGGGCGAGCAGCAGTTGGTACAAGGGCCGTCTGGAAGGCAAGAACCTGGCGGACATCCTCAAGGCTTTCAATTTTGCGCCAACCGTCACCAGCCGGGACTTTCGCCTGGATGTCGACGGCCGCTGGCCCGGCTCGCCAGCCTGGGTCGGCCTCAAGCGCTTCTCCGGCAGCCTCGACGCCGCCTTGCGCAAAGGCCAGTTCGTCGAAGTCGAAGGTGGCGCCCAGGCCCTGCGCGTGTTCGGCCTGCTCAACTTCAACTCGATTGGCCGGCGCCTGCGTCTGGACTTCTCCGACTTGCTCGACAAGGGCCTGAGCTACGACCGGGTCAAAGGCCTGCTGGTGGCCAGTGAAGGGGTGTATGTGACCCGCGAGCCGATCACCGTCACCGGCCCCTCCAGCAACCTTGAGCTGGACGGCACCCTGGATATGGTCCGTGACCGGGTCGACGCCAACCTGCTGGTGACCCTGCCGGTGACCAACAACCTGCCGATTGCCGCGCTGATCGTCGGTGCGCCGGCCATCGGCGGGGCGCTGTTCCTGGTTGATCGCCTGCTCGGTGACCGGGTGGCGCGCTACGCCAGCGTGCATTATCGCGTCGAGGGTCCGTGGAAAGAGCCTAAGATAAGCTTTATCAAACCTTTCGAAAAATCACGCTAGGAGCCGGGATGAAGTCAGCGGTTATCCAGATGGTCAGCCAGAGCGACGTTCTGGCCAACCTGGTGCGCGCCCGGCAACTGCTTGAGCAGGCAGCCGCAGGCGGTGCACGGCTTGCCGTGCTGCCGGAGAACTTCGCTGCCATGGGCCGGCGCGACAGCGCCGCAATCGGCCGCGCCGAAGCCCTGGGCGAAGGCCCGATCCTGCCCTGGTTGAAACAGACCGCCCGCGACCTCAAGTTATGGATAGTGGCCGGGACCTTGCCGCTGCCGCCGGTCGGCCAGGCCGAAGCTAAGGCCCATGCCTGCTCGTTGCTGATCGATGAGCACGGTGAGCAGGTGGCGCGCTACGACAAGCTGCACCTGTTCGATGTCGATGTCGCCGATAACCGTGGCCGCTATCGCGAATCCGATGACTACGCCCATGGCGGCCAGGTAGTGGTCGCCGATACCCCGGTCGGGCGCCTGGGCCTGAGCGTCTGCTATGACCTGCGCTTCCCCGAGCTGTACAGCGCGCTGCGCGAAGCCGGGGCTGAGCTAATCAGTGCGCCGTCGGCCTTCACCGCCGTGACCGGTGCCGCGCACTGGGAAGTGTTGATTCGCGCGCGGGCGATTGAAACCCAATGTTATGTCCTGGCCGCGGCCCAGGGCGGAACTCACCCGGGGCCCCGGGAAACCTATGGCCATGCGGCGATCGTCGACCCCTGGGGGCGCATCGTCGCCGAACAGGCCAGCGGCGAAGCCGTGCTGCTGGGCGAACGTGACAGCAGCGAACAGGCGTCCATCCGGGCGCGGATGCCGGTGACCTTGCACCGGCGCTTTTTCTCGCAGGACGCCTTGCGGCCTGCGCACACCTCGGAGTGACTATGAGCGAGATGTTATCCACTGTCAGCGAACACCTGCTGGCGCCGGGCGGCCTGACCCTCGACAGCCTGCAGTCAGTGCTGGGCGAGCTGGCCGGGCCAGGCATCGATGCCGCCGACCTGTACTTCCAGGGGCAGATTTCCGAATCCTGGGCGCTGGAAGACGGTATCGTCAAAGAAGGCAGTTTCAACCTCGACCAGGGCGTGGGCGTACGTGCCCAGTCCGGCGAGAAGACCGGTTTTGCCTACAGCAACGCCATTAACCTCGAAGCCCTGACCTCGGCGGCCCGCGCCGCGCGCTCTATTTCCCGTGCCGGGCAGAACGGCAGCGTGCAGGCGTTCAACAGCCAGGACGTTACCCAGCTGTATGGCACCGACAATCCGCTTGAGGTCATCAGCCGCGCCGACAAGGTCGAGCTGCTCAAGTGTGTCGACGCCGCCACGCGCAAGCTCGATCCGCGTATCCAGCAAGTCACCGTGAGCATGGCCGGGGTCTGGGAGCGCATCCTGGTCGCCGCCGCCGATGGCAGCCTGGCCGCCGACATTCGCCCGCTGGTGCGTTTCAACGTCAGTGTCATCGTCGAGCAGAACGGCCGTCGCGAGCGCGGCGGTCACGGTGGCGGCGGGCGTACCGACTACCGCTATTTCACCGACGAACGGGTCATGGGCTATGCCCGTGAGGCCCTGCGCCAGGCGCTGGTCAACCTCGAAGCCATCCCGGCGCCGGCCGGTACCCTGCCGGTGGTGCTCGGCTCCGGCTGGTCGGGCGTATTGCTGCACGAAGCGGTCGGCCATGGCCTGGAGGGTGATTTCAACCGCAAGGGCAGTTCGGCCTACAGCGGCCACATGGGCGAGAAGGTGGCTTCGAGCCTGTGCACCATTGTCGATGACGGCACCCTGGAAGGTCGTCGCGGATCACTGAGCGTCGATGACGA
This sequence comes from Pseudomonas sp. 2(2015), assembly GCF_000955865.1. Lineage (NCBI taxonomy): Bacteria > Pseudomonadati > Pseudomonadota > Gammaproteobacteria > Pseudomonadales > Pseudomonadaceae > Pseudomonas > Pseudomonas sp. 2(2015). Next base: position 327,387 of record NZ_JYOF01000004.1, read on the forward strand.
AGGTACCCCGACCGAGTGCACCACGCTGATCGAGAACGGCATCCTCAAGGGCTACATGCAGGACAAGCTCAACGCCCGCCTGATGGGCATGGCCCGCACCGGCAACGGCCGACGCGAATCCTACGCGCACCTGCCGATGCCGCGCATGACCAACACCTACATGCGTGCCGGTGAAAGCGACCCGGCTGAAATCATTGCCTCGGTGAAAAGGGGTATTTACTGCGCCAACCTCGGTGGTGGCCAGGTGGACATCACCAGCGGCAAGTTCGTGTTCTCCACCAGTGAGGCGTACCTGATCGAAGACGGCAAGATTACCGCGCCGGTCAAAGGCGCAACCCTGATCGGCAACGGGCCGGAAGCCATGAGCCGGGTATCGATGGTCGGCAACGACCTGTCGCTGGACAGCGGTGTCGGTACATGCGGCAAGGATGGTCAGTCGGTGCCGGTGGGCGTTGGCCAGCCGACCCTGAAGATCGATGCGATCACCGTCGGTGGCACCGGCGCATGAAGATGAAACCGGGCAGGCAGGGCGCCTGCCCGTGTGCGGGGTTCAACGCAGGCCGCGTTGGACCTCGTCGAGTTCGCGGATGTACTTGAAGATTTTGCGGCTCGCGCTTGGCGGCTTGTTGCGCGCCAGCTCGTGCTGGGCCTGGCGGATCAGCGAGCGCAGTTGCTGGCGATCGGCATCGGGGTATTCCTGGACGAACTTCTCCAGGACCTCGTCGGTACCATCGATCAGCCGGTCACGCCAGCGTTCAAGGTTGTGGAAGCGCTCGTTGTATTGGCGCGAGGAGGCGTCGAGCTGGTCAAGCAGGGCATTGATCGCGTCGATGTCCTGGTCGCGCATCAGCTTGCCGATGAACGACTTGTGACGCCGTTTGGCCTCGTTCGCGGTGTGCCGCTTGTGCTCTTCCAGGGCCGCGCGCAACTCGTCGGTCAACGGCAGTTTGGCCAGGGTATCGGGCTTGAGCAAGGTAAGGCGCTCGCCCATCTCGACCAGCGCCTGCATTTCGCGCTTGACCTGGGTTTTGCTTTTTTCGCCGTCAAAGGCGGTGTCGTAAGAATCAACCATGGGGGCAGTCCGCTGAGAATCGCCGCCATGATAACCAGTCGGGGGCCGCTTGTCCGGTCCGGTCGTAGATTGACCCGCGCCGAACGCAGAATTTGAGTGGAGAAAACCATGAGTGCAGTCCAGAGCGTAGGTCCGCAGGCCCTGCCGGCGTTGCAGGAACAGGTCGAACAGATCATTGCCGAAGCCCGGCGCCAGGGTGCCAGCGCCTGCGAAGTGGCGGTATCGCTGGAGCAGGGGTTGTCGACTTCGGTGCGCCAGCGTGAAGTCGAGACCGTCGAATTCAACCGTGACCAGGGTTTTGGCATCACCTTGTACGTGGGCCAGCGCAAAGGCTCGGCGAGCACCTCGGCCAGCGGCAGCGAGGCGATCCGGGAAACCGTCGCCGCCGCCCTGGCAATTGCCAAGCACACTTCCGAAGACGAGTGCGCCGGGCTTGCCGATCCGGCGCTGATGGCCCGCGAGCAGGCGGATTTCGACCTCTATCATGCCTGGGACATCACCCCTGAGCAGGCCATCGAAAAGGCCCTGGAGTGCGAAGCCGCAGCTTTCGATGCCGATGCGCGGATCAAGAACGCCGACGGCACCACCCTCAACACCCACCAGGGCTGTCGCGTGTATGGCAACAGCCATGGCTTTATCGGCGGCTACGCTTCGACCCGGCACAGCCTGAGCTGCGTGATGATTGCCGAAGCCGACGGGCAGATGCAGCGCGACTACTGGTATGACGTCAATCGCCAGGGCGAATTGCTCGCCGACCCGCGCAGCATCGGTATCCGCGCTGCGCAACGGGCAGCCAGCCGCCTGGGCGCGCGTCCGGTACCCACCTGTGAAGTGCCGGTACTGTTCTCGGCCGAGCTGGCAGGGGGGCTGTTCGGCAGCTTCCTTTCGGCGATTTCCGGCGGCAACCTGTACCGCAAGTCTTCGTTCCTCGATGGTGCCATGGGCCAACGGCTGTTCCCGACCTGGCTGACCCTGGACGAGCGCCCGCACCTGCAGCGTGCCCTGGGCAGCGCCGCGTTCGATGGTGACGGCCTGGCCACCTATGCCAAGCCATTCGTTGAAAACGGCCAACTGGTGTCCTACGTGCTGGGTACCTATTCCGGGCGCAAGCTGGGCTTGCCGAGCACCGCCAACGCCGGCGGCGTGCACAACCTGTTCGTCACCCATGGGGTCGAAGACCAGGCTGCCCTGCTGCGGCGCATGGGTCGTGGACTGCTGGTTACCGAGCTGATGGGCCATGGTCTGAACATGGTCACCGGCGACTACTCGCGCGGTGCTGCAGGCTACTGGGTAGAAAACGGCGAGATTCAGTTCGCCGTTCAGGAAGTGACGATCGCCGGTAATATGAAGGATATGTTCCAGCAAATTGTCGCGATTGGTAATGATCTGGAAACCCGCAGCAATATTCACACAGGCTCGGTGCTGATCGAGCGGATGACCGTCGCGGGCAGTTAACGCCCGGTGTTGCTCCCCCTTCGAAGCCCGGCCATGTGTCGGGCTTTTTGTTTTTCTTTTTTCATTTTGTTGAACTGATTCTGATTATCACTTAATAATGAATATCATTATCTAGGCGATGATGTTCATGAAACCAGTCCTCCACGAATTGCCCTACCTGGAAAACTGGCGCTGGCTGAGCCGGCGCATTCGCTGTGCACTCGATCCGGACGAGCCGCGCCTGATCGAGCACTACCTCACCGAAGGCCGTTACCTGGTGTGTTGCACCGATACCAGCGCCTGGACCATCGCCTTGACTTCATTCCGCCTGCTGCTGGACACCGCCTGCGATCGCGCGCTGCCCTGGCATTGGCGCTGCCTGTGCCTGGACCAGGCCTGGCGGCCGCTGCTGGAGCTGCGCAACCTCGATCGGCGCGAAAACAACCAGCGCTGGCAGCCCTTCGCCCTGCAACTGGCGAACTGCGTGCTGCTGCCTTCGATTTCCTACGATGAACTGATGCAAGGACTTGATGATGAGTAATACCCGTATCGAGCGCGACAGCATGGGTGAACTGCTGGTGCCAGCCGAGGCCCTGTATGGCGCCCAGACCCAGCGCGCGGTAAACAACTTCCCGATCAGCCAGCAACGCATGCCGACCCAGTTCATCCGCGCACTGCTGCTGGCCAAGGCTGCTGCGGCCAAGGCCAACATCGAGCTCAAGCAACTGGAGCAGGCCCGCGGCGAGGCGATCGTCAAAGCCGTGGAGCAGTTGCTGGCCGCTGACTTCATGCAGCATTTCCCGGTGGATATCTTCCAGACCGGCTCCGGTACCAGTTCGAACATGAACGCCAACGAGGTGATCGCGACCCTGGCCAGCCGCGTGCTGGGCGATACGGTCAACCCCAACGATCACGTCAACTGCGGGCAAAGCAGCAACGACATCATCCCCACCACCATTCATGTCAGTGCCGCGCTGGCCCTGCACGAGCAGTTGCTGCCGGCGCTGCAGCATCTGGTCAAGGTGATCGACGCCAAGGCCGAGCAGGTGCATCCGTTCATCAAGACCGGCCGCACCCACCTGATGGATGCCATGCCGGTGCGCATGAGCCAGGTGCTGGGTGGATGGTCGGCGCAAGTCAAGGCGGCCATTGCTCATCTGCAAGCCACCTTGCCAAGCCTGCAAGCCCTGGCCCAGGGCGGCACCGCCGTGGGCACTGGCATCAATGCCCATCCTGAGTTCGCTGCGCGCTTCAGCCAGCAACTGACAGCGCTTACCGGCGTCGAATTTGTTCCGGGGCACAACCTGTTCGCTTTGATTGGTTCGCAAGACACCGCTGTGGCGGTATCCGGCCAGCTCAAGACCACCGCTGTGGCACTGATGAAAATCGCCAACGACCTGCGCTGGATGAACTCCGGGCCGCTGGCCGGCCTGGGCGAAATCGAGCTCGAAGGCTTGCAGCCGGGCTCTTCGATCATGCCAGGCAAGGTCAACCCGGTAATCCCGGAAGCGACTGCCATGGTCGCCGCGCAGGTGATCGGCAACGACGCGACCATCGCCGTGGCCGGGCAGTCGGGCAACTTCGAACTCAACGTGATGCTGCCGATTATTGCCCAGAACCTGCTCAGCAGCATCGAGCTGATGGCCAATGCCAGCCGCTTGCTGGCCGACAAGGCGATTGCCAGCTTCACGGTCAATGAACCCAAGCTCAAGGAAGCCCTGGCGCGCAACCCGATTCTGGTCACCGCCCTGAACCCGATCATCGGCTACCAGAAGGCTGCCGAAATCGCCAAGACCGCTTACAAGCAAGGCCGCCCGATTATCGACGTAGCCCTCGAAAACACCGACCTGCCGCGCAGCCAGCTTGAAGCGCTGCTCGATCCGGAAAAGCTCACCGCCGGCGGGATCTGAGCCGGCCCACCGCTCTGGAGGTTTGTCATGCAGCACTGGAAACGCACCACCGAAATTGCCAACCGCCTGTTCGAACAGGGCGAGTTGGTCGATGCCCGCGAGTTGTATCTGCAAGCCCTGGCGCTTGCCCAGGTGTTGTTCGAACGCTGGCATGACGCCGACGAAGCGGTGGCCGTGTGCGTCATCGCCCACCACAACCTGGCTGACCTGCACCTGCGGCTGAATCAGCCGCAGGAAAGCGCCGAGTACCTGTGCGCCATTCACCAGCGGTTGTTGCAGACCGCCCAGGACCCGCGCATGGCGCCAATGCTGCGCGAAGCTGCGTTGCGCCACAGCAGCAAGACCTACACCGAGTTGCTGAGCTTCATCAGCGAGTACGGCCAGTACCCGCGTACCGAACGTCTGCTCTACCGGCACGAGCCGCAGCCGGCCCTGCATGCCGGTCAGGAAAGCGCCGCGCCTTCAGTCCTACAATATGGAATCCAGTGATATGCCTTATACCTTGCCTGCATTGCCTTACGCCTACGATGCGCTGGAACCGCACATCGATACCCAGACCATGCAGATTCACCACAGCAAGCACCACCAGACTTACATCAACAACCTCAACGCGGCGGTCGAAGGCAGCGAGTATGCCGAGTGGCCGGTGGAAAAACTGGTGGCCAGCGTCAAGCAACTGCCGGAAAAATTGCACAACGCGGTAATCAACCAGGGCGGCGGTCACGCCAACCATTCGCTGTTCTGGACCGTGATGTCGCCCCAGGGCGGCGGCCTGCCACAAGGCGCTGTGGCCAAGGCCATCGATGAGCAATTGGGTGGCTTCGAGGCGTTCAAGGACGCCTTCACCAAGGCTGCGCTGACTCGCTTTGGCAGCGGTTGGGCCTGGCTGAGCGTGACCCCGGCCAAGACCCTGGTGGTTGAAAGCAGTGGTAATCAGGACAGCCCGCTGATGAACGGCAATACGCCAATCCTCGGCCTGGACGTCTGGGAGCATGCTTACTACCTGCTGTACCAGAACCGTCGTCCGGAATACATCAACGCCTTCTACAACGTGATCGACTGGTCCGAGGTAGAGCGTCGTTACGCAGCTGCGCTTGTGTGAGTCGCAGCGCAATGCGTTCGGATGTGATGTCGATTGCCGGCGTGCGGCTGTTTCGCCTGGCGCTCGGTACCCTGTTGCTGCTGGTCGGCTTCGCCCTGCTGGTGGCCCAGGGTATCGCCTGGCTGGACCTGGAACCGCGCATGTTACGGGCGCTCGAAGGCGGTGCGCTGTGCGCCCTGGGTACGGCCTTGGGCGCGGTGCCGGTGCTGGTGATCCGCAACATGCCAGTGGCGTTGGCCGATACCTTGCTGGGCTTTGGTGCCGGGGTGATGCTGGCGGCCACGGCCTTTTCGCTGATCATTCCCGGGCTGGATGCCGCCCAGGCCATTGGCCTGGGTAAATGGGGCGCCGGTGGTTTGGTCAGCTTCGGCTTGCTGTTCGGGGCCTTCTGCCTGTACCTGGTCGACCTCAAGGTGTCCGGTGCATCGCCCGAGGCCCTGGTCGGCACGCCGCAGCAACCGGTTATCGCCGCGCGGATCTGGGTGTTCGTCATTGCCATCATTGCCCATAACATCCCCGAAGGCATGGCCATTGGCGTGTCTGCCGGTGGTGGCATGCCCGATGCCGACAGCCTTGCCATGGGCATTGCCCTGCAGGATGTGCCGGAAGGCCTGGTGATTGCCCTGGTGTTGGCAGGGGCGGGGATGGCCCGCTTCAAGGCGTTTCTGATTGGTGCGGCTTCTGGTCTGGTCGAGCCGCTGGCAGCGGTGGTGTGTGCCTGGCTGGTGACCGTGGCAGAGTTGTTGCTGCCACTGGGCTTGGCGTGTGCTGCCGGGGCGATGTTGCTGGTCGTGACCCAGGAAATCATTCCCGAGTCGCGCAGCAATGGCCATCACCGGCTAGCCAGCCTGGGCCTGTGCATCGGCTTCTGCCTGATGATGGTGATGGATACGGCGCTTTCGTGAGAAAACGGGGGCGGTTACTCGCCCTCGTCGAAGTAATTGTTGATCAGTTCGATCAGGGCGTTGAGTGCATCATCGTCCTGCTCGCCCTCGGTGTGCAGATGAATGGCGGTGCCCTTGCCGGCCGCCAGCATCATGACCGCCATGATGCTCTTGCCATCAACCAGGGATTGCGGATTACGCCCAACGCGAACCTGGCAGGGAAACTTGCCCGCAACGCCAACGAACTTTGCCGCTGCCCGGGCGTGCAGCCCCAGCTTGTTGATGATGGTGATTTCTTTTGCGGGCATCGAGGCGCTGGTCCTGTGGGCTAGAGGTCGCGGTGGCGAACCTGGACATTCTTTAACGATTGTTGCAGTAACTGGCCCAGACGCTCGGTCAGGTACACCGAACGGTGGTGGCCACCCGTGCAGCCAATGGCAATGGTGACATAGGCACGGTTGCTGGCGGCAAAGCGCGGTAACCACTTGAGCAGGTAGCTGGAGATGTCCTGGAACATGTCCTCGACATCCGGCTGCGCAGCCAGGTAATCGATCACCGGTTGCTCCAGGCCCGAATGGTCGCGCAGTTCCGGCTTCCAGTAAGGGTTGGGCAGGCAGCGCACATCGAACACCAGGTCGGCATCGACCGGCATGCCGCGTTTGAAACCGAAGGATTCGACCAGGAAGGCCGTACCGGGCTCCGGCTGGTTGAGCAGGCGCAATTTGATCGAGTCACGCAACTGATACAGGTTCAGGTTGGTGGTATCGATCTTCAGGTCGGCGAGGTCGGCAATCGGCCCGAGCAGCTCGCTTTCGACTTCGATCGCTTCGGCCAGCGAGCGTTCGTTGTTGGTCAGCGGGTGGCGGCGGCGGGTTTCCGAGAAGCGCTTGAGCAATGTTTCTTCATCGGCATCCAGGTACAGCACATCACACTGGATGTGCCGGCTACGGGCGTCCTCAAGCAGCTCGGGAAAGCGCGACAAGTGGCTGGGCAAGTTGCGCGCGTCAATCGAAACGGCCACCTTGGGCTGCATCAATTCCGTGTTGATCAGGGCGCTTTCGGCCAGTTGCGGCAGCAAGCCAGCAGGCAGGTTGTCGATGCAGTAGTAGCCGTTGTCCTCAAGTACATCGAGGGCGGTACTCTTGCCGGAGCCAGACCGGCCGCTAACGATGATCAAGCGCATGTTCAATGCCCGTTCTGTACGTCCAGTACGACCTGGTACAAGGCTTCGTTACTGGTGGCCGCACGCAGTTTTTCGCGTACGTCCTTGCTATCGAGCATGCTGGCGATCTGGCGCAGCAGCTCCAGGTGCGCATCGGTAGCCGCTTCCGGGACCAGCAGTACGAACAGCAGGTCGACCGGGGCGCCATCGATGGCGTCGAAATCGATAGGGGCGTCAAGGTGCAACAGCGCGCTGACCGGCGACTCACAGCCCTTGAGGCGGCAGTGGGGAATGGCAATGCCGTTGCCGAAGCCGGTGGAGCCCAGTTTCTCCCGGGCGATCAAGGCTTCGTACACGATCTGGGTGTCCAGCTCGGGCACTTCTCTGCCGATCAGATTGGCGATCTGTTCGAGCGCACGCTTTTTACTGCCGCCCGGCACGTTCACAAGGGAACGGCCGGGGGTCAGGATGGTTTCAAGTCGGATCATGGATGAGGGGGATCAGCGGGCCGCTGCACCTTGCAGCAGGCTTTGCTGTTTTTCCTTGTGTTTTTTCAGTTGGCGGTCGAGCTTGTCGGTCAAGGCGTCGATCGCTGCATACATGTCTTGGTGTTCGGCATTTGCAACCACTTCGCCGCCGGGAATGAACAGCGTCGCTTCAATCTTCTGCTGTAGCTTCTCGACCTTCATGATTACCGTCACATTGGTAATCTTGTCGAAATGCCCCTCCAGTCGTTTCAATTTCTGCTCGACGTACTCACGCAGGGGCTGAGTAACTTCTACATGCTGTCCACTGATATTGACTTGCATACAGCTTCTCCTTTGTTGCCGGTGCATAAGAGGCAGGTATTGCGCCTGCCACTGAACTGCGGTGGCACACCTCAGGAGCCGTTACATCAATCGCTTGCGCTCGCTCGACGGTGCGATGCCGAGGGACTCGCGGTACTTGGCGACGGTGCGACGTGCTACCTGGATGCCTTGTGCCTCCAGTAAACCAGCGATCTTGCTGTCACTCAATGGCTTTTTCTGATTTTCCGCTGCAACCAGTTTCTTGATGATCGCGCGGATCGCCGTGGACGAGCATTCGCCGCCTTCGGAGGTGCTGACGTGGCTGGAGAAAAAGTACTTCAGCTCGTAAATTCCGCGCGGCGTGTGCATGTATTTCTGCGTGGTCACCCGGGAAATGGTCGACTCGTGCATGCCCACCGCTTCGGCGATGTCGTGCAGCACCAGCGGCTTCATCGCCTCGTCACCGTGATCGAGGAAGCCGCGCTGGTGCTCGACGATCTGGGTGGCGACCTTCATCAGGGTTTCGTTGCGGCTTTGCAGGCTCTTGATGAACCAGCGCGCCTCCTGCAACTGGTTGCGCATGAAGGTGTTGTCGGCGCTGGTGTCGGCGCGACGGACGAAACCGGCGTACTGCGGGTTGACCCGCAGGCGCGGGACTGCTTCCTGGTTGAGTTCGACCAGCCAGCGCTCGTTGTCCTTGCGCACGATCACGTCGGGCACCACGTATTCGGCTTCGCTGGACTCGATTTGCGAGCCCGGGCGCGGGTTGAGGCTCTGTACCAGTTCGATGACCTGGCGCAGCTCGTCTTCCTTGAGCTTCATGCGGCGCATCAGCTGGCTGTAGTCGCGGCCGCCGAGCAGGTCGATGTAGTCGCTGACCAGGCGCTGGGCTTCGGCCATCCACGGGGTACGCGGCGGCAGCTGGCGCAGTTGCAGCAACAGGCACTCGCTGAGGTTGCGCGCGCCGATGCCGGCGGGTTCGAATTGCTGGATACGGTGCAGCACGGCTTCGACTTCATCCAGCTCGATGTCGAGCTCGGGGTCGAAGGATTCGCAGACTTCTTCCAGGGTTTCGTCGAGATAACCCTGGTTGTTGATGCAGTCGATCAGGGTCACGGCGATCAGCCGGTCGGTGTCGGACATCGGTGCCAGGTTGAGCTGCCAGAGCAGGTGGCTCTGCAAGCTTTCGCCAGCCGAAGTGCGGGTGGTGAAGTCCCACTCGTCATCGTCGTTGCTGGGCAGGCTGCTGGCGCTGGTCTGGTAGATGTCTTCCCAGGCGGTGTCGACCGGCAACTCGTTGGGGATGCGCTCGTTCCACTCGCCCTCTTCGAGGTTGTCCACCGTTGGGGCGGTCTCCTGGAAGCTGGTTTCCTGAACGTCGGCGACGGGTTTGCTCTCGGCGTTGTCGGCCATCGGGTCGCTGTTGTCGAAGTCGTCGCCTTCTTCCTGGCGCTCGAGCATCGGGTTTGATTCCAGCGCTTCCTGGATTTCCTGCTGGAGGTCCAGGGTAGAAAGCTGGAGCAGACGTATGGCCTGTTGCAACTGCGGGGTCATCGTCAGTTGCTGGCCCATTCTTAGGACGAGCGATGGTTTCATGGCAGGGGCTTAACACCTTATTTGCCGGCGCACATGCGCCATCCACTACAAGGGCACCGAAGCGCCAACTTTAAGCAAATTATATGCCTGAAATTGCAGCGTTTGCCTAGAGCGCCGTAACAATTAAGCCATTATCTGGCTTGTTTACGAGCGCTCCGGCAGCGCCTTACACCTTGAGCCTACAGGCGGAACTCATGGCCGAGGTAAACCTCTTTGACCAGGTCGTTGGCCAGGATGGTCTCTGCATCGCCTTCGGCGATCAGTTGGCCATCGTTGACGATGTAAGCGGTTTCGCAGATATCCAGGGTTTCACGGACGTTGTGGTCGGTGATCAGAACGCCAATACCCTTGGCCTTCAGGTGGTGGATGATCTGCTTGATGTCGCCGACCGAAATCGGGTCGACACCGGCAAAGGGTTCGTCGAGCAGGATGAACTTGGGCGCGGTGGCCAGGGCGCGGGCAATCTCGACGCGGCGGCGTTCACCACCGGAGAGGCTCATGCCGAGGTTGTCGCGGATGTGGCTGATGTGGAACTCCTGCAGCAGGCTTTCCAGCTCTTTGCGCCGGCCATCGCGGTCCAGGTCCTTGCGGGTTTCGAGGATCGCCATGATGTTGTCGGCCACCGACAGCTTGCGGAAGATCGAGGCTTCCTGCGGCAGGTAGCCGATACCGGCGCGGGCGCGGCCGTGCATGGGCTGGTGGCTGACATCGAGGTCGTCGATCAGGACGCGGCCCTGGTCGGCCTGGACCAGGCCGACGATCATGTAGAAGCAGGTGGTCTTGCCGGCGCCGTTAGGGCCGAGCAGGCCGACGATCTGGCCACTGTCGATCGACAGGCTGACGTCGCGGACCACTTGCCGGCTCTTGTAGCTCTTGGCCAGGTGCTGGGCTTTGAGGGTTGCCATTTACTCGGCCTTCTTCTTCGGCTGGATCACCATGTCGATACGCGGACGCGACTCGGTGACTTTGCCACCGCGACCGGCGGTAGCGATCTGTTTCACCGTGTCGTAGACGATTTTCTCGCCCTCGGTGGTGTTGCCTTCGTTGATGACCTTGGCGCGGTCGATCAGGACGATGCGGTTTTGCGGCGCATTGTACTGGATGGTCTTGCCGTAGCCCTGCATCTTGTCTGGCTTGGCGGCGCTCTGCTGCTGCTCGAAGTAGGCCAGGTTGCCCACCGAGGTCACCACGTCGATGTCGCCACCGGCGGTACGGGTGATGGTCACGGTGTTGCCTTTGATCATCATCGAACCCTGGGTGATGATCACGTCACCGGTGTAGGTGGCGATGCCTTTTTTGTCGTCCAGTTGAGCGTGGTCGGCCTGGATGCGGATCGGCTGGTCACGGTCGTTCGGCAGGGCCCAGGCGCTCGCGCTTCCCAGTGCTGCGCTCAGGCTGAGCAAAAAGGGGAGGGTTTTAACGAGCCTCATACTGTCCTCTTACGTTGGACAGCAGGTCCATCCTGCCGTCTTTCAAATACGCTTTCATTCCATTGCCCGTAGTGACGCCACCGGCGCCGTCGATTCTAACGGCTTGCTCGGTTTGCGCATATTGCTTCTGCGGGAATACCGTCATGCGGCTGCTGGTAATGATCATGGTGCGGTTCTTTTCGTCGGTGCGGGCGACCCTTACCGAATCGATCAGTTCGACTTCGCTGCCGTCGGGGTTGACCTCGCCGCGCTCGCTCTGCACGTGCCACGGATAAGTGGTGCCGCGGTACATCTGCAGGTCGGGCTTGGTCAGCAGGGTGACTTCGCTGGCCTTGAGGTGCTCGACCTTGTCGGCGGTCATCTCGTACTGCATCTTGCCATCAGGCAAAAACTGCACGCTGTGGGCGTTCACCGCGTAATAGTCGATGGCGCTCTGGTCCGGCCCGGCAACCGGCTTGTTGTCGAGGAAGCTCTCGGGGCTGATGTTCCAGTAGCCGACCGCCACCAGCAGGGCGGCGATCACACTGAACAGCGCAATGTTGCGGATTTTCTTACTGAACATGTGTCGCTCTACAGGTAATGGGCGTTGGCCGCGTCGAGGTTGCCCTGGGCTTGCAGGATCAGTTCGCAGAATTCGCGGGCTGCACCTTCGCCGCCACGTGCCAGGGTTACCCCGTGGGCGTGCTCGCGGACGAACGCGGCAGCATTGGCCACCGCCATGCCCAGGCCGACCCGGCGGATTACCGGCAGGTCAGGCAGGTCGTCGCCCAGATAGGCGACCTGTTCATAGCTTAGGTTGAGCTGGCCAAGAAGCTCGTCCAATACCACCAGTTTATCTTCCCGGCCCTGGTACAGGTGAGGAATGCCGAGGTTCTTTGCCCGGCGCTCGACCACCGGGGTCTTGCGACCGCTGATGATCGCCGTGGTCACGCCCGAGTTCATGAGCATCTTGATGCCCTGGCCGTCGAGGGTGTTGAAGGTCTTGAATTCGCTGCCATCTTCGAGGAAGTACAGGCGACCGTCGGTGAGCACGCCGTCTACGTCAAAAACCGCCAGTTTGATGGCCTTGCCGCGCTGGAGCAGGTCCTGGGTCATTTACATCACTCCCGCACGCAACAGGTCGTGCATGTTCAGGGCGCCGACCGGGCGCTCGTCCTTGTCGATCACCACCAGGGCGCTGATCTTGTGGTCTTCCATGATCTTCAGGGCTTCGGCGGCGAGCATCTCGGCGCGGGCGGTCTTGCCGTGGGCGGTCATGACTTCTTCGATGAGGGTCTTGTGCACGTCAATATTGCGATCGAGGCTGCGGCGCAGGTCGCCGTCGGTGAAGATCCCGGCCAACCGTCCGTCGGCTTCGAGCACCACCGTCATGCCCAGGCCCTTGCGAGACATTTCAAGCAGTGCGTCCTTGAGCAGGGTGCCGCGTTGCACCTGCGGCAGCTCGTCGCCGGCGTGCATGACGTTCTCGACTTTCAGCAGCAGGCGTCGGCCGAGGGCGCCGCCGGGGTGCGAGAAGGCGAAATCTTCAGCGGTAAAGCCGCGGGCCTCGAGCAGGGCGATGGACAGGGCGTCGCCCAGCACCAGCGCGGCGGTAGTCGAGGAGGTCGGTGCCAGGTTCAGCGGGCAGGCCTCCTGGGCAACGCGGGCGTCGAGGTTGACCTCGGCGGCCTTGGCCAGAGGCGAATCGGGGTTGCCGGTGAGGCTGATCAGCTGGATACCCAGTCGCTTGATCAGTGGCAGCAGGGTGACGATCTCGGCGGTGGAGCCCGAGTTGGACAGGGCCAGGATCACGTCGTCGCGGGTGATCATGCCCATGTCGCCATGGCTGGCTTCGGCCGGGTGAACGAAAAACGCCGGCGTACCGGTGCTGGCCAGGGTCGCGGCGATCTTGTTGCCGATGTGCCCCGACTTGCCCATGCCGACCACCACCACCCGGCCCTTGCTGGCCAGGATCAGCTCGCATGCCTTGACGAAATCGGCGTCGATGTGGGCCAGCAGGCCCTCAACCGCCTCGAGTTCGAAACGGATGGTGCGCTGCGCGGATTGGATCAGGTCGCTGGATTGGCTCATGTCGAAAATCGGATTGCCTGATGAAAAGGCGGCGATTATAGCGGTAATGGGCGAAAGCCTCACCTTGTGATTGTCATACATTCGCCCGGTTGGCTTAACCATAGCTGAACAAGCACTTCGGCGGCCTTGGGGCGGCCCTATCAGCGGTGCTATAGTTCGCCGCTGTTCGGCCCGCTTGGTGCGTGCGTGCCTCCACGAAGGGGGCGCGCGTCTGAGTGAGAAGGCTGCATCGCAAGGAGTCTAGATGAGCGTTGATAACGCCTACGCGGTCGAATTGAAGGGCGTTTCCTTCAAGCGCGGTTCGCGCAGCATCTTCAATAATGTCGACATACGCATTCCCCGTGGCAAGGTTACCGGCATCATGGGGCCTTCCGGGTGCGGCAAAACCACGCTGCTGCGGCTGATGGGTGCACAACTGCGCCCGGCCAGTGGCGAGGTCTGGGTGGCCGGGCAGAACCTGCCGACCCTGTCGCGCAGTGACCTGTTCGATGCCCGCAAGCAGATGGGCGTGCTGTTCCAGAGTGGCGCGCTGTTCACCGATCTCGATGTGTTCGAGAACGTCGCCTTCCCGCTGCGCGTGCATACCCAGCTGTCTGACGAGATGATTCGCGACATCGTCCTGATGAAACTCCAGGCCGTTGGCCTGCGTGGCGCCATCGAGCTGATGCCCGACGAGCTATCCGGCGGCATGAAACGTCGTGTGGCGCTGGCCCGGGCGATTGCCCTGGATCCGCAAATCCTCATGTACGATGAACCGTTCGTCGGCCAGGACCCGATTGCCATGGGCGTGCTGGTGCGGCTGATCCGCCTGCTCAACGATGCCCTGGGCATTACCAGCATCGTGGTTTCCCACGACCTGGCCGAAACCGCCAGCATCGCCGACTACATCTATGTGGTCGGTGACGGCCAGGTGTTGGGGCAGGGCACGCCGCAAGAGCTGATGGGCTCCGACAACCCGCGCATTCGTCAATTCATGAAAGGCGATCCGGATGGCCCGGTGCCCTTTCACTTTCCTGCGCCGGATTACCGCGCCGATCTTCTGGGGAAGCGTTGATGCGCAGAAAATCCTTACTCGAACGTATTCGTCGCTTTGGCCGATCGGCCATCGACGTGCTGGCCATTCTCGGCCGCTCCTTCCTGTTCCTGCTGCATTCGCTGGTCGGGCGCAGCGGCACCGGCGGCGGCTTTCAGTTGCTGGTTCGCCAGCTCTATTCGGTTGGCGTGCTGTCGCTGGCGATCATCGTCGTGTCCGGTGTGTTCATCGGCATGGTCCTGGCCCTGCAGGGCTTCAGCATCCTCACCAAGTACGGTTCGGAGCAGGCGGTGGGGCAGATGGTCGCCCTGACCCTGCTGCGTGAACTGGGCCCGGTGGTTACCGCGCTGCTGTTCGCCGGCCGTGCAGGCTCGGCGCTGACCGCCGAAATCGGCAACATGAAGTCCACCGAGCAGCTGTCCAGCCTGGAAATGATCGGTGTCGATCCGCTCAAGTACATCGTCGCGCCGCGGCTGTGGGCCGGTTTCATCTCGCTGCCGTTGCTGGCTTTGATCTTCAGCGTGGTCGGTATCTGGGGTGGTTCGTGGGTTGCCGTCGACTGGCTGGGCGTTTACGAGGGCTCGTTCTGGGCCAACATGCAGAACAGTGTTTCCTTTACCGACGATGTGCTCAACGGGGTGATCAAAAGCCTGGTGTTTGCCTTCGTCGTGACCTGGATTGCCGTATTCCAGGGTTATGACTGCGAGCCCACTTCAGAAGGGATCAGTCGTGCCACCACCAAGACCGTGGTCTATGCCTCATTGGCAGTCCTGGGTCTGGACTTTATTCTGACCGCCTTGATGTTTGGAGATTTCTGATGCAAAACCGCACCCTGGAAATCGGTGTCGGCCTGTTCCTCCTGGCCGGGATCCTGGCGCTGATCCTGCTGGCCCTGCGCGTCAGCGGCCTGTCGGCGAGCCCGAGCAGCGACACGTATAAACTTTATGCCAACTTCGACAATATCGCCGGTTTGACGGTCAGAGCTAAAGTGACCATGGCCGGTGTGACCATCGGCAAGGTCACTGCCATCGATCTGGATCGTGACACCTTCACCGGTCGGGTGACGCTGCAGCTGGAAAAACGGGTCGATAACCTGCCTGTCGATTCCACTGCATCTATCCTCACCGCAGGGCTGCTCGGCGAGAAATACATCGGTATCAGCGTGGGCGGAGAAGATGCGGTGCTCAAGGATGGTGCAACCATCCACGACACCCAGTCGGCGCTGGTACTGGAAGACCTGATTGGCAAGTTCCTGCTCAATACCGTTGGCAAAGAAGCTAAATAAGGAGTTTCCATGATTTCTATCCTGCGACGCGGCTTGCTGGTGTTGCTGGCAGCACTGCCGCTGATGGCCAGTGCAGCTGCTCTGTCACCCAAGCAGGTGATCGAGAAGACCACCACCCAGTTGCTGGCTGACCTGAAAGCCAACAAGGAGCAATACAAGGCCAACCCGAGCGCCTTCTACGATGCGCTCAATGCCAACCTGGGGCCGGTCGTCGATGCCGATGGCATCTCGAAAAGCATCATGACCGTCAAGTATTCGCGCAAGGCTACCCCGGCGCAGATGCAGCGCTTCCAGGAAAACTTCAAGCGCAGCCTGATGCAGTTCTACGGCAACGCCCTGCTCGAGTACAACAACCAGGGCATTACCGTCGGCAACGAGAAGAAGGACGGCGACGACCGTGCCAGCGTCGACATGAGCGTCAAGGGCAACAACGGTGCTGTCTATCCGGTGTCCTACACCCTGACCAGGCTCGACGGCGAGTGGAAGGTGCGTAACGTCATCGTCAACGGCATCAACATCGGCAAGCTGTTCCGTGACCAGTTCGCCGACGCCATGAACCGCAACGGCAACGACCTGGACAAGACCATCGACGGCTGGGCGGGCGAAGTGGCCAAGGCCAAGGAAAGCACCGAGCAAGCGGCCGAGAAGCAAGGGCAATGAGCGACAGTGTCGTGACCATGAGCGAGCCAGGCGTATTGAGCCTGGCCGGGGTGCTCGACTACCGCAGCGGGCCGGCCTTGCGCAAGCAGGGCAAGGCCCTGATTGCGGCGTGCAAGGCCCCCGGGCTGGTGCTCGATTGCGCGCAGGTGGAGAAGTCCAGCAGCGTCGGCCTGTCCCTGCTGCTGGCCTTCATGCGCGATGGCAAGGCGGCCGGCAAGGCCGTCGAGGTTCGCGCCATGCCCCAGGACATGCGGGAAATTGCCGAGGTTTATGACCTTGACGAGGTGCTGGCCGGTCAATGACCGCCAGCCAGTGACTGGCCCCTCTGTCAGAGTCTCCGATTACGGGGTTCGCAGGCGAGGGGCTTTTTTGTATGATGGCCGACCCGCGCGCAAAGGGCGCCGATTGAGGTTGAGCATGCAGGCCGTAGAAGTTAAGAACTTCCTTGAAGAAAAGTTGCCGGGAACCCGGGTCGAAGTTGAAGGCGAAGGCTGCAACTTCCAGTTGAACGTGATCAGCGACGAATTGGCGGCCCTGAGCCCGGTCAAGCGTCAGCAGCAGATCTATGCTCACCTTAACCCGTGGATCACCGATGGCAGCATCCATGCGGTAACCATGAAATTTTTCAGCAGCGCAGCCTGGGC
Source organism: Pseudomonas sp. 2(2015) (assembly GCF_000955865.1). Taxonomy (NCBI): domain Bacteria; kingdom Pseudomonadati; phylum Pseudomonadota; class Gammaproteobacteria; order Pseudomonadales; family Pseudomonadaceae; genus Pseudomonas; species Pseudomonas sp. 2(2015). The sequence continues at coordinate 344,457 of NZ_JYOF01000004.1, forward strand.
TGAGCGCACCTGAGCCAACTTGGCGGCGAGACTCTAATGGACAAACTGATTATTACTGGCGGCGTTCGCCTCGATGGCGAAATCCGCATTTCCGGGGCAAAGAACGCTGCCCTGCCGATCCTGGCGGCCACCTTGCTCTGCGATGGCCCGGTCACCGTTGGCAACCTGCCGCACCTGCACGACATCACCACGATGATCGAGCTGTTCGGCCGCATGGGCATTGAGCCGGTGATCGACGAGAAGCTCTCGGTCGAAATCGACCCGCGTACCATCAAGACCCTGGTCGCGCCGTACGAGCTGGTGAAAACCATGCGTGCCTCGATCCTGGTACTGGGCCCGATGGTCGCCCGTTTTGGCGAAGCCGAAGTGGCCCTGCCTGGCGGTTGCGCCATTGGTTCGCGTCCGGTCGACCTGCACATCCGCGGCCTTGAGGCCATGGGCGCGAAGATCGAAGTCGAAGGCGGCTACATCAAGGCCAAGGCCCCAGAAGGCGGCCTGCGTGGCGCGCACTTCTTCTTCGATACCGTCAGTGTCACCGGTACCGAGAACATCATGATGGCTGCAGCCCTGGCCAAAGGTCGCAGCGTGCTGCAAAACGCTGCGCGCGAGCCGGAAGTGGTCGACCTTGCCAACTTCCTCAACGCCATGGGCGCGAAAGTCCAGGGCGCTGGTACCGACACCATCACCATCGATGGCGTCGAGCGCCTGGGTTCGGCGACCTACCGGGTCATGCCTGACCGTATCGAGACCGGTACCTACCTGGTTGCCGCTGCCGTGACCGGCGGTCGCGTCAAGGTCAAGGACACCGATCCGACCATCCTTGAAGCCGTCCTTGAAAAACTCAAGGAAGCCGGCGCCGAAGTTACCACCGGTGAAGACTGGATCGAGCTGGACATGCATGGCAAGCGGCCGAAAGCCGTCAACCTGCGTACCGCTCCGTACCCGGCGTTCCCGACCGACATGCAGGCGCAGTTCATCTCGCTCAACGCCATTGCCGAAGGCACTGGCGCGGTAATCGAGACGATCTTCGAAAACCGCTTCATGCACGTCTACGAGATGCACCGCATGGGTGCCCTGATCCAGGTCGAAGGCAACACTGCCATCGTTACCGGGACCAAGACCCTCAAAGGCGCTCCAGTGATGGCCACCGACCTGCGGGCTTCGGCCAGCCTGGTGCTGTCGGCGCTGGTTGCCGAAGGCGATACCCTGATCGACCGCATTTACCACATCGACCGTGGTTATGAGTGCATCGAAGAGAAACTGCAGATGCTCGGCGCCAAGATCCGCCGCGTGCCGGGCTAGTCTGTGAGTGGCGCAGGGACGCGCCAGCCAATTGCTGCACCGAATTGAATGCGGTCGGGCCTGTTAGCGCCCGGCCGGCTGTAGCCGCATAAGGACCGACGTTTCCCATGTTGACCATCGCGCTATCCAAAGGTCGGATTCTCGACGATACCCTGCCGCTGCTGGCGGAAGCCGGTATTGTGCCGACCGAAAACCCGGACAAGAGCCGCAAGCTGATCATCCCGACGACTCAGGAAGACGTGCGTCTGCTGATCGTGCGCGCCACCGACGTGCCGACCTACGTCGAGCATGGTGCCGCCGACCTGGGCGTGGCCGGCAAGGACGTGCTGATGGAGTACGGTGGCCAGGGCCTGTACGAGCCGCTGGACCTGCAGATTGCCCAGTGCAAGCTGATGACCGCCGGCAAAGTCGGCGCTGCCGAGCCCAAGGGCCGTCTGCGCATCGCCACCAAGTTCGTCAACGTCGCCAAGCGCTACTATGCCGAACAAGGCCGTCAGGTCGATATCATCAAGCTGTATGGTTCGATGGAGCTGGCGCCGCTGATTGGCCTGGCCGACAAGATCATCGACGTTGTCGACACCGGTAACACCCTGCGTGCCAATGGCCTGGAACCCCAGGAACTGATTGCCACCATCAGCTCCCGGCTGGTGGTCAACAAGGCTTCGATGAAGATGCAGCACGCCCGCATCCAGAGCCTGATCGACACCCTGCGCCAGGCTGTCGAATCGCGACACCGCGGCTAAGACTTTCTACCTCCTGCGCGCGGCCTTCGCTGTCGCGCCCGTCTATCCGCGTCATAGCCAATTTTCTCGGGTGCCCGCGCGGATGGACTGGTAGCTTAGGGCGCCTGAGCATTCGCCATTTATGAGGCCCTCGCTATGACCACGTCCACTGCAATCGCCCGACTCAATGCCGCTGACCCGGATTTCGCCCGACATCTGGATCATCTGCTGAGCTGGGAAAGTGTCTCTGACGACGCGGTCAACCAGCGCGTACTCGACATCATCAAGGCCGTGCGCGAGCGTGGCGATGCGGCGCTGGTGGAGTTCACCCAGCGCTTTGATGGCGTGCAGGCGACTTCGATCAACGACCTGATCCTCGGTCGCGAGCGCCTGGAACTGGCCCTGACCCGCATCACCCCGGCCCAGCGCGAAGCCCTGGAAAAAGCCGCCGAGCGCGTGCGCAGCTACCACGAGCGACAAAAGCAGGACTCCTGGAGCTACACCGAAGCCGACGGCACTGTGCTTGGCCAGAAGGTCACGCCGCTGGATCGCGCCGGCCTGTATGTGCCTGGCGGCAAGGCGTCGTACCCGTCGTCGGTACTGATGAACGCGATTCCGGCCAAGGTCGCCGGCGTTGGTGAAGTGGTCATGGTGGTGCCGACCCCGCGTGGCGAGGTCAATGAGCTGGTGCTGGCCGCCGCTTGCATCGCCGGTGTCGACCGGGTTTTCACCATCGGTGGCGCCCAGGCGGTTGCCGCCCTGGCCTATGGCACCGAAAGCGTGCCGCAGGTCGACAAGGTGGTCGGCCCGGGCAACATTTATGTCGCCACCGCCAAGCGCCATGTGTTCGGTCAGGTCGGTATCGACATGATTGCCGGCCCGTCGGAGATTCTCGTGGTCTGTGACGGCCAGACCGATCCGGACTGGATCGCCATGGACCTGTTCTCCCAGGCCGAGCACGACGAAGACGCCCAGGCGATTCTGGTCAGCCCCGACGCCGAATTCCTCGACAAGGTCGCAGCCAGCATCGACAAGTTGCTGCCGACCATGGAGCGCGCCGAGATCATCAAAACCTCGATCAACGGCCGTGGTGCGCTGATCCAGGTGCGCGACATGCAGCAGGCCATGGACGTTGCCAACCGCATTGCCCCTGAGCACCTGGAGCTGTCGGTCGCCGACCCGCAGGCCTGGCTGCCGCAGATTCGCCACGCCGGCGCGATCTTTATGGGCCGCCACACCAGCGAAGCCCTGGGCGATTACTGCGCCGGCCCCAACCACGTACTGCCGACTTCCGGCACCGCGCGCTTCTCGTCGCCGCTGGGGGTGTATGACTTCCAGAAGCGTTCGTCGATCATCTTCTGCTCCGAGCAGGGCGCTTCCGAGCTCGGCCACACTGCCTCGGTACTGGCCCGTGGCGAGTCGCTGACCGCCCACGCCCGCAGCGCCGAATACCGCATCCTTGCCGACAAGAAGGGGAACTGAACATGAGTAAATTCTGGAGCCCCTTCGTCAAGGACCTGGTGCCTTACGTGCCGGGCGAGCAGCCAAAGCTGGCCAGGCTGGTCAAGCTCAACACCAACGAGAACCCCTACGGCCCGTCGCCCAAGGCGCTGGAAGCCATGCGCGGCGAACTCAACGACAACCTGCGCCTGTACCCGGACCCCAACAGCGACCTGCTAAAGCAGGCGGTAGCGGACTACTACGGTGTGCAGGGCAACCAGGTGTTCCTCGGCAACGGTTCGGATGAAGTGCTGGCGCACATCTTCCATGGCCTGTTCCAGCACGATGCACCGTTGCTGTTCCCGGACATCAGCTACAGCTTCTACCCGGTCTACTGCGGCCTGTACGGCATCCCGTTCGAAGCAGTGGCGCTGGACGAGCAGTTCCAGATCCGGGTCGCTGACTACCGCAAGGCCAACGGCGGGATCATCTTCCCCAACCCCAACGCGCCGACCGGTTGCCTGCTGGCCCTGGAGGCCATCGAGCAACTGCTCGAGGCCAACCCCGACTCGGTGGTGGTGGTCGATGAAGCCTACATCGACTTTGGCGGCCAGACCGCCATCAGACTGGTGGATCGCTACGACAACCTGCTGGTCACCCAGACCCTGTCCAAGTCGCGTTCGCTGGCCGGCCTGCGGGTAGGCCTGGCGGTCGGCCATCCGGACCTGATCGAGGCGCTGGAGCGGATCAAGAATAGCTTCAACTCCTATCCACTGGACCGTATGGCGATTGTGGGTGCGGCGGCGGCGTTCGAGGACCGTGCCTACTTTGAAGAAACCTGCCGCAAGGTGATCGACAGTCGCGAGAAGGTGGTCGCTGAACTCACTGCCCGTGGCTTTGAAGTACTGCCCTCGGCAGCCAACTTCATCTTTGCCCGGCACCCGCAGCAGGATGCCGCCGAACTGGCAGCGCGCCTGCGCGAGCAGGGGGTGATCGTGCGTCACTTCAAGCAGGCGCGGATCGCCCAGTTCCTGCGCATCACCATTGGTACCCCGGAGCAGAATCAGGCGTTGCTTGATGCGCTGAACTGAAACTGCTCAGTCCTTATCGCGGGGCAAGTCGAGGCGTCGCACCGCCGCTCCCACTGTGGGAGCGGCGGTGCGACGCCTCGGCTTGCCCCGCGATGCTTGTTACCGGTATTCTTTCCCTTCTGAATTCATCCGATGATTGGATGTCATGACGTTATTGATCAAACGCTCCCTGGTCGAACAAGCCGTCGAGCAACTGCGCCAGCGCGTAGCCAGCGGTGCCTGGGCCGTGGGCCAGCGCCTGCCCACCGAACCGGAACTGGCCAGCGAACTGGGCATCAGTCGCAACACCGTGCGTGAAGCCATGCGCGTGCTGGCGTTCAGCGGCCTGGTCGAAGTCCGCCAGGGGGATGGCAGCTACCTGCGCAGCGCCGTCGACCCGCTGCAGGCGCTACAGGCCTTGTCGCGCTGCGATCTGGAGCAGGCGCGCGAGACTCGCCATATTCTTGAAGCCGAAGCCATTGGCCTGGCCGCGCTGCGCCGTACCGACGCGGACCTGCACGCTCTTCGCGAAGCGCTCGAACACAGCAGTGCGCATTTTCACGACGACCTGGAGCAATACATCGGTTGCGACCTGGTGTTCCACCAGCGCCTGGTGGATGCCGCGCATAACCCGGCGCTGAGCGAGTTGTATCGCTACTTTTCCGGGGTGGTGGCGGCCACCTTGCATCACAACCTGAGCCACGCTCCCCGCTGCCAGCTTGTGTTCGACCTGCACGGGCAGATTCTCGATGCCATCGAACAACGCGATCCGGACAAGGCCAAGGCCCTGAGCCGGACCCTGATCAACGAATCCTGACCTTGCGAGACTGCCATGGGCGATGAAACAACCCGAACTGCGGCGCCGGCCAACGGGCCGGAGCTGGAAGAACTGCTGATCGACGCCGAAGCCGACGACGAACAAGTGCAACAGCAACCGGTGCTGCTCAAGCGCCCGTGGCTGTTGCTGCTCGGCCTGGTGCTGGTGGCGCTGAACCTGCGTCCGGCGTTGTCGAGCATGGCGCCACTACTTAGCCTGGTCTCGGACAGCCTTGGCCTGACGGCTTCCCAGGCCGGTTTGCTGACCACCTTGCCGGTGCTGTGCCTGGGGCTGTTCGCGCCGCTGGCACCGATACTGGCGCGGCGCTTTGGCAGCGAGCGGGTGATCCTCGGTATTCTCCTGGTGCTGGCAGCCGGTATCGCCGTACGCAGTGCTTTTGGCAGCACCGGGCTATTCGTCGGCAGTATCATGGCCGGGGCCAGCATCGGTGTGATCGGCGTGCTGTTGCCGGGCATCGTCAAGCGCGACTTCCCCAAGCATGCCGGGACCCTGACCGGCGTCTACACCATGGCCTTGTGCCTGGGCGCGGCAATGGCTGCGGGCGCCACCGTGCCCCTGAGCGAGCGCTTGGGCGACAGCTGGTCGCTGGGCCTGGGCTTCTGGTTGATCCCGGCCTTGCTGGCGGCGCTGATCTGGCTGCCCCAGGCCCGCCAGGGCCACGGCGCCCACAATGTGGCCTACCGTGTACGCGGCCTGCTGCGCGATCCGCTGGCCTGGCAGGTCACCCTGTACATGGGCCTGCAATCGTCGCTGGCCTATATCGTTTTCGGCTGGCTGCCGTCGATCCTCATCGGTCGCGGCCTGAGCCCGACCCAGGCCGGGCTGGTGTTGTCCGGCTCGGTGATCGTGCAGTTGCTCAGTTCGCTCAGCGCGCCGTGGCTGGCGACACGTGGCAAGGACCAGCGCCTGGCCATCGTGGTGGTCATGCTCATGGCCCTGGCCGGCTTGTTCGGCTGCCTGTATGCGCCGCTGGAAGGCCTGTGGGGCTGGGCTATTGTCCTGGGGCTGGGGCAGGGCGGTACCTTCGCCCTGGCATTGACCCTGATCGTGCTGCGTTCCAAAGACGCTCACGTCGCCGCCAACCTGTCGAGCATGGCCCAGGGCATCGGTTACACCCTGGCATCGATGGGGCCATTCGCGGTCGGCCTGGTGCATGACCTGACCGGCGGCTGGAACGCGGTGGGCTGGATCTTTGCCGTGCTGGGCATCGGCGCCATAGGCTTTGGCCTCAAGGCCGGGCGCAACCTGCATGTGCAGGTGGTCAGCGAGCGGGTTTGAGCAGACATTCGCCAGGCAAATGCCCATAGCTTTTTGCCACTTCAGCGGACTATGGTGCAGGTCTATTGCCATGAACCGGACCTGCACCATGAGCGACGCCAATACTGCCCTGATCACCCGCTTCTACCAGGCTTTCCAGCGCCTGGACGCCGAAGCCATGGTCGCCTGTTACAGCGACGATATCGTTTTCAGTGACCCGGTCTTCGGTACTTTGCGCGGCAAGGATGCCGGTGACATGTGGCGCATGCTCACCACCCGCGCCAAGGACTTTACCCTGACCTTCGACACGGTACGCGCCGACGAGCGCGCTGGCAGCGCCCGCTGGGTCGCCCGCTACCTGTTCAGCCAGACCGGCCGCACCGTGGTCAACGACATCCAGGCACGCTTTGTGTTTCGGGACGGCAAGATCTGCGAGCACCACGACAGTTTCGACCTGTGGCGCTGGTCACGTCAGGCCTTGGGCACCACGGGGGTGCTGCTGGGCTGGTCGCCGCTGGTCCAGGGCAAGGTGCGCGCCCAGGCGCAGAAAGGCCTGCGGGCGTTTCAGGCGGGGCGCTGAGGCGCTAAGCTGTGCGCTTTGCCGTTGATAGTCACTAACGTGTCCGAGCCCATTGCCCAACCACCGAACAAACCCTGGTACGTCTACCTGGTACGCGCCGCCAATGGCTCGCTGTACTGCGGGATCAGCGACAACCCGGAGCGGCGCTTCCAGGCCCACCAGAAGGGCCAGGGGGCACGCTACTTCAGCACCAGCCCGGCAGTGGCTTTGGTCTATGTCGAGGCCTGGCCCGACAAAACCAAGGCGCTGCAACAGGAGCGGCTGGTGAAGAAGCTGCGCAAGAGTGCCAAGGAGGCGCTGGTGGCCTCCTGGGCGGGGCTCAGTCCTTGCGACGCTTGAGCTGATCGGTCAGTTGCGTCGGCAGGCCTTTGATGATCAGGGTGCCGGCTTCCTCGTCGTACTCGACCTTCGAGCCCAGCAAGTGCGCTTCAAAGCTGATCGACAGCCCTTCGGCACGGCCGGTGAAGCGGCGGAACTGGTTGAGCGTGCGCTTATCGGCGGGGATTTCCGGCGACAGGCCGTAGTCCTTGTTGCGAATATGCTCGTAGAAGGCCCGTGGGCGGTCTTCATCGATCAGCCCTGAGAGTTCCTCGAGGGTTACTGGCTCGCCGGCCTTGGTCTGGCTGGTAGCGTAGTCGACCAGGGTCTGGGTCTTCTCGCGGGCGGCTTCTTCGGGCAGGTCTTCGCTTTCGACAAAATCGCTGAAAGCCTTGAGCAGGGTGCGGGTCTCGCCTGGGCCGTCGACGCCTTCCTGGCAGCCGATGAAGTCGCGGAAGTACTCCGAGACTTTCTTGCCGTTCTTGCCCTTGATGAACGAGATGTACTGCTTGGAGGCCTTGTTGTTCTGCCACTCGGAAAGGTTGATGCGCGCGGCCAGGTGCAGCTGGCCCAGGTCCAGGTGGCGCGACGGGGTCACGTCCAGCTCGGCGTTTACCGCCACGCCTTCGCTGTGGTGCAGCAAGGCGATCACCAGGTAATCGGTCATGCCTTGCTGATAGTGGGCGAACAACACGTGGCCGCCGACCGACAGGTTGGACTCTTCCATCAGCTTTTGCAGGTGCTCGACGGCGACGCGGCTGAAGGCCGTGAAGGTGCTGCCTTCGTCGAGGTATTCCTTGAGCCAGCCGCTGAACGGGTGGGCGCCGGATTCTGCGTGGAAGAAGCCCCAGGCTTTGCCCTGTTTGGCGTTGTAGCTATCGTTGAGGTCGGCCAGAAGGTTTTCGATGGCACCCGACTCGGCCAGTTCCGAGTCGCGGGCGTGCAGCACGGCGGGGCTGCCATCGGGTTTCTTGTCGATCAGGTGGACGATGCAATGACGGATCGGCATGGGATTCTCGGTTGAAAATGGGCGGTGCTGGCCGCGTTGCAAAGTCGCCAAGTGTACCTCAGCACAGGGGTGATTCAGCGGCCAGATGTTGGCAGATATGTCGGTTGTTTATTTTTTGTTCAATTTTTTGCGTTTTTTCGCGCAAACCCCCGAAAAACCTGCACATTTGCCCTGTGGGAGGCGGATATTTATCTATTCCTGTGGTAGTTTTGCCCGGTCTTGCGCCCCGTGTGTGGCGCATTGCTGGCAGACCGCTCGCGTCACGTCGAACCAAACGTCGTTTTACGTATCTACATACGCGATTGACGTGGCTGTAACACCGGACCGCCGGATCCCCCGCAGGTCTGGCTCGATGACTGACGTAGCACTCTGCATACTCACTGAATTTGATAGGGAAGGAACACCACCATGGCATTGACCAAAGACCAACTGATCGCCGATATCGCTGAAGCTATCGACGCGCCAAAAACCACCGCGCGTAACGCTCTGGAGCAACTGGGCCAGATCGTTGCTGATCAACTGGAAAATGGCAGCGAAATCACCCTGCCAGGCATCGGCAAACTGAAAATCACCGAGCGTCCTGCCCGTACCGGCCGCAACCCTTCGACTGGCGCTGCCATCGAAATCGCTGCCAAGAAAGTCGTCAAGTTCGTACCAGCCAAAGTGCTGACCGACGCTGTAAACAAGTAATTGTAAACAGCTCGACAAAAGCCGCGTCCGGGTTGCCCGGACGCGGTTTTTTTATGACTGGGTTTTGCTCCAGCGCTGCTGGCGCCAAGCCTGGCGCGCTGCGGCGTCCTGGAAGGTCCAGGCGATCATGCGGCTCTGTTTCTGCCCCTGGCCCATCTCCACCACCCGCTGTTCGGCCGCCCCGGCCTTTTTCAGCGCGGCCTGGATGCCGGGCAGGTTGGAGGCTTTCGATACCAGGCTGGTGAACCACAGCACCTGCTGGCTCAGGCTGACGCTCTCGGCCACCAACTGGCTGACGAAGCGGATCTCGCCGCCTTCGCACCACAGTTCGTTGTTCTGCCCGCCAAAGTTCAGCACCGGCAGCTTGCGCTTGGGATCGGCCTTGCCCAGTGCCCGCCATTTGCGCTGGCTGCCGCGGGTGGCTTCTTCGCGTGAGGTGTGGAAGGGCGGGTTGCACAGGGTCAGGTCGAAGCGCTCGTCGCTTTTGAGCAGCCCCAGCAGGATGTGCTTGCGGTTGCCTTGCTGGCGCAGGCTGATGGCCTTGCCCAGGCCGTTGGCCTGGACGATGGCGCCGGCCGCAGCCAGTGCCGTGGCGTCGATGTCTGAACCGAGAAAGCGCCAGCGGTAATCGCTGTTGCCCAGCAACGGGTAGATGCAATTGGCACCGACACCGATGTCCAGGGCCTGGACCTGCGCGCCACGGGGTATTTCGCCGCCGTTTTCGTCTGCCAGCAAGTCGGCCAGCACGTGTACGTAGTCGGCCCGGCCGGGGATTGGCGGGCACAGGTAGTCAGCCGGGATGTCCCAGTGCTGGATACCGTACTGGGCCTTGAGCAGGGCGCGGTTGAAGACCCTGACGGCATCCGGGTTGGCGAAGTCGATGCTCGGCTTGCCGTGGGGGTTGGTGATCATGAACTGGCCCAGCTGCGGGCTGCTCTTGATCAACTGGGGGAAGTCGTAGCGGCCCTGGTGGCGGTTGCGCGGGTGCAGGGTCGGTTTGTTGGTTGTGGTCATGTTGAGGTCCGGTGCAAAGCATCGCGGGTCAAGCCCGCTCCTACAGAGACTTCTGTGGGAGCGGCCTTGACCCGCGATGGCATCACTGAGGTCAGCGATCGTTACAAGGCGGCAATCCGCGCATGCTGCTCGGTGAAGTTGGCCAGGGCCTGTTCGGCTTCAGCCAGCTTGGCGCGTTCCTTGTCGATCACCGCAGGCGGTGCCTTGTCGACGAAGGCGGCGTTGGACAGCTTGCCGCCGACGCGCTGGACTTCGCCCTGCAGACGCTGGATTTCCTTGTTCAGGCGAGCCAGCTCGGCGTCCTTGTCGATCAGCCCGGCCATCGGCACCAGTACTTGCAGATCGCCGACCAGGGCGGTGGCGCTCAGCGGCGCCTCGTCCTGTTCGCCGAGCACGGTGAAGGACTCGATCTTCGCCAGCTTCTTCAGCAGCGCTTCGTTTTCCTGCAGGCGGCGCTGGTCTTCGGCGCTGGCGTTTTTCAGGAACAGTTGCAGTGGCTTGCCCGGGCCGATGTTCATTTCGCCGCGGATGTTGCGCACGCCGAGCATCAGCTCCTTGAGCCATTCGATATCGCCTTCGGCAGCGGCATCGATGCGGCTTTCATTGGCCACTGGCCATGGCTGCAGCATGATGGTCTTGCCTTGCGCGCCGGCCAGCGGCGCCAGGCGCTGCCAGATTTCTTCGGTGATGAACGGCATGAACGGATGGGCCAGGCGCAGTGCCACTTCCAGTACCCGGACCAGGGTGCGGCGAGTACCACGGGCGCGTTCGACCGGGGCGTTCTCGTCCCACAGGACCGGCTTGGACAGCTCCAGGTACCAGTCGCAATACTGGTTCCAGATGAACTCGTAGAGCGCCTGGGCGGCCAGGTCGAAGCGGAACTGGTCGAGCTGGCGGGTGACTTCGGCTTCGGTGCGCTGCAACTGCGAGATGATCCAGCGATCAGCCAGCGACAGCTCGTAGGCTTCGCCGTTCTGGCCGCAGTCTTCGCCCTTGTCCAGAACATAGCGCGCAGCGTTCCAGATCTTGTTGCAGAAGTTGCGGTAGCCTTCGACGCGGCCCATGTCGAACTTGATGTCGCGACCGGTGGAGGCCAGCGAGCAGAAGGTGAAGCGCAGGGCGTCGGTGCCGTAGCTGGCGATGCCTTCCGGGAACTCGGCCTTGGTCTGCTTGGCGATCTTCTCGGCAAGCTTTGGCTGCATCATGCCGCTGGTGCGTTTTTCCAGCAGTTCGTCCAGGGTGATGCCGTCAACGATGTCCAGCGGGTCAAGGACGTTGCCCTTGGACTTGGACATCTTCTGGCCCTGGCCATCGCGCACCAGGCCGTGCACATACACGGTCTTGAACGGTACCTGCGGGGTGCCGTCCTCGTTCTTCACCAGGTGCATGGTCAGCATGATCATCCGGGCAACCCAGAAGAAAATGATGTCGAAGCCGGTGACCAGCACGTCGGTGGAGTGGAACTTCTTGAGGAATTCGGTCTGCTGTGGCCAGCCCAGGGTCGAGAAGGTCCACAGGCCCGAGCTGAACCAGGTGTCGAGCACGTCGTTGTCCTGGTTCAGGACCACGTCGGCGCCGAGGTTGTGCTTGCTGCGCACCTCTTCTTCGCTACGGCCGACATAGACCTTGCCGGATTCGTCGTACCAGGCCGGAATACGGTGACCCCACCACAGCTGACGGCTGATGCACCAGTCCTGGATGTCGCGCATCCAGGAGAAGTACATGTTTTCGTACTGTTTGGGCACGAACTGAATGCGGCCGTCTTCGACGGCAGCAATCGCAGGCTCTGCCAGCGGCTTGGTCGACACGTACCACTGGTCGGTCAGCCACGGCTCGATGACGGTACCCGAGCGGTCGCCTTTCGGCACTTTCAGGGCGTGGTCGTCGACGCTGACCAACAGGCCGGCGGCGTCGAAATCGGCAACGATCTGCTTGCGCGCAACGAAGCGGTCGAGGCCTGCATACTGGGCCGGCAGGGTCGCGTCGATACTGTCGTTGACGCTGCCGTCGAGGTTGAACACCTGGGCGGCCGGCAGGACGAAGGCGTTCTTGTCGAAGATGTTCAGCAGCGGCAGGTTGTGGCGCTTGCCGACTTCATAGTCGTTGAAGTCGTGGGCCGGGGTGATTTTCACACAGCCGGTGCCGAACTCAGGGTCGCAATAGTCGTCGGCGATGATCGGGATACGGCGGCCAACCAGCGGCAGCTCGACGAACTTGCCGATCAGCGCCTTGTAACGCTCGTCTTCCGGGTTCACGGCAACGGCGGCGTCGCCGAGCATGGTTTCCGGGCGCGTGGTGGCGACGATCAGGTAGTCCTTGCCGTCGGCAGTTTTGGCGCCGTCAGCCAGCGGGTAGCGCAGGTTCCACAGGTGACCCTTCTCGTCGTGGTTTTCCACTTCGAGGTCGGAAATCGCCGTGTGCAGCTTGGTGTCCCAGTTGACCAGGCGCTTGCCGCGGTAGATCAGGCCGTCTTCATGCAGGCGCACGAAGGCTTCTTTCACTGCTTCCGAGAGGCCGTCGTCCATGGTGAAACGCTCGCGGCTCCAGTCGACCGACGAGCCCAGGCGGCGAATCTGGCGGCTGATGTTGCCACCGGACTGATCTTTCCATTCCCAGACCTTTTCCAGGAACTTCTCGCGGCCCAGGTCGTGACGGTTCTGGCCTTTGGCTTCGAGTTGACGCTCGACCAGCATCTGCGTGGCGATACCGGCGTGGTCGGTACCTGGCTGCCACAGGGTGTTGCGGCCCTGCATGCGGCGGAAACGGATCAGGGCGTCCATGATCGCGTTGTTGAAGCCATGACCCATGTGCAGGCTGCCGGTGACGTTCGGCGGCGGGATCATGATGGTGTAGGAATCGCCCGCGCCTTGCGGAGCGAAATAATTCTCGGACTCCCAGGTGTTGTACCAGGAAGTTTCAATGGCGTGCGGCTGGTAGGTCTTATCCATGCGCGGCGGGACCCTTAGGCATTTATTCAGGAAAGCCGGAGAGTATAACGAAGCCGCAAGCTTCAAGCGACAAGCTGCAAGCTCAGAGCGCCGCACGGCTCTTGCAGTTTGTCGGTTGAAGCTTGTTACCGCTTTTTACTGGTTGAGCAGGCGCTCGAGCCGGGCGTCCAGGCGGCGCTTGATTTCGCTTTCGATATGCGGGGCGAAATCGTTGATCACGTCCTGCATGATCAACTGGGCCGCCGCGCGTAGCTCGGCGTCCAGGTGCAGCAGGGTTTCCTGGCGCTTGGCCTGCGGGTCGGCTGGCGCTTCAGGCGCCGGCTGCGGCGCTGCTTCGGCCTCTTCGAGCAGCAGCGGGATCTGCTCCTCGACGGTGTCGGTCAACAGCGGCGGCTCAAGGGATGCATCGCCAAGCAGCTGGCGGATCGACTCCAGGTCGTCCAGCAGGTGCGCGGATTGGGGCAGGGGAGTGGGTTTGTCCATCGTCTTCAGAGTCGCTGTAAGCGGTGATCTTGCAGAGCATAGCCCTGTTCGCGGTAGAAACGGAAACTCTCTCGGGCCGCCTGACGAATCGCCGGCTCTTCGACCACGATCTCGGCGATCCGGGCAAAGCGGGAAGCGAACGCCGGTACCTTGAGGTCAAGGTTGATCAGCAGGTCCTGGTGGCTGCCGGCATCATCGCCAAGGCCCAGAGCGACGCTGCCCTGCGGGTTGTCTTCAGCCGCGTCGTGGGGCACGAAGGACTCGCCCTTGAACGCCCACAGGCGCGCGTCCAGTTCATCGCGCTGGGCGGCGTCGCTGCAATGCAGGTAAACCCGGTGCCCCAGGCGCCAGGCCTTGTCGCACAGCTTGCAGGCGAAATCCAGGCGCGCCGAGGGCGCGGCGCTGGGCAATATGTAGAAATCGACTTTGCTCATGGTCTGCCTGCCGGCCGGCTACGCCCCAAGGCGCAGACGGCCAGCGTCGCCTCAGGCGTTGGCGCGATCGAGCAGGTACTGGGTCAGCAGTGGAACCGGGCGGCCAGTGGCACCCTTGTCCTTGCCGCCGCTGATCCAGGCGGTGCCGGCGATGTCCAGGTGAGCCCAGTTGTAAGCCTTGGCAAAGCGTGACAGGAAGCAACCGGCGGTGATGGTGCCGGCTTTTGGCCCGCCGATGTTGGCGATGTCGGCGAACGGGCTGTCGAGCTGTTCCTGGTATTCGTCGAACAGCGGTAGCTGCCAGGCGCGGTCGTCGGCGCGCTTGCCGGCGTCGAGCAGTTGCCCGACCAGGTCGTCGTTGTTGCCCATCAGGCCCGAGGTGTGGCTGCCCAGGGCGACGATGCAGGCGCCGGTCAGGGTGGCGATGTCGATCACTGCCTGAGGCTTGAAGCGCTCGGCGTAGGTCAGGGTGTCGCACAGCACCAGGCGGCCTTCGGCGTCGGTGTTGAGGATCTCGACGGTCTGCCCGCTCATGGTCGTGACGATGTCGCCAGGACGGGTGGCGCCGCCGCTCGGCATGTTCTCGGCGCAGGCCAGCAGGCACACCAGGTTGATCGGCAGTTGCAGCTCGAGCACGGCGCGCAGGGTGCCGAAGACGCTGGCGGCGCCGCCCATGTCGAACTTCATTTCATCCATGCCGGCGCCGGGCTTGAGGCTGATGCCACCGGTGTCGAAGGTGATGCCCTTGCCCACCAGCACGAAAGGCTTCTCGCTCTTTTTGCCGCCCTGGTAGTTGAGGACGATCAGGCGTGGCGGCTGATCGCTGCCCTGGCCGACGGCGTAGAAGGCGCCCATGCCCAGGTCCTTGATCTTCTTCTCGTCCAGCACCTCGACCTTGAGGCCCTTGAATTCCTTGCCCAGGGCCTTGGCCTGTTCGGCCAGGTAGCTTGGGTGGCAGACGTTCGGCGGCAGGTTGCCCAGGTCGCGGGTGAAGCCCATGCCGTTGGCGATGGCGACGGCATGCTTGACCGCGCGCTCGACATCGCTGGCACCGGCCTTGGCGCTGAGCAGGGTGATTTTTTTCAGGGCGCGAGGTTCGGCTTTCTTGCTCTTGAACTGGTCGAACACGTACTGGCCATCGAGCAGGCTCTCGGCCAACAGGCGGGTCTTGCCATAGAAAGCATCGCGGCCGGCAACCTTGACGTCGTCCAGGGCCAGAGCTGCGTCGCTGCCGTTCAAGCCCTTGAGCACTGCCAGCACGGCGGCAACGACCTTGCGCCAGCTGCGATCACCCAGCTCGGCATCCTTGCCGGTACCCACCAGCAGCACGCGCTCGGCCTTGAGGTTTGGCAGGCTGTGCAGCAGCAGGGTCTGGCCGACCTTGCCGGCCAGGTCGCCGCGCTTGAGCACGCTGGCCAGGGCACCGCCGGTGGCTTCGTCGATGGTTTTGGCGATGGCGCCGAGTTTGCCGCCTTCAGCCACGGGCAGGACCAGGGTGGCGGTTTTCAAGGATGCTGCGGCTACGCTTTTTACAACCAGTTCCATGTCAGGTTCCCCGAATGATCTGTCGATGCGCGTTGTCTATGCAGGCGCGGTCGTGGCCGCGTGGTCGCGTACCAGTGCTAAAGCCCCCAGTTTGAGCCTGCTTCGCCCGCCCTGACAACCCCGAGATGAAGCATTGTGCGGCGCCAAGTGACAGGCACGGCCAATCACAGGATAATGCGCCAACTTTTACCCGGGTTCGCTCTGGCGAGCGGGCTACTATCTTGGCTGTTATGGATTTCTTGTTCGGCTGTCCGAGCCTGACAACCCAGGAGTGTCTGGTTTGATCGTCTTTCGTTATCTGTCCCGCGAGGTCCTGGTGACCTTGAGTGCCGTCAGCGCTGTGCTGCTGGTCATCATCATGAGTGGGCGCTTCATCAAATACCTGGCCCAGGCGGCCCAAGGCGTGCTCGACCCGAGCGTGCTGTTCCTGATCATGGGCTACCGCCTGCCGGGCTTCCTGCAGTTGATCCTGCCCCTGGGGCTGTTCCTCGGTATCCTCCTGGCCTATGGCCGTTTGTACCTGGAAAGCGAGATGACCGTGCTTTCGGCCACCGGCATGAGCCAGCAGCGGCTGCTGGGCATGACCATGGCGCCGGCGGCACTGGTGGCCTTGCTGGTAGCCTGGCTGAGCCTGAGCCTGGCGCCCCAGGGCGTTACCCAGGTCGCACAGATCATCAACCAGCAGGACGCCCTGACCGAGTTCGACACCCTGGTGCCGGGCCGCTTCCAGACCCTGCGCGATGGTTCGCGGGTTACCTATACCGAGCAACTGTCGGAAGATCGGGTCAACCTTGGCGGTGTGTTCATTTCCGAGAAGCGCTTCAACCAGGACAAGACCAAGGACCGCGGTCCGTCGGTACTGGTGGCGGAAAAAGGCCACCAGCAGGTCAACCCCGATGGCAACCGCTACCTGATCCTGGAAAACGGCTACCGCTATGACGGTAATCCTGGCCAGGCTGATTACCGCGCAATCAAGTACGACACCTACGGCGTGCTGTTGCCCAAGCCTGAAGTCAGTGAAGAGATCACCGAGCGTGAAGCCATCCCGACCTCGCAACTGATTGGCAGCAAGGGCCTGCGCGAGCGTGCCGAGCTGCAGTGGCGCCTGTCGCTGCCGTTGCTGGTGTTCATCGTCACCCTGCTGGCGGTGCCACTGTCGCGGGTCAACCCGCGCCAGGGCCGTTTCCTCAAACTGCTGCCGGCGATTCTTCTGTATATGGCGTACCTGACAATGCTGATTGCCGTGCGTGGCGCCCTGGAGAAAGGCAAGCTGCCGATCGGCCTGGGTATCTGGTGGGTCCATGGCCTGTTTCTGTTGATCGGCCTGGGGCTGATGTACTGGGAGCCGTTGCGCCTCAAGCGCGCCGCTCGCCGTGCGGAGGTGGCCCATGGTTAAGCTCGACAGTTACATCGGCAAAAGTGTGCTGATGGCGATTCTTGCCGTACTGGGCATCATCCTGGGCCTGGCTTCGCTGTTCGCCTTCATCGATGAAATGGGCGATATCACCGACACCTACACGCTGATGGACGCCGGCAATTTCGTCTTGCTTACCGCACCGCGGCGGCTCTACGACATGCTGCCGATGGCTGCCCTGATCGGCTGCCTGATCGGCCTGGGGAGCCTGGCCAGCAGCAGCGAGCTGACCATCATGCGCGCCGCCGGCGTGTCGATCGGGCGGATCGTCTGGGCGGTGATGAAGCCGATGCTGGTGCTGATGCTGGCCGGTATCCTGATTGGCGAGTACCTGGCCCCGGTCACCGAGAACAAGGCCCAGGCCGACCGTTCCCTGGCCCAGGGCGGTGGTGAGGCGCAGAGCTCCAAGCGCGGCATGTGGCACCGCCAGGGTGACGAGTTCGTGCACATCAACTCGGTGCAGCCCAACGGCTTGCTCTACGGCGTGACCCGCTATCGTTTCGACAACGAGCGGCACATGCAGACCTCGAGCTTTGCCCGCCGTGCCCAGTACAAGGAAGATCACTGGCTGCTCAGCGACGTGACCACCACCTATTTCCGCGGCGATCACACCGAAGTCATCAAAACGCCTGAAGAACGCTGGGACGTGTCGGTCACCCCGCAGTTGCTCAATACCGTAGTGGTCGCACCAGAATCACTGTCGATCACCGGTCTTTGGGATTACATCCACTACCTGTCCGACCAGGGCCTGAACAACGCCCGGTACTGGCTGGCATTCTGGACCAAGGTGCTGCAGCCGATGGTCACCGCGGCGCTGGTGCTGATGGCCATCTCCTTCATCTTCGGTCCGCTGCGCTCGGTTACCCTCGGTCAGCGGGTGTTCACCGGGGTGCTGGTGGGTTTTGTGTTCCGCATCGCCCAGGACCTGCTCGGGCCTTCCAGCCAGGTGTTTGGCTTCCCGCCGTTGCTGGCGGTGGTGCTGCCGGCGGCGATCTGCGCGGTGGCCGGGTTGTGGATGTTGCGGCGCGCCGGATAGATTGCCGCAGACAAGAAAAAGCCGACCTCAGGGTCGGCTTTTTTGTGCGCGGTTATTTTTTGCGCTTGGGAATTCGCACCAGCTGAGTGTCGGAGTAGATGTCGTGCCAGCTGCGCTTGCGCTTGTCGAACAACGCCCAGATGAAACCCAGGCCCAGGCACAGCCACGAGCCGATCGATACGACAAAACGCAGCAGTGCCTGCCACAGGCTGATAGCGCTGCCGTCGGCATTTTGCACGCGGATACCCCATACCTGCATACCCAGGGTCTGGCCGCCGTGGGTCCAGAACTTGGCGAAAAAGCCGAACAGGGCGAACAGCAGGATGGTCGACAGCAACGGGTCGCCATCCAGGGCGCCGGCCTCGGTCAGCTCGCGCATGCGCGCTTCACCGATAAAAGCCATCTGGATCATCTTGTAGGCACCGGCGGTGACGATCAGCAACGCGGTGCACAGCAGAAAGTCATAGAACATGGCGGCCAGGCGGCGGCCAAGGTCGACAGGGGGGAAATCACCTTCGGGCTGTAACAGCTGCTTGGGCACTGGCGAGGCCCTCCTTGCGCAAAACGCCCATTCTACGGAATTGCGCGCACAAAAAAGCCCCTGCTGTTGCCAGCAGAGGCTTCTTTGTTGATGAAGATCAGCCTTCGGCTTGAACTTCGTCAGCCTGCATGCCTTTCTGGCCCTGCACGGCGATGAAGGTGACTTTCTGACCTTCTTTCAGGCTCTTGAAGCCGTTGCCCTGAATAGCGCGGAAATGTACGAACAGATCCGGACCGCTTTCTGGAGTGATGAAACCAAAACCTTTTTCGTCGTTAAACCACTTGACGGTACCGCTCTGACGAGTCGACATAGCTTATTTCCTATGAAACTTAGAATTAGTAACAGCTTCTTCCAAATGAAAGAGTACTGGGCTGGGTTGCAGGAAAGTAAGAGACGTCGAACGGGTGTAGCAAACATCAGAGCTACTGCCCAGGTCACGAACCATAGCGACCCATGCAAACACAGTGCACAGACAATACGCTAACTTTGAAGACAAAAACAAGCCCTGCAGACCGCCGCCGCTGTGCCTTTTAGCCGCCGTTCGGTCGATTTTTTCCGGCTCATTCCAAGCATTGTCGCAACGCTTTTCGAAAGTTATAAAAAGCGTTCGAATTCGAAAATCCGAACGCTTCATGACACGTTGTTTCAAGTATCGATTCAGCCGCGATAATAGCGCTGCGCAACGAAGGGCATCTTGCTCACTTTCATCGCCACGCGCTTGCCGCGCACGATCGCCCACACTGGGGTTTCCAGTGCGCTGTATGCGGCATCGAGGTACCCCATCGCCACCGGCGCATTCAATGTCGGGCCAAAGCCGCCACTGCAGATGCTGCCGATAACCGTGCCTGACTGGTCAACGATCTCGGCGCCTTCGCGCACCGGTGTGCGCTCCTGCGGCAACAGGCCCACGCGCTTGCGCGCAACCCCGCTTTGCTGCTGGGCGAAGATCGCCTCGGCACCGGGGAAGCCGCCGGCGCGCTGGCCATCGGCACGGCGCACCTTGGAGATGGCCCAGAGCAGGCTGGCTTCGATGGGCGTGGTCTGGGTGTTCATGTCGTGGCCATACAGGCACAGGCCGGCCTCCAGGCGCAGCGAGTCGCGTGCGCCCAGGCCGATAGCCTGGACTTCGGGTTCGGCCAGCAGGCGGCGCGCCAGCTCTTCGGCTTTGCCGGCCGGCACCGAAATCTCGAAACCGTCCTCACCGGTGTAGCCCGAGCGGCTGACAAAACAGTCTGCGCCCAGCAGTTGTACCGGCTGGAACTGCATGAAAGTCATCTTCGCCACGACGGGTGCCAGGCGCTCGAGCACCTTCACCGCCGCCGGCCCCTGCAGGGCCAGCAGGGCGCGCTCCTCGAACAGTGGCTGGATCTGGCACTGATCGCCGATATGTTTGCGCAAATGGGCCAGGTCTTGCTCTTTGCAGGCCGCGTTGACCACCAGGAACAGTTCGTCGTTGCCCAGGTTGGCGACCATCAGGTCATCGAGGATGCCGCCGTGTTCGTTGGTGAACATGGCATAGCGCTGCATGCCCACCGGCAGGTCGATGATGTCGACCGGCACCAGGGTTTCCAGGGCCTTGGCTGCAGCGGCGCCGCTCAGGCGGATCTGGCCCATGTGCGAAACGTCGAACAGGCCGGCCTGTTCGCGGCTGTGCAGGTGTTCTTTCATCACTCCCAGCGGGTACTGGACCGGCATGTCGTATCCGGCGAACGGTACCATGCGGGCGCCCAGTTCCAGGTGCAGGGCGTGCAGCGGGGTCTTGAGCAGTGTTTCGGTGGACATTGATGACTCCTTGGGGCTTGAGAGGGTGTCAGCATTCGATGATGTTGACGGCCAGACCGCCGCGGGCGGTCTCCTTGTATTTGCTTTTCATGTCGGCGCCGGTCTGGCGCATGGTGCGGATGACCTTGTCCAGCGAGACGAAGTGCTGCCCGTCACCGCGCAGGGCCATGCGCACCGCGTTGATGGCCTTGACCGAACCCATGGCGTTGCGTTCGATGCAGGGCACCTGGACCAGCCCGCCGATCGGGTCGCAGGTCAGGCCCAGGTTGTGTTCCATGCCGATTTCGGCGGCGTTCTCGACCTGCTGCACCGTGCCGCCCATCACCTCGCACAGGGCTCCGGCGGCCATCGAGCAGGCAACGCCGACTTCGCCCTGGCAGCCGACTTCGGCACCGGAGATCGAGGCGTTCTCTTTATAGAGGATGCCGATGGCGGCGGCGGTGAGCAGAAAACGCACCACGCCGTCGTCATTGGCGCCCGGGATAAAACGCATGTAGTAGTGCAACACTGCCGGGACGATGCCGGCGGCGCCATTGGTCGGCGCGGTGACCACGCGCCCGCCAAAGGCGTTTTCTTCGTTGACGGCCAGGGCGTAGAGGTTGACCCAGTCGAGCACCGACAGCGCATCGCGCAGGCTCGCCTCCGGGTTGCTGCACAGCTGGCGGTACAACGCGGCGGCGCGGCGCTTGACCTTGAGCCCGCCAGGCAAGATACCTTCGTTGCGGCAACCGGCAGACACGCAGTCCTGCATGACCTGCCAGATGTGCAACAGGCCGCTGCGGGTGTCGCTTTCCGGGCGCCAGGCGGCTTCGTTGGCCAGCATGACCTGGCTGATCGACAGGTGCTGCGCGGTACAGTGGCCAAGCAGCTCCTTGGCGGTCTTGAACGGATAGGGCAGCTCGGTGCTGTCTTCGACGATGCGATCGGCGCCGGCGGCGTCCTCGTCGACCACGAAACCACCGCCCACCGAGTAGTACTCGCGGCTGCGAATCTGCAAGCCGGCGGCGTCAAAGGCACGGAAGATCATGCCGTTGGGATGGAAGGCCAGGGGTTTGCGGATCATCGCCAGGTGCTGCTTTTCAACGAAGTCGATGGCGTGCTCGCCGAGCAGGTTGAGCCGGCCGCTGCTGCGGATGGCCTGCAGGCGTGCGGGGATGCTTTCGGTGTCGACGCTGTCCGGGTGTTCGCCTTCAAGGCCGAGCAGCACGGCCTTGTCGCTGCCGTGGCCTTTGCCGGTGGCGCCGAGCGAGCCATAGAGCTCGGCCTTGACGCTGACTGTAGCGGCCAGCAGGCCGTCGCGACGCAGGCCTTCAGCAAAACGCGCAGCGGCGCGCATAGGGCCTACGGTATGGGAACTGGAGGGGCCGATGCCGATCTTGAACAGGTCGAAGACGCTTAGTGACATGGTCGTACCCTCGTTGTGATGAAGGCTATCGCGGGGCAAGCCCGCTCCCACAGGGAATGAGGGTCTCACTGTGGGAGCGGGCTTGCCCCGCGAAGAGGCCTCAGACGTCCTGATAGCTCTCGATCGACGGGCAGGCACACACCAGGTTGCGGTCGCCAAACACATTGTCGACGCGGCCGACCGGTGGCCAGTACTTGCCTTCGACCAGCGACGCCAGCGGATACACTGCCTGCTCGCGGCTGTACGGGTGGCTCCACTCACCGGCGATTTCGGCGGCAGTGTGCGGAGCGTTCTTCAGCGGGTTGTCGTCCTTGTCCAGACTGCCGCTTTCGACTGCGCGAATCTCTTCGCGGATGCGGATCATCGCCTCGCAGAAGCGGTCCAGTTCTTCTTTAGACTCGCTTTCGGTCGGTTCGATCATCAGCGTGCCGGCCACCGGGAACGACATGGTCGGGGCGTGGAAGCCGAAGTCGATCAGGCGTTTTGCCACGTCATCGACGCTGATGCCGCTGCTGTCCTTGATCGGGCGCAGGTCGAGGATGCACTCGTGCGCCACCAGGCCATTGCTGCCGGTGTACAACACAGGATAGTGCTCTTCCAGGCGGCGGGCGATGTAGTTGGCGTTGAGGATGGCCATTTGCGAGGCCCGCTTGAGCCCGGCGCCACCCATCATGCGGATGTACATCCAGGTGATCGGCAGGATGCTGGCGCTGCCGAACGGTGCGGCGCAGACCGCGCCCTGCTTGTTGTCCATGTGCGCATGGCCAGGCAGGAACGGCGCCAGGTGCGATTTGACGCCGATCGGGCCGACGCCCGGGCCGCCACCGCCGTGGGGGATGCAAAAGGTCTTGTGCAGGTTCAGGTGCGAAACGTCGCCGCCGAACTTGCCCGGGGCGCAGAGGCCGACCATGGCGTTCATGTTGGCGCCGTCGATGTACACCTGGCCGCCGTTGTCATGGATGATCGCGCAGATCTCGCCGATGGCTTCTTCGAACACGCCATGGGTCGAGGGGTAGGTGATCATCAGCGCGGCAAGGTGCTCGCGGTGTTCGATGGCCTTGGCGCGCAGGTCGTCGATGTCGACGTTGCCGCGGGCATCACAGGCGGTGACCACCACGCGCATGCCGGCCATGTGCGCGGTAGCGGGGTTGGTGCCGTGGGCCGAGGACGGGATCAGGCAGATGTCGCGGCGCGCTTCGCCACGGCTCTGGTGATAGGCGCGAATCGCCAGCAGGCCGGCGTATTCGCCCTGGGAGCCGGCGTTGGGCTGCAGCGACACGGCGTCGTAGCCGGTGGCGGCGCAGAGCATGGCTTCCAGCTCGCTGGTCAGTTGCTGGTAACCCTGGCTCTGCGCGGCCGGGGCGAACGGGTGCAGGCTGCCGAACTCGGCCCAGGTCACCGGGATCATTTCGCTGGCGGCGTTGAGCTTCATGGTGCACGAGCCCAGCGGGATCATGGTGCGGTCCAGCGCCAGGTCCTTGTCAGCCAGGCGGCGCAAGTAGCGCATCAGCTCGGTTTCGCTGTGGTAACGGTTGAACACCGGGTGCTCGAGAATCGCCGACTGGCGCAGCAGCGTGCGTGGCAGTTGTGCCTGAACGCTGGCGGCGAGAGCGGCGAAGTCCGGGCTGGCCTTGCCAGCGGCGAACAGCTGCCACAGGGCTTCGACGTCGGCCTGGGTGCTGGTTTCATCCAGCGACAGGCCCAGGCGCTGGGCGTCGATCTGGCGCAGGTTCAGGCGTTGGCCGCGGGCCTGGTCGTGCAGGGCGGCGGTGCTGCTGCCGGTGGCCAGGGTCAGGGTGTCGAAGAAGTGTTCCACTTCGACCTGTACACCCAACTGTTGCAGGCCGGCCTTGAGGATCGCAGTCAGCGCGTGGGTACGCTCGGCGATCTGCTTCAGGCCCTGAGGGCCGTGGTACACGGCGTACATGCTGGCGATATTGGCCAGCAGTACCTGGGCGGTGCAGATGTTGCTGGTGGCTTTCTCGCGGCGGATATGTTGCTCGCGGGTCTGCATGGCCAGGCGCAGTGCGGTCTTGCCGAAGCGGTCGATCGACACGCCGACCAGGCGGCCGGGCATGTCGCGCTTGAATGCATCGCGGGTCGAGAAGTAGGCGGCATGCGGGCCACCGAAGCCCAGCGGTACACCAAAGCGCTGGGCGCTGCCGATGGCCACGTCGGCGCCGAATTCGCCCGGCGGGGTCAGCAGGGTCAGGGCCAGCAGGTCGGCCGCCACGGCGACCAGGGCATTGGCCGCGTGGAAGCGCTCGACCAGCTCGCGGTAGTCGAAGACTTCACCACTGCTGGCCGGGTATTGCAGCAGGGCGCCGAAGAAGGCGCTGACATCGCTCAGCTCACGCTCGTCGCCGACGACAACCTCGATACCCAGCGGTTCGGCACGGGTGCGCAGCACGTCCAGAGTTTGCGGGTGGCAATGCACCGAGGCGAAGAAGGCGTGGCTGCCCTTGTTCTTGCTCAGGCGTTTGCAGAAGGTCATGGCTTCGGCAGCGGCAGTGGCTTCGTCGAGCAGGGAGGCGTTGGCGATCGGCAGGCCGGTGAGGTCGCTGATCAGGGTCTGGAAGTTCAGCAGCGCTTCCAGGCGGCCCTGGGAAATCTCTGGCTGGTAAGGGGTGTAGGCGGTGTACCAGGCCGGGTTTTCCAGCAGGTTGCGCAGGATCGGCGCCGGCGTGTGGCAGTTGTAGTAACCCTGGCCGATGAAACTCTTGAACAGCTGGTTGTCGCCGGCGATGGCCTTGAGTGAGGCCAGCGCCTGGGCTTCGCTTTGCCCGGCGCCCAGCTCAAGGACGCTGGTGCCCTTGATGCTGTCGGGGATGACCGCGGCGCTCATGGCCTCCAGCGAGTCAAAACCGAGGGTGGCGAGCATGTGCTGCTCGTCGTGCTGGCGCGGGCCGATGTGGCGGGCGATGAATTCGTTGGCAGTGCCGAGGTTGATGGTCATGGCGGTTCCTCAGGCGTCAGCGTTGGCTTTGATCAGGCGGTCGTAGGCGTCCTGGTCGAGCAGTTGCGCGACGGCGCCGGCGTCGGCCGGGATGAAACGGAAGAACCAGCCTTCACCCAGCGGGTCTTCGTTGACCCGTTCGGGGTTGCCTTCGAGCTGGTCGTTGACCGCTACCACTTCGCCGGTCAGCGGCATGTACACGCCGCTGGCAGCCTTGACCGATTCGACGGTCGAGGCTTCGGCGCCTTGCTCGTAGCGTTGCAGCTCTGGCAGTTGCACGTAGACCACATCGCCCAGGGCGTTCTGGGCGAAGGCGGTGATCCCGACGGTGACGCTGCCGTCAGCTTCGCTACGCAGCCATTCGTGATCTTCGGTAAAACGCAACTCGCTCATGGAAACTCCTCAAGGGCCGCAGGGGACGGCTGTGGGCATGGCTCAGGTGAGCCCAGGGATGGGTAATGCCATAGCAATATTGCGGCCATATCTAAAATATCGTTTTAAAACAAATAGTTAGATAATTTACGGGAAGAGAATACATAACCGGTGTAGCGAAATCGCTACACCTAGGGGTGAGAAAAAAAGCTCAAGTGGATCAGAACCTTGCACTGTGGCCCTGAAACTGTGCTGTATCGATATCGTTACGATGTAGTGATTTCGCTACAGCGATTCAGGGCTTGGCCGGGATGCCGTACTTGCGCAGGCGATGGGCGATGGCGGTGTGCGAAGTTTGCAGGCGGCTGGCTAGCTGGCGGGTCGAGGGGTAGCTGCTATAGAGCTTTTCCAGCAGGTTGCGCTCGAAGTCTTCCACGGCCTGTTCCAGGCTGTCGACTTCAGCGTCATGGCCGCGAGCCACCGAGGTGCCGGCAATGTCCAGGTCGCCGATGTCCACCAGGCTGCTTTCGCTGATGGCCGCGGCGCGGAAGATCACGTTCTGCAGCTGGCGCACGTTGCCCGGCCAGCGGTTGCCCAGTAGCGCCGGGTAAGTGGCCGGGGCCAGGCGGCACAGCGGGCGCTGGATCTGGGTGCAGGCCTGCTGCATGAAGTAGCGCGCCAGCAGGAGGATGTCCTGGCCACGTTCGCGCAACGGTGGCACCTGCAGGTTGAGCACGTTCAGGCGGTAGAACAGGTCTTCGCGAAAGGCGCCCTCGGCGACCATTTTTTCCAGGTGGCGGTGGGTGGCGCTGAGGATCCGTACATTGACCTTGACCTCGCGATCACCGCCGACCCGGCGAAAGCTGCCATCGTTGAGAAAACGCAGCAGCTTGGCCTGCAGGTACGGTGACATCTCGCCGATCTCGTCGAGGAATACCGTGCCCTGGTTGGCCAGTTCCATCAGCCCCGGCTTGCCGCCACGTTGCGCGCCGGTAAAGGCGCCGGGGGCGTAACCGAACAGCTCGCTTTCGGCCAGGTTCTCCGGCAGCGCCGCACAGTTGAGGGCCAGGAAGGGCGCACTGTGACGGCTGCTGATGGCGTGACAGGCGCGGGCCACCAGCTCCTTGCCGGTGCCGGTTTCACCGTTGATCAGCAGCGGCGCGTCCAGAGCTGCAACGCGCAGGGCGCGGGCCTTGAGGGTGCGGATTGGCGGGGAGTCGCCGAGCAGGGCATCGAAGCCCTCGGCGTGATCATGGTGCAGTGCCGACAGCCGTTCGCCGATGCGGTTGGGCTGGTACAGGGTCAGCAGGGCGCCGGCGTTGGTGATCGGCGTGGCGTCGAGCAGCAGGGTCTGGCCGTTGAGGGTCACTTCGCGCAGGGGCAGGTGAAAGCCCTGTTCGATCAGCGCTTCGAGCAAGCCCGGGTCGCCAAACAGGTCGGCCACCGAACGGTCGGACGGTTCCTGCCCGTACAGCGCCACCAGCGCCGGGTTGGCCAGCAGCACGTGGCCGGCGCTGTCCAGGGCCAGCACCGGGTCGCTCATGGCCGCGAGCAGGGCATCGAGTTGCAGGTGACGGCGCTGGCCGGGGAGGATGTCGACCACTTGTACGGTTTGCACGCCCTGCACGTTGAACAGCGCGTCGTGCAGCTCTTCGAGCACGTGGGGGCTGAGGGTCGGGGCGTCGATGTAGACGTTCGGCGGCACCATCTCCACGGCGTCCAGGTTGAGGTTGCGGGCGCCGAGCAGGGCCAGCACTTCCTGGGTGATACCGACACGGTCGATGAAACTGACGTGGATGCGCATGGGGGGAGGGGTTCAAGGCTGCCGAAGTCACCAAGTATGCCTTGCGACCGCTTTGCGGTCGAATCGCTGGCAAGCCAGCTCCCACAGGATCGGCGCATGCATTTCCCTGTGGGAGCTGGCTTGCCAGCGATGAGGCCCGAAGGCTATTCCAGATGTTCTGGCTTGATCGAGTCGCCAGACTTCAATTTCAGCTGAGTCCGAATATCTTCGAACATCAGGTCATAGATCTTGTGAGTCGACCCCAGGCTCTCGAATTTCTTCGGCGCTGGCAGGTAGCTCTGGGCCTTGCGAGTGGCGAGGCTGAGGAAGCTGGGGAGGACCTGATCCTTGGCCAGGAAGAAGTTTTCGTCCACCGGCTTGCCTTCGATGCTGCCATGCATGCGGAACTGAATGCCTCGGCCTTCCCTGGGGTCCTGCGCCACTTCGTAATTGATGTTCAGGTCATAGCTGTGATCATTCTTGTTCAGCGCGGTGCGCTCGATATGGACGTGACCAGGTTGAAACTGGGCCATGGTGCGATCCTCCGGAAGGTTGAAAATGGCGGACCCGCAAGCCCGCCCACTGCATTCAACGGTAGCTGATTCCAGGCTTCGAGGTGCTCACCCGGGTACCGGCCGTACCCTTGACGATATCCTCGATGTCGGCCAGCGAACCGATGACCGCCACTTTGCCGGTATGGCGGGCAAAGTCGCAAGCGGCCTGGACTTTCGGGCCCATGGAGCCGGCGGCAAAGCCGAGGCGTTCGAGCTCGTCAGGGTGCGCCTGGGCAATCGCCTTCTGGCTTGGCTTGCCATAGTCGATGAATGCCGCGTTGACGTCGGTGGCGATCACCAGCAGGTCGGCTTCGAGCTGTTCGGCCAGCAGCGCCGAGCACAGGTCCTTGTCGATCACCGCCTCGATGCCCTTGAGCTTGCGATCGGCGTCATACATGGTCGGGATACCGCCACCGCCGGCGCAGATAACGATGCTGCTCTTTTCCAGCAGCCATTTGATCGGGCGGATCTCGAAGATGCGCTTGGGTTTCGGGCTGGCGACCACACGGCGGTATTTGTCGCCGTCGGCCTTGACCACCCAGCCTTTTTCCTTGGCCAGGCGCTCGGCGTCTTCCTTGCTGTAGACCGGGCCGATGAACTTGGTCGGGTCCTTGAAGGCCGGGTCGTTGGCGTCCACTTCGACCTGGGTCAGGAGGGTGGCGAACGGTACTTCGAAGTCCAGCAGGTTGCCCAGCTCCTGCTCGATGATGTAGCCGATCATGCCTTCGGTTTCGGCACCGAGCACGTCCAGCGGGTAGGCTTCATCAGGTTTGTAGGATTGCGCCTGCAACGACAGCAGGCCGACTTGCGGGCCATTGCCGTGGGCGATGACCAGCTCGTTGCCCGGATGGATCTTGGCGATCTGCTCGGCGGCAATGCGGATATTGGCGCGCTGATTGTCTGCAGTCATGGGTTCGCCACGGCGCAGCAGGGCGTTGCCGCCCAATGCAACAACGATACGCATGATGATGTCCTTCTAGGAAAGGGAGATGCCACCCTGTTGGAGCGGGGCAAGCCCGCTCCCACAGAGACTGGCAGCTGGATTACAGGTCAGCCAGGGTCGACACCAGGATCGCCTTGATGGTGTGCATGCGGTTTTCCGCTTGCTCGAAGGCGATGCAGGCTGGCGACTCGAACACGTCGTCGGTCACTTCAATGCCGTTGGCCAGGTTCGGGTACTGCTCGGCGATCTGTTTGCCGACCTTGGTGTCGGAGTTGTGGAACGCCGGCAGGCAGTGCATGAACTTGGTGCGCGGGTTGCCGGTGGCTTTCATCAGCTCGGCGTTGACCTGGTACGGCAGCAGTTGCTGGATGCGTTCGCCCCAGGCTTCAACCGGCTCGCCCATCGATACCCAGACGTCGGTGTGAATGAAGTCGACGCCTTTGACCGCAGCTTTCGGGTCTTCGGTGAGGGTGATGCGCGCGCCGCTTTCTTCCGCGTATTTCTTGCACCGGGCGACCAGGTCATCGTGCGGCCACAGGGCTTTCGGCGCGCAGATGCGCACGTCCATGCCAAGCTTGGAGCCGACCAGCAGCAGCGAGTTGCCCATGTTGTTGCGGGCGTCGCCCAGGTAGGCGTAGCTGATCTCGTGGATCGGCTTGTCGGCGTGCTCACGCATGGTCAGCACGTCGGCGATCATCTGGGTCGGGTGGTATTCGTCGGTCAGGCCGTTGAACACCGGTACGCCAGCGAATTTCGCCAGTTCTTCGACGATTTCCTGCTTGAAGCCACGGTATTCGATGGCGTCATACATGCGCCCGAGTACCCGGGCGGTGTCCTTCATGCTTTCCTTGTGGCCGATCTGCGAGGAGTTCGGGTCGATGTAGGTGACGTTGGCGCCCTGGTCATAGGCAGCCACTTCGAAGGCGCAACGGGTGCGGGTCGAGGTCTTCTCGAAAATCAGCGCAATGTTGTTGCCTTTGAGGTGCTGCTGCTCGGTGCCGGTGTACTTGGCACGTTTCAGGTCGCGGGACAGGTCCAGCAGGTAGCGCAACTCGCGAGGGGTGTGGTGTTCCAGGCTCAGCAGGTTACGGTTGTGGATGTTGAACGCCATGATGTTTCTCCTGTTCTTGTGAACGGAAAGCGGTAATCGGCCCGCCTGCACCGGCAGGTGCAGGCGGTTGATGGTCGTCTAGTAGTCGATAGGGTCGCGCACGATCGGGCAGGTCATGCAGTGACCGCCGCCGCGGCCACGGCCCAGTTCGCCGGCGCTGATGGTGATGACTTCGACGCCTGCCTTGCGCAGCAGGGTGTTGGTGTAGGTGTTGCGGTCGTAGCCGATGACCACGCCTGGTTCAACCGCCACCACGTTGTTGCCGTCGTCCCACTGCTCGCGTTCGGCGGCGAAGCTGTTGCCACCGGTCTCGACCACGCGCAGTTTCTTCAGGTTCAGCGATTCGGCGACCACGTCGAGGAACGTCTTGTTCTCGCGGCGCACGTCCAGGCCATATGGCTTGCTGCTGTCCGGGCGAATGACGAACGGCACGATTTCCTTGACCACTTCCGGGAAAACCGTGACCAGGTCGCGGTCGCAGAAGCTGAACACGGTGTCCAGGTGCATCGCTGCACGGGATTTCGGCAGGCCGGCGACTACCACTTTTTCCACCGCGCCTTTGGCAAACAGCGATTGCGCCAGTTGGCCGATGGCCTGGCGCGAGGTGCGCTCGCCCATGCCGATCAGGACCACGCCATTGCCGATCGGCATGACGTCGCCGCCTTCGAGGGTGGCCTTGCCGTGGTCCTGGTCCGGATCGCCGTACCAGATTTCAAAGTCGGCCGCGGTGAACTCGGGGTGGAACTTGTAGATGGCGGTGGTCAGCAGGGTTTCCTGACGTCGCGCCGGCCAGTACATCGGGTTGAGGGTCACGCCGCCGTAGATCCAGCAGGTGGTGTCGCGAGTGAACTGGGTGTTGGGCAGTGGGTCGAGCAGGAAGCTTGAGTGGCCCAGGTAGTCGCGGTACATCTTGATCACGCCGGCGCCTTCACTTTCCGGCAGGTCTTCACCGGCCACGCCGCCGATCAGGAATTCGGCCAGTTTGCGCGGCTCAAGGCCTTCGAGCCAGCTGCGCACTTCGTTGGTCAGGCCGACACCGACGGTGTCCGGGGTGATCTTGCGGTCGAGGATCCATTTCAGCGCTTCGGGGTTCTGGATGGTCTCGGTCAGCAGGTTGTGCATTTCCAGCACTTCGATGCCGCGCTCACGCATTTTGGTGACGAAGTCGAAGTGGTCGCGTTTGGCCTGGTTGACCCAGATAACGTCATCGAACAGCAGTTCGTCGCAGTTGCTCGGGGTCAGGCGCTGGTGCGCCAGGCCAGGGGAGCAGACCATCACTTTGCGCAGTTTGCCGGCTTCGGAATGTACGCCGTACTTAACTTTATCCGTGGACATGGTTCATTTCCTCCAAGTTGCGAAAACGGGTGGTTACAGAGTCAGGAAGCCGTCGTACAGGCCATAGGCAGCCACCAGGGCACCAATGACTACGGCGGCGAAGATCAGCTTCTCCACGTTGGTAAAAATCGGTTGGCCGACCTCGCGCTTGGCCTTGGCGAACAGGATCACGCCAGGGGCATACAGCAGGGCCGAGAGCAGCAGGTATTTGACGCCGCCGGCATACAGCAGCCAGACCGCGTAGAGCAGGGCGATGGCGCCGATGACCAGGTCTTTCTTGCGTTCGGCCAGGGCCTGTTCGTAGGTTTCGCTGCGTACCGCGAGCAGGAAGGCATAGGCCGCCGACCACAGGTAAGGCACCAGGATCATCGAGGTGGCGAGGTAGATCAGCGACAGGTAGGTACTGGCCGAGAACAGGGTGATGACCAGGAAGATCTGTACCATGGCGTTGGTCAGCCACAGGGCGTTGGCCGGCACGTGGTTGGCGTTCTCGCGGCGCAGGAACTCCGGCATGGTGTGGTCTTTGGCGGCGGCGAACATGATCTCGGCGCACAGCAGTACCCACGACAGCAGAGCCCCGAGCAGCGAGATGATCAGGCCGACGCTGATCAGCACCGCACCCCAGTGGCCAACCACGTGCTCAAGCACGGCGGCCATCGACGGGTTCTGCAGCTTGGCCAGCTCCGGTTGGGTCATGATGCCCAGCGACAGCACGTTGACCAGCACCAGGAACAGCAGCACGGTGATGAAGCCGATGACCGTGGCCTTGCCGACGTCCGAGCGTTTTTCTGCCCGGGCCGAGAAGATGCTCGCGCCCTCGATGCCGATGAACACCCAGACGGTGACCAGCATCATGTTGCGCACCTGGTTCATCACGCTGCCCAGGTCCGGGTTCATCGAGCCCCAGATGTCAGCGGTGAAGATATCCAGCTTGAAGGCGAACAGGGCGATCAGCACGAACAGCGCCAGCGGTACGACCTTGGCTACGGTGGTGACCAGGTTGATGAAGGCCGCTTCCTTGATCCCGCGCAATACCAGAAAGTGCACGGCCCAGAGCAGCACCGAGGCGCCAATCACCGCTGCCGGGGTGTTGCCCTCGCCAAAGATCGGGAAGAAGTAACCGAGGGTGCTGAACAGCAACACGAAGTAACCGACGTTGCCCAGCCAGGCACTGATCCAGTAGCCCCAGGCTGAAGAAAAGCCCATGTAATCGCCGAAACCGGCCTTGGCGTAGGCGTATACCCCGCCGTCCAGGTCAGGCTTGCGATTGGCCAGGGTCTGGAACACGAAAGCCAGGGTCAGCATGCCGATGGCGGTGATGCCCCAACCGATCAGAACAGCGCCTACATCAGCACTTGCGGCCATGTTTTGCGGCAGCGAAAAGATCCCGCCGCCGATCATCGAGCCGACAACAAGTGCAACCAGCGCACCAAGTCGTAGTTTTCCGGGAGCGTCTGACATTGAATAACTCCGTACCAGGAGAAGAGATGACGCTAGAATAAATCCAGCGGCGAAGTCATTAGCTGATTCAGGTCAGTTCATGAGGACATTCCATTGCAGATCAATGACTGAAACAGCCTCCCGGAGTCTGCCGATCGCAGTACTGCAAGCCTTGTCAACTGGCACCTCCATGGCGTTTTAGAGCAATCGCTCTTGCGGGGCTGCGAGAATTGAAGCTAGTCCGTTTTGGGCGAATCGCAAATTTTCTCTGAGAATTTTTCTTATTAGCTTGAAGAAGCGCGAATTGTGCACAAAACTCACCATTTAGTTCGTCAGGCATAGACGCGCTAGTTATGAGCAGAAAGCGCTTAGTGGTTTAATATATATAGACGCTTAGAGTCAGATTATATTTAACTCAGGGTGTACCACTGGCGTTACAAACACGAGACAGAAGGGGATCTGCATGTCCGAACCTGGACAGAAATTACGCCTGGGGGCGTTGATCGCCTTGGTGGTCGGCTCGATGATCGGCGGCGGGATCTTTTCGCTGCCGCAAAACATGGCTGCGCGTGCCGACGTCGGCGCCGTACTGATCGGCTGGGGCATCACCGCGGTGGGCATGCTGGCCCTCGCCTTCGTGTTCCAGACCCTGGCCAACCGCAAGCCGGAACTCGACTCCGGCGTGTATGCCTATGCCAAGGCCGGGTTTGGCGAGTACATGGGCTTTTCTTCGGCTTGGGGCTACTGGATCAGCGCCTGGCTGGGCAACGTCGGCTACTTCGTGCTGTTGTTCAGCACCCTGGGCTTCTACTTCCCGGTGTTTGGCGAGGGCAATACGCCGATCGCCATCGCCTGTGCCTCGCTGCTGTTGTGGGCCGTACACTTTTTGGTGCTGCGCGGCATCAAGGAGGCGGCGTTCATCAACCAGGTGACCACGGTGGCCAAGATCGTGCCGTTGGTGATGTTCATCGTCATCGCCGCGGTGGCCTTTCGCGCCGACATTTTTACCCGGGACATCTGGGGCTTGAGCAACCCGAAATTCGGCGGCGTGCTCGACCAGGTGCGCAACATGATGCTGGTGACGGTGTTCGTGTTCATCGGCATCGAGGGCGCCAGCGTCTACTCCGGGCGGGCGGCGAAGCGCTCGGACGTCGGCAAGGCCACGGTGATCGGCTTTATCGGCGTACTGGCCTTGCTGGTGCTGGTCAACGTGCTGTCGCTGGGGGTGATGACCCAGCCAGAGCTGGCGGCCTTGCAGAACCCGTCGCTGGCGTCGGTGCTTGAGCATATCGTCGGGCCCTGGGGCGCCTTGCTGATCAGTATCGGCCTGGCGGTATCGCTGCTGGGGGCGCTGCTGTCATGGGCCTTGCTGTGCGCCGAGATCCTCTTCGCCACCGCCCGCGACCAGACCATGCCGCGCTTTCTGGCCAGGGAAAACGCCAACCACGTGCCGGCCAATGCGCTGTGGCTGACCAACGTGATGATTCAGCTGTTCCTGCTGATCACCCTGTTTTCCGCTGGGACCTACACCAGCCTGATCTACCTGGCCTCGTCGATGATCCTCGTGCCGTACCTGTGGTCGGCGGCCTACGCGGTGTTGCTGGCGGTGCGCGGCGAGTCGTATGAAGGCCACCCCGGCGCACGGCGCAAGGACCTGCTGATTGCCGGTATCGCGCTGATCTACGCGATCTGGCTGCTGTATGCCGGTGGGCTGAAGTACCTGCTGCTGTCGGCGCTGCTGTACGCGCCAGGGGTGATCCTGTTTGCCCGGGCCAAGCACGAGCAGGGCCAGGCGCTGTTTACCACCTGGGAGAAGCTGATCTTCGCCGCCGTGCTGGTGGGCGCGGGGTTGGCGGCCTATGGCTTGTACAGCGGGATGTTGAGCCTTTAATCAGTGCCGGCACATTCACCAACAGGCAGCAGCAGAACCCAGCTCACAAGCCCCCTGCTGCCAATCCAACGGTGCCCCTTCGACCAGCAGCGGCGCCTTCAGCCGCTGCGCCAGCCCCCAGGGCGTCTGCTCCAGCTGCGGGTTCAGATCCGCTGCCGTCTCAGCCTGTAACGGCAAATCCGCTGCCAGCGTCCCCTGATCGATCAACAGCTTTGCCGTGCGCGCCAGCGACAGGCGCAGGGTTGCCCCGCAACCGCTGCCCAGGCGTTCGCTGTAGGCCTTGATCGCCGCAGCCGCCATCAGGTACCCGGTGCCATGGTCCAATGCCTGCACCGGCAACGGCACGGGCTTGTCGGCCTGTTGCCAGCGCATGCCTTCACAAGCGATGCCGCAGCTCATCTGTACCAGGCTGTCGAAGCCCCGGCGCTGTTGCCAGGGGCCGCTCCAGCCGTAGGCGTTGAGGCTCACATCGATCAGCCCGGGGTTGAGCTGGCGGCGCTGTTCGCTGGCATACCCCAGTCGTTCGAGGGCATCGGCGCGGTAACCATGCAGGAGAATATCGGCTTCACTGAGCAGGCGTTCAAACACCCGTCGATCATCCCCATCGTGCAAGTCCAGGCGCGCACAACGTTTACCCAGGGTCACCTCGGCAACCACCGCCGGTTCCTCCCAGCCTGGCGGGTCGATCCGCAGCACCTGCGCGCCGAAGCCTGCCAGCAGGCGACTGGCTGTGGGGCCGGCGAGGATGCGGGTCAGGTCCAGCACCTTGACCCCGGCCAGAGGTCGGACGGCGTTACCGGTCCAGCGTCTTTTTGTAAAGGCCGGAGCCCGTTGGTGATGAATCAACGGCTCGGCATTCACTGCCAGGCCCTGAGGATGGGCCGACCATTCGGACCAGTTGCGCATTTGCGCGGCGCAACCGCCAGCGGTGACTATCGCGCTTTCCAGCTCATGAGCGCGCCAGCGCGCAACCAGATCAGCCATGTGTGCGCGGTCAGCCGCACGGCCCACTACCTGCTGGGCGGCGGCGCGATGATGAGCTGCGTTGGTATGCAGGCGAATCCAGCCATCCTCGGCGCGGTAGTCACCGGCAATCGGGTCCCACAAGGGCGGTGTGCTCCAGCCTTGCGGGCGCAGGCTGGTGGCGAACCAGAACGAGCTCAGGCGGCGGTCAACTTCAACGCCAGGCTGTTGCTCAAGCTGGCGCTGCAGCAGTTCGGCGATTGCCAGGCCACAGGCGGCAATGCTGCTGCTGGCAAGCTCGGTGACGGCGAAAGTCGAAGGCAGGGCGCCGTTGCCGCGAAAGCGCAGGCTATTGCGCAGTGCCGTTGGCAGCTGCAGTTCGGCGACAAGGGTGTCGAGTAGCGCGGTCATCAATGGCCCTCCAGCAGAAGGGCCATTGCAGACCATCAGCGGCGCCAGGTCAAACCCGGAACTGATCCATCAAGGCCATCTGCTGCGACGACAGGGTGTTGAGCTGGCTGCTCACCTGCGCCGATTCCGCGGCCTGGCCGGTCAGGGTTTCGGTTACCCCGCGGATCGCCGAGACGTTGCGGTTGACCTCTTCGGCCACCGCGCTCTGCTGTTCGGCGGCACTGGCGATCTGCAGGTTCATGTCGCTGATCACCGTGACCGCCTCGCTGATCTTGTCCAGCGCCTGCACCGCCTGGTGGATCTGCCCGGCGTTTTCCTGGGCCTTGCCGTGGCTCGAATGCATGGTCGCCACCACTTCGCGGGTGTTGCTCTGGATGCGCTCGATCACCTGGCGGATCTCTTCGACCGAGTCCTGGGTACGGCGCGCCAGGTTGCGTACTTCGTCGGCAACCACGGCAAAACCACGGCCGCTTTCACCGGCGCGGGCGGCTTCGATCGCGGCGTTGAGCGCCAGCAGGTTGGTCTGCTCGGCAATGCTGCGGATCACCTCCAATACCGAGCCGATCTGTTCGCTGTTCTGCGCCAGGGTTTCCACTTCGCCAACGGCTTTGCTGACCTGTTCGGCGAGTACAGTGATGTCGCGGGTGCTGCGCTCGATGATCGCCATGCCGTCCTTGGCCGAACGGTCGGCACCGCGGGCGGCGTCGGCGGCACTGGCGGCGCTGTTGGCGACGTCGTGGGCGGTGGCGCTCATCTCATTGGAGGCGGTGGCCACCTGGTCGATCTCGCGAAACTGCACCTGCATGCCTTCGCTGGTGCGCTGGGCAATTGCCGAAGACTGGTCGGCAGTGGCCCGGGCCTGGGTGATGCTCTGTTTGATCTGGGCGATGGTCGGCTGCAGCTTGTCGAGGAAGCGGTTGAAGCCGCCGGTCAGCCGCCCCAGCTCGTCCTTGCGCGCATAGCGCAGGCGCTGGGTGAGGTCGCCGTCGCCGCTGGCGATGTCTTCGAGCATGCTCGCTACGCTGTTGAGCGGGCGGGTCACGCCGGTGGCGGTCAGCCACATCAGCAGCAGGCCGCCGAGGCCGGCCAGGGTGGCGAACAGCACCACTTTGAGGGTACCGCTGGTGCGGGCCTCTTCAAGGGTCGCCTGCAGGCTGATGGCATCGGCCAGCAGTACCTGCTTGGGCAGGTCGATAAGGATGCCCCAGGGTTTACTGTCGGCAATCGGCTGCACCGGATTGACGGCGCGGATGGTATCGCCTTGTTCAAGGATCAGTGGCTGGTTGCCGGCGAGCTTCTGCAGCGCCTGCTGGCCGTCCTGGTCGATGGCCTTGCCGACCTTGCCGGCATCATTGCTGTTGGCCGCCAGCAAGCCGCTCGGGGCGACGATCATCAGGTGGCCGGCGCCGTTGAACAGCTCCTGCTGGGCCTTGGCGGCAGCCGACTGCAGGGCATCGAGAGAAATATCCACACCGGCCACGGCGATCACCTTGCCGTTGTGCAGCAGCGGCATGGTGATGCTGGTCATCAGCATCTGCTTGCCGCCGACGGTGTCGGAGTAGGGCTCAAGCAGGCAGGAGCGCGCGCTGTTGCGCGAGCAGGTGTACCAGACGTTGTAGGGCGTGCCGCTGAGATTGATCTCGGTCTTGTTCAGGTCGACATCGCTGATCACCGTGTTCAGCGCCTGACCCTGGGCGCGGCTCCAGTAGCTGGCAAAGCGCCCGCTCTCGTTGCTCAGGCGTTTGGCGTCGTTGGTAAAGGCACTGTCGCCGCCGTCCAGGCCGTCGGCCTCGAAGGCCAGCCACACGCCCAGCACGTCGGGGTTGCGCTTGAAGCTGGTGGCCAGGCTCTGGTTGATCGCTTCACGCAGGTCGCCAGCGCTCAGGCCGCGCTCGCGAGCCAGTTGCTGTAAGTCCTGGACCTGGTCGGCGAGGGCGGTGATGACGGTCTGGCTGTCGCTGAAAGTACGCCGCAGCATCTCGGCCTTTTCGCCGGCGCGGGCCTGCAGCAGGGCCTGGACATTGCGGGTGAGCATGGTGGTGCTGGCGTCGCCGACCAGCTCATCGCTCTGGTGCGATTGATACAGGTTGATACCGACGACGAGTGCGACCACGCCAAGCAGGCAGAGGCCGGAGAGCAGGACGATTTTCAGGCGGATCGAGAGCGTGTCGAACATGGACGTACTCGCTAAAAGGCAGGCCGGTAGAGGACCGAGCCACGGGCGGGCTCGATTCGCTACATCCTTTTAGCGATAACAGTTCATCGGCCTTATAGCCTTAGCCATGAGTGCTCGCCGATGAACGGTCGGCAAGGCTCAAGGGCGCGGTTTCTGGCCGCGACCAGATCCACAGGTTACCCAGGCTCATGCCGGCGATGGCGAGAAACACCGGCCAGCGGTGCTCGAGAAACACCAGCATCAGGCCAGCGCACAGCAGCATGCTGACAGTGGCGCTGACCTTGGCCCGGCGCTGGATTACCTTGCCGTTGCGCCAGTTGCTGAGGATCGGCCCGAACAGCCGGTGGTTTTCCAGCCAGGCGCTCAGGCGCGGCGAGCTGCGGGTGGCGGCCCAGGCGGCGAGGAGGATGAACTCGGTGGTGGGCAGGCCGGGAATCACGATCGCTACCAGGCCGATGCCCAGGCTTACGTAAGCCAGCAGGCCGAAGAGCAGGCGCGAGAGTTTTGAAGCGGCTGGGCGGGTCATGGGCTTGTCGGTGTGCACGGGCAAGGCCCGGTTACCACGAGGGTAACCGGGTACGGCGCATCAGGCCAGTTCGGCTTTAGGCGCAGTTGCGTAAGCGTGTTTGAGCAGCTCGGTGAAACGCTCGAAGGCGGCCACGGCGCCTTGCTCGGCCTTGGCTTCTTCTTCGGCGCTCAGTTCCAGGCCGTCGAGGATGCGCGTGAACTGCTTCCAGCCTTCAGCGCGGCCACCGGCCGGCTCGCCCAGGTGACGGGCACCGAAGCTGTCCGACAAGCCCAGGCCGACGGCACGCTTGATCAGGAAGGCGGCGCCGAGCTTGGAGCCTTCGGAGACGAAGATCCAGCCCATGGCTTCACCCAGGCTGGGGTTTTGCAGGGCGCCGGCGAAGTCGGCGGGGATCTCGGTGTTCAGGTCAGCCAGGTCCAGGCCGGCCTGTTCGGCGCGGCAGCGTGCGGCGAGGTCAGGGACGACGGCGATCAGCGCCGGGTCGGTGTACAGCGCCTTGAGCTCGGACTGGAACAGGTACTGGGCAACCACGAAGCGGGCGAAGCTCTCGCGGGTTTCGAACGGCGCGTGGGATTTGACCAGGGCGTCCAGCTCGGTGTGCGGGGCGTGGGTCAGCTGGTTCAAGCGTTGCGAACGCAGGCTGGCGCGTTCGGCGGTGGTAGCGGCGGTCATGGTGATTCCTTGCGAAATGGGCGTGCCTGATGACTAGACGAATGAGAAGACGCGGGACAGTAAAAAAACCTCACCTGTGGGGGGGCTGCATTTGCAGCCCATCGCGGGTCTAGCCCGCTCCCACAGGTTCGCGGTCAGATGTCCCAGACCAGGTTGATGGCGAAATTACGGCCTGGCATGGTCAGGCGGTCGAGGTTGGCGGGGGCGGTCACCGCCGCTTCACCGAGGCCGTCGTAGCCGCGCACGTCATCCCACTGCCAGTACTTCTTGTCGGTCAGGTTGTAGAGGCCGGCGTTGACGGTGATGTCATCGGTGACTTTGTAGAACCCGGTCAAATCGAGTACGCCGTAACCCGGGGTGCGGAACTGCTTGCTGGTGCCGTCGGGGGCGAAGAAGGTGGTGTCGTCGACGCGGTCCTTGCGCTTGACCAGGGTCCAGCTCAGCAGCGCGCCGTATTGCTCTTGCTCGTAACCCAGGCCCATCACCGCGGTCAGCGGGTTGACGCTGTTGAGCGGCTGGCCGGTGTCGTCGTTGCGGCCATGGGCGTAGGCCAGCGAGCCCTGGGTGTAGAGGCCGTGCGGCGCACCGAAGGCGTCGAGGTTCAGGCGGCCCTTGAACTCGGCACCCTTGATGGTGGCGTGCTTGATGTTGTTGGCTTCGAAGGTCTGGCCGAGGTTGCTGCCCTGCACGGCGTCTTCGTTGATGAAGTCGCGGTACTTGTTGTAGAACACCGCGACATCGAAGTTACCCGCTTCGAAGTTACCGCGCAGGCCGGTCTCGTAGCTCTTGCTCTTTTCCGGTTCGAGGTTGGAGTTGCCGCGCACGCTGTAGCCCAGGCCCGGGTTTTCGAAGCGGCCATACAGCGCCTTGGCGGTCGGCGTGCGGAAGCCTTCGGCGTACTGGCCATACCAGGTGTAGTTGTCGTTGAAGGCGTAGGTCAGGCCGAACTTGGGCGAAACCCGATGCCATTTCTTCGCATCGTCATCAACCGGGTCGGTAGGGCTGGCGCCAACCCCACGCAGGAACTCGTCGGTCATGTGCGGCTTGAGTTCGGTGTAGTCGTAGCGCGCGCCTGGCAGGAAGGTCCACTGGTTCCAGCGGATTTCATCCTGGGCGAACAGGCTGTAGGTGTTGACGGTCGGGTCAGGGAAGTCGCTGACCAGTGCCTGGCTGTCACTGGCGCTGATCTGGCCGATGAAGCGGCAGGCGCCGCCGACGTTCAGGCAGGTGCCAGTGCCGCTGCGCGAACCGGTGACCTTCTGGTGCTTGAGGGTGGTGCCGTAGGTCAGCAGGTGCTCGGTGGCGCCGATGCTGAAGGCCTTGTCCAGCTGGGCGTCGAACACCCACTGGCGGTCCTTGTAAGTGGTCTGGCGGTCACGGAACACCTGGCGACCGGAGGCGAAGTAGAGCTCTTCGGTACGCTGGTCGGTCTTGCCGATCTGGTAGTTCAGGCTCCACTTCATGTTGTCGGCCAGCACGCTACCGAGTGCGAATTCATGGTTAATGCCGAAGCGCTCGCGGGTCACGGTGTCGTTGCCGGTGCGGTCGCGGTACGAGTTCATCGCGCCGAAGCCAGGAATGAACGGCCCGCCCACGGCACTTTTCTGTTTGAGGTCGCGGTCGTCCTTGTAGTTTTCATAGGTGAAGGCCAGGCGTGCGTCGTCGGCGTAGTTCCAGCCGGCCTTGGCGAGGATGTTGGTGGTGCGCACATCTTCCGGGTTGGCGGCGGTGCGCGCCAGGCCGGTGCCGCCGTGGCTGCTGTAGGACTCGGTTTCATGGCCGTTGCGCTGGCTCAGGTGCAGCAGGCCGTCGAACTCGCCCTGGCGGCCGGCAACGGTAGCCGAGTTCAGCCAGCTCTCATCTGCCGAGCTGTAGCCAGTCTTCAGGCGTGCGCCGACGTCCTGGCCGGGCTTGATGATGTCGTCGGGGTCGAGGGTGAAGTAGCTGACCGCGCCGCCAATGGCGTTGCTGCCGTACAGCACCGAGGCCGGGCCACGGAGGATCTCCACGCGCTTGACGATTTCAGGGTCGACGTAGTTGCGCTGGGTCTGGGCGTAGGGGCCGAAGAAGAAGCTGTCGGGGATCGACACGCCGTCGATCTGGGTCAGCACCCGCTCGCCGTCGATACCGCGGATGTTGTAGCCGTTCAGGCCGCTGCGCTGGCCGGTGCCGCTGACCGAAACGCCAGGCTCGTAACGCACCAGTTCCTTGATGTTGTTGACGTTCTGGCGGTCGAGTTGTTCGCGGGTCTGCACGCTGACGGTGCTCGGCACCTGGCTGACGTCCTGGGCGCTGCGGGTGGCGCTGACGGTGATCTGCTGCAGGGCGATGGCCTTGCCGGCGCTGCGTTCGATCACCACGTTGGCGCTGCTCAAGGTGCGGTAGCTCAGGCCGGTGCCGGCCAGCAGGCGCTGCAGGGCGGCCTCAGGCTTCAGTGAGCCATGCACGCCCGGCGAGGCGACGCCTTCGGCCAGTTCGGCAGAGAAGCCCACTTGCCAGCCGGTGACCGAGGTAAAGGCATTGAGCGCTGACACCAGCGGCTGTTGGCTGATGGCAAAGCGGTAGTCGCCCATGCGCGGGGCACTGGCCTGGGCCGGCTCAGCGGCCAGCGCCGGCAGGCTGCAGGCACCGCTGGCGAGCATGGCCAGGGTCAACAGGGAGAGCGTGCAACGGTGCAGGCCGGGGGTACGTGAAGTGGCTGAAGATCGACGAGTGAAACCAGTGGACATCGAAAGCGCTCCCTGTCGCGCAAATGTTATAGGTGCTGGCTGATTCAAAAATAAGAATCAGTTGCATTAGCTATAACGAGACGTAACAGCGTCAGGGATCGCGTAAAAAAACTTTTGCCTCAGTTGAGAATCACCAGCGCCGGGTACTCATGCAACTGCGCCGAGGTGATGTGGGCCAGAGCGCGCAGGGTTTCCAGCGGCTGGTCGAGGCGGTAGTTGCCGGTGACCGCGACGTTCGCCAACTGTTGGTTGCTGTTGATGATCCACCCCGGGTAGTAGCGGCGCAATTCGGCCAGTACCTGGTTCAGCGGGCAGTTTTCGAACACCAGCCGGCCCTGGACCCAGGCCAGGTCTTTTTGCGCATCCAGACGCCCGCGCTGGCCAAAGCCATTGGGGCCGACGCTGATGCTGTCGCCGGCCGACAGGCGAATGCGCTGGTCGCTGCTGGCCTGCAGGTCGACATCGCCGCGTTGCACCCGCACCTGGGCTTCGCCGTTGAGGTAGCGCACGGCAAAGTCGGTGTCGCGCACACTGGCGCGCAGCGGCCCGGCTTGCAGCTCCAGGGGCGGTTGGGCGCCAGCGGGAATCTCGAAATAGGCCTCGCCCTGCAGCAGCCGGGCAACCTGGCGGTTGTCGCGCAGGTCGCTGGCAAAGGCCGAATTGGTGTTGAGCAACACCTTGGAGCCGTCGTCCAGTTGCAAGCGCTGGCGTTCACCGACCACGGTCAGGTGATCGGCCTGCAGGCGCACCGGCAGGTTGCCGACGGTGAAAATCCCCACCAGCAGCACAGCGGCTGCGGCCAGGGGCTTGTAGTGCGGGCGGATGCGTGAGCGCAGGCTGCGACGCTGCACCTGGTGCAGTTGCCCGGCTGCCTGGCGCAAGGGCGCGCCGTTCCAGATGGCCTCGGCCTCGACATAGGCGCGGGCATTGGCCGGGTCAGCCTCGAGCCAGGCTTCGAAGGCCTGGGTGTCTTCGGCGCTGGCACATTGCAGGCGGATCAGCCAGTCCAGGGCCTGGTCCATGGCCTGGTCACTGGCAGCTTGGCCAGGCGGCGCGGGGCGAGGAGGGGGACTGTCGGTCACGGGTGGGTCCTTGGCGGGGCTGACGCTTTTTGCGAATGATCCGGGGTATCCATGGGGATGGCAAGGTTTTAGCTGCGATCCACGACGGGCTGTTTACTTCAGCCGGTCGGCTACCCCTACACAGATGGCCATGATCAGTTTCAGTTCCTTCTGAACCGTGCTTGCCGACACGTTCAACTGTTCGGCGATTTCCAGGTAACTGGCGCCGTGCAGGCGGCTGAGGATGAAGATGCGTTGCTGGCGCTCGGTCAACTGGGCGAGGCTGACGCTCAGGCGCTTGAGCAGTTGTTCGGCGTGGGCGGCGTCTTCGGCGCTGCTGCTGGGGGCGGCGACGTTGTGCAGAATTTGCTCGGGCACGTCCTCGACCAGGTTGCGCGACTGCGCCCGGCGCGCGCGCAAGTGATCAAGGGCGAGGTTGCGCGCAGTCTGGAAAACGAAGGGTTCCAGGTGCTCGATGGGGCGTTCGCCAAGGGCACGGGTAACCCGCAGGTAAGTCTCCTGCAACAGGTCTTCGGCAGTGCTGGGGTTATCCACCATGCGCTGCAGGGTGCGCAGCAGGCTGACCCGCTGGGCGAGGAAAACGACGTTGAACTGGGACTGACTCACAGCGGTACCCGACCATGGCGTGGCGAATGATAATGCTTATCATCAACGCTTTGGTCAAGTACTGCCTCCTGCGAGGTTGTGATCCTAGCGGGCGTTGCACAGTGCCAGGCAGTTATCCAGCATGCGGTTGGAGAAGCCCCATTCGTTGTCGTACCAGGCCAGTACCTTGAGCATGCGCCCGTTGGCGCGGGTGTGGTTGGCGTCGAAAATCGACGACAGCGGGTTGTGGTTGAAGTCGCAGGACACCAGCGGCAGGCTGTTGTAGCCCAATACCTTGGAGTGCCGGCTGGCCTCCTTGAACAGCGCGTTGACGGCCTCGGCCGTGGCCTCGCGCTCAAGATTGACGGTAAGGTCGACCAGCGACACGTTGATCACCGGCACCCGCACGGCCATGCCGGTGAGCTTGCCGGCCAGTTCCGGCAGCACCAGGCCCACGGCTTCGGCGGCGCCGGTCTTGCTCGGGATCATCGACTGGGTTGCCGCCCGGGCGCGGTACGGGTCGCTGTGGTAAACGTCAGTGAGGCTCTGGTCGTTGGTATAGGCGTGGATGGTGGTCATCAGCCCCTGCTCGATGCCGAACTCGCGGTGCAGCACCTGGGCCAGCGGCGCCAGGCAGTTGG
Source organism: Pseudomonas sp. 2(2015) (assembly GCF_000955865.1). NCBI lineage: Bacteria > Pseudomonadati > Pseudomonadota > Gammaproteobacteria > Pseudomonadales > Pseudomonadaceae > Pseudomonas > Pseudomonas sp. 2(2015). The sequence continues at coordinate 388,458 of NZ_JYOF01000004.1, forward strand.
TGGTGCACGAAGCGCTGGAGATGATCTGGTGCGAAGGGCGCAGGATGTCATGGTTGACCCCGTACACCACGGTGGCATCCGCGCCCTTGGCCGGCGCCGAGATAATGACTTTGCCGGCCCCGGCAGTAAGATGGGCGGCGGCCTTGGCGCGTTCGGTGAATAACCCGGTGCATTCGAACACCACATCGATGGCTTCGGCTTTCCACGGCAATTCCGCCGGGTTGCGGATGGCGCTGACGGCGATGCGGTCGCCGTTGACGGTAATACTCTCGTGATCGGATTCAACCGTGGCAGCAAAGCTGCCGTGGACGCTGTCGTATTTGAGCAGATGGGCATTGATCGCGCTGTCGCCCAGGTCGTTGATGGCGACGACCTGCAGGTCCTGACGGTAGCCTTGGGTATAGAGTGCGCGAAGGATGTTGCGGCCGATGCGGCCAAAGCCATTGATTGCGATACGAAGGGTCATGGAGCTACCTCTGGCAGACCGGGTGAAGCCCGTGGCAATTGAAGTTTTGCTTCACTGCATCTGATTTTGTTGTTGGAATTACAAGATTATTCGTAAAAAAATAGAAAACAAGCCTTTTTGCTGGCAATATTTTATTCAATCTACAACGAGCGATCGGCCAAGCCGTCCCTCCCGCAACGCATCGCCCCTGCCCTTGAGCCTAGGTCGCGATCGTTGATAAGGGAAACCGCCGCAGAGGTCGCAACCACCGATAGCCTGGAGTCCAGTACATGCATCCGCGCATTCTTGAGGTCACCCAACGGCTGATCGCCCGCAGTCGCCCCACCCGTGAACGCTACCTTGAGCTGATTCGCGGGGCCGCCAGCGACGGGCCGATGCGCGCCAAGCTGCAATGCGCCAACTTCGCTCACGGTGTCGCCGGTTGTGGCAGCCAGGACAAAGACAGCCTGCGGATGATGAACGCGGCCAACGTCGCCATCGTCTCCGCCTACAACGACATGCTCTCGGCGCATCAGCCCTACGAGCATTACCCCGAACAGATCAAACAGGCGCTGCGCGAGATCGGCTCGGTCGGCCAGTTCGCCGGCGGCGTGCCGGCCATGTGCGACGGCGTCACCCAGGGTGAGCCGGGCATGGAGCTGGGCATCGCCAGCCGCGAAGTGATCGCCATGTCCACCGCCATTGCCCTGTCGCACAACATGTTCGACGCGGCGCTGATGCTCGGCATCTGCGACAAGATCGTCCCCGGCCTGCTGATGGGCGCGCTGCGCTTTGGCCACCTGCCGACCGTATTCGTCCCCGGTGGGCCGATGCCGTCAGGCATCTCCAACAAGGAGAAAGCCGATGTGCGCCAGCGCTACGCCGAAGGCAAGGCCAGCCGCGAAGAGCTGCTGGAATCGGAGATGAAGTCCTACCACAGCCCCGGCACCTGCACCTTCTACGGCACCGCCAACACCAACCAGCTGTTGATGGAAGTGATGGGCCTGCACCTGCCGGGCGCCTCCTTCGTCAACCCCTACACGCCGCTGCGCGACGCCCTCACTGTCGAGGCTGCGCAGCAAGTCACGCGCATGACCAAGGCCAGTGGCAGCTTCATGCCGCTGGGCGAGATCGTCGACGAGAAATCCCTGGTCAACTCCATCGTCGCCCTGCACGCCACCGGCGGCTCGACCAACCACACCCTGCACATGCCGGCGATTGCCCAGGCCGCCGGCATCCAGTTGACCTGGCAGGACATGGCGCAGCTTTCGGAAGTGGTGCCGACCCTGTCCCACGTCTATCCGAACGGCAAGGCCGATATCAACCACTTCCAGGCTGCCGGTGGCATGGCCTTCCTGATCCGCGAGCTGCTCGATGCCGGTTTGCTCCACGAAGACGTCAACACCGTCGCTGGCCACGGCCTGCGCCGCTACACCCGGGAGCCGTTCCTTGAGGCCGGCAAACTGGTCTGGCGCGAAGGCCCGCAGGCCAGCCTCGACGAGGCGATCCTGCGCCCGGTGGCCCGGGCGTTCTCGCCCGAAGGCGGTCTGCGGGTGATGGAAGGCAACCTCGGTCGCGGGGTGATGAAGGTGTCCGCCGTCGCCGCCGAGCACCAGGTGGTCGAAGCCCCGGCACTGGTGTTCCATGACCAGCAGGCACTGGCCGATGCCTTCCAGGCCGGCCAGCTTGAGCGCGATTTCGTCGCCGTGATGCGCTTCCAGGGCCCGCGCTGCAACGGCATGCCCGAGCTGCACAAGATGACCCCGTTCCTCGGTGTGCTGCAGGACCGGGGCTTCAAGGTCGCGCTGGTGACTGACGGGCGCATGTCCGGTGCTTCGGGGAAAATCCCCGCAGCCATTCACGTCTGCCCCGAAGCCTTCGACGGCGGCCCGCTGGCGCGCTTGCGTGACGGCGATATCGTCCGCGTCGATGGCGTCGCCGGCACCCTGACGGTGAAACTCAGTGCCGCAGAGCTGGCCGATCGTCAACTGCCCGCCGCGCCGACCGGCAACGACCTGGGTTGCGGCCGTGAGCTGTTCGGCTTCCTGCGGACCGCCCTGAGCCCGGCCGAGAAGGGCGCCAGCGCCTTCACCTCGGCGCTGGAGACGCTCAAATGAAGCGCGCACTGGTCGGCGATATCGGCGGCACCAATGCACGCTTTGCCCTTTGGCAAGACAACCGCATGCACGCGGTGCAGGTCTTTGCCACGGCCGACTACACCAGCCCGGAACAGGCCATCGGCGCTTATCTGGCCGCCCAGGGCCTGGCCCGCGGCGAGCTGGGCGCAGTGTGCCTGGCGGTGGCCGGGCCGGTCGATGGCGACGAGTTTCGCTTTACCAACAACCACTGGCGCCTCAGCCGCGAGGCGTTCTGCAACACCTTGCAGGTCGAGCGCTTGCTGTTGATCAACGATTTCACTGCCATGGCCCTGGGCATGACCCGCCTGCAGGCGGGCGAGTACCGCAGTGTCTGCCAAGGCGCGCCGGATCCAGGCCGCCCGGCGCTGGTGATCGGCCCGGGCACCGGCCTTGGCGTCGGCACTTTGCTGAGCCTGGGTGGCGAGCGCTGGATGGCGCTGCCGGGCGAGGGCGGGCATGTCGACCTGCCGGTGGGCAATGCCCGCGAAGTGCAGATACATCAGCAGATCGCCAACGAAATCGGCCATGTCAGCGCCGAGACCGTGCTCAGCGGCGGCGGCCTGTTGCGTTTGTACCAGGCCATCTGCGCCCTCGATGGCCAGCCTGCGCCATTGCAGAGCCCGGCGGCGATCACCGACGCGGCGCTGGCCGGTGAGCCGGTTGCCCTGGCGGTGATCGAGCAGTTCTGCCGGTTCCTTGGCCGGGTGGCGGGCAACAACGTGCTGACCCTTGGCGCGCGAGGCGGGGTGTTTATCGTCGGCGGCATCATTCCGCGCTTTGCCGAGCTGTTCCTGGCCAGCGGCTTTGCCGCCAGTTTTGCCGACAAGGGCTGCATGAGTGGCTACTTCAAGGATGTCCCGGTATGGTTGGTGACCGCCGAATTCTCCGGCTTGCTCGGGGCCGGCGTGGCGCTGCAACAAGCCGGTTGAGCGGTGGAGCAAGGAGTGATTCGTGAGCAAGTCGATACTGATGGTCGACGACGACCAGGACATCCGTGAACTGCTGCAGGCCTACCTGAGCCGCGCCGGTTTCAGCGTCCAGGCGGTGGCCGACGGCCGTGGCTTTCGCCAAGCCCTGGACGCCAGCGACTGCGACCTGGTGATCCTCGACGTGATGCTGCCCGACGAAGATGGCTTCAGCCTGTGTCGCTGGGTGCGCCAGCATCCGCGCCTGGCGCAGGTGCCGATCATCATGCTCACCGCCAGCTCCGACGAAGCCGACCGGGTGATCGGCCTGGAACTGGGCGCCGATGATTACCTGGGCAAACCCTTCAGCCCGCGCGAACTGCAGGCGCGGATCAAGGCGTTGCTGCGCCGTGCCGGTTTTGGCCAGGAGCGCAGTGGCGGTGACGTGCTGGCCTTCGATGACTGGCGCCTGGATACCATCAGCCACCGGCTGTTCCACCGTGACGGTGAAGAGGTGATTCTGTCCGGCGCCGATTTTGCCTTGCTCAAGCTGTTCCTCGATCACCCGCAACAGATCCTCGACCGCGACACCATTGGCAACGCCACCCGTGGCCGCGAGCCGATGCCGCTGGACCGCATCGTCGACATGGCGGTCAGCCGCCTGCGCCAGCGCCTGCGTGACACCGAAAAGCCGCCACGCTTGATTCGTACCGTGCGCGGCAGTGGTTACTTGCTGGCGGCCAATGTTGCGCCTGCGCACTGACGGGCGCTGGCGCCTGCCGCTGCCGCGCTCGCTGCTGGGGCGCATGCTGCTGTTGACCTTGCTGGTAGTGCTGCTGGCGCAAGCGCTCTCGAGCCTGATCTGGCTGTCGCAACTGCGCGCCAGCCAGATGCAAGGCCTGGTTGCCAGCGCCCGTAGCCTGGCCCATTCGATGAGTGCCAGCGTCAGCTATTTTCGTTCGCTGCCGGTCGCGTACCGGCCGATGGTGCTCGACCAATTGCGCAGCATGGGCGGCACCCGTTTCGTCGTGTCCCTCAACGATAAACCCCTGGACATGCAGGTACTGCCCGCCACGCCGCGCAAGGCCGCGGTGATCGATGCCGTCGGCGAGGTGCTGCACCAGCGCCTGGGGGCGCCGCTGGAAATTTCCATCCAGTTCGTCAGCCCGCAAGACCTGCGAATCTTCAACAGCGGCCTGAAACTCGATGAGCTGCCGCGCTCCTGGGCCCACTATGCGCTGACCCTGGAGCCGATCAACCCGCCAGTGCTGGTGACCCAGATCCACCTCGCCGAAGACGAATGGCTGTACATCGCATCGCTGTTGCCCGAGCCCTATACCAGTCTCGAAGAGCAGGGCCTGCCCAGCCAGCAGCTGTGGTTCATCGTCCTCACCAGTTCATTCCTGCTGCTGTTCATCGGCCTGCTGGTGCACTGGCAGAGCCGCCCGCTCAAGCGCCTGGCCCTGGCTGCGCGGGAGATGTCGCTGGGTGCTGACGTCGAGCCGGTGACCGAAGGCGGCGGCAGCGAAGTGGAGGAGGTGGGCCGCGCCTTCAACGCCATGCGCGAACGCATCAGCCGCTACCTGACCGAGCGCAGCCAGTTGTTCAGCGCCATCTCCCACGACCTGCGCACACCGATCACGCGCTTGCGCTTGCGGGTCGAGCTGCTCGACGACGAGCCGTTGCAGGCCAAGTTCGGCCGCGACCTCGATGAGCTGGAGATGCTGGTCAAGGGCGCGCTGCAGTGCGTGAAGGACACCGACATCCACGAGAACATCGAGCGAATCGACCTCAGTCAGGTGCTCGAATGCCTGGTCGAGCCGTACCTGGGCAGTGGCCAGATCACCCTCGAAGGCCGGGCCCTGGCGCCGTATCCGGGCAAGCCGCTGGCGCTCAAACGCTGCATCGGCAACCTGATCGACAACGCCTTGAAGTACGGCGAGCGCGCCCACCTGCGCATCATCGACAGCGACAGCGGCTTCGTCCTGCAGGTCGATGACGAAGGCCCGGGCGTGCCCGAGCAGCGCCAGGAGCAGGTGTTCGAGCCGCACTTTCGCCTGGCCGGGCAGCAGCAGGGCTATGGCCTGGGCCTGGGTATTGCGCGCAACATCGCCCACAGCCACGGCGGCGAGGTGAGCCTGCGCAACCTGCGTGAAGGGGGCCTGCGGGTGACCTTGAGCCTGCCGCGCAGCAATGACTGACACCCTCATTCAGGCGAATGTCACCAACTGGTGACATTCGCGCATCCCTTCGTTACCTGCAGCCCCCGTGCCGCTGGTTAGACTTCGATGCAAGCGCAAGCACCACGACTTGCACCTGCATAACAACAAGAAAAGGTTTCTCTCGATGAATGCGATCAATCGCCTCGCCGCTGTCATTTCCCTCGCCTCCTTGTTGCCCCTCAGTGCAATTGCCGCCAACGGTACCGTTGAAGTCACTCATTGGTGGACTTCCGGTGGTGAAGCCGCAGCGGTGAAAACCCTCAAGGAACAAGTCGAGAAAGACGGCTTCACCTGGAAGGACAACGCCGTCGCCGGTGGCGGTGGCGCCGCGGCCATGACCGTACTGAAAAGCCGCGCCGTGGCCGGCAACCCGCCGGGCGCCGCCCAGATCAAGGGGCCGGACATCCAGGAATGGGGTGCGCTGGGCCTGCTCACAGAACTCGACGATGTCGCCAAGGCCAACAACTGGGATGCCCTGCTGCCGAAGAAAGTCGCGCAGATCATGCAGTACGACGGCCACTATGTGGCGGTGCCGGTGAACATTCACCGGGTCAACTGGCTGTGGATCAACCCGCAGGTGTTCGACAAGGCCGGGGCCAAGGTGCCGACTACCCTCGATGAGCTGTTCGTTGCCGCCGACAAGCTCAAGGCGGCCGGTTTCATCCCGCTGGCCCATGGTGGTCAGCCGTGGCAGGACAGCACGGTCTTCGAAGACTTGGTGCTGAGCATTCTCGGGCCCAAGGGTTATCACCAAGCCTTTGTCGAACTGGATGAAAGCACCCTGACCGGCGAGAAGATGGTCGAGGTATTCAAGACCCTGCAACGCCTGGGCACCTACATGGACCCCAACCGCGCCGGGCGTGACTGGAACATTGCCGCCGCCGAGGTCATCAACGGCAAGGCCGGCATGCAGATCATGGGCGACTGGGCCAAGAGCGAATGGACCGCCGCCGGCAAGGTGGCGGGCAAGGACTACCAGTGCGTGGCCTTCCCCGGTACCCAGGGCAGCTTTGCCTACAACATCGACTCGCTGGCGATGTTCAAGCTCAAGAACGAGGACGACATCAAGGCCCAGAACGACCTGGCCAAGGTCGCCCTGGAGCCGCAGTTCCAGACCGTCTTCAACCAGAACAAGGGCTCCCTGCCGGTACGCCAGGACATGGACATGAGCCTGTTCGACGCCTGTACGCAAAAGTCGGCGGTGGACTTCAAGGAAGCGGAAAAAGGCGACGGCCTGCAACCGAGCATGGCCCACAACATGGCGACTTCGCTGGCGGTGCAGGGGGCGATCTTCGATGTCGTCACCAACTTCTTCAACGACCCCAAAGCCGACCCGGCGACAGCGGTCAAGCAGCTGAGTTCGGCGATCAAGTCGGCCAAGTGATGGTGTAGGCAACGACTCTGCGGGGCTTCATCGCTGGCAAGCCAGCTCCCACAGGGTCGGTGCATGCAGTCCATTGTGGGAGCTGGCTTGCCAGCGATGCGGTGCGCAGCGCCGCCCTTCAACCGAGACTTTCTGATGAGCACTGTTGCCACACTCAACAAGGCCTCACCCCTGGACGCCCTGCAGCGCTGGTTACCGAAACTGGTGCTGGCGCCAAGCATGCTGATCGTCCTGGTGGGCTTTTACGGCTACATCCTCTGGACCTTCGTCCTGTCCTTCACCAACTCAAGCTTCATGCCCAGCTACAAATGGGTGGGCCTTGCGCAGTACGCGCGGCTGATGGAGAACGACCGCTGGTGGGTGGCGAGCAAGAACCTGCTGCTGTTCGGCGGCATGTTCATCGCCATCAGCCTGGTGATCGGCGTGCTGCTGGCGGTGCTGCTCGACCAGCGCATCCGCCGCGAAGGGTTCATTCGTACCATTTACCTGTACCCCATGGCACTGTCGATGATCGTCACCGGCACCGCCTGGAAGTGGCTGCTCAACCCCGGCCTGGGCCTGGACAAGATGCTTCGCGACTGGGGCTGGGAAGGCTTTCGCCTGGACTGGCTGGTGGACCCCGACCGGGTCGTCTACTGCCTGGTGATCGCCGCCGTGTGGCAGGCCTCGGGCTTTGTCATGGCACTGTTCCTGGCCGGCCTGCGCGGCGTCGATCAGTCGATCATCCGCGCCGCGCAGGTCGATGGCGCGAGCCTGCCGAGCATCTACCTGCGTATCGTTTTACCGAGTTTGCGCCCGGTGTTTTTCAGCGCGCTGATGATCCTTGCGCACATCGCCATCAAGAGCTTCGACCTGGTCGCGGCGATGACCGCAGGCGGCCCGGGCTATGCCTCGGACCTGCCGGCGATGTTCATGTACTCCTTCACCTTCAGCCGCGGGCAGATGGGCATGGGCTCGGCCAGCGCGATCCTGATGCTCGGCGCGATCCTGTCGATCCTGGTGCCTTACCTGTATTCGGAACTGAGGAACAAGCGCCATGACTAGGTCCCTCGCTCCCCGCTCGTTGAGCTTCAGCCGCCTGGCGATTTACTCGACCCTGATCCTGGCCTGCGCGCTGTATCTGATCCCGCTGGTCGTGATGCTGCTGACCAGCTTCAAGTCGCCGGAGGACATCCGTACCGGCAACCTGCTGAGCTGGCCGGAGGTGATCACCGGCATCGGCTGGATCAAGGCCTGGGACACGGTCGGCGGCTACTTCTGGAACTCGGTGAAGATCACCGTGCCGGCGGTGGTGATCTCGACCCTGCTCGGCGCGTTGAACGGTTACGTGCTGTCGATGTGGCGCTTCCGGGGCTCGCAGCTGTTCTTCGGGTTGCTGTTGTTCGGCTGCTTCCTGCCGTTCCAGACCGTGCTGCTGCCCGCTTCGTTCACCCTCGGCAAGCTGGGCCTGGCCAGCACCACCAGCGGCCTGGTGCTGGTGCATATCGTCTACGGGCTGGCCTTTACCACGCTGTTTTTCCGCAACTACTACTGCAGCGTGCCGGAGGCGCTGGTGCGCGCGGCGCGGCTCGATGGCGCGGGGTTTTTCACCATCTTCGGGCGCATCCTGCTGCCGATGTCGGTGCCGATCATCATGGTCTGCCTGATCTGGCAGTTCACCCAGATCTGGAACGACTTTCTCTTCGGTGTGGTGTTCGCCAGCGGCGATGCGCAACCGATCACCGTGGCCCTGAACAACCTGGTCAACACCAGCACCGGGGTCAAGGAATACAACGTCGACATGGCGGCGGCGATGATCGCCGGGTTACCGACCCTGTTGGTCTATGTGCTGGCTGGCAAGTATTTCCTGCGCGGGCTCACGGCCGGCGCGGTCAAGGGGTAAACACAATGGCAACGCTTGAACTGCGCAACGTCAACAAGAGCTACGGCAGCGGCATGCCGGATACCCTGAAGAACATCGAGCTGTCGATCGACTCCGGCGAGTTCCTGATCCTGGTCGGGCCGTCCGGCTGTGGCAAGTCGACCCTGATGAACTGCATCGCCGGCCTTGAACAGATCAGCGGCGGGGCGATCCTGGTGGATGATGCCGACATCAGTGGCATGAGCCCCAAGGACCGCGACATCGCCATGGTGTTTCAGTCTTACGCGCTGTACCCGACCATGAACGTGCGCGACAACATCGCCTTCGGCCTGAAGATGCGCAAGATGCCCGCCGCCGCCATCGATGAAGAAGTGGCGCGGGTGGCCAAGCTGCTGCAGATCGAGCACCTGCTGGCACGCAAGCCCGGGCAACTGTCCGGCGGCCAGCAGCAGCGCGTGGCCATGGGCCGGGCGCTGGCGCGGCGGCCGAAGATCTACCTGTTCGACGAGCCGCTGTCCAACCTCGACGCCAAGCTGCGGGTGGAGATGCGCACCGAGATCAAGCTGATGCACCAGCGCCTGAAGACCACCACGGTGTACGTCACCCACGACCAGATCGAGGCCATGACCCTGGGCGACAAGGTGGCGGTGATGAAAGACGGGCTGATCCAGCAGTTCGGCACCCCGCAGCAGATTTACAACGACCCGGCCAACCTGTTCGTCGCAAGCTTCATCGGCTCGCCGCCGATGAACTTCATTCCCCTGCGCCTGCAGCGCAAGGACGGCCGCCTGCTGGCCCTGCTCGACAGTGGCCAGGCGCGTTGCGAGCTACCCTTGGGGTTCAATGTCGCGGGCCTGGAGGAGCGAGAAGTGATCCTCGGCATTCGTCCCGAACAGATCGCCCTGGCCCCGGCCCAGGCCAACGGCTTGCCGAGCATTCGTGCCGAAGTGCAGATCACCGAGCCCACCGGGCCGGACCTGCTGGTGTTCGTCACGCTCAACCAGACCAAAGTCTGCTGCCGCCTGGCCCCGGATGTGCCAACCCAGGTGGGTGACACCCTCAACCTGCAGTTCGACCCGGCGCGGGTGCTGCTGTTCGATGCCGCCACGGGTGAGCGCCTGGGTGTTGCCGCACCCGCGCAGACAAGTCAGGACAATGTCGCCCAATTCAAGGGCCGCTGAATTCGTTATAGAACGTAGAAACCCATCGAGAACAATAAAACGAGGAAACAAGGGATGGATCACTTCAAGCGTATCAAGCCGCTGGCGCCGCTGACCCTGCTGGCGGCCCTGGGCGTCAGTTGCGGGGCGCAGGCGGCCGGCGCCTTTGCCCCGGAGTCGAAATGGATGAGCGGCGACTGGGGCGGTACCCGCACCGAATTGCTGGAGAAGGGTTACGACTTCACCCTCGATTACGTCGGCGAGGTGGCCGGTAACCTCAATGGTGGCTACAACGACGACAAGACTGCCCGTTACAGCGACCAGTTCGCGCTCGGTGCGCACCTGGACCTGGAGAAGATCTTCGGCTGGCACGATGCCGAGTTCAAGCTGGCGATCACCGAGCGTAGCGGGCGCAACCTGTCCAACGACCGCATCAGCGACCCGCGCGCCGGCCAGTTCAGTTCGGTGCAGGAAGTCTGGGGCCGTGGCCAGACCTGGCGCCTGACGCAGATGTGGGTCAAACAGAAATATTTCGATGGCGCCCTGGATATCAAGGTCGGCCGTTTCGGTGAAGGCGAGGATTTCAACAGCTTCCCCTGCGACTTCCAGAACCTGGCGTTCTGCGGCTCGCAGGTGGGTAACTGGGTTGGCGGCATCTGGTACAACTGGCCGGTCAGCCAGTGGGCCATGCGGGTCAAGTACAACATCACCCCGGAGTTCTTCGCCCAGGTCGGCGTGTATGAGCAGAACCCCTCCAACCTTGAGACCGGCAATGGCTTCAAGCTCAGCGGCAGCGGCACCAAGGGCATGATCCTGCCGGTGGAGCTGGTCTGGTCGCCGCAGGTCAACGGCCTGCCGGGCGAGTACCGCCTGGGTTACTACTACAGCACGGCCAAGGCCGATGATGTCTACGACGACCTCAATGGCCAGCCCCAGGCATTGACCGGCGCCGCCTTCAAGTCGCATTCGAGCAAGCATGGCTGGTGGGTGGTTGCCCAACAGCAGGTCACTACGCACAACGGTGATGCCAACCGCGGCCTGAGCCTGTTCGCCAACTTCACCGTGCACGACAAGGCCACCAACGTGGTCGACAACTACCAGCAGGTGGGCATGGTCTACAAGGGCGCCTTCGATGGCCGGCCCAAGGATGACATCGGCTTTGGCGTGGCGCGCATCCACGTCAACGATGACGTGCAGGACAGGGCAAAACTGCTCAACCAGCAGAGCGGTATCGCGGATTACAACGACGCCGATTTCGTGCCGATCCAGAAGACTGAGTACAACGCCGAACTGTACTACGGCTTCCACGTTACCAACTGGCTGACCGTGCGGCCGAACCTGCAGTACATCAAGAGCCCGGGTGGGGTGGATGAGGTGGATAACGCGCTGGTCGCCGGGTTGAAGATTCAGTCGTCGTTCTGAGGCGATATGTTGTAAATTTACGCATATTGCGACCGCTGTGCGGTCGATCGCTGGCAAGCCAGCTCCCACATGGATTGCGCAGAACCTGTGGGAGCGGGCTTGACCCGCGATGAGGCCCTCACTAACAACAAGAGTTTCCCGCCATGCCAGAGCACCCGCTACAACGTTTCTTCACTTCGCAGAGGCCCAGGCCGACCTTCGAGTGGGAGCGTTACCAGCAGCGCGATGTGCTGATCATCGATCACCCGCAATGCCAGGCAGTATTCAGCCGTCAGGGCGCGCAGTTATTGCACTTCCAGCCCCAGGGCGAGCGCCCCTGGCTGTGGTGTGCGGCGCAGTGGCCGCAAGTCGGCGCCATCCGCGGCGGCGTGCCGGTGTGCTGGCCCTGGTACGGCCGACACCCCAGTGAAGACATGTGGCCGGCCCATGGCTGGGCGCGCCTGCTTGACTGGAAGCTGATCGACAGCAGCGAAGACGCAGACGGCGTGACCCTCAAGTGGCGCCTGCAACTGTGCGACTGGCAGGTCGACCTGCTGGCCAAACTGGGCAAGCGCATGGAGCTGCAACTGAGTACCGAGCACCAGGACAGCCAGCCTTGTCAGTTGAGTCATGCTCTGCTGGCCTACTGGCGTATTAGTGACGTTTCCGAGATAGCGCTGTCTGGGCTAGAAAACATTGAGGGTTACGACCGTTTGAACCGTCAGGCCTGCCGGCAGAAGGGCGCCTTGAAGGTCCATGGCGGTTGCCAGCGGGTATTCCCCAATGCGGCGACCCTGCAGTTGCACGACCCAGCCTGGCAGCGCCAGTTGTGCATCGATACCGGTGACAGCGAGGACACCGTGGTCTGGCACCCCGGCAGCCGGCCGTTGATGGGCGTCAGTGGCAGCGAAACCCTGGGCTTCGTCTGTGTCGAGGCGGCCAGCGGCAGCAGTGACAGCCTGAGCCTGGCGCCGGGTGAGCAAGCACACCTGCGGCTGCAGGCGCACTTGCTCAGTTGAGTTCGTCGTCGATCGGGTAGCGGCTGGCGTTGAGGCTTTCCTTGATCTTGCGCAGGTGCGGCTGGAAGTCGACGCCGCGGCGCAGAGTCATGCCGGTGGCCAGCACGTCGAGCACGGTCAGCTGGATGATCCGCGAAGTCATCGGCATATAGATGTCGGTGTCTTCGGGCAGCGGGATGTTCAGGCTCAGGCTGCTGGCCTTGGCCAGTGGCGAGTCGGCGGCCGTCAAGCCGAGTACCGAGGCGCCGTTTTCCCGGGCCAGGCGCGCGACTTCGACCAGCTCGCGGGTGCGCCCGGTGTAGGAGATGATCACGAACAGCTCGCCGGTGTGGGCCACCGAGGCCAGCATGCGTTGCATCAGCACATCGGCATGGGCCGACACTGCCAGGTTGAAACGGAAGAACTTGTGCTGGGCATCGAGTGCCACCGGCGCCGAGGCGCCGAGGCCAAAGAAGTGAATCTGCCGGGCCTGGATCAGCATGTCGACGGCGCGGCTGACCAGCTGTGGATCAAGTTGCTGGCAGGCACTGTCCAACGAGGCGATGGCGCTGCCGAAGATCTTTTGGGTGTAGGAGGCCGGGTCGTCATCGGCTTCCACCGCCCGGCTGACATAGGCGGCACCACTGGCCAGGCTCTGCGCCAGTTGCAACTTGAGCTCGGGGTAGCCGCTGACGCCGAACGAGCGGCAGAAGCGGTTGACCGTCGGCTCGCTGACCTTGGCGGCCTGGGCCAGGGCGGCGATGCTGAAGCGGGTGGCTTGCTGGGGGTTGAGCAGGATGACTTCGGCGACTTTGCGCTCAGCCTTGTTCAGCTCTTCGAGGCGGCCCTGGATCTGCTCCAGGAGGTTTCGCACGCGGTCCATGGGTGTTTTCCTTGGGTCGTTGAGACAGCCGGCTGGCGACAGCAGCGGGCTTTTGACACGGTGGCCTATCGTACTGATGGCATGGATGGCACACCACTTGAATCTGTCCATTGAGTAAAATGTTGTGGTTTTTACTACATTATTCCTTGAAAACTGCGATTGAAAACGGTATTTCTACGTCAACTTGATAAAAGAACCAACATCATGGCTTCGATCAGCGTTGAACCCTGCACCTTTGCCCTGTTTGGCGCCCTCGGCGACCTGGCCTTGCGCAAGCTGTTCCCGGCGCTCTACCAGCTCGACCGGGCCGGCCTGCTGCACGCCGATACCCGGGTGCTGGCCCTGGCTCGCGAGCCGGGCAGTGTCGCTGAGCACCTGGCGTCGATTGAGGTGCACCTGCAGGAGTTCGTGCCTGCCGGGCAAATAGAGGCGCCGGTTCTGCAGCGTTTTCTCGCCCGACTTAGCTACCTGCACGTGGATTTCCTCAAGGCCGAGGACTACCAGGCCCTGGCCGAGCAGGTCGGCAGCGACAGCCAACTGATCGCCTATTTCGCCACCCCGGCGGCGGTGTATGGCGGCATCTGCGAGAACCTCGACAAGGCCGGCCTTAGTGCCCGTACCCGGGTGGTGCTGGAAAAGCCCATCGGCCATGACCTGGAGTCCTCGCGGCGGGTCAATGACGCCGTGGCCCAGTACTTTCCGGAAAATCGCGTTTACCGCATCGACCATTACCTGGGCAAGGAGACGGTGCAGAACCTCATCGCCCTGCGCTTTGCCAACAGCCTGTTCGAAACCCAGTGGAACCAGAACTCGATCTCCCACGTGGAGATCACCGTTGCCGAAAAGGTCGGCATCGAAGGGCGCTGGGGCTATTTCGACAAGGCCGGGCAATTGCGCGACATGATCCAGAATCACCTGCTGCAGCTGCTTTGCCTGATTGCCATGGACCCGCCCAGTGACCTCTCTGCCGACAGCATCCGCGACGAGAAGGTCAAGGTGCTCAAGGCCCTGGCGCCGATCAAGGGCGAGGGCCTGAGCACCCAGGTGGTGCGCGGCCAGTACATTGCCGGCTACAGCGAAGGCAAGCCGGTGCCCGGCTACCTGGAAGAAGACAACGCCAACGCACAGAGCGACACCGAAACCTTCGTCGCCCTGCGCGCCGATATCCGCAACTGGCGCTGGGCCGGGGTGCCCTTCTATTTGCGCACCGGCAAGCGCATGCCGCAAAAGCTGTCGCAGATCGTCATCCACTTCAAGGAAACCCCGCACTACATCTTCGCCCCGGAACAGCGTTTGCAGATCGGCAACAAGCTGATCATCCGTCTGCAGCCGGACGAAGGCATCTCGCTGCGGGTGATGACCAAGGAGCAGGGCCTGGACAAAGGCATGCAGCTGCGTAGCGGGCCCTTGCAGCTGAATTTTTCCGACACCTGGCGTAGCGCGCGGATTCCCGATGCCTATGAACGGTTGTTGCTGGAAGTGATGCGCGGCAATCAGAACCTGTTTGTGCGCAAAGACGAAATCGAATACGCGTGGAAGTGGTGCGATCAGCTGATCGCCGGCTGGAAACAGTCGGGCGACGCGCCCAAGCCCTATGCCGCCGGCTCCTGGGGGCCGATGAGCTCGATTGCACTGATTACCCGCGATGGGAGGTCCTGGTATGGCGATATCTGAACTGCAACTGCCGGCAAACGTCGCGGCACATGAATTCACTGTCCCTGCGCTGTTGGCCGAAGGCTTGGCCAAGGATGTGGCTGCTCGCCTGAATGCGGCGATTGCCGACAAGGGCCAGGCTACCTTGGTCGTCTCCGGCGGCCGCAGCCCGGTGGCGTTCTTCGCCGCACTGCTCAAGCAGCCGCTGGACTGGTCGAAGGTACTGGTGACACTTGCCGATGAACGCTGGGTACCGGTGGAACATGCCGACAGCAATGCCGGCCTGCTCAAGCGCCATTTGTTGACCGGTCCTGCTGCCAAGGCGCGTTTCCTCAATCTCTACAATGCTGCTGCGAACCTTGAAGCGGCCGCATTGGAAGCCGACCAGGCCCTGGCCGAGCTTGCGGGTATCGACGTATTGGTGCTGGGCATGGGCGACGATGGCCATACCGCCTCGCTGTTCCCCAACAGCCCGAACCTTGCCGAAGGTCTTGATCCGAACAGCGCCCGCCGTTGTCTGCCGATGCTGGCGCCGAGCGTGCCGCATCAACGCCTGAGCATGACCTGCGCGCTGCTGGCGAGCGCCGGTTTTACCGCCTTGTCGGTGCAAGGTGCGGGCAAACTCGCTACCCTGCGCGCCGCACTGGCGGGCAATGACCTGGCCGAGATGCCGATTCGTGCCTTCTTACAAGACCCTCTGGATATTTACTGGTGCCCATGAGCCAAGGATCCGCCGTTATGACCACGCATGAACTGAAACAGCCGGGAGCTTCCATGGCCGACAAGATTGCCCGGATCGATCAGATCTGCACCCAGGCGCGCATTCTGCCGGTGATCACCATCGCCCGCGAAGAAGACATCCTGCCCCTGGCTGACGCCCTGGCAGCCGGCGGGATCAAGACCCTGGAAGTGACATTGCGCTCCTCCCATGGCCTCAAGGCCATCCAGGTCCTGCGCGAGCAGCGCCCGGAGTTGTGCATCGGTGCCGGTACAGTCCTGGACCGCACCATGTTTGCCGCCGTGCAAGCGGCCGGCGCCCAGTTCGTGGTCACCCCGGGCATCACCCAGGACTTGCTCGAGGCCGGCGTCGACAGCGACATCCCGCTGCTGCCAGGTATCAGCACGCCGTCGGAAATCATGATGGGCTATGCCCTCGGCTACCGGCGCTTCAAGCTGTTCCCGGCCGAAATCAGCGGCGGCGTGGCAGCGATCAAGGCCTATGGCGGCCCGTTCGGCGACGTGCGTTTCTGCCCCACCGGCGGGGTCAACCCGGGCAATGTGAAACAGTACATGGCCCTGGCCAATGTGATGTGCGTGGGTGGTACCTGGATGCTTGACAGCAGCTGGATCAACAACCGCGACTGGGCCCGTATCCAGGACTGCAGCGCCGAGGCCCTGGCACTGCTGGACTGAAACCGAATTCGTTGTGTGCTACACGGCTTTGAGGTGCGCTTGGTCGGCGCACCTTTTTTTTGCCGGTGATAGTTCGATGCAGCTGGCGTTGTAGGGAAGGGCGTCCGGCTGTCGCGATTGTCGACCGCGCCGTACGGTTAAGAGGCTGCACGACTTTTAACTGAGGTGCGTTATGCAAGAAGAAGTACATGAAGCCATCGGCTTCCCGCTTAAGAGCGGGTCGTACGAAATTGAACGCTATCTGATTGGCGATCGAAATTTCAATCGAGGCTGCTGGGTGAGCGGGCAGTCAATCTACGGCGAAGTCAGCTTCAAAGGGCGTAAATGGCCGACTATCAGCCGGCCGGTTTTTGCCTATCTGGCCTATGTTGATACGCGAGTGATACAGGCTACTGGCAATCAGAGCTTAGAAGTCAGCGCTGCTCAGGGGCATCACCTTTGGTTCTTCAAGGGCACGGCAAAAGACTGTTCTGTGGCGCCGGCGATTGATCAAGTCAATGCGTTTTCCAATCTTCAAACCGGGATGGATTCCGAGCAGGCCTGGGCACCTGCACGGCCGCACAAACAATCGTTACTCGTCCCGGGTAGTACGACCTATTTGGTTTATCAGGTAGCACTGGTCTATGCCCATCGGGTATTCGCTGCTGCTGACACTATCGGTGGCCTGTTCAGCTCCAATCATGCGTGCGTTGTGAGCACGGGTGGGAAAAACGACCTGATACTGCTTTCTTCGGTGGCAACCAGTCGGCTTTGTGCTCGCGAGCAGGTGCAAGGCGCGCAGCCACCTTTGTCCAGAGACGACCTGTTCAAACTGATACTGCTCGATAACTACTCCACGGCTGGCGATGCCCGCGCCTGGAGTTTTGATATGGACGCTCTTGTGGATCCACGAAAACGCTACTGATCAACAGGCGTACCTGGATATTACCGACGATAATCGTTTCGACAAGGAATTCACCGATGAATCAGCAACCGGAAATACGCAACTTGCCTTTCAAAGAGGGCGCCTACGAAATTGATCGCTACTTGTTTGCAGAAGGCGCATCCAATTATGGATGCTGGGTAAATGGCCTGACCGTGGAAGGGGACGTCAGCTACCTGGGCTCCTCTTGGAATGTTCAGACGCGACCCATCTTCGCCTACCTGGAATACCTCAGGCCGCTGGTTAACAAGCTCAGTGTCGAGCAGACGTTCAAAGTGACTACCCAGCAAGGGATGAGCAAAAGTTACGCAACCGCCGTCTCGAAAACCTACGGCGCCGGGATTAAGTTGGGGGCGATCAGGCTGGGGGCGGAGATTACTGAGTCCAGTGTCTACGGTGAGGCCTTTTCCGAGTCCAGCACTGACGAGTGTTCGTTGTCGGTTCCTGCCCATGCGACGAACTATGTATATCAAGTCAACATGGTCTATGCGCACAAGATGCTGGCGGGCGGTAGGTTTAAACAGGTGGCGGATAACAACCTCGTCGATCTGGTCGTTGATGAATATGATCGCGTGGTTCGAGAAGACCTGGTCTTTCTGACTTCGTTTGCTACGCAGAAAATTGTCATGTTGCCCAGCGACGAATCCATCAATCCCATCAGCTGGGAGCAGATCAAAAAAGCGGTCCTGTTTGAGGGCTACCAGCACTATAGCGAGCAGGGCGATATCGGTTTCTGGGGTTTCTGACTACCTCAAAGACTGATGGCCAGCATGCCGGTCACGCCTGAAATACGGGCAAGACCGGCATAGCACTTAGAAGCTGTCGCTGGTGCTGAAGCTGCCACCACCGCTGCTGCTGGAGGTGGAGAAGTCACTGGAGCTTGAGCTCGAACTCGAACTGCTGGAGCCGGAGCTCGACCAGCTGAATGACGAAGAGCTGCTCGACGAAGAACTGCGCGGCACCAGGCGTCGGCCACTTTGCAGCACGGTTTCCAGCGCGTGCAGGCTGAGGTCGCGGGTCATGTAGTCGGCCAGCAGGCGCTCGATGCTCAAGGTCGTGCTGTAGGTATAGTCGCTGTCCCGGTAATAGTCGGTGCGCAGCGCCCGCTCCAGTTCCTTGGCTCGCTCATAATTGTGCAGGGCGCGGTCGTGCTGTTCGCGCAGCTCCGGCAGGCGGTCCTGGACGTCACGCAGGCGCGGGTAAAGCTCCTTGAGCTGCGCGGCGATCTTGTCGTCGTTGCTGTCCGGGGTCTTTTGTACTTCGACCAGCAGTTGCTCGATGGTCTGCGCCTGCAGGCGTTCGGTGATGTTCTGGCGGATCCGCAGGTAATGCGGGTCCTGCTTGCCGGCAAAATTGGCCAGTTGCTGGTGCTGCTCGTTGGCCCGGGCTTTGGCGGCGACGATGTGCTTGTTCAGGGTGACGTCTTCGCGGCTCAGCGGGTCCATGCCTGCGGCTGTGCGCGCCTGGGCCAGGTGCTGGTCGACTGCCTCCTGCAACCCGGCTATCAGGCTCAGGCGCTCACCTTGCAGCTCTTCGTTGCGGGTCTGCATGGCCCGCAGGATCAGCTCGTTGTTGCGGTTGCTGGCAAAGTTGACGCGCTTGGCCAGCGTGTTGTCGAGCCAGCGGTGGAGAAAATTGTGGCGATACTGCTCAGTGCCATAGTCACGCTTGAGCAGGTGGTAGTAGATCGGGTTGGCGCTGTACGAAGGCAGCTTGTCGACGCACTCCTGGCGAATTTCCTGGTAGCCGGTATTGGCTTCACTGTTGGCCTCTTGCGCGGCCAGCAACTGCTCGCCCAGCTCACACCAGGCCGGTTCGAGTGCCAGCTGCTGCTTGACCTGGCGGTTGATGCTTTCAATCTGGCTGCGCACCGCGTGCTGGGCGGCCAGCGACTCGGCGATATCGGTTTCGAGCCGGGCAAGTTCGGCGCGCGATTGCGCTTCGGCGTCCTGGCGTGCCTGCAGTTGCTGCAGGGTGTCCTGATCGAGGGCCGGGCGATGTTCAAGCTTGAGTGTGGCGATGTTGCTCAGGCGGGTGAGAATGTCCTGTTCCAGGCGCGCTTCCTGACTGCTCAGGGCCGACAGCAACTGCTCGGCGCTACGCAGCAAGGCCTCGCAACTGCGAGCGTTCTGCGCCACGGTGCCGGTGAGGGTAGAAGGGGTCATGTGTTCACCAGTCCATGATCATGTCAGGGTTGCCCGTGGTGCGCTGGTTGAAGCGCAGGGTCAGCGAGTTGGCAGCCTTGCTGCCCATCATGCGGTTATCGACATGGCCATCGTCGAGCTTGTCCGCTTTGACCTTGAGGTATTCGGCCTGGCTGACGCGCACGGCGAACAAACGAGTCCAGCGCTGCTTGCCGGTTTCGGCGCTGGTAACCGGCACCTCGACGCTGATGCCACCTGCGTCGGTAGCCTCGACCACCAGGAACCAGCTCTTGCCCTTGTCGGTGTCTTCGCCGCGGTTGCAGCCGGCGGGGTCGTAGCAACGTTCGACCCCGGACTTGATCCCGGTGCGGTCGACGATCTGCACAGTCAATGGCACGGCGGCAAAGTCGAGCATCTGCTTGAGGTGCTCGAGCTGATAACGGGCCTGGGGGACGTTCTGCTCATGCAGGGCATTGTTGGCTTGTGCCAGCAGCGCTTGCAGTTGCGCGCGGTCACCGGCGGCCAGCGGCATCGCTTGCAGGCGCTGCTGCAACTGATCGCGCAGGGTGCTCTGTTCCAGCCAGTAGGCGATGCGCTCGATCTCAAGATCCAGTTTGGCCACTTGCTGGCTGGCCGCTTTGAGCGTATCGCCATCGTTAACCTGCAGCAGTTGCCGGTCAGCCGATTCGGCAAGCGCCTTGAGCGTGGGGAACGGCTTCAGGCCTTCGAGGTAGGCTGGCATCGCCAGCAGCCTGGCCAGGTTATCGCGCTGCGGGTAGATACCCTCCACCGTGGTAAAGGCTGCGCGGGCCGAGGAAACGGCCTTGCGGGCCTGTTCGATCTGCGCCTCATGCATCGTGACCAGGGTCTTGACGTTGTCGCGGTTGGCCTTGTTGACGAACTGCGGCACATCGCTGGCAAAACTCTGCTCCAGCGGCGGCAAGGTTTGCCGGACCTGATCGAGGATGCGGCTGACAGCGGCATCGGGCTGGGCCTGCGCCTTTTGCTGCCACTGCTTGAGCTGCTCGTGCTTGAGCTGGATGTCAGCGCGCACGTCTTCATCGTGGTGGCGCAGGTCGCGGGCGCTGTTTTCGATTTCGACGGTAATGCCGCTGTCATGGACAATACGTGTGCACTGGGTGATCAGCGCTGCGGCGATGATCGCCAAGACCAATTTGAACAGTTGGCTGCGCGCCATCGACGCCTTGCTCAGCAGCTTTTGCCGCCAGCTCAGCGGTGGTGCCTCGAACATCAGGCGGCGGGCGAAGAAGTCACGCACGCCTTGTTCGATCAAGGCCTCATCGAAAGCGATGTTGTGGCTTTGGTAATAGGTCCGGATGCGCGCCGCAACTTCCGCGCGGCGCTTGGGCAGGTCCAGGTGTTCCTGGACCTGCATCTGCTGGTGGCGCAATTCGTCGACGAACGCCATCGCTCCGAGCTGTTCGGAGAGTGGAATACTGCTCATCAGGCCGCCTTGCTGAGCAGTGCGGCGAACTTACGCTTGGAGTCCTCGACCGCAGCGGCGATGTCGCGCGATGCGTTGCTCGACTCGGCCCGGTAGGTTTCGGTCAGGCTGTGCATGTCGTTCTGGAACGACAGCGTGGCATCGGCCAGGGCGCGAACCGAATCGACCTTGATGGTCGAGCCGTAGCTGGCCTTGACCGCAGCTTCAAGTTGCTGGTTGCCGGTAGTGCCCAGGGCTTCGAGGCCCTTGCTGATGCCATCGGTGGTGGCATTGAGGGTATGAGTGGCTTCGGCCAGGCCGCTGTTGGCGGTGAACGAAACCGCAAGGCCGGTGAGCACCACCTCGTTGGTCGAGAAGAACGAGACCATGCGTTGGTACTGGCGCTCCTTGATCACGTGCACCTGGTTGATGCGGGCGAAGACCATCTCGGCGGTGTTGTAGCCGACCTTGAGGTCGTCGGCGATGTCCTTGACGATCTGGTAGCGCTTGTCTTCATCCTGCAGGGCGCGCACGGCTTCATCGCGGCGCAGCTCAAGGGCGGAGCGCTGGGCAGGCTCGGCCGACTCGGCTGCGGCGACTTGCTGGTTGGCTTCGTTAAGCTCGACCGTGCGCTGCTCCAGGGCCTGGCCGGCAATCGCCAGCACTTGCTGGGCCTCGACCTCGGCGGCTTTCATGGCCATGCGAAAATCCAGGTAGGACTCGAGGATCACCGTCTCGCGGCTGATCTGGTCGTTGGCCGACTTGCACACTTGCAGGTAGTTGTCGCGAATGTCGTTGAAGCGGCTGGGGATCGAGCCACGGCGTACATTCATCCACGCCAGCTTGAGTTTTTCCATGCTGTCCAGGCGCCCGTCGTCCATCCAGCCGGCCATGGCGGCGGCGTCTTCGCGGATCGAGGTAAAACTCTGGGTGATGTCCATGAAACGGGTGGAAATGTCCATGCCCTCGATCTGCTCGCGGACCATGCTGTTGAAGGCGGTGGCTTGCTGCAGCACGGCGGCGATCGAGGTGACCTTGCTGCTGTCGTATTGCGCCACACGGTCGAGCAGTACCAGTACGGGAGCGTCCTGGACCGGACGAACGAGGTTGATGCCGATGGTGCGCAGGCCGCTCAGTGCCCGCTCGAGGTAGTTGCTCATCGAGTGTCCTTTCATGATGTGCGCGCAGCGCAAGGTAAAGCGAGGAGGGGAGTATACCGGGGGTTGCCAGCAAGCTGACCGACGATTTTTATTGCACGCAAACGAAAGTGCCCGCCTCCGGAGGGAGGCGGGCACTCGGTTGCAGCTCAGTTCAGGGCTCAGGCCGCCTTGGCCGCCTGCTGGCTCAGCGAACGGTTCAGCGCACTGAACAGCGCCTTGAAGCTCGCGGTGGTGATGTTTTCATCGATACCCACGCCGTGCACCGGACGACCACCGGCCACGCGCAGTTCGATGTAGGCCGCGGCCTTGGCGTTGGTGCCGGCGCCGATGGCGTGCTCGTTGTAGTCCATGATCTCGACGGCGATCGGCAAGCCGGCCACCAGGGCTTCAAGGGCGCCGTTGCCCTTGCCGCGCCAGTGCAGGGTGGTTTCGCCTTCACCGGCAACTTCCACTTCCACCGCGCTGTGGCCGTTCTCTTCCTGCAGGCGATGGCTGACCAGCGCGTACGGCGCGTTGGCCTGCAGGTACTCGCGGTGCAACAGCGAGTGGATCTGCTGGGCGGTCATCTCCAGGCCCAGGCGGTCGGTTTCACCCTGAACCACCTGGCTGAACTCGATCTGCATGCGCCGTGGCAGGCTGATGCCGTATTCCTGTTCGAGCAGGTAGGTGATACCGCCTTTGCCCGACTGGCTGTTGACGCGAATCACTGCCTCGTAGCTGCGGCCGATGTCGGCCGGGTCGATCGGCAGGTACGGCACTTCCCACTTGGCATCGTCTTTCTGCTGGGTGAAGCCTTTGCGGATGGCGTCCTGGTGCGAGCCGGAGAACGCGGTGTGAACCAGGTCGCCGACATACGGATGACGCGGGTGCACCGGAATCTGGTTGCACTCCTCGACGACCTTGCGCACGCCGTCGATGTCGGAGAAATCCAGCTCGGGGTCGATGCCCTGGGTGTAGAGGTTCAATGCCAGGGTCACCAGGTCGACGTTGCCGGTACGCTCGCCGTTGCCGAACAGGCAGCCCTCGACACGGTCGGCGCCGGCCATCAGGCCCAGCTCGGTGGCGGCCACGCCAGTACCACGGTCGTTGTGGGTGTGCAGGCTGATGATCACACTGTCGCGGCGGTTGACGTTGCGGCCGAACCACTCGATCTGGTCGGCATAGATGTTCGGCGTCGAGACTTCGACGGTAGCCGGCAGGTTGAGGATGATCTTGTGCTCAGGGGTCGGGTTCCACACCTCGATCACGGCGTCGCAGACTTCCTTGGCGAACTCAAGCTCGGTGGCGCTGAAAGTCTCCGGCGAGTACTGGAAGGTCCACTGGGTTTGTGGCTGCTGGGCGGCATATTTGACGAACAGTTTAGCCGCGTTCACGGCGATGTCCTTGACGCCTTGCTTGTCCTGGTTGAAGACAATGCGGCGGAACGACGGGCTGGTGGCGTTGTACAGGTGGACGATGGCCTTTTTCGCCCCGCGCAGCGATTCGAAGGTGCGCGCGATCAGGTCTTCACGGGCCTGGGTCAGCACCTGGATGGTGGTGTCGTCCGGGATGTGGCCGTCTTCGATCAGGGTGCGAACGAAGTCGAAGTCGGTTTGCGAAGCAGATGGGAACGAGGCTTCGATTTCTTTCACGCCAACGCTGACCAGGGTCTTCCAGAAGCGCAGTTTCTTTGCCGCATCCATGGGCTCGATCAACGACTGGTTGCCATCACGCAGGTCCGAGCTGCACCAGATCGGCGCCTGGGTGATGGTCTTCGAAGGCCAGGTGCGGTCCGCCAGGTTGACGGTCGCGAAGGCGCTGTATTTTTTCGAAGGGTCTTTGAGCATGGTCATGAAAGCAATCCTTGAATGTGCGGCCTTGAAAGGGGCCCGCCGAACGAAAACGAGATGAAAAGGCGAGGCGACGCGATTCAGCTTGGTAGTCGTGCACTGACCAGGCAGAGGCTGCGGTGTTGACGAAGCAGGATGAGGGTCTGAAAGGTTTTCATGGCTTCAACCCTAACCAGTGGGGTTAAAGATGGCAAGCCTTGAGAGAAAATTGAGAGAAATGCTTAAAAAACCAGTTTTGTCGAGATTTTATGGCGATTTACAAATAAAAAGACCGCGCCAGTTGCGCGGTCTTTTTGATTGGCGCAAGCCAGGCCTCAGGGCTGGAAGGCGCCGATGAAGATCGCCGGATCGACCCGCGCATCATTGAGGCTGACGTTCCAGTGCATGTGCGGGCCGGTGGCGCGGCCGGTCGAGCCGACGCGGCCCACCACGGCGCCGCGGCTCAGTTGCTGGCCGGGTTTCACGTCGATCTTCGACATGTGGCAGAACATGCTGATGAAGCCCTGGCCGTGGTCAACGAACACGGTGTTGCCGTTGAAGAAGTAATTGCCGATGAGGATCACCTTGCCGTTGGCCGGGGTCTTGATCGGCGTGCCGGCGGGTACGGCGAAATCCAGGCCGGCGTGCGGGTTGCGTTCTTCGCCATTGAAGAAGCGGCGCACGCCGAACTTGCTCGACAGCGGGCCGTTGACCGGCTTGTCGAGGATCAGGTTGCTCGGCAGGGTGGGGCTGAAGCTGCGGTAGGCCTTGATCTGCTCGGCCAGCTCGGCGTCGATGCGCTTGAGGTCGGCAGGGTCGGGGTTGACCTGGCGTTTGTTCTTCAAGGTGATGCGCTGTTCCGGGTACTTCTTGCTGCCCACGTTGAAGCTAAGGGTACGGCTGCCCTGGGTGAGCTGCGCGGTGCCGGGCTTTTGCGTCAGTGGCAGGCCGACGATGGCCAGCCAGGTGTCCTGTTCCCTGACCACCAGCACTGGCTTGCCATCAAAGCGCGCGCTGGGTGGCGTGGCGGCCGGGCCCAGGTCGACGACGGCGACGCCGCCGGGTACCGGCTTGTTCAGTTGGCGGGTGATGTAGCTGGCCTGGGCGCTGCTGGCGAACACCAGGCACAGGAGCAACAGCGGGGCAAATAGACGCGGCATGGTTCAGTCCAGTAAAGAGAGCGTGACCGGGGTCAGGTGGTTGTCTTCGACCCGCACCAGCAACTCGCCCTCGCCCAGGCGGGCGGTCAGGCGCTGGCCGTTGTGGGTCTGGGCGGCATTGCGGATGGCCTGGCCGCGCTCGTCGAGCAAGATGCTGTAGCCACGGCCCAGGGTCGCCAGCGGGCTGACCACGTGCAGGGTCTGGACCTGCGCCTGCAGACGCTGGCGGCGGTCCTTGAGGGTTTCGCGCATGGCTCGCGGCAGGCGTTCGGCGAGGCTGTCCAGGCGTTGCTTGAGCAGCGCCAGGGTGCGTCCGGGGTGTTGCGCGGCCAGGCGCGTGTCCAGGCGGGCGAGGCGCTCGCGGCGCTGGTTCAGGCGCTGCTCGAAGGCGCGGCGCAGGCGCATGTCCAGGTCGTCCAGGCGCTGGGCCTGCTGGCGCAGGCGTTCGCCCGGATGGCGCAGGCGCCGGGTCAGGCTGTCCAGGCGCAGGCGGTCGTGCATCAGGCGGCTCTGGATGCGTAGCAACAGGCGGCGCTTGAGGCTGTCGATGCGCCGTTGCAGGTCGCTGCTGTCCGGGGCCAGCAGTTCAGCGGCGGCAGACGGCGTCGGGGCGCGCACGTCAGCGACGAAGTCACTGATCGAGACATCGGTTTCATGGCCGACGGCGCTGACGATCGGCGTCTGGCAGGCGGCGATGGCGCGGGCCACGGCCTCTTCGTTGAAGCACCAGAGGTCTTCCAGCGAGCCGCCACCGCGGGCCAGGATCAGCGCGTCGAAGCCGCGACTGTCGGCCAGTTGCAGGGCGCGGACAATCTGGATGATGGCTTCGCGGCCTTGCACGGCGGTCGGGATCAGGGTCAGCTCGACCTGCGGCGCACGGCGGCGGAACACGCTGATGATGTCGCGGATCACCGCGCCGGTGGGCGAGCTGACGATGCCAATGCGCTGCGGGTGAGCGGGCAGGGCGCGCTTGTTTTCGGCACTGAACAGGCCTTCGGCGCCGAGCTTTTCCTTCAGCGCTTCGAAGGCCAGGCGCAGGGCGCCGTCACCGGCCGGCTCGACGGTGTCGAGGATCAGTTGATAGTCGCCACGGCCCTCGAACAGCGAGACCTTGCCGCGCACCTTGACCGCCAGACCATCGCGCAGGGCCTGGCGCACCCGCGCGGCGTTCTGGCGGAACAATGCGCAGCGCACCTGGGCACCGCTGTCCTTGAGGGTGAAGTAGACATGACCGGAGGCCGGGCGGGCGAGGTTGGAGATCTCGCCTTCGACCCAGACATTGCGGAACACGTCTTCCAGCAGCACCCGGGCGCGGCCGTTGAGTTGGCTGACGGTCAGGACTTCGCGGTCCAG
Source organism: Pseudomonas sp. 2(2015) (assembly GCF_000955865.1). NCBI lineage: Bacteria > Pseudomonadati > Pseudomonadota > Gammaproteobacteria > Pseudomonadales > Pseudomonadaceae > Pseudomonas > Pseudomonas sp. 2(2015). Next base: position 414,912 of record NZ_JYOF01000004.1, read on the forward strand.
GCCGAGTCTTTCGAAGGGGTCTTTGATCATGGGCTGCATCATAAAGGAATGTTGCACAGGTGTCGGCATGTAGGAGCGGGCTTGCCCCGCGATGCGATCTGGCTGACCGTACCTGATCGCGGGGCAAGTCGGGTCGCCGCACCGCCGCTCCTACCGGTCCTGCATGTAGTTCAAGAATCCTTGCACCAGCGCTCCGGCATCGCGCCGATACGCCAGCGCCACGGTGCTGTTGCAGTCTTCATCGGCCAGTGTCACGAACTTCACCGTCGCCGGCGCAAGGTCCTGCATGCAGCGCGGTAGCAACGCCACCCCGAACCCGGCCTGGATCAGCTGCAGTTGTGTGGTTTTGCGCGACACCACCCGCGCAGCCCGGGGGAAGAAGCCTTCACGCGAACACAGCTGAGCAGACAGGTAGCTCAAGCCGCCACGCTGACGGTGAGGGATGGAGATAAAGGCTTCTTCATGCAACTGCGCCAGGTGCACGCTGCTTTCCCCGGCCAGCCGATGATCCTGAGCCACTGCCAGTAGCAAGGGTTCCTCGAACAGCGCCTGCACACATACGTCCTCGTGCTGACGCAACACCGGCAAGCGCAGCAGGCCGAGCTCCAGGCGACCCTCGGCCAGTTCCTCAAGCTGCGCCTCGGACGACTGCTGGGCGATTTCCATGGACACCCCCGGGTTGTCATGCAGATAGCCACTGAGCCGCGCCAGCAACTGCCCGCTCAGCGGCACGGTGCTCGAGTGACTCAGGCGCAGGCTGCCGCGCACGCCCTGGCCGACCTCACGGGCCAGGCGCTGGGCTTTTTCCAGGTCCACCAGCAAGGTCCGCGCCCGCGGCAAAAAGGCTTGGCCCGCAGCGGTGAGGCGCGGCTGGCGGGCGGTGCGCTCGAACAGCAGGGTGTCGAGTTGCGACTCCAGCTCCTTGACCTGACGGCTCAGCGCCGACTGGGCGATGAACAGCCGCTCGGCCGCAGCACTGAAGCTGCCGCTCTCGGCAATTTCGACGAAGTAATGCAACTGGCGAGTGGAAATCATTGCAGCTATGCCGTTTCAAGATGACTGACTAGGTAATTGCATATTAGTCGGCATGGCTAGTGGCTGGCTAAAGTTTCCACACCTCCGCTGGTGAAGACCGTCATGCTTTCCACCCTGTTTGCCCAATTACCGTTTACCCCGCTCGACTGGTTGCCGATCCTGCTGGGTATTGGCGCCGCCTATGTCGTCTTCGGCATCGCCGGCTTCGGTACCGCGCTGGTGGCCGGCCCGGTGCTGATCAACTTCATGCCGCTGTCGCGGATCATTCCGTTGCTGGTGCTGCTGGATTTCGTCGCCGCCTTCGGCAACTGGCTGCCGGCGCGCAAGGCGGTGGCGCGTCCGGAACTGATGCGCCTGCTGCCATGCATGGCGCTGGGCTGCACCTTTGGCGTGGTGTTTCTGCTCAAGCTCAAGTCCGACGTGTTGCTGTTATTGATGGGGCTGTTTATCAGCGCCTATGCCCTCTACAGCCTGGCGGTGAAGGTCAGGCCGGCGCAGCTGTCGGCGGCCTGGTCGGTGCCGATGGGGACGGCGGGCGGCCTGTTCGGTGCCTTGTTCGGCAGCGGCGGCTTTCTATATGCGCTCTACCTCAACGCCCGGTTGCCCTCCAAGGAGCAGGCGCGGGCGACCCAGAGCGCGCTGATCAGTTGCAGCACTGTGGTGCGTCTGAGCCTGTTCCTGATCGCTGGCGTATATGCCGACCTGCCGCTGTTGCTGCTGGCCCTGTGCCTGGCGCCGATGATGCTGGGCGGTGTGTACCTGGGCCGGCGCCTGACCCTGAATATGTCGCGTGAGACCTTCGTGCGCCTGGTCACCTGGCTGGTGCTGGCCAGCGGCATTGCCCTGATCGGCCGCTACCTGAGTGAGGTAAACTGGCATCTTTGAACCTGTTTGGCCGCTGTGATGACAAACCAGAGCATTATTGTCCCGAAGATTTCCACCGTCCCCGTCCATGAGGCCCGCGCCCGAGCGATCCTGCGCTGGCTGGTGCGCGAGAAAGTCATCGAGGAGCAACTGAGCACCTGCGGCAGCACCGGTAGCCGTATGGCCTACGCCATCGCCGAGGGCGCACGCAAAGTCGTCGAGCGGCCCGAACTGCTGCCGTTCGGCCAGCCGGTCAACGGCCTCGAGGTGATCACCAAACGCTGCATCTATACCCCCACCGATGGCTTTCTCGAAGAAGCCGGCTGCGCCGAGTGCCGCAAGGAAGTCGGCGTGGCGCTGTTCGAGAGCCTGGAAGACTGGATGCCCGGGCGCACGGAAAACTTCGTTTGCCCGCTGTGCGGCCATGAAGACGACATCAACGGCTTTCTGTTCCTGCAGCCCTGTGCGTTTTCCAACCTCGGTTTCATCTTCAATAACTGGACTGCGGCGGGGTTCAGGCAGGGTTTTCTGGATAACTTCGCCGATTGGCTGGACCAGCCGGTGGCCGTGGTGCAGGTAAGCCGCGAAGGTAACTGACCGAAGGCCCATCTTTGCATTGAGCGAAGGGCACTGGATGAGTATAATGGCGCGCTTCCATTTTTCCCGCCCGGGAGCCCCCGCGATGCTGCGTATCAGCCAAGAAGCCCTGACCTTCGACGACATTCTCCTAGTGCCTGGTTATTCAGAGGTGCTACCCAATGAAGTCAGTCTCAAGACCCGTTTGACCCGTGGCATCGAGCTGAATATTCCGTTGGTTTCCGCCGCCATGGATACCGTGACCGAAGCCCGCCTGGCCATTGCCATGGCCCAGGAAGGCGGCATCGGCATCATCCACAAGAACATGACCATCGAGCAGCAGGCTGCCGAAGTGCGCAAGGTCAAGAAGTTCGAGGCTGGCGTGGTCAAGGACCCGATCACCATCGAGGCTGACGCCACGGTCCGTGATCTGTTCGAACTGACCCGGCTGAACAACATCTCCGGCGTTCCGGTGCTGCACAATGGCGACCTGGTCGGCATCGTCACCTCCCGCGACGTGCGCTTCGAAAACCGCCTGGACGCCACCGTCCGTGAAGTGATGACGCCTAAAGAGCGTCTGGTCACGGTCAAGGAAGGCGCCGACAAGAACGAAGCTCGCGAGCTGCTGCACAAGCACCGCATCGAGCGCGTACTGATCGTCGACGACAAATTTGCCCTCAAGGGCATGATGACCGTCAACGACATCGAAAAAGCCAAGGCCTACCCGCTGGCCAGCAAGGACGACCAGGGTCGCCTGCGCGTCGGTGCCGCGGTCGGTACCGGCAAAGACACCGGTGATCGCGTGTCGGCACTGGTTGCCGCCGGCGTTGACGTGGTGGTGGTCGACACCGCTCACGGTCACTCCAAAGGCGTGATCGATCGCGTTCGCTGGGTAAAAGAGAACTTCCCGCAGGTTCAGGTCATCGGCGGCAACATCGCCACCGGCGCTGCTGCCAAGGCCCTGGCCGAAGCCGGCGCTGACGCCGTCAAGGTCGGTATCGGCCCGGGCTCGATCTGCACCACGCGTATCGTCGCCGGTGTCGGCGTGCCGCAGATCAGCGCCATCGCCAATGTTGCCGCGGCCCTCGAAGGCACCGGCATCCCGCTGATCGCCGATGGCGGTATCCGCTTCTCCGGTGACCTGTCCAAGGCCATCGTAGCCGGTGCCTCGGCAGTGATGATGGGTTCGATGTTCGCCGGTACCGAAGAGGCCCCGGGCGAGATCGAGCTGTTCCAGGGCCGTTCCTACAAGGCTTACCGCGGCATGGGTTCGCTGGGCGCCATGTCCCAGGCCCAGGGTTCTTCCGACCGTTACTTCCAGGACTCTTCGGCCGGTGCCGAGAAGCTGGTGCCGGAAGGTATCGAAGGCCGTGTGCCCTACAAGGGCACCCTGACCGCGATCATCCACCAGCTGATGGGCGGCCTGCGTTCCTCGATGGGTTACACCGGCAGCGCCAACATCGAAGAGATGCGCACCAAGCCAGAATTCGTGCGCATCACCGGTGCCGGCATGGCCGAGTCCCACGTGCATGACGTTCAAATCACCAAAGAAGCGCCAAACTATCGGGTCGGCTAACGCCTCCAGCGGCAAGTGACAAGCTTCTAGCTCCAAGCGGTAGTTGCTCTGCAGCGGCTACCGCGTAATTCCCGAACAACTTGCGGCTTGCAGCGTGAAGCTTGCAGCTGCATCAGAGATTGAGTCATGGCCCTCGACATTCACGCTCACCGCATCCTGATCCTCGACTTCGGTTCCCAGTACACCCAGCTGATCGCCCGCCGCGTGCGCGAAATCGGCGTGTACTGCGAACTGCACCCGTTCGACATGGACGATGAAGCGATTCGCGAATTCGCCCCGCGCGGCATCATCCTCGCCGGCGGCCCCGAGTCCGTGCACGAAGCCAACAGCCCACGCGCGCCACAGGCGGTCTGGGACCTGGGCGTACCGGTATTCGGTATCTGCTACGGCATGCAGACCATGGCCGAACAGCTGGGCGGCAAGGTTGAAGGTTCCGAGCTGCGTGAGTTCGGTTATGCCCGCGTCGACGTAGTCGGCAAGAGCCGCCTGCTCGACGGCATCGAAGACCACGTTGACGCCGATGGCGTGTTCGGTCTGGATGTGTGGATGAGCCACGGTGATAAGGTCACCCGCATCCCGGAAGAATTCCACATCCTGGCCAGCACCCCGAGCTGCCCGATCGCCGGCATGGCCGACGACACCCGTGGCTACTACGGCGTGCAGTTCCACCCGGAAGTGACCCATACCAAGCAGGGCGGTCGCATTCTCTCGCGCTTCATCCTCGACATCTGCGGTTGCGAAGCGCTGTGGACCCCGTCGCACATTGCTGAAGACGCCATTGCCCAGATCCGCGCCCAGGTCGGCAGCGACAACGTCCTGCTCGGCCTGTCCGGCGGCGTTGACTCCTCTGTGGTTGCAGCGCTGCTGCACAAGGCCATCGGCGACCAGCTGACCTGCGTATTCGTCGACAACGGCCTGCTGCGCCTGCACGAAGGCGAGCAAGTGATGGCCATGTTCGCCGAGAACATGGGCGTCAAGGTGATCCGCGCCAACGCCGAAGAGCAGTTCCTCGGCAACCTGGCCGGCGAAGCCGACCCCGAGAAGAAGCGCAAGATCATCGGCCGCACCTTCATCGACGTGTTCGATGCCGAGTCGAGCAAGCTGCACAACATCAAGTACCTGGCCCAGGGCACCATCTACCCGGACGTGATCGAGTCGGCTGGCGCCAAGAGCGGCAAGGCCCACGTGATCAAGTCGCACCACAACGTCGGTGGCCTGCCGGAAGAGATGAACCTCAAGTTGGTCGAGCCGCTGCGCGAGCTGTTCAAGGACGAGGTTCGTCGCCTTGGCCTGGAGCTGGGCCTGCCGTACGACATGGTCTACCGTCACCCGTTCCCGGGTCCGGGCCTGGGCGTGCGCATCCTCGGTGAAGTGAAGAAGGAATACGCCGACCTGCTGCGTCGCGCCGACCACATCTTCATTGAAGAACTGCGCAAGGCCGACTGGTACCACAAGGTCAGCCAGGCCTTCGTGGTGTTCCAGCCGGTGAAATCGGTCGGTGTGGTTGGTGACGGCCGCCGTTACGCCTGGGTCGTGGCCCTGCGTGCGGTCGAGACCATCGACTTCATGACCGCGCGTTGGGCGCACCTGCCTTACGAGCTGCTGGAAACCGTCAGCGGCCGGATCATCAACGAGATCGAAGGCATCTCCCGCGTCACCTACGACGTGTCGAGCAAGCCGCCAGCGACCATCGAGTGGGAATGATCCCGCCGGTTGCTTGAGAAAGCGCCATGTCCCCTCGGGGCATGGCGCTTTTTTTTTGTCGCGATAACTATCTAATGCCGCGGTTCAACGCTGTCTCGCACAGTGGGTCTCCCTTGCACCGGAGGCTATCGTCATGAATGAACCATCTTTTTCCGTGTTACTGCACAACGACCTGTCAGCCATTGCCCTGCGAGTTGTGCAAGCTTTTCCCGATCTGCACAACGAGGCTCGTGAGGCTGCAAAAAGCTTGCTGCGCACCGAAGGCAACCTGATCGCAGATCCGGATCGCATCTACTGGCACCGTTTCTCTGGAGCGGCCAGTAGCAGCAGAACGTTTACGGGCTGGGAGCATTACGGAACGCCTGATCAATCCATGACCTTGACGGAGCTGGTGATGCGCCGCTTTCGCGTCAGTGATCAGGACAACGCCGATTTACTTCTCCTGTACGGCGGCTTCTATACCGACGGACCCGGAGCGCGACGGTTCGATGAAACCAACGAAGTACGCCTGGATCCACAGAAGGTGCTCAATGCCCTGTGGCAACTGGACTTCGGCGCGGCCTTCCAACGACGCAGGACGGCATTCTGGAGCGATCACGGCGCTGACGTTCGCACACTGAGCAAGCTCAACTACCTGTCCGAAGCCCTGCAGGCCGGCTTGAGCGGGCAACTGAACGAACAGCAGTTGCAACTGGTGTTCGATGCCGTCGGTTTCGACAGCAGTGTCATGCCGCAATTGCGGCATTTTGAACAGGCGAAGCCGCCCGCCGCCGGGATTCATATCGCGACACTGAGCCTGGCCGGGCAGCTGTCAACTGATGTGGTCTGGTTGCAGGGGGCGGGCGGTCAGCATGTGCTCTATTTGCCCGGTGCGACGCCGTCCTTTCAGGGGTTCAGCCGCCAGCAAGAGGTGGCTGGGTGGTTATTCGGCTGGCTGCAGGCGCCTGCCAGCAGCGAACAGCTGTTGGTGCATTTCTCCAGTGATCCGCAGCAGAGGCAGCGCGATCAGTTCGACAGTTGGGCGAAGGGTAGCCTCCAGGTATTTGCCAGCCAGGTTCAGCGTGCGCCGATCACAGGGGAGGTGTTCACCTGGATGCGCGACAACGCCAGGCACCACATGGAAGTCGAAACCGATGCCGCCTTGCGCACCAATGCCGAACTGCGTGCGCAGTTGTGGGTGGGCTACCTGGGCGTGGCCTCGCGCCTGCTCGGTGCCGTGGCGCCTGCCGGTTGGCCGTTGGCACTGCTGGCGGTCGCTGTAGGTACTGCGAGCCTTGCGTTGAACGTCGAGCAGGCGGTCGATGGCGACAACCCCAAAGAACGTCGGGCGGGCTTGCTCGGGGCCATCCTTGCCGGGGTCGACCTGCTGCTCAACCTGCCGTTTCTGCTGCCGCTGGGGCGCGGTGCGGCGCAAGAGCTGGGCCAGCTTGAAGGCAATGAGATCATCGATGAACCAGCAGCTACCAGCGGCCTTGTGCAAGGTGTCAGTACTTTGGCTGACGGTGCCCAGTATATCGAGCTCAAGGGCGTACCCTACCGGGTTCGCTATGACCAGGCCTTGCGTACCTGGTTGATTGTTCCTGAAGACAATCCGTTTGCCTTCTATGGCGTAATACCCGTGCGCCTGGACGAGCAGGGGCAGTGGGTCGTGCTCGAATCCGTCTGTTTGCGCGGGGGCGGCCAGTGCCTGGGAGGGCTGACGCCCGAGGCGCCGGCGGTGCCGGTGGATTACTCGCCCTTCGACGCTGCGCCTGGCAGCTATGAAGTCCCTGAACAGGCCCGGCCCGCTGTGCGGGAGCTCATCAGTGCAAACAATCGGCGGGCGATCGGCGGTGATTACTACGACCCGGAGTCGCCGCTGATGGAAGTGCGCGATAGCCTGGAGCAGATTCGGCAGCAATTGCGCACGGATGCCGAGACTTTCTTCACCCGGATAACGCTGCCCAGGTTCAGGATTCACCCGCCAGCGGCCTCAATCAGCCCGCAGCGGGCATTCATCGAATTGTTCGACGAGCATGCCGGCGTGGTCATTGGCGAATCGCACGACTCGATCGCCAGCAAGCGTTGGCTGCTGGAGAATCTGACACCTATGTATGCCAAGGGCGTGCGCACGCTTTATCTCGAACACCTGATGACGGACCTGCACCAGGCGGACCTGGACCTGTTCCATCGCAGCGGGCGCATGAGTGCGCAATTGCGGCGCTATCTGGACCGGCTGGATGTCGGGCAGCGCACCGATACCTCCGGGCGGTACAGCTTCCTGGAACTGGTTAGAAAAGCCCGGGCCAACGATATCAGGGTACAGGCTGTGGATTGTGTTGCGAGCTATCAACTGGAGGGCCTTGAGGTCGAGCCCCCGGGCAATCCGCTGCGCCAGAAAGTCATGAACTACTATGCCAACCGGGTTATTGGCGCCACGCAAGGCGAGGCTGACGCCGGCAAATGGGTCGCGCTGGTCGGCAACACCCATAGCAACCTGTACAAACGTGTGCCAGGCCTGGCCGAGCTGCGAGGGGTGCCGGGCTTGCGCCTGGTCGATGCTGGGCCGGGGCAGGCGACCGGCATTACCCTGGATGCGGGTGAATACTACTTGCCGAGCATGGGCAACCCCGACGGTATCGTACAGGGTGACTTGCGCCTGGCATTGCAGACGCAGGGTCAGCCCGTTGCCTTTCGCGACGCCATCACTGCGCCGCCAGGGGTTATAAGGCCGGGAGCCTAGGCCCTGCGGCAACTCTTCACTTAATATTTCTCAATTGCAGGTGTATCGTATTCGCCCTTCATCGTCGGCACCTTGGCGCTTTTGTGCTGGGTGCCGGCATGTTGTTCCTGGCATTACGAGGTACCTGCTGCATGTCCTTTACCCGGCGACAAATTCTCGGTGGCCTGAGCGGCCTGGTGGCGATCGGCCTGGGCGCCGGTGGCGCGTCGCGGTACTGGCTAGGAAGAACCGATCCGGATGCCGGGCATGACTACGAGCTGATCGCCGCGCCGCTGGATGTCGAGCTGGTTTCCGGTTTCAAGACCGAGGCCTGGGCCTTCGGCCCGTCGGCGCCGGGCACCGAATTGCGGGTGCGCCAGGGCGAATGGTTGCGGGTGCGTTTCATCAACCACCTGCCAGTGGCCACCACCATCCACTGGCACGGCATTCGCCTGCCGCTGGAAATGGACGGCGTGCCTTATGTCTCGCAACTGCCGGTGTTGCCGGGTGAGTATTTCGATTACAAGTTCCGCGTGCCGGATGCCGGCAGCTACTGGTATCACCCGCACGTCAACAGTTCGGAAGAACTGGGCCGCGGCCTGGTCGGCCCGCTGATCGTCGAGGAGCGCGAGCCGACCGGTTTCAAGCACGAACGTACACTGAGCCTGAAGAACTGGCACGTCGACGAGCAGGGTGCCTACCTGCCCTTCAGCATCCCCCGTGAGGCTGCCCGTGGCGGCACCGCCGGGCGGTTGATCACCATCAACGGCCAGGCCAATGCCGTGGTAGAGATGCCAGCAGGGCAGATCGTGCGGGTGCGTCTGCTCAACCTCGACAACACCCTGACGTATCGCATTAACCTCAAAGGCAACTTTGAGGCGCGGGTCTACGCCCTCGACGGCAACCCCATTGCCCCGCGTCCGCTGGGCAAAGACTACTGGCTGGGCCCGGGCATGCGTATCTGCCTGGCAATCAAGATGCCGCCAGCCGGTGAAGAGCTGTCGTTGCGCGATGGCCCGGTGCGCCTGGGCACCCTGCGTTCGGTGGCCAGTAGCGAAGCCCCGGGCGACTGGCCGCCAGCGTTGCCGGCCAACCCGATCGCCGAGCCGGACCTGGCCAACGCCGAAAAGCTCAACTTCAATTTCGAGTGGGTCGGCTCGGTTTCGGTAAATACCGACAACGGCAAGCCGCCGAGCCTCTGGCAGATCAACGGCAAGGCCTGGGACATCACCGACAAGACCTGCGCCGACCGGCCGATTGCCACGCTACAAAAGGGCAAGAGCTACATCTTCGAGCTGAAGAACATGACCCAGTACCAGCATCCGATTCACCTGCACGGCATGAGTTTCAAGGTGATCGGCTCGAACAAGCGCAAGATCGAGCCGTATTTCACCGATACCTACCTGCTGGGCAAGAACGAGCGCGCGCGGGTGGCGCTGGTGGCGGATAACCCGGGTACCTGGATGTTCCACTGCCACGTGATCGACCATATGGAAACCGGCCTGATGGCCGCGATCGAGGTGGCCTGATGCGTCAGCCGCAGATCATCGATCGTAGCCGCGACCAGCAATTCATGCGCCTGGCGCTGGAGTTGGCGGCGCAAGGCGCGGCCATGGGCGAAGTGCCGGTGGGCGCGGTGCTGGTCCAGCACGGCCAGGTGATCGGCCGTGGCTTCAACTGCCCGATCAGCGGCAGCGACCCCAGTGCCCATGCCGAGATGGTCGCCATCCGCGCCGCCGCCCAGGCCGCGAGCAACTACCGGCTGCCCGGCAGTACCCTGTACGTGACCCTGGAGCCGTGCAGCATGTGCGCCGGGCTGATCGTGCATTCACGGATCAACCGGGTGGTGTACGGTGCGCTGGAGCCTAAGGCCGGCGTGGTGCAGAGCCAGGGGCAGTTCTTTACCCAGGGCTTTCTCAACCATCGGGTGCTATTCGAGGGAGGGGTGCTGGCAGAGGAGTGCGGAGCGATTCTGTCCGAGTTCTTCAAGGCGCGGCGGGCCAAGGTCTGAGGTAGCCTTGATCGCGGGGCAAGTCGGGTCGCCCGCGAAACAGTTCAGAGTGGCGGGGTCTGCTCGGTCGGCTTGGTCTTGTTGACGCCGGGCACGTGCAGGTTGCTCTCGGCCACCTGGCTGCCTTCAAGCTGCGGCTGGGTCACCCAGGTGAGGATGTCGTAGTAGCGGCGGATGTTGGCGACGAAGTGCACGGGCTCGCCACCGCGGGCATAGCCGTAGCGGGTCTTGCTGTACCACTGCTTCTGCGACAGGCGCGGCAGCATCTTCTTCACGTCGAGCCACTTGTTGGGGTTCAGGCCTTCGCGCTTGGCCAGCTTGCGCGCATCGTCCAGGTGGCCGCTGCCGACGTTGTAGGCGGCCAGGGCGAACCAGGTGCGGTCCGGCTCCTCGATACTGTCATCGAGCTCGGATTTGACGTACATGAAGTACTTGGCACCGCCGCGGATGCTCTGCACCGGGTCCAGGCGGTTGGACACGCCCATGGCCTGGGCGGTGCGCTGGGTCAGCATCATCAGGCCGCGCACACCGGTCTTGGAGGTCACTTCGGCCTGCCACATCGACTCCTGGTAGCCGATTGCGGCCAGCAGGCGCCAGTCGACCTGTTCCTTCTTGGCCGAGGCCTGGAAGGCCTTCTCGTAGCGCGGCAGGCGTTGCTGCAGGTGCTGGGCAAAGGTATAAGCGCCTACATAACCCAGTACATCGACGTGGCCGTAATAGCGATCTTTCAGACGCTGCAAGGTGCCATTTTTCTGCACCTTGTCGAGAAATTCGTTGATCTCGTTGAGCAGGCTGTTGTCTTCGCCGGCTGCCACCGCCCAGCGCTGGTCACGGGCATCGCCGAGGTCGAAAGCCACCCGTACCTTGGGGAAGTAGACCTGGTTCATTGCCAGTTCATTGGAGTCGACCAGGGTCAGGTCGATCTGCCCCTCATCGACCATGCGCAGCAGGTCGACTACCTCAACTGCGTCAGATTCTTCGTATTCGAGCGCCGGATACTGCTTTTTCAGCTCGGCCATCTGCTCGGCGTGGGTGCTGCCCTTGAGCACCATGATCTTCTTGCCGACCAGGTCCTTGGCGTCGGTGGGCCGTGGACGGCCGTTGCGGTAGATGATCTGCGGGGTGACTTCCAGATACGGGTGTGAAAAGCGCACCTGCGACTTGCGCTGTTCGCTGCTGACCAGGCCGGCCGCTGCGAGCACCGGGCCGGACGGCTGGCCGAGCTGGTTGAACAGGTCGTCGAGATTGTCGGCGGTCTCGATCTTCAGCTCTACGCCCAGATCGTCGGCGAAACGCTTGACCAGCTCGTACTCGAAGCCGGTTTCGCCGTTGCGGTCCTGGAAGTAGGTGGCCGGGCTGTTGCGGGTAATTACGCGCAGCACGCCGTCTTCCTTGACACGCTCGAGGGTGCTGGGTTTTTCAACACAGGCACCGAGCATCAGGAAGAGTCCGGTTGCGATGAGCCATCTGGCGCACCGCTGGCGCAAAGCGGTTTGGGCGAACATAGGTTGCAGTATACGCAAAGGACCGGCCGCGCCATATCTCGACAACGGTTTGCTTGTCTGCTAGCGATCTTTGCGTTAAAGGCAAAATGCAGGGCAAAACCGGCGGTTTTTTTTGACCCCCGAGTCCGCTTTGCCGGGCCGACATGCGGAGGTGTTGCAATGCTGTGTTTCGGGTGCCGGAAGCGCCGGAATTAGGCTAGAATGCACGGCCTCTAAGCACACCCCCTTCCTGAGGCTGTCCCGACGATGTTGATCCTGCGCGGCGCTCCTGCCCTTTCTGCCTTTCGCCACGGTAAGTTAATCGAGCAACTGAGCCAGAAAGTCCCCGCTGTTAGTGGTTTGTATGCTGAATTCACGCATTTCGCCGAGGTTGACGGCGATCTGAGTGCCGACCAACAGCAAGTGCTCGCGCGCCTGCTCAAGTACGGCCCGAGCGTACCGGTCCAGGAGCCAAGCGGGCGCCTGTTCCTGGTGGTTCCGCGTTTCGGCACCATCTCGCCCTGGTCGAGCAAGGCCAGCGACATCGCTCACAACTGCGGCCTGGAAAACATCCAGCGCCTGGAACGGGGCATTGCCTACTACGTCAGCGGTGCGCTGAGCGACGCCGACGCCGCCATCGTTGCCGACATCCTCCACGACCGCATGACCCAGCTGGTGCTGGCCAAGCTTGAAGAGGCCGCCAGCCTGTTCAGCCACGCCCAGCCAAAGCCGCTGACCGCTGTCGACATTCTCGGCGGTGGCCGCGCCGCGCTGGAGAAAGCCAACGTCGAGCTGGGCCTGGCCCTGGCCGAAGACGAGATCGATTACCTGGTCACCAGCTTCCAGGGCCTCAAGCGCAACCCGCACGACATCGAACTGATGATGTTCGCCCAGGCCAACTCCGAGCACTGCCGCCACAAGATCTTCAACGCCAGTTGGGATATCGACGGCCAGAGCCAGGAAAAAAGCCTGTTCGGCATGATCAAGAACACCTACCAGATGCACAACGAAGGCGTGCTGTCGGCTTACAAGGACAACGCCTCGGTGATCGTCGGTTCCGTCGCCGGGCGTTTCTTCCCGAACCCTGAGACCCGCCAGTACGGCGCGGTGCAGGAGCCGGTGCACATCCTGATGAAGGTCGAGACCCACAACCACCCGACCGCCATCTCGCCGTTCTCCGGCGCCTCCACCGGTTCCGGCGGCGAAATCCGTGACGAAGGCGCTACCGGCCGCGGTGCCAAGCCCAAGGCCGGCCTGACCGGTTTCACCGTTTCCAACCTGCGCATCCCGGGCTTTGAACAGCCATGGGAGCAGGCCTACGGCAAGCCGGACCGCATCGTTACCGCCCTCGACATCATGGTCGAAGGCCCGCTGGGTGGCGCCGCGTTCAACAACGAATTCGGCCGTCCGGCGCTGACTGGCTACTTCCGCACCTTCGAGCAGTCGATCAACACCCCGCACGGTGAAGAAGTTCGCGGTTACCACAAGCCGATCATGCTGGCCGGTGGCCTGGGCAACATCCGCGAAGACCACGTGCAAAAGGGCGAGATCACCGTCGGCGCCAAGCTGATCGTGCTCGGCGGCCCGGCCATGCTCATCGGCCTGGGTGGCGGCGCGGCTTCGTCGGTCGATACCGGCGCCAGCTCCGCCGACCTCGATTTCGCCTCGGTGCAGCGCGAGAACCCGGAAATGGAACGCCGCTGCCAGGAGGTCATCGACCGTTGCTGGCAGCTGGGTGACAACAACCCGATCGCCTTCATCCACGACGTCGGCGCCGGCGGTATTTCCAACGCCTTCCCGGAGCTGGTCAACGACGGTGGCCGCGGTGGCCGCTTCGAATTGCGCAACGTGCCCAACGACGAGCCGGGCATGGCCCCGCACGAGATCTGGAGCAACGAGTCCCAGGAACGCTACGTGCTGGCGGTCAGCGCTGGCGACTTCGAGCGCTTCCAGGCCATCTGCGAGCGCGAGCGTTGCCCGTTCGCGGTGGTCGGCGAGGCCACTGCCGAGCCGCACCTGACCGTGACCGACAGCCACTTCGGCAACACCCCGGTCGACATGCCGCTCGACGTGCTGCTGGGCAAGCCACCGCGCATGCACCGTTCGGTGACCCGCGAAGCGGAGCTGGGCGATGATTTCGACCCAAGCACCCTGGAACTGAACGACTCGGTCGAGCGCGTCCTGCGCCACCCGGCCGTGGCCAGCAAGAGCTTCCTGATCACCATCGGCGACCGCACCATCACCGGCCTGGTTGCCCGCGACCAGATGGTCGGCCCGTGGCAGGTACCGGTGGCCGACTGCGCCGTCACCGCCACCAGCTTCGACGTCTACACCGGTGAAGCCATGGCCATGGGCGAGCGTACCCCGCTGGCCCTGCTCGACGCCCCGGCGTCCGGGCGCATGGCCATCGGCGAGACCCTGACCAACCTGGCTGCCGCGCACATCGGCAAGCTGTCCGACATCAAGCTGTCGGCCAACTGGATGTCGGCTGCCGGCCACCCGGGTGAAGATGCCCGCCTGTACGACACCGTCAAGGCTGTCGGCATGGAGCTGTGCCCGGAGCTGGGCCTGACCATTCCGGTGGGCAAGGACTCGATGTCGATGAAGACCAAGTGGAGCGAAGAGGGCGTTGACAAGAGCGTCACCTCGCCGATGTCGCTGATCGTCAGCGGCTTCGCCCCGGTGCTCGACGTACGCAAGACCCTGACTCCGCAACTGCGCATGGACAAGGGCGAGACCGACCTGATCCTGATCGACCTGGGCCGCGGCAAGAACCGCATGGGCGCCTCGATCCTGGCCCAGACCCACGGCAAGCTGGCCGCCGTAGCGCCGGACGTCGACGACGCCGAAGACCTCAAGGCCTTCTTCGCCGTGATCCAGGGCCTGAACGCCGACGGCCACCTGCTGGCCTACCACGACCGTTCCGACGGTGGCCTGCTGACCACCGTGCTGGAAATGGCCTTCGCCGGCCACTGCGGCCTGGACCTGGAACTGGACACCCTGACCAGCAAGCGCGAGAAAGTCGCCGCCATCCTCTTCAACGAAGAGCTGGGCGCGGTGATCCAGGTGCGTCAGGACGCCACCCCGGACGTGCTGGCCCAGTTCAGCGCTGCCGGCCTTGGCGAAGACTGCGTCGCGGTGATCGGCCAGCCGATCAACAACGGCGAAGTGCTGATCAAGCTGGCCGGTGAAGAGCTGTTCAAGGGCGACCGTCGCCTGCTGCAGCGCCAGTGGGCCGAGACCAGCTACCAGATCCAGCGTCTGCGCGACAACGCCGACTGCGCCGATCAAGAGTTCGACGTGCTGCTGGAAGAAGACAACCCCGGCCTGAGCGTCAAGCTCGGCTTCGACGTCAACCAGGACATCGCCGCGCCGTACATCAAGAAGGGCGTGCGCCCGCAAGTGGCAGTGCTGCGCGAGCAGGGCGTCAACGGCCAGGTCGAAATGGCCGCAGCCTTCGACCGCGCCGGCTTCAACGCCATCGACGTGCACATGAGCGATATCCTCGCTGGCCGCGTTGACCTCAACGACTTCAAGGGCCTGGTGGCCTGCGGTGGTTTCTCCTACGGTGACGTGCTCGGCGCCGGTGAAGGCTGGGCCAAGTCGGCGCTGTTCAACGCCCGTGCCCGTGATGCCTTCCAGGGCTTCTTCGAGCGCAGCGACAGCTTCACCCTGGGCGTGTGCAACGGTTGCCAGATGATGTCCAACCTGCACGAGCTGATTCCGGGCAGCGAGTTCTGGCCGCACTTCGTGCGTAACCGCTCCGAGCAGTTCGAAGCCCGTGTGGCCATGGTCGAAGTGCAGAAGTCGAACTCGATCTTCCTCCAGGGCATGGCCGGTTCGCGCATGCCGATCGCCATCGCCCACGGTGAAGGCCATGCCGAGTTCGCCAGCGAAGAAGCCCTGCTCGAAGCCGACCTGTCCGGTTGCGTGGCCCTGCGCTTCGTCGACAACCACGGCAAGGTCACCGAGAGCTACCCGGCCAACCCGAACGGCTCGCCGCGCGGGATCACCGGCCTGACCAGCCGCGACGGTCGCGTCACCATCATGATGCCGCACCCTGAGCGGGTCTTCCGTGCCGTGCAGAACTCCTGGCGTCCGGATGACTGGAACGAAGACGCGGCGTGGATGCGCATGTTCCGCAACGCCCGGGCGTGGGTGAACTAAGGGGTGTACAAGCTCGCCTTCTTCGTCCCGCCAAGCCACGTGGAGGTGGTCAAGGCCGCTGTGTTCGCCGCCGGTGGCGGACACATCGGCAACTACGACTGCTGCGCCTGGCAGGTGCTGGGCCAGGGCCAGTTCCGCCCGCTGGACGGCAGTCAGCCGTTCCACGGGCAGGCGGGCGTGGTCGAGCAGGTCGAAGAATGGCGGGTTGAGCTGGTGGTGGCCGACGAGCTGATCGGCTCGGTGGTCGCTGCCCTCAAGCTCAGTCATCCCTATGAAACCCCGGCTTATGAGGTCTGGCAGCTAGCGGACTTCTGAGGGTTCCGGACTTATCGCGGGTCAAGCCCGCTCCTACAGAGGAAGTAGTGATCCTGTGGGAGCGGGCTTGACCCGCGATGCTTTTCAGCCCTGCAACGCTTGGCTCAAGGCAGCAGCACGCTTGCCCAGCAACAAATGCCAGGTCCCGTCCGCCAGCGGACTGACCCCCTGGCACCCCAGCGCCAGCAGGCGCTCGCGCGTCACCTTGCGCGCATCCTTGAGCTCGACCCGCACCCGGGTCAGGGCCACGCAATCCACTTTCAGCAAGTTATCCTTGCCGCCCAATGCCCTCAGCCAGTCTTCAGCGGCCAAGCTTTCGCTCGCCTCGGCTTTCACCTGCGGCTGTTCGACCACATTCGCCAGGGCATGGGGCAGTTGGTTGCGAATCTCGTCGGCAATGGTGTCGGCCAGCGGCCCGACCACCACCTGCAGGCTGCCACCTGAACCCGGACGCACCACGGCCATGGCCCCGAGGGTTTTCAGCACGCCGTCCTGGGCCAGGCCGCGGTCCTTGAGCAGCAGGCGCAGGCGCGTGGTGCAGGCGTCCACCGAGAGCAGATTGGCGGCGCCGCCGAGGGCATCGATATAGCGCTTGCCGCGGGGTGCACTGGCGTCTTGTGCCGGCGCTTCCTCGCTGGGTTGGTCTTCGCGGCCCGGGGTTTTCAGGTTGAAGCGGCGGATACAGAAGTCGAAAACGAAGTAGTACACCAGCGCATACAAAAGCCCGACCGGGAACACCATCCAGCCGTTGCTCGAGCGGCCCCAGCCCAGGGCCATGTCGATGGCGCCACCGGAGAAGGTAAAGCCCAGGCGGATGTTGAGCAGATCGCACAGGGCCATGGAAAGCCCGGTGAGCACGGCATGGATCAGGAACAGCAAGGGCGCGAGGAACATGAAGGCGAACTCGATCGGCTCGGTAACGCCGGTGAGTGCCGAGGTCAGGGCCATCGACAGGAGGATGCCGCCAATCAGTTTGCGCCGCCCCGGCAGGGCATGACGGTACATGGCCAGGCAAGCGGCAGGCAGGCCGAAGATCATCATCGGGAACATCCCGGCGAGGAATTGGCCGGCCCGGGGATCGCCGGCGAAATAGCGACTGATGTCGCCGGTTACCGTCAGGCCATTGGCACCTTCGAAACTGCCAAAGACGAACCACACCAGATTGTTGAGGATATGGTGCAGGCCGGTGACGATCAGCAGGCGGTTGAACACGCCGAAGAAGAACGCGCCGATGCTGCCGCTGTCGAGCAGCAGTTGGCCGAGGCTGTTGATGCCGTTCTGCAGGGGCGGCCAGATCAGGCCGAACAGTAAGCCCAGGCCCACCGCCGATAAACCGGTGGCAATCGGCACGAAACGCCGGCCACCGAAGAAGGCCAGGTACTCGGGTAGCTTGATGTCCTTGAAGCGGTTGTACAGCGCACCGCCGAGCAGGCCGCACAGAATCCCGGCGAGCATGCCCATGTCGATGTGCGGGTCGATGACCTTGAGGGTCGAGACCAGCACCAGGTAACCAATGGCCCCGGCCAGGCCCGCGGTGCCGTTGTTGTCGCGGGCAAAGCCGACGGCAATGCCGATGGCGAAGATCAGCGCCAGGTTGGCGAAAATCGCGTTGCCGGCATCGTGGATCAGGGCGATGTCCAACAGGTCGGTGTCGCCCAGGCGCAGCAGCAGGCCGGCAATCGGCAGGATGGCGATGGGCAGCATGAGGGCGCGGCCGAGCCGTTGCAGGCCCTGGATGAAGTGCTGGTACATGGTGCGCTCCGGTTATTGTTCTGTGCTGAGTGGGGAGTGGCGGTGGTGTAGCGGGCGTGCGGCGAAATCGCGGCAGGCCTGGCGCACCGCGCGGGCGCTGGACAGGCCCAGTAGCTGCTGGCTGAAGGTGCGGCATTCACTGCTGTCGAGCTGGCGCACGCGCTCCTTGATCTCGCCGACCTGCGGGGCGCTGACCGACAGCTCGCGGACCCCGAGGCCGACCAGCACCGCGGTGGCCAGCGGCTCCGAGGCCAGCGCGCCGCACACCCCGACCCAGCGGCCATGGCGGGCAGCGCCCTGGCAGGTCAGGTCGATCAGGCGCAGCAGCGCCGGGTGCAGGGCGTCGACGCGGGCAGCCAGACCCGCGTGGTCACGGTCCATGGCCAGGGTGTACTGGGACAGGTCGTTGGTACCGATCGAGAAAAAATCGGCGTGTTCGGCCAGGCGCTCGGCGAGCAGGGCGGCGGCCGGAACTTCGATCATCACCCCGAGTTCGGCGCGCTGGTTGATGCCCAGTTCGCTGGCCAGGTGGTCCAGGCGCTGGCGGATATCCAGCAGCTCATCGACCTCGCTGACCATCGGCAGCATGATCCGGCAGCGGCGCTGCGGGCTGACCTGCAGCAGGGCACGCAATTGCAGGTCGAGCAGCTCGGGGCGCACTTGGCCCAGGCGAATGCCGCGCAGGCCGAGTACCGGGTTGGCCTCGTGGGGCAGGGGCAGGTAGTCCAGTTGCTTGTCGCCGCCGACATCGATGGTACGGATGATCACCGGGCGATCGCCCATGGCGTCGACTACCGCCTGGTAGGCGCTGAGTTGCTCTTGTTCATCCGGGGCGGTGTGGCGGTCGACGAAGAGGAATTCGGTGCGCAACAGGCCGACGCCGTCGGCGCCAAGAGTCAGGGCCTGGGCAGCTTCGGCCGCCGAGGCGACATTGGCGGCAACTTCGATCAGGCGCCCGTCACGGGTCTGGGCGCTGCCCTGGGCGGCGGCTTGTTGCTGTTGGCGGCGTTGCTGCTGTTGCTGGCGAAGCTGCGCGACTTCGGCCAGGCGTTCGGCGTCTGGCGCGGTTTCCAGCCGGGCCTGCTCGCCGTCCACCACCAGCACCTGGCCGGCCTGCAGGTTCAACAGCTCCGGGCCCAGGGCAACCAGGCACGGCAGGCCACGGGCGCGGGCGAGGATGGCAACGTGCGAAGTGGCGCCCCCGGCGACCATGCACAGCCCGGCCACCGCGTGCTTGTCGAGCAGCAGCAGGTCCGAGGGCGTCAGTTCATGGGCGGCGACAATCGCCGACGGCGGCAACTCGAGTTCGCGGCTTTCGCCGAGCAGGGCGCGCAATACCCGTTGCTGCAAATCCTGCAGGTCGTTGGCGCGTTCGGCCAGCAGCGGCTTGTCGAGGGCTTTGAGTATCGCGCACTGGGCGTCGATGGCCTGGCTCCAGGCGTGGCTGGCGGCGACGCCCTGGTCGATGCGCTGACGTGCAGCGTCGATCAGTGACGGATCGTCGAGCAGTGCCAGGTGCGCTTCGAAAATGGCCGCCGCATCACCTTGTTGCAGGTGCTGCAAGTCGCCTTCAATGGCGGCCTTGACGCTGACCAGTGCGGCGTCCAGGGCCTGGTGCTGCGGGCCGGGCGTATGGCCGCCCGGGTCTGGCGGCAGGCGTATCCCGTCCAGACGCGCCAGCGGGCCGAAGGCCAGGCCCGGCGATGCGCAGACACCGTTGAGGATGCCGGGCTGCAGGTTGGCGACGGGTGTGGCCTGAGCACTGATGGCAGGGGCGGCATGCTGTTCGCCGACGCTCGCGGTGGTGACTGCTGCCAATAGTGCCTGCAGCGCCTGCGCACTGTCGGCACCGCTGCAAACAATTTCAACTTCATCCTGCTCGCCGACACCCAGGCCCATGATCGCCACCAGGCTGTTGAGCGCGGCGACCTGGCCGTTGCAGTGCAGCTCGGCGCGGCTGCCAAAGCCCTGGGCTGTCTGGCGCAGCAAGGCCGCAGGGCGCGCGTGCAAGCCGCCGTGATGAGCGACCCTGGCGCTACCGCGCACGGTTTCGCCGTTGCTGGCTGCTTTGCCTTCAGTGGCGCTGGCAGTGGGGATGACATCCAGCAGCGGTGCGCCCAATGCCACCGAGCGAGTGGTGCGCGGCAGCAAGCGGTAGTCGCTGCTGTCGCTGAGGATCATCACCGTGATAAGGCTGGTGCAGTGTTGCGCAACCAGGTCCAGGTCAAAGCGGATCAGCGGCTGGCCGCGTTCGACCCGTTCGCCATTGGCCACCAGCGCGTCGAAGCCGCGGCCCTGCAACTGCACGGTATCCAGGCCGATGTGCATGAGGATCTCGGCGCCGTTGTCGGCACGCAGGGTCAGCGCATGAAGGGTTTTCGCCAGGTGGATGACGGTGCCGGCGCAAGGCGCCTGCAGGCAGTCGTTGAGCGGGTCGATGGCGATGCCGTTGCCCAGGGTGCCACCAGCGAACACCGGGTCGGGCACCTGGTCGAGCGGCAATAGCGGGCCTTCGAGGGGGGCATGGAGGGTGATGTTTTTGTTGTTGGGCATGCGCAAGGTCCTCGGTGCCTCAGTGAGTTCGGGTCACTTTGCTCAAGTGACGGGGCTGATCCGGATCCATGCCACGCGCCTCGGCCAGGCCTGCAGCCATGACATAAAAGCTCTGGATCGCCAGCAACGGATCGAGGCCCGGGTGGGCGGCGCAGCTTAAGGTCAGGTTGCGCTGGGGGACGTCCGCCGGTGCCGCCAGCAGCACCTTGGCGCCGCGCTGGCGCATGTCTTCGGCCAGTTGCAGCAGGCCCGCCTGCTCCACGCCACGAGGCGCCAATACCAGCAACGGGTAATGGGCATCGATCAGTGCCATCGGGCCGTGACGGACCTCGGCGCTACTGAACGCTTCGGCCTGGATCGCCGAGGTTTCCTTGAACTTGAGCGCCGCTTCCTGGGCGATGGCAAAGCCTGCGCCACGGCCGATGACCATCAACCGCTGGCAGTCGCGCAATTGCTCAATGGCCAGGCTCCAGTCCTGTTCTGCGGCTTCACGCAGTTGCCCGGGCAGGGCGAGGCCGGCTTCGAGCAGCGCCGGGTCTTGCTGCCAGTGGGCGACCAGGCGGGCGCTGGCGCTGAGGGTGGCGATAAAGCTCTTGGTCGCGGCAACGCTCAGCTCGGGGCCGGCGCACAGCGGCAGGTGGTACTGGCAGGCACGCTCCAGAGGCGAGTCTTCGGCATTGACCAGCGCCAGGGTGGTGGCGCCGCGTTCGCGCAGGGTGCGCAGGCTGTCGACCAGGTCCGGGCTCTGGCCCGACTGAGAAAAGCCCAGGGCCACCTGGCCGCGCACCTGCAGGGGCGAGTTCTGCAGGGTCACCACCGACATCGGCAGCGAGGCCACCGGCAAGCCAAGTTGCTGCATGGTCAGGTAGGCAAAGTAGCTGGCGGCGTGGTCCGAGCTGCCGCGGGCGACCGTCAGGGCTACCTGCGGCGCGAGGCTGCGCAGTTGTTCGGCGACGCTGGCAATACGCGCGTCGCAGCGCTTCAACTGGGTCTGCACAACGTTGGCCGCGGCCAGGGCCTCGGCAAGCATCTTAGAGCTCAAGGTGTTCTCCTTCGACCATTACGCCGATCAGGTTGAGGTTGCGATCCAGGCTCACGGCGTCGGCCCAGCTACCGGGCTGCAGGCGCCCGCGTTCTTGCAGGCCGAGGTAGTCGGCGGGGAATTGCGACAGGCGCTGGGAGGCTTCGGCCAGGGGCAGACCGATCTTCACCAGGTTGCGCAGGGCCTGGTCCATGGTCAGGGTGCTGCCGGCCAGGGTGCCGTCGGCCAGGCGCACGCCGCCCAGGCATTTGGTCACGGTGTGGCTGCCAAGCTTGTACTCGCCATCGGGCATGCCCGCAGCGGCAGTGGAATCGGTCACGCAGTACAGGCAAGGAATCGAGCGCAGGGCCACGCGGATGGCGCCGGGGTGCACGTGCAGCAGGTCGGGAATCAGCTCGGCAAAGCGCGCATGGGCCAGGGCCGCGCCGACGATGCCCGGCTCGCGGTGGTGCAGCGGGCTCATGGCGTTGTACAGGTGGGTAAAGCTGGTGGCGCCGGCTTCCAGGGCTGCCACGCCTTCTTCGTAGCTGCCAAGGGTGTGGCCGATCTGCAGGCGCACGCCGCGCTCGCTCAAAGTGCGGATCAACGGCAGGTGGCCGGCGACTTCCGGGGCGATGGTGATCACCTTGATCGGTGCCAGGGCCAGGTAGGCGTCGACCTCTTCGAGCAGCCCCAGGTGGGCGAAGTTCGGCTGCGCGCCGAGCTTGCCGGGGTTGATGTACGGGCCTTCCAGATGCACACCCAGCACTCGGGCGCCGTCGCTGCGTGGTTGGCGAAGGTACTCACCGAGGGCGGCGAGCACCTGGGTCAGTTCTTCCTTCGGTGCGGTCATGGTGGTGGCCAGCAACGAGGTGGTGCCGAAGCGCACGTGGGTACGGGCAATGGTGGCGAACGCCTGGGCGCCTTCCATGATGTCGCTGCCACCGCCGCCATGCACGTGCAGGTCGATGAAACCGGGCAGCAGGTAGGGCAGATCGTTGCCCTGCGGGTCGCAGGGCTGGCCGTCGATGGCGGCGACGCGGCCGTCACGCAGCAACAGGCGTCCGCGTACCCAGCCCGTCGGGGTGAGTATGTTGTGTTCGCTCATGGGGGCTCCGCTAGCGTCGCAGCTCGGCGACAAAGTCGTAGTAGTCGTCGCGACAGTAGGTGTCGGTCAGTTCGATAGGGGTGTTGTCGTCGAGGTAGCCGACCCGGGTCATCAGTAGCATGGCAGTGCCGGGCTCGATGCCGACCCGCGCCGCCAGCTCGGCGCTGGCATTGATCGCACGAATATGTTGCAGGGCGCGCACCACCGGCTTGCCGATCTGGTCGAGGTACTGGTACAGCGAATCGCCGATAGCCTCGGGGTTGCCCAGCAAGCGCGTGGGCAGGGTGCTGTACTCGACGGCCATGACGATGTCATCGGCCTTGCGCAGGCGCTTGAGGTGTACCACCTGTTCGTTGGGCGACAGGCCCAGGCGCACCAGCTCATCGGCCGACGGCGCATCGACGCTACGCTCCAGCCACTGCGAACTGGGCGTGAAGCCCTTCATACGGAGCATTTCGCTGAAGCTCGACAGGCGCGAGAGCGGTTGTTCCAGGCGCGGGGTAATGAAGGTGCCGGAGCCCTGGATGCGGCGGATCAGGCCTTGTTCGAGCAGCACTTCCAGGGCCTTGCGCGCAGTCACCCGGGAGATGTCCAGGGCTTCGCTGAGGCTTCTTTCCGAAGGCAGGGCCTGTTCGGCTTTCCACTGCCCGGCGTGGATGGCCTGTTCCAGATTGCGCGCCAACTGAAGGTAAAGCGGGGTGGCCAGGGTGTCGTCGGGGCGCAGGGCGGTCAACGGAGGCATGGCGGTAGCTTCAGGTGGCGAGTGGTATTAAAAATTTAATACCACTTGAATACCACGTCAATACCACTTGTCAGGCTGTTTCATTTTGCGTCGTCATCAATCGACTCAACCTCAGACTGTTGGTCAGCCAGGGCTTGTCGTGCCGCCTGTTCGATAAAATCGAATACGTGGGCGGGAACCGTGTATTGAAACTGCTTACGCCTGTGCCTGGACACGACACCACCATTGCTCAGGCACATCATGACCAGATTCGAAAGCTCGCTGCCGCGCACGTCAAATTGCTCGTCGACGGCTTTGTAAACGCTATCGAAACAGGCCAGGAAGGTCGTTTCTTCGCGCAGTTCCACTTCAAGCGCATGCTTGGCCATTTCCAGGGTGAAGGCCACGCAAGGCGTTGCATCCCAGTAACGGTAGACGGCCGCATCACCACGGAACTGGAAGTTCAACTGTCCGAAGTCAATCCACTGGACATCCCAAAAATCCCTCACGGGTCGGGAGAAGCTTTGCAGAGCTTGCAGGTATCCTCGCTCGTTCCGTTTCATGGCAACCGACACGGGAAGCAACAGGCCGTTGTCCAGCGCGCCGGCCCGGCACAATGTTTGATGGATCAGGAAGCGAGAAAGCCGACCGTTACCATCCATGAAGGGATGGAGCAGGACAAAGCCGAAGGAGATGATCCCGGCTGCCACCAGTGGATCGGTGCGGGCTGCATCTTCATTGGCAAAGTGCATCAATGATTCCATCAGCTCCCGGCAGAGCTCCGCTGGGGGAGGAACGTAGGTCACACCCGCAGCGCCTTGCAGGGCACCGGCAAGATGGTTCTGTTCATGTCTGAAGGCGCCAGCCATGTCATACGGGTTGCTGATCGTGGCGTTCTGCAAGGCGACCAGATAGTCCTCGGTTAGCGGCTGGCGTTCGTGGGCCTGGCGCAGCAACTGTATGAACTTGCGCGATTTGTCTTCACTGGGCGCTTCCCGTTCGATGGCGAAAGAGTCCTTGGTTTCGTGCAAGTACGCCCAGTTGATGGTGCGGTCCATCATGATGGGCGCCAGCGACTGCATGAACGCCTTGGCGCGTGCTGGAATGTCATAGTCGAGCAGGGCTTTGATGTGCGGCGTACGTTCGACTGTGGCGCAGTAAGCCAGTGAACCGAGGCCATTGAACTCGACCCGCCACCTGGAGCTTCGCTCCCCAGGCTTGGTGATGTAGTGCTCAGGATCGAAAAGGTCCACGAAAGGGCCACGGACCGGAGCTTGCTGCTTCAGCAACTCGCCAGAGAACGCCTCGCGTAAATAGCAGGCCTTACGGATGTATATCCCGTTGGGTGTTGAGCGCAGGGCATCTTCGAATGCTTCGGCGGGGATCTTCGGCAACGCCTGGGCCAATAGCGCAAGGTTGATCCCTTCGTGCTTCAGGGCAAACAGCGCATGACCCAGCAAGTCGTTGGCCGCAGGCGCAATGGCGGCGGGTACGGCCAAGGTGGTACCGATTTGCTGGATACGCGTAACCCGCTGAACGACAGCCGGTAGCTGCAGCGGTACTACCGTCAGTTGAAGCTGCTGATGAAGATGGGCGTAGCCAACCGCTTGCATGCTGGAAATCCTGTTTTTCGGTATCAAAGGCCAGGATTTTCTTCACTGGCCCATGAAAATCTTCAGATTTCTCGAGTATGCCGATTTTTTCTTTAGTTGCCAGGCTCATTTGAGGCCTGAAGGCTGACTGGCATTGTGCGTTGTTCTTTGCGCTCGACCGCAGCACAGGCCAGCAAACCGACCTCAAACAAGATCCACATCGGCACTGCCAGCAGGGTTTGCGAGAACACATCCGGCGGAGTCAGGAGCATGCCGACGACGAAGCAGCCGACGATCACGTAAGGGCGACTTTTGCGCAGGGTACCGACGTCGGTGACCCCGGCCCAGACGATGATGAAGGTCGCCACCGGGATTTCGAACGCCAGGCCAAAGGCCAGGAACAGGGCAAGAATGAAGTCCAGGTACAGGCCGATGTCGGTCATCATCGCCACGCCATCCGGGGTGACGCTGGCAAAGAAGCCGAACATCATTGGAAAGACCACGAAGAAGGCGAAGGCCATGCCCGAGTAGAACAGCACGATGCTCGATACCAGCAGCGGCAGGGCGATGCGCCGTTCCTGGCGGTACATCGCCGGGGCAATGAAGCTCCAGGCCTGGTGCAGCAGCACCGGCATGGCGACGAACAGCGCCGCCATCAGGGTCAGTTTGAACGGCGCGAGGAACGGCGAGGTGACGCTGGTGGCGATCATGCTCGCGCCTTCGGGCAGGTAGCGGCGCAGCGGCTCCGAGACCTGGGTGTACAGGGTCTGGGCAAACGGCAACAGGCCGAGGAATACCACGGCGATGGCCAGCAGGCAGCGCACCAGGCGCCTGCGCAGTTCGCGCAGGTGAGCGGTGAGCGGCATGGCGCAGTCTTGGCTTGCTGTGTTCATCAGGGGTTTCCGCTGGTTGGGCTGTGGTCCGGCTGCAGGCTGACGCCGCGGCGCAGGTCCTGTTCAAGGCGCTGCAAGGGCAGGGCATCGAGTTCCTGGCTCAGGGCCTGGGTGTCCAGTTCGCGCTCGACCTGGGCCTTGATCGAGGCCATGGCGCGCTTGGCCTGGCCCAGGCCGCGGCCCAGGGTGCGCGCCGCCGCCGGCAGGCGCTCGGGGCCGAGCACCAGCAGGGCGACGATGGCCACCAGCAGCAGTTCGGTAAAACCGACTTCGAACATCAGCGCTGGTGTTCCGCTTGCTGCACGCTGTCGACCGGCAGCGGCGCCTGGGGTTTGACCGGGCTTACGGCTTCGTCCGTGGCCGGGCCGTTGCCCATGGATTTGCGAAAGCCCTGGATCGCCTCGCCGACATCCGCACCCAGGCCCTTGAGGCGCTTGGTGCCGAACAGCATGAACACGATCACCAAGACGATAAGCAACTGCCAGATCCCGATACCACCCATGAAAAATGCTCCAAGCTCATGAAAAAGAAGGCCTTATCCTGCCTGCGCTTTGTGACGCAAAAGTGACGTGCAGCTGTATTTGCCATGTGCCTGCAACATCCGTTGTGTTGACTGACGGCTCATTGGCTAGGGATGTGCAGTTCATGGGTGCGAAGCGGCAACAAGGAGCGGCGCTGTTGATGGTGCTGGTGGTGCTGGCGATGCTCGCAGGCGGCCTGACCTGGCTGGTGCAGGACGGTCGCCAGCAGATCGACAGCGTGCGCCTGGTGCAGCAACGGGTGCAGGCCAGGGCCATGGAAACCGCCGGCCTGGCCTTTGCCGAGCAAGCCCTGAAAGACCCGGCCTGGCGCGCCAGCCCGCTGTTCTGGCAGGCGCTGCGCGGGCAGCCGCTGTCTTATGCCTTTGCCGGCGGCTCGGCGGCCTTGCGCATCCGCGACCTGCACAGCTGTTTCAACGTCAACGCGCTGATTGGCGAGGAGAGCGAACGGGCCGCGCGGCAATTGCGCTACCTGCTGGGCGATGACATGGCCGCGCAACGCTTGACCGATGCCCTGGCCGACTGGATCGACAGCGACGGCCAGGCCCGGCTCAGCGGCGCCGACAGCGACCAGTACCTGCGCCAGTCACCTGCGCGCCTGGCGGCCAACCAGATGATGGTCGACATGAGTGAGCTGAACCTGCTGCTTGAGCCCGATGCCAGCCGCCAGCAACGCTATCCACAGTTGTGCGCGCTGCCGCAGACCAGCGGCTGGCGGCTGAACGCCAATGCCTTGAGCCTGGAGCAGTTGCCATTGCTTGAAGCGCTGTACGAAGGGGAGGTGTCACGTTCGCTGCTGACCCGGATCATCACCGGCCGGCCTGCTGGCGGTTATCACGATGCGGGTGCGTTGCGCCAGGCACTGGGGGCAATGGACGACGCAACATTCGCACGGTTGAGCGAAGGCTTGCTGCTCAACAGCGGTGACTTTGCCTTGCAGCTGGAATTCGAACAGGACGGGCAGAAGATGCGCAGCGAGTTTCAACTGCGCGCACGCGGGATCGTGCAGTGGCACGCGCTGGTGCCGGTCCAGCAGGTGCAGGTGATCAGCCGCTCGCCGCAACCCTGGTAAGGGCTGCGCCGAGCGTTGCTTGGGTTACACGCCGATTTCACCGCCATCGGCACGCTGGATCACCACGGTCGAGGCCCGTGGCCGCACCTTGGTGCCGGCCGCGGTAACGGTGGTGGCAACATCCGTGGACGGCCAGTTGTCCGGGTGCTGGATGTTGACGAAAATCGACTTGTTGTCGGGGGTGAAGGCAATGCCGGTGACTTCGCAGCCGTTGGGGCCGACGAAGAAGCGGCGCAGGTCGACCTGGTTCTTGGCGTTGACCGGCACCTGCTTGCCCGCGGCATCGACCAGGTCGGTGGGGATCACCGCCAGCATCTGGTCGTTGGTGTAGTCGGTCAGGGTTTTTTCACCGTTGTCGGTCTGGAACCAGAGGATGCCGCGGCTATCGAAGCTCATGCCGTCGGGGCTGGCGAACTGGTTGAGTTCGGTCAGGCCCGAGCGGTTGATGTCGGCAGTGCCGGCGGCGTTGGCGCCAAACACGAAGATATCCCAGCTGAAGCTCAACTGATCGTCGCTGTCGTGCCAGCGGATGATATGGCCGTGGCGGTTCGGCCCGCGCGGGTTTGCGGCATCGACCTTGGCCGCGGTGCGTGCGCTGTTGTTGGTCAGGGTCAGGTACACGTCGCCATTGAGCGGGTTGACCGTGGTCCATTCCGGGCGGTCCATCGGCGTCGCGCCCAGGGCGTCGGCAGCGCCGCGGGTGTTGAGGATGATCCCCGGCAGGTCGCCGTAGATCGAGCCCAGGGTCTTGCCGCTGCTGGTCGGGGTGTTGACGTCGAGCAGCAGCCACACGCCGCTGCCGTCGGCATTGAAGCGGGCGACGTACAGCTTGCCCTGGTCCATGTACTTGTTGCCGGTGGCCAGGCGGTCGGCCGGGTTGGCATCGGCGGCTTCCCACAGCGCGCTGGAGACGAATTTGTACAGGTACTCGTTGTTGGAGTCGTCGCCCATGTACCAGACCAGCGGCTTGCCCACCACCGCCAGCCCCGGGCAGCAGCCCTCGTGGCGGAAGCGCCCGAGCGCGGTACGTTTTACCGCAAGGGTATTGGCCGTGTACGGGTCGATCTCGACGATGTAGCCGTAGGTGCTGGCTTCGTTACGGAAGTCCTCGGTGGCGCTGGCGCCGCTCGGGGTGACGTTGAAGCGGCTGAATTCACCGTCCACTTCGCTTGGGTCACCGGCGACGCTTTCCCACTTGTAGTTACCGGCCTTGGTGCCGACGCCAATGCGCTTCTGGTCGGCCGGCAGGGTGGCGCTGGTGTTGACGAAAATCCCCGGCCAGTTCTCTTCGCAGGTCAGGTAGGTGCCCCACGGGGTGTAGCCGTTGCCGCAGTTGTTGTTGGTGCCGCGGGCCTGGGTGCCGTTTTTCGAGAAGCGCGTCTTGACGTGCTCGCTGCCGCGCAGGGGGCCGGCGATGTTCATTACCGTGGCGGTGGTGAAGCGGCGGTTGAGCGGGTCGTTGTCGACCACCTGCCAGCGGCCGCTGACTTTCTTCAGGCGGATCACCCCGGCGCCATGGGCGTTGATTTCCTTGCGCACTTCCTCGACCGGACGCTTGCCGCTGCTGTCGCTGGTCGGGCCGTTGGGGTGCAAGGCGTCGGCGTCGATGTATTCGTGGTTGATCGCCAGCAGGCCGTCTTCGGAGCTGCCGTTGATGGGGAAGAAGTGCATGCCGTCATGGTGCATGCCCACCGAGTTGGCCTGGTCGGCGGCGGTGTTGCTACCGTCGGCTTTCCACGGGTTGGCGCTGCTGTTCAGCGGCGTGCCCCAGGGCGCCAGGACGTAAGCAGTGTAGCCGGCGGCGACCACGCAGGCGTCGGTGCGCGAGCCTGGGATTGAAGTGAAGCCGAGCTTCAGTTTCGGCGGGGTTGGCGGCTCGACTACGGGTTCATCGTCATCCGAGTCGCTGCTGTCGAAGCAGCCCGTCAGGCCAGTCCCGGCAATCATCGCGATCGCGGCGCCCAGGCCACCGCGTACCACGCTGCGGCGGCTCAGGTAAGACTCCAGAACGCTGTCCATGGGCAGGTTGCCACTCTGGTTGCGGTTCAGGTTGTCGCCGGTGTCTCGACTCATCAGTTCAGTTCCTTTTGTTCAATGATGCGGCGTGAAAGAAACCGGGACTTTAGTGAGCAAGTGTGATGATTGATTGGCAGTTTTGTTAAAAGGCGTTGAAGGAAATAAATCGTTACCACCTGATTTGCCTGAGGTTTTGCCCTGGCTGTCGATTAACTGCCATCAAACTGTAATCCAGGCGCCCCAATATCCCGGCCCGACAACCAACAAGCGCGAAGGCGACGGGACAGGCTGAACATGCACAGACGGGAAGTGTTGAACTGGATCGGCGTTGGCGCTGCGGCGCCGCTGCTCACGGCCTGCGCGGGCCTGGGCGGGACGTCGGCCGGCAACGACGCGGCGCTCGATGTGCTGTATTTCGCTGACACCCTCGATGCCCGCCAGGCCGGTAAACCGGTGGTCCCGGCCACGCGCCTGGGGCCGGTCACCCACCTCGGCCAGGCGCCCTGGATGACCGGCGCCAGCGCCCGCCAGACCCGCGCCGAACTCAACCCGCTGCTCGACGCCAGCCTCGCCGATGGCGTGCGCACCGGCGGCTACGCGGTGCTGGCGGCCTTGCTCGAGCAACTGCGCCAAGGCGCCGGGGCCGACAACTGCCTGACCCTGGAGAACGGTCAGGGCTGGAATGGCAGCGGCCTGGCCTACCTGACCCAGGGGGGTAGCGGTGTTGAAGGCAGCCAGTTGCTGGCCAGCGACGTGCGGGTCAGCAGCGATGAGCGGGTGCTGTGGCCGCAGCGTTGCACCGGCCTTTATCGGCAATATGGCAAGCCCGTGCTGGGCGCCGGCCTGGCTGTGGAGCAGGGCACCGCGCTGGGTGTTGCAGCCTTTACAGTGTTTCGCCGTGGTGGTGTGCGGGTCGCCGTGGTCGGCATCACCGACCCCTATGCCCAGGACCAGAAAGCCTCGCTCAAGCAGTGGTACCAGTCGCTGCTGCCGGCCTTCGAACAAGCCCGCGGGCAGGCAGACCTGGTGATCGCCCTGGCCGATGTCGGCACCGGCCCCGGCCTGTGGCTGGCCGAACGCCTGAGCGATGCCGACTTGCTGCTGTGCGCCCGTGGCCAGGACTTCTGGCCGGAGCCGGTGACCGTGCTGCAAGCCAGCGGCAAGCGCGTGCCGGTGCTGTTCGCTGGCAATCGCGCTTGCGGCGCCTTCCAGGTGCGCTGCCAGCGAAGCGCTGGGCAATGGCAATTCAGCGCGCATTTTCATCCGGCCTTCGAAAGCAGCCTTACCCCTGGGGCCCAGGCCCGCGCCGCGCAGATCCGTGGTGTGCTGGCGCAGCAACGCGCCGGTCACGCCGCCTGGCTCGATCAACCCCTGGCGCGCGCACCGCAGGCACTGTGGCGCCGTGATACCCGCGGTGGCAGTTGGGACCGCCTGCTGCACCTGGCCCTGGCCGCCGACAGCGGCTACCCGGTGTTGCTCCCGGGCCTGCGCTACGACAGCCCCCTGGCTGCCGGCCAGGCTATCACCCGCGAACACCTGATCAGCCTGACCGGCAGCTACCCGGCGCCGGTGGTCGAAGCGCCTGCCCGGCAAGTCGAGCAGGTGCTGGAAAACGCCGCCGAGCAGTTGTTCGGTGACCCGCTATTGCTCGACAACAGCCAGGACCTGCCGCGCTGGCTGGGCCAGCCCTGGCAGTTGAGCTACAGCCCGAGCGGCAAGCGCGTCTCGGGCTTCAGCGAAACCCAGGGGCAGTGCCGCACCTTCGGCCTGCAGTACGCCTCTAGCAGTGGCGAGCCGCTGTGGCAACGGGTCGAGGCCTGGCTGGCGCAGCAGCCGACCGACTGGCAATTGCCAGCGTTGCAATTGCCGCAGCTGCGCTATGTCCAGGGCCATCCCGGTTGGCATCCCCGTGAGTTGAGCGCGTGATCCGCGCCTCGCGCCTGTTCAGCGGCGCGCTGCTGACCCTGGCTGCCTGGCTTGCCGCCCAGTGTGTTTTGCAGCTCAGCCGCACGCCGCTGCCGGCTGTGGCTGAGGTCCAGCAAGCAACGCCTTTGCCGGGCCTGATGGTCGGCCACTGGCAGGCCCAGGCCGACAGCGGTGAGGTGCCGCTGACCCGTTTACCGCTGGAGTATCTGGGCGGCCTGCGGGCCGTGCCGCTCAGCGCCACGGTGGTGGTGCTGCGTTACGGCCAGGCGACGCGCAGCATGCGCCGTGGCCAGCGCCTGGCGCCGGGTATCGTGCTGGAGAGCATTGACGACCAGGGCCTGATTTTCGACAACCAGGGGCGGCGCGAACGCCTGCCCTGGCCGCCACGGCCTGCCGTGACCGGCTTCAAGCGCCAAGGATGAATGATGATCGCAAGACTCTGCCTGGCCAGCGTGCTGATCCTGGGCCTCAACCTGGCCTGGGCCGAAGAGCCGGTGGCGCTGGATGACAACGAGACGCCGTTATACGAAGTCAATTTCGTCGACACCGAGCTCAGCGAGTTCATCGACAGCGTCTCGCAAATTACCGGCACCACCTTCATCGTCGATCCACGGGTCAAGGGCAAGGTCACCGTGCGCACGGTCGATCGCCATGACAGCGACGCGATCTACGACATCTTCCTGGCCCAGTTGCGCGCCCAGGGTTTCGCCGCCGTCGACCTGCCCAACGGCAGCGTCAAGATCGTCCCCGACCAGGCCGCGCGGCTTGAGCCGGTACCGGTGGAGACGGCGGGCAAACCGGCGCAAGGCAGCGACGGGGTCGCCACCCGTGTGTTCAATGTACGCAACGCCGCCAGCGAGCAATTGCTGGGCATCCTCAAGCCGCTGATCGATCCCCGGGTCGGGGTGATCACTCCGTATCCTGCGGCCAACCTGCTGGTGATCACCGACTGGCGCAGCAACCTGGAACGTATCGACAGCCTGTTGCTGCAGCTCGACCAGGTCAGTGACGAGCCGATGCAGGTGATGCCGCTGCAACATGCCAGCGCCAACGACACCAGCAAGTTGATCAGCCAGTTGCTGGCCCGCGAGCAGGGCGCCGACAGCGCCCAGGTGGTGGCCGACCCACGCAGCAATGCGCTGTTGGTGCGCGGCAGTGCCGACAGCCGCGAGCGGGTGCGCGCCTTGCTGGCGCAACTGGACCGCCCCGGCGATAACCTGCGCAGCTCCAACACCCAGGTGATCTACCTGCGCCATGCCAATGCCAGCGAAGTGGTCAAGGTGCTGCGCAGCCTCAGCCAGGACACCCTGCCAGCCGCCAACGGCGAGGGCGGCAAGGACGACAAGGCGCCGATGCCGGTAAGCAGCTCGGGGATTCGCCTGGAATATGAAGAAGGCACCAACGCCGTGGTCATGGTCGGCCCCGACAGCGAGCTGGCGGCGTATCGCAACATCGTCGAGCAACTGGACGTGCGCCGCGCGCAGGTGGTGGTCGAGGCGATCATTGCCGAGGTCTCGGATTCACGCGCCGAAGAGCTGGGGGTACAGTGGCTGTTCGCCGATGAGAAGTTCGGCGCCGGCACGGTCAACTTCGGCAGCAGCGGCCCGAGCATCGCCGCCATCGCCGGGGCTGCAGCGGGCAAGGACAACGCCGCGTTGGCCAAGCTGCTGTCAGGCACCAACGGCCTGACCGCAGGCTTTGGCAACTTCGGCGGCGGTTTCAACTTCGCCGTGCTGGTCAATGCGCTGAAGAGCAAAAGCGGCTTCAACCTGTTGTCGACGCCAACCCTGCTGACCCTGGACAACGCCGAAGCGTCGATCCTGGTCGGCCAGGAAGTGCCCTTCGTCACCGGCTCCGTGACCCAGGACAACACCAACCCGTACCAGACCATCGAGCGCAAGGAAGTCGGGGTCAAGCTGCGCATCAAGCCGCAGATCAACATCGACAACACCGTGCGCCTGGACATTGTCCAGGAGGTCTCGTCGATTGCCGACAACGCTTCGGCCAGCGATGTGATCACCAACAAGCGCGAGATCAAGACCAAGGTCATGGTCGAGGATAACGGCCTGGTGATCCTTGGCGGGCTGATCAGCGACGAGGTCACCTCGAGTAATCAGAAAGTGCCGTTGCTCGGTGATATTCCCTGGCTGGGGCGGCTGTTCAGTTCCTCTGGCCACCAGGGCGTGAAGCAGAACCTGATGGTGTTCATTCGCCCGCGGATCCTGCGCGACGGCCCGAGCCTGGCCAGCCTGAGCACCGAGAAATACCGCAACCTGCAGCAGGACACTGCCCTCAAGCTGCCGGCCATCAGCGATGACGGCAAGCTTCTGCAGGCCTTTCCGGCCAGCCGTCAGCGCCTCGACGAGGGTGTCTGGTGATGGAGCTGTTGCCCTATCGCCTGGCCCGCCAGGCCGGCCTTGCCGTGGCGCCTTTGGCGACGGGCTGGAGCCTGTGGCTGCGCAGCGATGTCGACAGCGATCAATTGCAGGAGCTGCTGCGCGTGCAGGGCCAGCCTGATGAAGTCTGCCACCTCGACAGCGCCAGTTTCGACAGCCGCCTGGGCCAGCTGTACCAGGCCGGCGAGGGTGCCACCGCCGCACTGATCGAAGGCATCGGCGAGCAGGTCGACCTCGACGGCCTGATGAGCGAAATGCCGCGCATCGAAGACCTGCTCGAAAGCGACGACGAAGCGCCGGTGATTCGCCTGATCAACGGCCTGTTTGCCCAGGCCTTGCGCCTGCAGGCCTCGGACATTCATATCGAGACCTTCGAGCAGAGCCTGGTGGTACGTTTGCGCATCGACGGCCACTTGCGTGAAGTGCTGCGCCCGCCGCGCGCACTGTCGGCGATGCTGGTGTCGCGGATCAAGGTCATGGCCCGCCTGGACATCGCCGAGAAACGCCAGCCTCAGGATGGGCGCATCACCCTGCGCGCAGCCGGGCGCGAGGTGGACGTGCGGGTCTCGACCCTGCCCGGTATTCACGGCGAGCGGGTGGTGATGCGTGTGCTCGACAAGCAGGCCAGCCTGCTGGCGCTGGTCAACCTCGGCATGCCGGCAGCGGTGGAGCAGGGCTTGCGTGGCTGCCTGGCGCGGCCCAACGGTATCGTCCTGAGCACCGGGCCGACCGGCTCGGGCAAGACCACCACGCTGTACGCCAGCCTCAATAGCCTCAACGATGGCAGCCGCAACATCCTCACCGTCGAAGACCCGGTCGAATACGCCATCGCCGGCATCGGCCAGACCGCCATCAACCCCCGCGCCGGGCTGACCTTTGCCACCGGCCTGCGGGCGATCCTGCGCCAGGACCCGGACGTGATCATGCTCGGCGAAATCCGCGACCGCGAGACCGCGCAGATCGCCGTGCAGGCCAGCCTCACCGGCCACCTGGTGCTCTCGACCCTGCACACCAACAGCGCCGTGGGGGCGGTGACGCGCCTGCGTGACATGGGTATCGAGCCGTTCCTGATCGCCTCGTGCCTGCGCGGGGTCATGGCCCAGCGCCTGGTGCGGCGCCTGTGCAGCTGTGCGCGGCCGCAACCCTTGCAGGCGGCTGAGCGGCAGCTGTGGCCGGAGCTGGCGGAGCTGAGCGAGACCTTCCATGCCGTCGGTTGCGAGCAGTGCCAGGGCAGCGGCTATCGTGGCCGCCTCGGTCTGTACGAATTCATCGAGCTGGACGCCGGGCTGATCGCCCTGCTGTACGACGGCGCCAGTGAAGTAGCCATGCACGAGCATCTGGCCGGGCGCCGCCAGAGCCTTGCCGGCATGGCCAGCGAGTGCCTGCGCCGCGGCGATACCAGCCTCGCCGAAGTGCTGCGCGCGGTGCAGGGCTAACCCATGCCGACCTTTCGTTACCAAGCGGTCGACCTCAGCGGCCGGGCACGCAAGGCCAGCATCCAGGCCGACAGCGAGCGCCATGCCCGCCAGTTGTTGCGTGAGCAAGGGCTGTTCACCCGGCAGTTGCAACGCCACGATGCGGCCACTCAACAGCCGCGCCGCCAGCGGGTCAACCGCGCCCAGTTGTGCGAGCTGACCCGGCAACTGGCGACCCTCACCGGCGCCGGCATTCCCTTGGTGGATGCCCTGGCGACCCTGGAGCGGCAACTGGTGGAACCGGCCCTGCGAAACCTGCTGGTGGCGGTGCGCGGATCGCTCGCCGAAGGCCTGAGCCTGGCCCGCAGCCTGGCGCGCCAGGGCGGCCTGTTCTGCGGTTTGTACTGCGCGCTGGTCGAGGCCGGCGAGCGTTCCGGGCGCCTGGCCCAGGTGCTGGAACGCCTGGCCGAGCACCTCGAACAGGTTCAACGTCAGCAGCACAAGGCGCGCACGGCGCTGATCTACCCCTGCGTGTTGATGGGGGTGTCGCTGGCGGTGGTGGTTGGCCTGATGACCTTCGTGGTGCCCAAGCTTACCGAGCAGTTCGCTCACTCCGGGCAGAGCCTGCCGTGGATCACTTCGCTGCTGATCGGTATCAGCGACCTGCTGGTGTTGCTTGGGCCGTGGTTGCTGCTCGGCGCTGTGTTGGCCTCGCTGCTCGGCGCCTGGCTGTTGCGCCGCCCGCACTGGCGTTTGCGCCGCGACGACCTGCTGCTGCGCCTGCCGCGGATCGGCAACTTGCTGGCGGTGCTGGAGAGCGCGCGCCTGTCGCGCAGCCTGGCGATTCTATGCGGCAGCGGCGTACCGCTGCTTGAAGCCCTGCAAGTGGCCACGGCCACGGTCAACAACCGGCGCATCCACCTGGCCCTGCAACGGGTCAGCAGCGATGTGCAGGGCGGGGTCAGCCTGCACCGGGCGCTGGATGCCAGCGGCCACTTCCCACCGTTGCTGCTGAACATGGTCGCCAGTGGCGAGGCCAGCGGCACCTTGCCGGACATGCTCGAACGGGTCGCCGACAACCAGGAGCGTGGCTTCGCCCGCCAGGTCGACAGCGCCATGGCCTTGTTCGAGCCGCTGATTATCCTGGTGATGGGCGCGGTGGTGTTGTTCATCGTCCTCGCCGTGCTGTTGCCGATCATGCAGCTCAACCAGGGCCTGACACTTTGAAAAGGAGCAAGACCATGCACAGCCCACGCGCGCGTCAGCGCGGTTTTACCCTGATGGAAATCATGGTGGTGATCTTCATCATCGGCCTGTTGATCGCGGTGGTCGCCCCAAGCGTGCTCGGCAGCCAGGACAAGGCCATGAAGCAGAAGGTCATGGCCGACCTGTCGACCCTGGAGCAGGCGCTGGACATGTACCGTCTCGACAACCTGCGTTTCCCTTCGGCCGAGCAGGGCCTGGTGGCGCTGGTCAGCAAACCGACGGCAGAGCCGCTGCCACGCGCCTGGCGCGCCGACGGTTACATCCGCCGCCTGCCGCAGGACCCCTGGGGCACTGCCTATCAGTACCGCGCCCCCGGCCAGCACGGGCGCATCGATATCTACTCGTTGGGCGCCGACGGCGTCGAGGGCGGCGAAGGTATCGATGCCGACCTGGGTAACTGGAACCTTTAAGGATGCACAGCGAGCGTGGTTTTACCCTGCTGGAGATGCTTGTGGTGCTGCTGATCGCCGGGCTGATGAGCACCTTGAGCATTGCCTGGCTCGACAGCGGCAAGGCGCCGGTGCAGCAGGCCCTTGAGCGCCTGGCCGGAGCCAGCCGCCAGCAGGCTGAGCTGGCGCTACACGGGGGGGAGATTCGCGGCTTGCGCTGGAATGGCAGCCGCCCCGAATTTGTCCGCCGGGTCGCCGAGTGCTGGCAGGTCGAGCCCGTCGATTTCGCTGACTGGCCGGCAACGCTGCAAGCCGACTGGCCTGCCAGCCGTGAGCCACGCCTGGTGTTCACGCCCTCCGGGCTTGCCCGCAGCGCCACCTTGAACTGGCATTGGCCCGAAGGCACCCAGCGTTGGCAATGGAGCAGCGCCGGCCAGTTGCACAGGGCGCCGCTGTGAAGCGCGCACAACGCGGCTTCACCCTGCTTGAGGTGACGGTGGCCCTGGGGATTGCCGCCGCCCTGGCAATCATGACCAGCCAGGTGTTGCGCCAGCGTCTGGCGGTGCAGCAGAGCGTGCAGCACCACCGCCTGGGGGTGTTCTGTGCGCGCGAGCTGCAGGCGCGGTTTGCCGTCGAGCGGTTCTGGCCGCTGCAAAGCAGCGCCGCCGGGCAATTGCAGCAAGGCGATGGCCAGTGTCACTGGCAACTGCAGTTGACCTCGACCGGCGTGCGCAACCTGCGCCGAGGGCAATTGCACCTGTTTGCCGACCGAGACGGGCGCGATCCGCTCGGCCAGTACCGTATCTTTCTGGTGCGCCCATGAAGCGCCGCCAGCAGGGCCTGACCTTGCTTGAACTGCTGGTGGCCCTGGCCCTGACCGCGGTGCTGGGGATCTTGCTGGCGGCGCTGGTCAATGCCTGGGCCGGTATGCGCGAGCGCTTGCAGCAACCTGCCCCGGGCTCGCCGGTGCTGGATTTCTGCCTGGCCCTGGAGCGGCGTTTCGACTCCACGGTGTTGCGCCAGCTCTATGAGCAACGTCTGCCCCTGGCGATCAACTGGCTCGACTGGCAACCCGCCACCCTGCAGTTGCAATGGGTGGCGCGCAGTGCCTGGCCGCAAGCCGAGGGCGGCTCGCGCCTGCAGCGTCAACGCCTGAGCTACGACGCACGCGGACAACGCCTGCTGCTGGAAACCTCGTCCGACCTGTATGCGGTGGGTAAGCCTCAATGGCGTCAACGTGAACAGCTCGATCAGGTCACGGCGCCAAGCTTTGCGTTTTTTCAATCGGGCCGCTGGCTGGCCTTTCCTTCTGCCGAGCGGTCCGCCCCGGATCGCGGTGTGCGCCTTGAGTTCAAGCGTGATGGAGCACCTTATGTCTGTACCTTCGCCCTGCCGGAGGCACCCTGATGAAATGGCTTGAACGCTGGCAAACGCCACGCGAAAGCAACTGGTTGCTACTGCGCCCTGGTGTGGGGCAAGCGCCCTGGAGCTGGTTACGCCTGGCTGACGGCAGGCGCGAAGCCGGCGAGGGAGAACCGCCCAGCCCGGACGGCGCGCGTGTGGCGCTGATTCTGCCCGGTAACCACTGCAGCCATAGCCAGCTTGCGGCGCCGCCGGGGCTCAAGCGTGATGAGTGGCCTTTGCTGCTTGAAGAGCGTTTGCTGCAACCGGCCGAATCGATCCGTTGTGGCTGTGTTTCACGTCAGGGCAATCAACTGGAGCTGGTCAGCGTCGATCAGGCTTTGCTCGAACAATGGTTGGGCCAGTGCGCCGACTGGGGCTTGAGCGTCGAGCGCTGCTGGGCCGAGTTTCAGTTGCTGGCAGACACTCCAGCGGGTACCGCCCTGTGCTGGCAGCGCAGCCCGGACCTGCTGTTGCTCAAGGGGGTAACCGAACTCTCACGCCAGCATTGGCTGGCCTGGCCGACACTGCTTGGATCGAACTTGCCGGCTCCCTGGACAAGCCTGCAACCCGAAATGTTTGAAGGGGCCTGGCCAGCGCGGTTGGCCGCGTTGGAGCCTTTGCCCAGCCTGTTTGCTCTGCACCCGGCGCGGCAGATGCGGCTGCGCGTTGCCATGGCCCCCGGGCAATGGCGCCTGATGGCCGCCTGCGCGCTGTTGGGGCTGGTCTGCAGCGGCCTGTGGCTGGCCCAGCAATGGCGCCAGAACGAGGTCTACAAGGCGCAAGTGGTGGCGGTCACCGGGCCGGTCACTTCATCTCGCCAGGCAGCCCAGCTCCTCAAGCGTCAGCGCCAGGCCGAGGCGGATCGCCACTTGCGCCTGCGTCAGATCGAGCAGTTGCAGATGGCGGTGCAGCAATGGTTGCAGGCACAACCCGGTTGGCATGTCAGCGCCAGTGGCTTTGACGGACAACGCTGGACCCTGCGCCTGCGTGGCGACCAGGCACCCGAGGCGGCAACCTGGCAGGCCATCGCCCGGCAGGTTGGCGTGGCGGTTGCAGCAAGCACGGGCGAAGGCCAACTGCAACTGGTGTTCGACCTGGGAGCTGTCTCATGAGTGCATGGCTGCAGCGCCGCTGGTTGATGCCCGCAGCCTGGGTGATGGTAGGCGTATTGCTTGTCACCTTGATCGTTCGTGAAGGCTCCGCGCGCTGGCAGGACGCACGGCAGTGGCAAGCCCTGGCCCGCTCGGCGGCCAGCCTGCAGGTGCAGACGCGCTTCAGTGCCGAGCAACTGCAGCAATCGGCCCAGGCACACAGTATTGCCCTCAATGAAGTGCTGGCAGAAAACCACAGTTGGCAGATCAAGGGCCGTGCCGCCGATGAGCAAGGTGTGCAGCGCTGGCTACTGGCTGTACAGCGCGAAGGCGTGCGCCCGCTGCGCTGGTCGCTGGAGCAGGGCGAGTCAGGTATGAGCTTGGAGCTGGAGTTGCAACAATGAAGCGTGGGGGCTGGTTTGCCCTGGTGTTCATGTTGAGCCTGTTGGCCGCGTTGCCGGCGAACTGGCTGCTCGCGCCCGTTGCCGCCGAAGGCGTCTCCGGCAGCCTCTGGCAAGGCCAGGCGCAACGTCTGGGGCAGGTGGGGCCGGTCGCTTGGCACTGGCAGCCCTGGCGTCTGCAGGCCCAGGTCGAGCTTGGGTTCCAGGGGCAAAGCTGGCAGGTACAGGTTGCTGGCTGGCCGTGGAACTGGCGGGCGGCAGTAGTGCCAATGCAGCCTACACTCACGACGCCTTCGTCCTATCGGCTGACGGGTGAGTGGAGCGGACGGATCGACGTGCAGGGTAGCGGTCGACAGTGCCGAGGCAGCCAGGGCGAGATCAGCGTCGACGGTCTGGCCATGGACGCGCCCTGGTCGGTGCCCCTTGGGGCGGGCCAGGTGCGCATTGATTGCTCGGCAGGCATGCATCTGCTGGCGCGGTTGCAGTTGCAGGGGCAGCATCAGGCCGAGCTGGATGCCGACCTGCTCGCCCGGCGCGCGAAGCTGCAGGGCGAGATGACACCGGGTACCGCCCTGTACCCGGTGTTGCTGGCGGCCGGCTGGCTCAAGGCGGATGCAACCGGCATCAGCCGCACCCTCAAGTGGTGACCGGCAGGCGGCCTCAGCGCGGCTTGCTGCCCTCCGTTATGCTCGAGGCCAGAGTGGTGCTGCGGTCATGCCCGCTGGTGCGCAGGAAACCGAGGTCCAACGGCTTTTCTCCTGCGTTGCTGTTGGCGCCGGAGCCGTAGACATCGATCAGGCCGCTGACCAGGTCGACCGGTGCGTTCGAGGCGTTGATGCCCACCTGGCGATAGTAATCGCGCCCCTGCACGTTCTGCTCGGTGACGGCGGCACCGCCCAACTGCACCTTGCCCTTGTTCGCTTGCAGGCTGGCGCCGGAGAGGCGCACGGCGCCGCCGACCTCAAGGTCGATGCCGTCGCGGCCGTTGAGCGCGCTCTGGCTGGCGACGGTGTCGCGCTGGGTGTGCTCGACCTTGAGGGTGAAGGTGGGTGAGGTCTTCGGGTCGACTTTCTGCAACGCGCCGCCGACCGGTTTACCGACCTTGTCAGCCAGCGGGCCGGCCACCGCGTTGGCGGCGTTGATATAGCCCTGTGGGTTCTTTTCCTGGCTCAAGCGCGCATCCACCTTCACGTTCAACTGATTGACCCGGTCCTGGCGGCTGGCGACGTGCAGGTCGCCGCCGACCTGGCCGTCGATGCGCCCGGCATCCAGGCGCACACCGTCAAGGCGCGTGTCGCTCAGGCTGGCCAGGCTGATCTGGCCGGCGCGCCATTGGCTGTTGGCGAAGGTGAGATTGTCGGCGTTGTCGATGTTCACCTGCCCGCGGGCATACAGCCCGCGTTTGGCCTCTTTCGACGTCGCCCCTGGAGCCGCGTTGAGGCCGGCACCGGCGGTGATGTCGAGGTTGTTGCGCCGTTCGCTGCTGCCTGCGGCCTCGATCAGCACGCCGCCTTCGCTGGCGCTGATGGCGACCTGGTTTGCCGAGGCCTTGACGCCTTGCAGCGTCAGCGCATCGTCCTGACTGGCGGTGCTGCTCAACAGCAGTTGCTCCCTGGCAAACCAGTTGGCCCCGCTGGCCGTGGTACTGGCTTCATCGACCCGCCCAGCGCTGAAGTGGCCACCCAGGCCAGCGCCTTTGCCATTGCTGGTGCTTTTACCGAGCAATTCCAGGCCGCCGCCGATGTTGCTGCCTTGAGCCTTGTGGGTATCAGTGGCAGCGCTGACTTTCAGCGCACCCGCGCTTTGCAGCTCGATATCGGCGACCTTGGCCGCGCTGCTGCCGATGCGCCCACCCACAAGCTCGAGGGCACCACCGGCCTGCAGTTGCACTTTGCCTTTGGCGTCTATCTCTACCACGCGGGCCTGGGTATCGAGACTGTCCAGTTTGCTCTGGTCAAGGTAGCCGCGAAACTCCAGGGCACTGCCCGCCGGTGCGTTGCCTGCCTTGAACCAGCCGTTGCCGTCGAGTTTGTTCAACTGTTGGCGCTGTTGATCGTTGGCCTGGGCAAGGCTCAGGTCACCCTTGGCCGTTATTTCAAGCGAGCCGTCGCCGGCATTGAAGCGCGTGCCTTCGTACAGGCCATCACTGCCCAGTTGCACCTGGATGCCGGTTTGCCCATAGAGGCTGCCAGGGCGAGCGGTTTGCGTGCTGTTGTCGGTCAGCAGCGAGCCACCCTTGCCGGACAGACGCAGGTTGATATCGCTGCCAGTGCTGGTTTCGACGCGCACCGCAGCGTCTACATCCAGGCGCTCGACACCTGTGCTGGTGCTGTCCTGGGCGGCGACGAAGCGATGGTTTTGCGCCTGGATCGACAAGGGCCCCTGGCTGGCCCGGTACTGGGTGCCGGTATCGTCGAGGCTGCCGGCCTTGAGGTTGATACGCTGGCCCATGAGTTCGGTGACTTGCGCGGTGTTGCTGCGCTTGAACTCTTCGCGATTGAGATGCTTGAACTCAAGATCAGCGCCCAGCGTTGGCGGGGCCAGGGCGTCTTCGATTGATGCCTGCTGGAAGCGACTGGCTTCGATGCCGGTGACCAGGTTCTCCACCGGGCGGGTCAGGTCCTTGTACACCAGGCTGGCGCCGAGGCTGGCTTGCCAGTGGGTCTGGGTCTGTTTTGATTCGCGGGTATCGTCGACGGCGCGATTGTCTACGCTGCCGGCCTGCAGCTCGAGCGACCGGCCAGCTGTCAGGCGGGCAGCCTCGTTGACCAGCGTGTCGGCAGTCACGCGCAGATCGCCAGTGGCGCTCAGGCTGCTGCGTTGCGCCTGGCTTGCGCGTTCATCGACCTCCTGGCGCCTGTAGTAGCCTTCGAAGGCGCTGCCAACAGCATCGATGCCGCCACTGACCCGCAGGCCGCCGCCACTTTCGCTGGTGGTGGTCTGCTGCGACTGTAGTTCGCGAGCTGCGCTTACGGTGACAGTGCGACCATCCAACTGAAGGTCACCGGCGAGCGCCTCAATGCTGGAGCCCGTGATGTCGATATCTTCAGCACTTTCGAGTGCAACGCCTGCGCCCTTGAGCTCGCTGGCAACCTGCTTGAGGTGGGATGCCTGCGTGTCGGTGTTGACCACGGCGTAACCCACCGAAGCTGTGTACTGGCGCGAGTCGGGCTTGCCGTCGATGGCGTCCTGGGTCTGGCTGGCGCTGGCAGTGAAGCCCTGTTGCTGCTTTTGTTCGCTGACGGTCTGCAGCTGTTCGGCGCTGCGCACATCGATGGCGTTTTGCGCCTGCAGGTGCAGTTGCTTGCCGGCCTCGAGCCTTGACCCGATCACCTGCAGGTCATCGGCGCTGGCCAGGCGCAGGTTGCTTGCAGAGGCCAGGTCGCTGCTCAGCACCTGCTGGCGTTGTTCCTGACGCTGGCTGCTTTCGGCGATCAGGCCGAACAGCTTGCTGTCGCTATCACGTTGCTCGACGCTGGACTCATTGTGTGTCGCCTCGACCGACAGCCGGGCTTTTTCGCTGAGCAACAGCGCATCGCCTTTGGCTTGAACCTTTGAGCCTTTGATTTGCACCTGGTCAGCCACCACGGTCAATGCACCTTCAGCTTGAAGGTTACTGGCGCTACCCTGTTGGCCCTTGGCTTCGGTCTGGCCGTTCTTGCCGAAGAAGCTGCCGGAGACCAGGTCGCCACTGTAGTTGCGGGTGTTTTCGTCGTTGCTCAGTGCGATGCTGGCGACCTCCAGCTTGCCGGCCTTAAGGTTCATGTCGCCGGCGCTGCTCAGGGCGCTGCCCAGTATCTGCGTGTTGCCTTTGGACGCCAGGGAAACCTGCTGGCCGGACAGAACACTGGCCTTGGCGCTTTCCTGGTAGCTGCTGCTGTCCTTGTCACCGCGCCACAGATGTTTGCGGTGGCGGATTTTTTCATCGACCTGCAGGCTGTCGACGCCGGCGCTGATGGTCAGGTTCTGGCCCGCCTTGACCGACAGGTCGCCACCGGCCTCGACGCTGGCGGCGACCATGCGCAGGTCGCCGCCCGCCTGCAGGTTGATGTCCTGGCTGGCCTTGATCTGGCTGCCGACCTGTTGGCGCTCGGTGCGGGTGCTTTCGCGCTCGTAGGTTTCGGTGGTGATGAGCCCCCACTTTTCTTTGCGGTTCTGCTGTTCGCGGCTGATGTTTTCCCGCGCTTGGGCATCGAGGGTGAGGTTCTTGCCGGCCTTGATGTTTACCTGTTGCGCCTGGGCGCGTACGGCGCTGATCTCCAGGGTGCCGGCAGCGTCTATGGCGATCCCGTCGCGGGCTTGCAACTGGCTGCTGGCCATGCGCACACCGGCGCCCGCCGCG
Organism: Pseudomonas sp. 2(2015); assembly: GCF_000955865.1. Classification (NCBI taxonomy): domain Bacteria; kingdom Pseudomonadati; phylum Pseudomonadota; class Gammaproteobacteria; order Pseudomonadales; family Pseudomonadaceae; genus Pseudomonas; species Pseudomonas sp. 2(2015). The sequence continues at coordinate 459,242 of NZ_JYOF01000004.1, forward strand.
GTGCTGAGGATACGGATGCGCCCGGCTTGCATGGCGCCAAACAGGCTGGCATCGATACTGCCAGCCGGCGCCGCCAGGTGCTCGATGACCTGGCCGTCGGTGGCGTCGATGCGGTTGCGCCCGACCACCAGGCTCAAGTCGTCGCGCGCCGCGAGCGCGCCGCGGCTGTCGATGCGTGGGGCGATCAGTTCGAGAGCTCCGTAGTGGTTGCTCTGGCCGGCGCCGAGGACCTCCAGGGTGCCGCTGGCGGTACGGGTATCGAGGTACTTGAGGCGCTGGTCTTGCAGCTCGACCGTTCCGACCAGAAAGCCTGCACGGGTGGTATTGATGAAGCTGCCACCGTTGAGGGTGATGCCATTGGGGTTGGCCAGGATGTAGTCGGCCGGGCGACCGAAGATTTCCTGTGGGCCGGCAATGCGCGAGGCGTTGCGGCTGATCACTTCATTGAGAATGGTCGAGGCGGCCTGGCCCTGAAACTGCGGGTTGGCGGCCAGGGCGCCGGCCAGTTGCGATTGCCCGGTCTGCAGGGCGTTGTTCAACACCAACCCGGATTTGTTGACGTTGTAATCGAGAAACTGGTTGTGCGACAGGCCACTGGCGTTGGGCGCGACAATATCGATCACCGGTACACCGTGCCGATCGGTGATCAGCGGCGTTCCGGCAACCCCGGCTGCCGCTTGCAGGCCGTTGGCGGCAAGGCCAATGCCCGGGCTCATCAGGCTCAGGGCGATTATCCAGCGCAGGCGATTGAGCCTGCGCCGTTGTACGGCGGGGGAGGGCGTCTTGGGCATCACTGTCTTCTCTTTTTTGTTGTGGACTTCAGATGTTCAGTACCCACTCCAGCAGCCAGTAGCCGGGCTCCAGGTCCTGGCGGCGGGTGTTGCTGGCGTGCAGCGCGCGTTGGTAGTCAAGCTTGAGCAGGCTGTCGGGCAGGTTCAGTTCAAGGCCGGCATGGGCGCCGGCCAAGCGCTGTGCGGCGCGGCCGTGGTCGTATTTGCTCCAGCCCAGGTCCAGGCCCAGTTGCGGGCGAATCACTAGCCCGGCGGGCAGGTTCAGGGCCAACGGCTGGCTCAGGGTGTTGCGCCACGCGGCGCCGCTGGCACCAGCCGCCACCTGTTGGCGAAAGCCGCGCACGGCACTGGTGTCGCTGAGCAGCAATTGCTCGACTGCCGGCAGAGCGTCGGCGCTGTATTGCAGGTTCAGTTCGCTCTGCCAACGCCAGGGCCAGGCCGGGTCACGGCCCTGGCGCAGGTGCAGGGCGCTTGCGCGGTACTTGCGAAACTGCGGCTGCGGCGCGTTGCTGGCCAGCGGCGCAGTATCGGCGCCAAACCATTCCAGGCCCTGGGCAATGCCCAGGTAGGCACTCCACAGGTTGGCGTCGAGCCACAGCAGGTTCAGGCCTGCTTCCAGGCTGGTAAGGGTCGGGCTTTGCACGTGCAGGCGTTGCCCGGCCAGGCGGTTGTCCAGGCGCTTCTGGTCCAGGCGCAGGCTGGCGCTGAGCAGCCCGTGCTGGTTGCGCCACAGGTTGCGTTCAAGGCTCAGGCCATAGAACCCGCTCTGGCCACTGCTGCGCTCGCGCCGGCCCGGCAGTTGCGCCTGGTACTGCAGCTGGTTGAGGTTGAGCGCGTAGGTCCAGGGGCCGTAGGGAATGCTGTAGTACAGGCCGTAGCCGCGGCTGTAACTGGCGGCGGAACCCAGCGTCGAGGTAAGCGACAGCTGGCTGTAGTCATTGAGCTGCAACGGGCTGTCCAGGGTCAGACTGGCGCCGACTCGCTCGCGCCCGGTCAGCTCGCTGCCGCGGTTGTCGAAGCTGCTGCCCAGGCGCCAGCGCGGGTTGATCTGCCGCGGCGTGATGAGGATGCGGGTGCCGCCTTGCAGCTCGCCGGGCAGCAGGTCGGCGCCCAGGTCGAAGGCTCGCAGCCGGTTCAGCTGGTCCATGCCCTGTTCCAGTTCGCTCAGGCGCAAGGGCTGGCCGAGCAGGGTCGGGAACGCGCTGTGCAGTGACAGCGGCAAGTCGGGGTCGGCCAGCTCGATCGACTCGACAAAGCCCTCGACGATCTCGATGTCCAGAGTTGCGCCTGCTTGCGGCGGCTGGCTCAGGTAGGGGCGGCTGGTCAGGTAGCCGGCTTGCACATACTGCTCGGTGATGGTTTTGAGGATCAGGTTGATCCGTGCCACGTCCATGCACGGGGTCAGCAGCGGTCGCACGCTGGCGGCCAGTTCTGCCGAGCCGAGTTGCCGGTTGCCAGCCAGGCGCACGCCGTTCAGCGGCCAGCAGGGCGAGACCTCGGTGGCGGCTGGTGCTTGGCTGGCCGGTTCGGCCAATTCATCGCCACGTTGCAGCTTGCGCAGGCGTTGACGTTGCTCGAGTTGTTCCAGTTGCAGGCGCTGGTCGCGTAGCGGCTGAATGCCCAGGTGTTCATGAGCACTGGCGGGAGGCACCATCAACAGCACAATTAAGAGGGCCGAAGGCCGGATGACAAGGCGTGCAGCGACAATGCTGAGTGAACTGGGCATGCAGTAGCGTCCAGGTGGTATCCAGATGCGTGGATCTTATGGACGCTGCTATTCGAATGGATGCGCTACCGAGCCGATAGAAGGGTAGGGCTGAGGCCTGAGTTACGAGGGAAGCTTCCGACGTAATTGTCGGAAGCGCCTTAAGGGGCGATCAGGGGCGGATCTCGATCATGGTGCCGTCCGGGACCATGTTCCACACTTCGCGCATGTCGCGGTTGGTCATGGCGATGCAGCCTTCGGTCCAGTCGAGGGTGTGGAAGACTTCTTCCGGGTATTCCTCACTCAGCGGCGTGCCGTGGATCATGATCATCCCTCCCGGCGGAACGCCTTCACGACGGGCGCGGGCGGCGTCGGTGATATTCGGGTAGGACACGTGCATGGCCAGGTTGTAGCGGTCGCTCTGCTTACGCCAGTCGATCCAGTAGAAGCCTTCGGGGGTGCGCTTGTCGCCTTCGCGCAGCTTGGCGCCCTTGGGTTGCTTGCCCAGGGAGATGCGGTAGGTTTTCAGCGGCGTGCCGGCGCTGATCAGCTGTAAACGACGTTCGGACTTGATCACCAGGATCTTGTCGATCAGCGCAGGCTTGGGCGCTTGCGGTTGCAGTGGCGAAGGCGCGGTCTGGTCGACCGGCCGGGTGATGATGGTTTCGGTGAAACCCGCCTGGGACATCGAAGCCACACTGAGGCAGAAAAGGGCAAGCAACCAGCGCATGAAACGATATCCCTGAAAAAGCTAGGTGTTGGGTGACGAGACGAGCATGGGTGACAGGCATTCATTGCCGATCGGGAAGCGCTGCTCGATGCGGTCACGATAATAGCATTCTAGGGTACGACTGACGGTGCGGAAAGCCAGCTCGTCCCACGGGATTTCACTTTCGTCGAAAAGCCGCACTTCCAGGCTCTCGACGCCCACGGCAAAGTCCAGGTCGGCAAGCTCGGCGCGAAAGAACACGTGCACCTGGTTGATGTGCGGCAGGTCGAACAGTTGGTAGAGGCTCATGCCGCCTACGCGGGCGCAGGCTTCTTCATCGGTTTCCCGGCGCGCGGCCTGTTCGATGGTTTCGCCGTTCTCCATGAACCCGGCGGGCAAGGTCCAGTAGCCTCGGCGCGGTTCGATGGCGCGGCGGCACAACAGCACCCGGCTGCCCCAGGTCGGCAGCACCCCGGCGACAATGTTGGGGTTCTGGTAATGAATGGTCTGGCAGTGATCGCAGACATAGCGCAGGCGGGTATCGCCCTCGGGAATACGCTGAATCACCTGATTGCCGCACGCACTGCAGAATTTCATGCTTTTATTCCTGTTAGGTGCGCCTATCTTGGCGCCACTGTCCCTGCGGCCGCAAGCCGGATCGTCGCCGGGACTTGGGCGGCCCGCGGCTTTGGTGCATCATGCACGACAGGCTTTGGAATCGAGAGAGAGCAATGCTGGACGAGCTACTTCGCCGCGTGAGCAGTCATACGCCGAGTACCCTGGAGACGGACCGACGTTTTCCCGAGGCCGCTGTGTTATTGCCCATCACCCGCAGCGAAGAGCCGGAGCTGGTGTTGACCCTGCGCGCCAAGGGCTTGTCGACCCACGGCGGCGAGGTGGCCTTCCCCGGTGGTCGCCGCGATCCGGAAGACCCCGACCTGATCTTCACCGCCCTGCGTGAAGCCGAAGAAGAAATCGGCCTGCCGCCGGGCCTGGTGGAGATCATCGGCCCGTTGAGCCCGCTGATCTCGCTGCATGGGCTGAAAGTGACGCCTTTCGTCGGCCTGATTCCGGATTTTGTCGAATACCAGGCCAACGACGCCGAGATCGCTGCGGTGTTCACCGTGCCGCTGGAGTTCTTTCGCCAGGACCCGCGTGACCATACCCACCGTATCGATTATCAGGGCCGCAGTTGGTACGTGCCCAGCTACCGCTATGGCGAGTACAAGATCTGGGGGCTGTCGGCGATCATGATCGTCGAGCTGGTCAACTTGCTTTACGATGCCAACATCAGCCTGCATCAGCCGCCTGAACGCTTTACCCCCATTTGAGCGGGACCACCCGCCAGCCACGCCGCACCGTGAGGATCCACGCATGAAATACCGTCTGGGCGACCTGCGGGTCGAAACCCATCCGCGCAGCTGGGTTGCGCCGACTGCCACGCTGATCGGCAAGGTACGCCTGCAGGCCGGCGCCAACGTCTGGTTCGGCGCGGTGTTGCGCGGCGATAACGAGCTGATCGACATTGGCGAGAACAGCAACGTCCAGGACGGCACGGTGATGCACACCGACATGGGCTCGCCGCTGACCCTGGGCAAGGGCGTGACCGTCGGCCACAACGCCATGCTGCACGGTTGCACGGTTGGCGACCACAGCCTGGTCGGTATCAACGCGGTGATCCTCAACGGTGCGCGGATCGGCAAGTACTGCATCATCGGCGCCAACGCGCTGATCCCCGAAGGCAAGGAAATACCTGACGGCTCGCTGGTGATGGGCTCGCCGGGCAAGGTGGTGCGCGAACTGACCGAGGCGCAAAAGAAGATGCTCGAGGCCAGTGCCGCCCACTACGTGCACAACGCCGAGCGTTATGCCCGCGACCTGGCCCCGCAGGAGGATTGATGAGCACGCCTGAACGCCCGGTGGCCTCGCCCTGCGTGCAGATCTGCGCGCTGGATGACGCCGATATCTGCACCGGCTGCCAACGCAGCGCCGCTGAAATCACCCGCTGGGGGCGGATGGACAACAGCGAGCGGCGTCAGGTGCTCAAGCTGTGCCACGAGCGCGCGGTCGCGGCCGGGCTGATCTTCAGCGTCGGCGCATGATCCGCCGCTTGGCCGCCGGCAAGCGCTGCAGTACCCTGTAGCGCTTACCCAGCGGTCGATCCCATGTTCTTTCTGATTGCCTATATCAGCAGCGTAGTGCTGATCAACTACGCCTTCTCCAGTGCCCCGCACCTGGACGTCATCTGGTCCGCCTGGGGCGGGCTGGTGTTCATCCTGCGCGACATGGTCCAGACCCGCTTCGGCCACGGCGCGCTGGTGGCCATGCTGGCGGCCCTGGTGCTGTCCTACATCACCTCGGAGCCGGCCATCGCCCTGGCCAGCGCCACCGCCTTCGCGGTGTCTGAGCTGATCGACTGGCTGGTGTTTACCATCACCAAGCGGCCGCTGCACGATCGCCTGTGGCTGAGTTCGGCGCTGAGCATTCCGATCGACACCTTTATCTTCTTCGGCATGATCGGCGCCCTGACCCCGGCCGTGGTCGGCACCGCCATGGCCTCGAAATTCGCCGGGGTTACCGTGGTCTGGCTGGCCATGGCCTGGCGCGCGCGCAAGCGCGTGGTCACCGGCTGAGCACGGTTCATGTAAAATGGCGCTCCTTTTCACCGGGTTGCACCGAGTACGGGGCGGCCCAGGATGTTCTTCCCTCTGAGGACCTGAAATGACCCGTATCGGAACCCCATTGTCGCCGACCGCGACCCGCGTACTGCTCTGTGGCTGCGGCGAGCTGGGCAAGGAAGTGGTGATCGAGCTGCAACGCCTGGGCGTTGAAGTGATTGCCGTGGACCGTTACGCCAATGCCCCGGCCATGCAGGTGGCCCATCGCAGCCACGTGATCAACATGCTCGACGGCGCCGCCCTGCGGGCAGTGATCGAGGCCGAGAAGCCGCACTACATCGTCCCGGAAATCGAAGCCATCGCCACCGCGACCCTGGTCGAGCTGGAAAACGAAGGTTTCACCGTGGTGCCGACCGCTCGCGCCGCGCAATTGACCATGAACCGCGAAGGCATCCGTCGCCTGGCCGCCGAAGAGCTCGACCTGCCGACTTCGCCGTACCATTTCGCCGACACCTTCGAGGAATACGCCAAGGCCGTCGACGACCTCGGCTTCCCGTGCGTGGTCAAGCCGGTGATGAGTTCGTCGGGCAAGGGCCAGAGCCTGCTGCGCAGCGCTGACGACGTGCAAAAGGCCTGGGACTATGCCCAGGAAGGCGGGCGTGCCGGCAAGGGCCGGGTGATCATCGAAGGCTTCATCGATTTCGACTACGAAATCACCCTGCTGACCGTTCGTCATGTCGGCGGCACCACCTTCTGCGCGCCGGTCGGCCACCGTCAGGAGAAGGGCGATTACCAGGAATCCTGGCAGCCGCAGGCGATGAGCCCGGTGGCCCTGGCTGAATCCGAGCGGGTGGCCAAAGCAGTGACCGAGGCGCTGGGCGGCCGCGGCCTGTTCGGTGTCGAGCTGTTCGTCAAAGGCGACCAGGTGTGGTTCAGCGAAGTCTCGCCACGCCCGCATGACACGGGCCTGGTGACCCTGATTTCCCAGGACCTCTCGCAGTTCGCCCTGCATGCGCGGGCGATCCTGGGCTTGCCGATCCCGCTGATCCGCCAGTTCGGCCCGTCGGCGTCGGCGGTGATCCTGGTTGAAGGCCAGTCGCAGCAGACCGCGTTCGCCAATCTTGGCGCCGCCCTGAGCGAGCCGGACACTGCCATTCGCCTGTTCGGCAAGCCTGAGGTCAATGGCCAGCGGCGCATGGGCGTGTGCCTGGCCCGCGACGAGTCGATCGAAGCCGCCCGGGCCAAGGCCACCCGAGCTTCGCAGGCGGTCAAGGTAGAGTTCTAAGCAATCGCGGGGCAAGCCCGCTCCTACACCGGTAGGAGCGGGCTTGCCCCGCGATGATTTTACAGCTCCGAGTGGCGCGTCTCTTTCAGGCACAACACCGCAATCAGGCTCAGCACAGCTGCCGCTGAGACATAGCCGCCGACCCAGCTCAAACCGCCCATGGCCACCAGCTTCTGGGCAAAGAACGGTGCCGCCGAGGCGCCGACGATCCCGCCCAGGTTGTAGGCTGCCGACGCCCCGGTGTAACGCACGTGAGTAGGGAACAGCTCAGGCAGCAAGGCGCCCATCGGCGCGAAAGTCACGCCCATCAAGAACAGCTCGATGGCCAGGAACAGTGCCACCCCCGTGGTCGAACCCGAGGTCAGCAGCGGTTCCATGGTAAAGCCCGAGGCAATCGCCAGCACAGCGCCGACGATCAGTACCGGCTTGCGCCCGTAACGGTCGCTGAGCCAGGCCGACAACGGCGTTGCCAGGGCCATGAACAGCACCGCGAAGCACAGCAGGCCGAGGAAGGTTTCGCGGCTGTAGCCCAGGGTCGAAACGCCATAGCTGAGCGAGAACACCGTCGAGATGTAGAACAGCGCATAGCACACGACCATGGCCGCCGCGCCCAGCAGGGTGGGGGCCCAGTACTGGGCGAAGAGCTCGACCACCGGCATTTTCACCCGCTGGTGACTGGCCACGGCCTTGGCGAACACCGGGGTTTCTTCCAGCTTCAGGCGCACGTACAGGCCGACCATCACCAGCACGGCGCTGAGCAGGAACGGAATGCGCCAGCCCCAACTGCGAAATTGCTCATCGGTCAGCAGCATGGCCAGGGTCAGGAACAGGCCGTTGGCCGCCAGAAAACCGATCGAAGGGCCTAGCTGCGGGAACATGCCGAACCAGGCGCGCTTGCCCTTGGGCGCGTTCTCGGTGGCCAGCAACGCCGCGCCGCCCCATTCACCGCCAAGTCCAAGCCCCTGGCCGAAGCGCAACACGCAAAGCAGGATCGGCGCCCAGGCGCCAATGCTGTCGTAACCGGGCAGTACGCCAATCAGGGTGGTACACACACCCATCAGCAGCAAGGATGCGACCAGGGTCGATTTACGGCCGATACGGTCGCCAAAGTGACCGAACAGCGCCGAACCCAGGGGCCGGGCCAGGAAGGCGATGCCGAAAGTAAGGAACGCCGAGAGCATCTGCGCGGTGCCGGAGGTCTGCGGGAAGAACACCGGGCCGATCACCAGCGCCGCCGCAGTGGCGTACACGTAGAAGTCGTAGAACTCGATGGCGGTGCCGATGAAGCTGGCGGTGGCAACCCGTGCCGGCGAGTTGCCGGGGCTGGCCTGGGCGGTTTCGGGGTAGGTGCTGCTGGTCGTCATGCGATTATCCCTGTCAGTCGAGAGCTCCATGGGCATCGCCGCCGGCCGGGTACGAACAGGCAGGCACGGGCGTGCACCGAAGCGAATTGTTATGGTCGCGTGACGAAACATACGCCCGTTGGGGATGGGGGCGGGCGCGGGCAAGGCTCGGGGTGTGAGCCAGTACCGCTGGTGCGCGCAATGTTCAGTCAGGCTGACTGGCCGTGTGACGCCGGTGCGGGTAGCGGGCGAGACGGCTGGGGCTGGGTAAGCGTGTGGCCAGTATAGCTAGCGCTTGAGCGTCCAGACCAGTATGCGGCTGGCACAATTGTCCTCGGTTTCGAGGATTTCCAGGCGATAACGGCCGATTTTCAGGCACACGGCGCTTGCCGGGATGCTTTCCAGGGCTTCGGTGACCAGGCCGTTGAGGGTCTTCGGCCCGTCGCTGGGCAGGTGCCAGCCCAGGGTGCGGTTGAGCTCGCGGATCGACACGTTGCCTTCGATGACAAAGCGCCCGTCGGCCTGGGGGTGGATATGCGGGTTGTCGAGGCTGTGTTCGTCTTCGAACTCGCCGACGATTTCTTCGAGGATGTCTTCCAGGGTAACGATGCCCAGTACTTCACCGTATTCGTCGACCACCACGCCCAGGCGCCGCTGCTGTTTGTGGAAATTCAGCAATTGCAGCTGCAACGGGGTGCTTTCCGGCACGAAATAGGGTTCGTAGCAGGCCGCCTGCAGAGTTTCGCGGGTCAGTTCGGCCTTGGGCAGCAGGTGGCTGATCAGCTTGGTATTGAGGATCGCCTCCACCTGGTTGATATCGCTGTGGTAGACCGGCAGGCGGGTGTGGCGGCTGATGATCAACTGCTCGATGATTGCCTCGATCGGCTCGTCGAGGTTGATGCCGTCGACATCGTTGCGCGGCACGAGGATGTCGTTGACGGTGATTTTGTCCAGCGCCAGCAGGCTTTCCGGCAGGTTCAGGCGCTGGTCGGCATCCGGCTCGTCGGCGGCGTAGCTGTCGCTGTCGTCGTTGTCGTGCAGCGCTACCGCATGGCTTTGCACCCGGAACGGGCGCAGCAGCACCCGCGCGCAGCCATCGAGCAGCCAGGCCAGGGGCTGCAACAGCTTGAGCGGCACTTTGAGCAAGCTGTTGCCCAGGCCGATGAAGGCCTGCGGATTGCGCCTGGCCAGCTGTCGCGGCAGGTATTCGGCAACGATCAAAAGTACGGCGGCAGCGCCCAGGCCGGCCAGCCAGAAACCGTGCTCGCCGCTGTAGCGCTGGCCCATCAGGCAGGCCAGGGCCAATACCAGCAGCTTGCCCAGGGTCGAGCACAGCACCAGGGCCTGAGGGGTTACGGCAAGTTCGGGGTGCTCGCCGGTCTGCGGGTTGCGCCGGCCACCGTTGAGTTGCTGCTGGGCGGCGTCCACCGCAGTGAACAGCGCCGACCACAGCAGTGCCAGTGCCAATACGCCGAGTAGCGGTCCTAACGGCAGAGCGTCCATTTACCTGTGCCCGTCAGATATGCAGGATGAATTCGCGTACCAGCTTGCTGCCGAAATAGGCCAGCATCAGCAGGCAGAAGCCGGCCAGGGTCCAGCGGATCGCCTTATGCCCGCGCCAGCCGAGGCGGGTGCGGCCCCACAGCAATACGCTGAAGACGATCCAGGCCAGGCACGCCAGCAGGGTTTTATGCACCAGGTGCTGGGCGAACAGGTTGTCGAGGAACAGCCAGCCGGACAGCAGTGACAGCGACAGCAGGCCCCAGCCGGCCCAGAGGAAGCCGAACAGCAGGCTTTCCATGGTTTGCAGCGGCGGGAAGTTCTTGATCAGCCCGGAGGGGTGCTTGTGCTTGAGCTGGTGATCCTGCAACAGCAGCAGCAGGGACTGCACCACGGCGATGGTGAACATGCCATAGGCCAGGATCGACAGCAGGATATGCGCGAGGATGCCCGGCTCTTCGTTGATCAGCGGCACCGTGCCCGACGGCGCGAACTGGGCGATCAGCGCCGTGGCCATGCCCAGCGGGAACAGCAACAGCAGCAGGTTCTCCACCGGTATGCGCAGGCAGGCCAGCAGGGTCAGGGCGATCACCGCGGTGGCGATCAGGCTGGCGGCGCTAAAGAAGTCCAGGCTCAGGCCCAGGGGCGTGAGCAGTTGCCAGAACAGCGCAGTGCCCTGGGCAATGACCGCCAGCGCGCCAAGCAGGCCGAGCAGGCGTTTGTCGGCCTTGGTGCCCTGGGCCAGGCGTGAGCCTTGATAGAAGGTCGCGGCGGCATACAGGCAGGCGGCGATGAGATTGGGTAGCAAGCTGGGTGACAAGGGGAGCATAAGTCCTGTTAGGCAAGCCCGAAAGGGACTGAGTTTGGCATAGATCGCGCCCGCCTAGGAAGACTGCCAGCCGACGGCATGGTGTGCGCTGGGCCAAGTCTTCGTTATAATCGCCGGCCTGCCCCTGCCCAAGGCCGGCCGATTACGCCAGAGGCAGCTGATAAACCTCGGTTCTACAGAGCCCGAAAGGATCACCATGTTTGAAAACCTGACCGACCGTCTGTCACAGACGCTGCGCCATGTCACCGGCAAGGCCAAGCTGACCGAAGACAACATCAAAGACACCCTGCGTGAAGTGCGCATGGCGTTGCTCGAGGCTGACGTCGCCCTGCCGGTGGTCAAGGATTTCGTCAACAAGGTCAAGGAGCGTGCGGTCGGCACCGAGGTGTCGCGCAGCCTGACCCCGGGCCAGGCGTTCGTGAAGATCGTCCAGGCTGAGCTTGAAGGCCTGATGGGCGCCGCCAACGAAGACCTGGCGCTCAACGCCGCACCGCCTGCGGTAGTGCTGATGGCCGGTCTGCAGGGCGCGGGCAAGACCACCACCGCCGGCAAGCTGGCGCGCTTCCTCAAAGAGCGCAAGAAAAAGACCGTGATGGTGGTCTCGGCCGACGTCTACCGTCCGGCGGCGATCAAGCAGCTGGAAACCCTGGCGGGCGACATCGGCGTGACCTTCTTCCCGTCGGATATCAGCCAGAAGCCGGTGGCCATCGCTGAGGCGGCGATCCGCGAAGCCAAGCTCAAGTTCATCGACGTGGTCATCGTCGACACCGCCGGCCGTCTGCACATCGACGCCGAAATGATGACCGAGATCAAGGACCTGCACGCTGCGGTCAAGCCGATCGAGACGTTGTTCGTGGTCGACGCCATGACCGGCCAGGACGCCGCCAATACGGCCAAGGCGTTCGGCGATGCGCTGCCGCTGACCGGGGTGATCCTCACCAAGGTCGACGGTGACGCCCGTGGCGGTGCCGCGCTGTCGGTGCGCGCCATTACCGGCAAGCCGATCAAGTTCATCGGTATGGGCGAGAAGAGCGACGCGCTCGAGCCGTTCCACCCCGACCGGATCGCTTCGCGCATCCTGGGCATGGGCGACGTGCTCAGCCTGATCGAGCAGGCCGAACAGACCCTCGACAAGGACAAGGCCGACAAACTGGCCAAGAAGCTTAAGAAGGGCAAGGGCTTCGACCTCGAAGACTTCCGCGACCAGCTGCAACAAATGAAGAACATGGGTGGCCTGGGCGGCCTGATGGACAAGCTGCCGAGCATCGGCGGTGTCAACCTGGCCCAGATGGGCAGCGCCCAGGGCGCCGCCGAGAAGCAGTTCAAGCAGATGGAAGCGATCATCAACTCGATGACCCCGGCCGAGCGCCGCGACCCTGAGCTGATCAGCGGTTCGCGCAAACGCCGTATCGCCCTTGGTTCCGGCACCCAGGTGCAGGACATCGGCCGTCTGATCAAGCAGCACAAGCAGATGCAGAAGATGATGAAGAAGTTTTCTGCCAAAGGCGGCATGGCCAAGATGATGCGCGGCCTGGGTGGCATGATGCCCGGCGGCGGCATGCCCAAACTGTAACCCTATTCGCATCGGCGGCCTGGAAACGGGCCGACGATCGGACTCCCGCCCCGGCGGGAACAACGCAGCCTTTATATAGAGGCTGTACGAAGCGCAGATCTGCAGGCTGTCCTTTTTACCTGGCGTAAAAAGGCATTTGCAAAAGTCCGTGTATTCCTTGAGAATATGCGGCCTTTCGGGCACCCGTGTGCCCGCTGTGCATTATGATTTGCAGCACCGACTACAGGAACGATGTTCAATGCTAACCATCCGTCTTGCCCGTGGTGGCTCTAAAAAGCGCCCATTCTACACCCTGACCGTGACCGACTCGCGTAACCCGGTTACCGGTTCGCACATCGAGCAGGTTGGTTTCTTCAACCCTATCGCTCGTGGCCAGGAAGTTCGCCTGTCCGTTAAACAAGACCGCGTTGCTCACTGGCTGAGCGTTGGCGCACAGCCATCCGAGCGCGTTGCAAAACTGCTGAAAGATGCTGCTAAGGCTGCTGCCTGAATAGTATGAGCGCGACGCCAGAAAAAGCTGATGACCTGATCGTCGTTGGCAAGATTTTTTCGGTTCACGGCGTTCGCGGCGAGGTAAAGGTCTTTTCCTTTACCGATCCGATTGAAAACCTGTTGGATTACCGTAACTGGACGCTTCGGCACGAAGGGAAGGTAAAACAGGTCGAGCTGGTCAGTGGCCGTTCCACTCAAAAGGACCTGGTCGCCAAGTTCAAAGGCCTCGACGATCGTGATGAAGCCCGTCTTCTGAGCGGTTATGAGATTTGTATCTCGCGTAGCCTTTTGCCCAACCTGTCTGCCGACGAGTACTACTGGTACCAGTTGGTGGGTCTGAAAGTCATCAATCAGGACGAACAGCTGTTCGGCACGATTGATCACCTGTTGGAGACCGGCGCGAACGATGTAATGGTGGTCAAGCCCTGCGCGGGCAGCCTGGATGATCGAGAACGCCTGTTGCCCTATACCGAGCAATGCGTGTTGAAGATCGACCTGGTTGCAGGCGAAATGAGGGTCGAATGGGACGCGGACTTCTAAGCAATGGCCAGCCTGCGCGTAGACGTCATCACGCTGTTCCCCGAGATGTTCTCGGCCATCAGTGAGTACGGCATTACCAGCCGTGCGGTGAAACAGGGGTTGTTGCAACTGACCTGCTGGAACCCGCGGGACTACACCACAGATCGTCACCATACGGTAGATGATCGGCCGTTTGGCGGTGGTCCGGGCATGGTGATGAAGATCAAGCCTCTGGAAGACGCCCTGGTGAATGCCAGGCAGGCAACCGGAGAGGCGGCAAAGGTGATTTACCTGAGCCCACAAGGCCGCAAACTGACTCAGTCGGCGGTCAAAGACCTGGCGAAGCACGAATCGTTGATTCTGATAGCCGGTCGATATGAAGGCATCGACGAGCGCTTTATTGAAGCTCATGTCGATGAAGAGTGGTCGATTGGAGACTATGTCCTGTCTGGCGGCGAGCTGCCGGCGATGGTCCTGATCGATGCGGTTACACGACTGCTGCCTGGAGCTTTAGGGCATGCGGACTCGGCGCAGGAAGATTCCTTCACCGATGGTCTGCTTGATTGCCCGCACTACACCCGACCTGAGGTGTATGCGGATCAGCGTGTTCCCGACGTGTTGCTTAGTGGCAACCATGCACACATCCGGCGATGGCGTTTACAGCAGTCCCTTGGGCGGACCTATGAACGACGCGTCGATCTTCTGGAAAGTCGCTCACTTTCTGGAGAAGAGAAGAAGCTGCTGGCGGAATACCTCCGTGAGCGGGACGATAGTTAACGTATCGATGGTAAATCCAGCTGATTTACCTTAGGAGCACAGCATGACCAACAAAATCATTCTTGCACTCGAAGCAGAGCAGATGACCAAAGAGATCCCGACCTTTGCCCCGGGCGACACCATCGTCGTTCAGGTGAAAGTGAAGGAAGGTGATCGTTCGCGTCTGCAGGCATTCGAAGGCGTTGTCATCGCCAAGCGTAACCGTGGTGTGAACAGTGCTTTCACCGTTCGCAAGATCTCCAACGGTGTTGGCGTTGAGCGTACTTTCCAGACCTACAGCCCGCAAATCGACAGCCTGGCCGTGAAACGTCGTGGTGACGTGCGTAAAGCCAAGCTGTACTACCTGCGCGACCTGTCCGGTAAAGCCGCTCGCATCAAGGAAAAACTGTCCTGAGGACAGCTTGACCGGTGGCTACGGCCACCATGCGAAAAAAGCAGCCTTCGGGCTGCTTTTTTGTTGTCTGAAATTTGTCGTCCAATGTGAAGCCCATGACCTCAAGAGAGCAGGAAATCGAGCGCCGCACCGAACTGTCGGTGACCCGCGTGACCAAGGCGGTATTCCCGTCCACCACCAACCACCACAACACCCTGTTCGGCGGCACCGCGCTGGCCTGGATGGACGAAGTCTCGTTCATTGCTGCCACGCGTTTCTGCCGCTTGCCGCTGGTAACGGTGTCGACCGACCGTATCGACTTCAAGCACCCGATTGCCGCCGGCTCCATCGTCGAGCTGGTCGGGCGGGTGGCGACAGTGGGTAACACCAGCCTCAAGGTCGAGGTCGAAGTGTTTGTCGAAAGCATGAGCTGCGACAGTCGCGAAAAGGCCATCCATGGCCTGTTCAGCTTTGTCGCCATCGATGAAGACAAGCGCCCGGTGCCGGTATTGCCCGGGTTCTGACCATCCTGTAGGAGCGGGCTTGCCCCGCGATAATGTGTAGACTTCACCGGCCTTATCGCGGGGCAAGCCCGCTCCTACTGCGGCTGAATCAACGCCACCAGCGTCCACCCAGGCCCGGGCTTGAGCAGGCTGTCCGGCCCGAACACGTGCACCCAGCCACTGCCATCGCGGGCAAACAGCAAGATCGCCCGCTCGCCATGCAGGGCCTGGTAGTCCGCCCAGCCAAAGCCTTCGGTGAGGTTGGTGCTATAGAGCTCGGCGCCATTGTTCAGCAATCCGGCCAACTGCCCGTAGGTCAGCGGCTGGCTTCCTAGCGTCTGCCCGCGGTGCTCATCGCTGGCGCGGTGCTTGTCGCTGCGCTTGGCCTCAAGGCCACTGGCCAGGACAAACAGCCGCTGCGGGCCAAAGTCGTGGCGAAAGCGCGTGCAGGCCAGGGTGTTGAGCTCACCTGCCGGTGACAACCCGAGCAAATGCCCCAGGCCTACCAGGTCCAGGTGGGCATCGGCATGCTGCGAGGCGGGGTGGCCGAAGTAGGTTGGCAAGCCGTCCATGCGTGCCGCGCGGATGTTCTCCCAGCTGGAATCGGCCAGCAGCACCCGGCAATCGAGCTGTTGCAAAGCCTTGGCCACAGCGCGGGCCGGCGGGTTGGCGCCGACGATCAAAAAACCGCTGGGGGCAGGTTCGGCAACCTTGAGCAGGCGTGCCAAGGGCCGCGAAGTGGCGCTCTGCAGCACCACGGTGCCGATGATCACCGCGAAGGTCAATGGCACCAGCAGCAGTGCGCCTTCATGCCCGGCTTCATCCAGGCGGATGGCAAAGATCGCCGACACCGCGGCGGCAACGATACCGCG
The DNA here is from genome assembly GCF_000955865.1 of Pseudomonas sp. 2(2015). Classification (NCBI taxonomy): domain Bacteria; kingdom Pseudomonadati; phylum Pseudomonadota; class Gammaproteobacteria; order Pseudomonadales; family Pseudomonadaceae; genus Pseudomonas; species Pseudomonas sp. 2(2015). The sequence continues at coordinate 475,131 of NZ_JYOF01000004.1, forward strand.
CGGGGCGATCCAGGCCAGCAGGGCGCGTTCGCGCCAGTTCAATTGCGAGCCAAAGGTCGACAGCGCGACGTTAAGCGGCCGGGCCACGAACTGAATGATCAGCAGCAGGGCCAGCACCGCCGGGCCCAGGCCGATCAGGGCATTGAGGTCCAGGCGCGCGGCCAGGAGGATGAACAGCCCGGAGATCAGCAGCACGCTGAGGTTCTCTTTGAAGTGCAGGATCTGCCGGACATCCACGCCCTTCATGTTGGCCAGCCACATGCCCATGAGGGTGACCGCCAGCAGCCCCGACTCATGCATCACCTGGTTGGCGCCAATGAAGATCCCCAGCACTGCCGCCAGCGACGCCAGGTTGTGCAAATACTCCGGCAGCCATTGGTGACGCATCACCTGGCCGAGCAGCCAGCCGCCGGCCACGCCGAACGCGCTGCCGCAGACAATCACCCCGGCAAAGGTCACCAGGCTGTGGCTCAGGCCGTCGCCGGCGGCGCTGGCGATGATGAAGCTGTAGACCACCACCGCCAGCAGCGCGCCAATCGGGTCGATAACGATGCCTTCCCAGCGCAGGATGTTGGCGATCGTTGCCTTGGGCCGTACCACTCGAAGCATCGGCACGATCACCGTCGGCCCGGTCACCAGGGTCAGGGTGCCGAACAAGGTTGCCAGCAGCCAGTCGAAGCCCAGCAGCCAGTGGGTGGCCAGGGTGATTACCAGCCAGGTCGACAGCGCGCCGAGGGTGACCATGCGCTGCACCACGCTGCCGATGTCTTTCCATTGCGACAGGTGCAGGGTCAGGCTGCCTTCGAACAGGATCAGCGCCACCGCCAGCGACACCAGCGGCATCAGCAATGGGCCGAACAGTTCCTGCGGGTCGAGCCAGCCGAGCAACGGGCCGGCGAGGATGCCGCTGAGCAGCAGGAAAAGGATCGCCGGCAGCTTCAGGCGCCAGGCCAGCCATTGGCAGCACAGCGCTGCCAGACCTATCCCGCCAAATGCCAGCAATATCTGTTGTTCGTTCATTCGGGCTCCCTATGCCGGCAGTGTTATGGAAGACTAGCGGCAATTCGTCGTTTTCGTCGCTTGCCGCAGAGTTGTCATGCCCGCTATTGAACATCCGCTTATCGATCAGTTCCTGGACGCCCTGTGGCTGGAGAAGGGCCTGGCCGACAACACCCGCGATTCCTACCGCAGCGACCTGGCGCTGTTCAACGGCTGGCTCACGGAGCAGGGCGTCGAGCTGCCCGATGCCGGGCGCGAACTGATCCTCGATCACCTGGCCTGGCGCCTGGAGCAGGGCTACAAGCCACGCTCGACCGCGCGTTTTCTCTCCGGGGTGCGAGGCTTCTATCGCTACCTGTTGCGGGAAAAACTGATCGGCATTGACCCGACCCTGCAGGTGGAAATGCCGCAACTGGGGCGGCCATTGCCCAAATCCCTGTCGGAAGCCGACGTCGAAGCCTTGCTGCAGGCACCGGACCTGAGCGAGCCGATCGGCCAGCGCGACCGCGCCATGCTTGAAGTGCTGTATGCCTGTGGCTTGCGTGTCACCGAACTGGTCAGCCTGACCCTCGATCAGGTCAACCTGCGCCAGGGCGTGCTGCGGGTGATGGGCAAGGGCAGCAAGGAGCGCCTGGTGCCCATGGGTGAAGAGGCGGTGGTGTGGATTGAGCGCTACCTGCGTGACGGCCGTAACGAACTGCTCGGCGGGCGTCCCAGCGATGTATTGTTCCCCAGCCTGCGCGGCGAGCAGATGACCCGCCAGACCTTCTGGCACCGCATCAAGCACCAGGCGCTGGTGGCCGGTATCGACAAGAGCCTGTCGCCGCACACCCTGCGCCATGCCTTCGCCACTCACCTGCTCAACCACGGCGCCGACTTGCGCGTGGTGCAGATGCTGCTCGGCCACAGCGACCTGTCGACCACCCAGATCTACACCCATGTGGCCCGCGCGCGGCTGCAGGAACTACACGCTTTGCATCACCCTCGGGGTTGACGCTCGGGCGCTCTTCCAGCAGATTCCGACACCTCAAACGCTCGATATGGAAATCAAGCATGCCCAGGTTCAAGTGCCCTGCAGCCGTGCCGTTGCAGGTCAATAATGTCTGACGCCCTGTGGGCCGCCCGCCAGGGCGATGCGCTGATGCACACCTCGATGATGGCCGACATCGTCGGCGGCGTGCTGGAAGTGGCAGCCAACGTCGCCATTGGCGTGCTGGCCACCGCGGCGGTAACCGCAGCGCTGGGGCTGACCGTGGTTACCGGCGGCCTGGGCTGCTTCGTGCTCGGCGCGGTGGTCGGTATCGTGGTCGGCGTGGCCATGAGCAAGACCGGGGCCGATAAGGGTTTAAGCAGTTTATGCGAGGGTATCGGCAATTTTCTGTTCCCGCCCTCGGTGCAGGCCAACATCCTCACTGGCTCGAAGAACACCCACACCAATGGCAAACCGGCCGCCCGCGCTGCTGGCGTCATCGTCGCCGCGGCGGCGCCCGCTGGCAGTGATGCCTCCCAGCCACCTGCCGAAGAGGAAGAAGAAAGCTTCCTCGACATGGCCAAAGGCTTTTTCTCGCAGATGTGGCGGCCCACGGTCGCCAGCCCCGCGCCAAACACCGAGCCTGCCGACGACGACAAGATTCTCTGCAGCAAGCACCCGCCAATGCCGCCGCAGTACCTGGCCGAAGGTTCGAGCAAGGTCACCATCAACGGCCATCCGGCTTGCCGCAGCGGCGATCGCAGCACCTGCGAGGCGGTGATCGTCGACGCCGGGCTGATCTCCAGTAACGTGCGCATTGGCGGCGGCTCGATCGTGGTCCGCGAGATTCGCAGTGGCAAGACCCCGGGCATCGGCCTGGCGATAACCGCTTTGATGCTGCTGCGCGGGCGTGGCGGCAAGTTCTACAGCAAGTTCGGCTGCATGGTGATCGGCGGCATCGCCAGCGCCGTCACCAGCCAGGTGAGCGGAGCAATTACCAGTGCCATCGCCGGCTCGCTCAACCCGGTCCATGCACCCACCGGGGCGAAGATCCTCAGTGGCGAAGAAGAGCTCGACTTCAGCTTGCCAGCGCTGATCCCGCTGGACTGGCAGCGCTACTACAACAGCCGCGATGAACGCCGCGACGGCCTGTTCGGTGCGGGCTGGAGCGTCGATTACGAAGTCTTCGTGGCGATTGAAGCGCACCCTGAAGGCGGCGAGCGCCTGCTGTTTACCGACGAACAGGCGCGTGTCGTCGACATGGGCAACATCCCGCGCGGCGATGCGGCGTTCAGCGCCGGCGAGGGCCTGAGCGTGCGCCGCGCACTCAATGGCGAGCTGCTGATCGAAAGCAGCGGCGGACTCTACCGCCTGTTTCAGCCCACCCCGGGTAACCCACAGCGGCTGCGCCTGGCGCAACTGGGCGATCGCAACGACAACCGCGTCTACCTCGACTACGACGCCGAAGGCCGCTTGTTCTGGCTGCGCGACACCTTCGATGCAGTCCAGCTGCAGCTGGTTTACAGCGCCCAATGGCCGACGCGGGTCAGCCATATCGAGCGTCGCTACAGCGACGAATCGAGCGAGTTGCTGGTCAGCTATGCCTACGACAGCAACGGCGACCTCGCCGAAGTCCGCGACGCCAGTGGTCAGGTACAACGGCGCTTTGCCTACGACCAGGGCCGGCGAATGGTCGAGCACCAGTTGCCCAGCGGCCTGCGTTGCTTCTACCAATGGACGCGTGCTGCCGACGACTGGCGTGTGGCCCGGCACTGGACCGACGACGGCGACGAGTACCGCTTCGACTACGACATCGAGGCGGGTATCACCCGGGTCACCGACGGCCTGCAACGGGTCAGCAGCCGCCACTGGAACACGCAGTACCAGATCACCGAATACACCGACGCCCTCGGCCACACCTGGCATTTCGAGTGGAACGACGAGCGCCAGCTGCTGGCAGCCACCGATCCGCAGGGCGGGCAATGGCAGTACCTGTACGACGAGTCCGGCAACCTTTGCCAAAGCATCGACCCGCTCGGGCGCAGCGAGTCGACCCTGTGGCTGGAACACTGGTCACTGCCGCGGGTGCAGACCGACAAGGCCGGCAACCGCTGGAGTTACCGTTACGATCAACGCGGCAACTGCAGCAGCGAAACCGACCCGCTGGGCCACACCACCCGTTACCGTTATGACGAACGCGGCCAGGTGGTGGAAGTCATTGATGCTGCCGGCAAGCACAAGTACTTGCGCTGGAGCGA
>NZ_JYOF01000039.1:0-759 GCF_000955865.1 Pseudomonas sp. 2(2015)
GGCACCTTCGTCGGCACCTACGGCACCTTGGTGCTGGCCGCCGACGGTTCCTACACCTACACGCTGAACACTGCCGATCCGGACTTCTTCAACCTGCATGGCGGCGGTAACGGGGTCGAGACCTTTACCTACACCCTGACCGATGCTGATGGTGACGTATCCACCGCCAACCTGGTGCTCAATGTCACCAACCTCAACGATCCGGTGACTCTCAATGGCTTGAACGTTGAAGGCGGCGAGCTGACGGTTTTCGAGAAGAACCTTGGCGACGGCAGCAACCCGAATATTCCGGCCCTGACGCAAACTGGCAGCTTCACGGTGACTGCGCTGGACGGTGTGCAAACCCTGACCGTCGGTGGCATTACCGTGGTCAGTGGCGGCGTGGCCAGCGGCTTCCCGCAATCGGCCACCACGGCGCTGGGCAATACCTTGACCATCACCGGTTATGACGCCTCGACCGGCGTGGTGACCTACAGCTACACCTTGCTCGACAACGAGGCCCACCAGAACGCCAACGGCACCAACAGCCTGGGCGAGAGCTTTACGGTCAGTGTGACGGACACCGACGGCAGCACTGCCAGCGGGTCCATCGATGTGAATATCGTCGACGACGTGCCGACCGCGGCAGGCGATACCAACGCCGTTACCGCTACCGAGAACCAGCTGACCCTGACCGGTAATGTGCTGACCAACGACGTGCAGGGTGCGGACCGTGTACCCACCGGGCCAATTACTGCCGGCACCTTCGTCGGCACCTAC
>NZ_JYOF01000040.1:0-1158 GCF_000955865.1 Pseudomonas sp. 2(2015)
GTGGGAGCAACTGTCTTGATCAGGTTGTTTGCACTCGCCAAGGGGTATTGTCCCGCAGCATTGCATTCAGCCTGACGATCAGCACCCGCATACAGGCTACGAGGGCGACTTTGGCGCACTTGCCACGCTCCCGAAGTGCTTCGTAGCGTGCTTTAAATTCCGTGTTGTGACGGATGATGATCCAGCTCGACATGTACAGGACGCGCCTTACATGCGCCCGGCCACCCCATATCTGGCGGTGCCCTTGATGGCTACCGCTATCGTTGTTGTAAGGCGCTACGCCCACTAGCGCGGCGATCTGACGGCGGTCCAATTGCCCCAGCTCTGGCAGTGAGGCGAGCAGATTTGCGGCGGTTACCCGACCAATTCCGCTCACCGCCAACAACTGACGCGCCCTGGTGTCGTCCAGTTGCACCATCGCCTGGTCAATTTTTTCGTCGAGGCGTTTGATCAGCACTTTCAGCTGCTCGATGTGCTCATCAAAGTGGGCCATCACCATTGCCGAGCGGCATTGCAGGCGACGCCGTTTGTAGTCATCACGGCTCTGCACAAATTGGGCGCGCTGCTTCACCAACTCGCGCAGTTCTTCGCGTTCCGGGCTGATCGGTTGGCCTTGAGGAGCGCTGAGGTGTGCCGCGAAGTCCGCAAGGACCTCGGCGTCGATCTTGTCGGTTTTGGCTTTTTTACCCATCGCCTCGGCGAATTTCCGCGCACGGGCTGGGTTGATGCAGATGGTTTCGAAACCCGCCGAGCGCAATGCAATCAGCACTTCTTTCTCGTAGCCGCCGGTCGCTTCAATCAACACTCTGCTGATCTTGAAGTCCTTCAGTCGCCCGATCAGCACATCAAAGCCTGGGCGCTCATTGCTTACTTCGAAGCGGATTTTCTGAGGTTTGATGCAGATTTCCAACGTGGCTTTGGCAGTGTCGATTCCAACAGAAGACAACATGGCTGAACCCTCTTACACTCAGTTGTGAGAGCGCTCTGGCTTGGCCCACGCTTGTGATTCGAGAGGCGCTCAATCAACTGTTCGGGCTCGGGCCAGAGTGGAGAGGTGAATGGCAGCTTTGCTCCCACACGTGCTTTAAGCACTACCGGCGTACAGCTTGCCATTCACCGCTCTCACTTCTGATTCTATTCCAACCTCAAGACACAAGC
>NZ_JYOF01000041.1:0-579 GCF_000955865.1 Pseudomonas sp. 2(2015)
TGGACCCGCTGGCAGTGCTGCCGTCGGTGTCCGTCACACTGACCGTGAAGCTCTCGCCCAGGCTGTTGGTGCCGTTGGCGTTCGGGTGGGCTTCGTTGTCGAGCAAGGTGTAGCTATAGGTCACCACGCCGGTCGAGGCGTCATAACCGGTGATGGTCAAGGTATTGCCCAGGGCGGTGGTCGCCGATTGCGGGAAGCCGCTGGCCACGCCGCCACTGACCACGGTGATGCCACCGACGGTCAGGGTTTGCACACCGTCCAGCGCGGTCACCGTGAAGCTGCCAGTTTGCGTCAGTGCTGGCGTATCCGGGTTGCTGCCGTCGCCAAGGTTCTTCTCGAAAACCGTCAGCTCGCCGCCTTCAACGTTCAAGCCATTGAGGGTCACCGGGTCGTTGAGGTTGGTGATATTCAGCACCAGGTTGGCGGTGGACACATCGCCATCAGCATCGGTCAGGGTGTAAGTAAAGGTCTCGACCCCGTTACCGCCGCCATGCAGGTTGAAGAAGTCCGGATCGGCAGTGTTCAGCGTGTAGGTGTAGGAACCGTCAGCGGCCAGCACCAATGTGCCGTAGGTGCCGA
>NZ_JYOF01000042.1:0-309 GCF_000955865.1 Pseudomonas sp. 2(2015)
GTCAGCAAATCACCATCCCTGTAGGTTCCAGCACCGGCACCGTGGACTTCGTTGCACCAAACAACGTGCACACCACAAACCCAGACCTGACCAACAGCATCACCGGCACCACCGGCGGTAACTACGAGAAGCTGGACACTGCGGGCAACCCGGTGACCACCGTCACCGACGGTCCAGGCACCGACGACACCACCAGCCTCAAGCTGACCGCGACTCCAACGGTCAATGAAGGCGGGTCGATCACTTACACCGCGACGCTGACCAATCCGGCCGGCACCGAGATGAAGGTCACCCTGAGCAACGGTGAAG
>NZ_JYOF01000042.1:315-506 GCF_000955865.1 Pseudomonas sp. 2(2015)
AAGTCATCACCATCGCCAAGGGGCAAACAGAAGGCAAGATCACCATCGATGCCCCAAGCGACGATGTCTACATCGACGCCGATAAGCTGAGCGTGACGGTCACTGGCACCACCGGTGGCGACTTCGAGAAACTGGCTGTGGATAACACCCCGGCAGTCACCGACGTCAAAGACACCATCGACACCAGCACC
>NZ_JYOF01000043.1:0-676 GCF_000955865.1 Pseudomonas sp. 2(2015)
AAGCTCCAGTTGCCGCTGCCGTCGGCAGTGGTTTGACCAATCGGGTTGCCGCTGCCGTCGGTAAGGTTGACCTTGGCGCCCGCTTCGGCGGTGCCGCTGATGACTGCACCATTGCTCGGGTTGACGACCGGTGCACCGGGGGCCACGGCGTCGACCGTGGTGCTGCCTTGCAGGCTGGTGTTGCCGGCAGCGTCCTGGGCTACGGCATTGACCACCGTGCCGTTGGCAAGTGGCGAGCCCGGGGTGTAGCTCCAGTTGCCGCTGCCATCGGCCGTCACCTGACCAATCGGGTTGCCGCTGCCGTCGGTGAGGATAACCTTGGCACCGGCTTCAGCAGTGCCGACGATGACCGCGCCGTTACTCGGGTCGATCACCGGCGCAGCCGGGGCCACCGCGTCAATGGTAGTGCTGACCGGGCTGCTGGTGTTGCCGGCCGCGTCCTGGGCCACGGCATTGATTACCGTGCCATTGGGCAAGGGGCTGCCTGGGGTGAACGTCCAGTTGCCGCTGCCGTCGGCCGTTACCTGGCCAATCGGGTTGCCGCTGCCATCGGTAAGGATGACCTTGGCACCCATCTCGGCGGTACCGCTGATGACCGCGCCATTGCTCGGGTTGATCACCGGCGCGGCAGGCGCCACGGCATCCACCGTGGTGCTGCCCGGGCCACTGCTGTTGC
>NZ_JYOF01000044.1:0-2338 GCF_000955865.1 Pseudomonas sp. 2(2015)
CCGGTTTCATTAGACCACTACACCCCAGCGGTAGTAAGCGCGGTGAAAACCTCTGCAACACCAGGTGCGGTATATCTCTTCTGCGACTCCAGAGATGAGTGATGCATAGCCTTGCGGATAATCTGTGGGGAAACTTCGGCGTTCCTCAACCGCCGACCAAAAGCGTGCCGGTGGCCATGGGTGGATCGACCCTGCGACTTTGAAACGGTTTGGCCAATGCGCGCCAGGGCTCGCTTGTAATTGCCGTTGAAGGCTTGAAGGGTATATGGCTGGCCAGCGACGGAATCTTCGTAGGAAACGAAGGCGTATGGATGGTGCCGCTCTACAGTGGTCAAGTATCGTATGTGCACCCTCCAAAGTTTCATAAAAAGCACGCCAAATTGTGGAGGGAACCAGTGAAGCTGAATGTAGTTATCCGCATGGTCAACCAGCCTGGTCTTCCACCCAACACGTTTTGTGCCTTGGCGAAGACTCCTGGGCATTAGGGCGTGATTCTCCCTTAAGTAGGCTGCGCGTGTTGTGGTGCCTTTGCGACTTCTCCAGTTATGTGGCGCCTTACCTTCTTCCGGATGGTAGACACGAACCATAGCACCGCCCTCGATCAGAGGGTGATCTTCAACATCCACTACCCAAAGGTGCTGTGCGTCGCTCTCGCGCAAGCCCGCCCCATGCATCATTATCAGTATCAATTGATCTCGAACTGAACACCTAGGATCAGTAGCTCCACCAAAACCGTACATATACAAAGCTTGGAAAAGCTTCTCGGGGAACGCTACGGCATCATCATCAGCTTTGCTGAGCATACGCCGCCCTCGAATATTTCGTGCCTGATCGACGCTCTCCGAGAGCGTCTTGTTTTTGATATGTCCTAAGAAATCATGACTGTTGCGGCGATGCCAGGCAGCATAGTTAAGGCGCTGATCACAGGTACTGGCGGTCATCAGAGGGTTCATGGTAGGAGCGTCGTATAGATCAGCTAAGTAGTCCGTGAAACCTCTAAGTATCGAGACGTGACGGTTCGATGTCTGGCGACTGGCTGGAATCCAGCCTAAGCCTGATGGATCTAGCCCGTCAGCTCCAATCGTTCCGGTATAGAGGCGTGACGCAAAGGCCTGGAAGAGGTCACGTGGGGCGGAGAAATGGTGCTGGTTTGCTTCCATGTACTCGAGCAGCAGTTTAGTGGCTTGAATTACCGAACGCTGCCAGCTGGGACTGAGGTGGTGGTTGTCCAGGAGGTAATCAACCAGCGAGGAGACCACACCATGCTCAGTAATCAAGACTGGGATCTCACTTTGGAGCCCCGTGTCGTCGACTATTACCTTCGCTACGACCTGAACCACCGTCATCCAGTCCACCATCTACAAATAGAAAGATGGTAACGATAGTACGCTCTGAATGAGGACGCCCGCTCAGAGGGATTTTGCGCCAAAAACTCGATACAAAGCCGTTCGTTCAGTTCAGATCGTACTACGCTGCCTCGATCCCATAGGTGGGCGAATAGATGCAAAGAATGGTATAAGGCATGGTTCTTGCCGACTTGCCATGCTCCGTGAAGCCCTTTCCAACACTATAGATCCTTATGTACGACAAACCTCCACCGCTTCGACCCAATGACTCATTGTATTCCGACGGAGTGGTTGCAATGAAGCGGTATTATGAGGCTAACGCGGCAAGCCAACTTGCCTAGCAGCCAAGCAGTGGCTGACTGTGTGAGCAACGGCGGCCACTGTTTGCCCTTGACCTTGGCCACCATCAGCACGGCGACCTTCAGTCGCAGCGAGCGCTCACCAAATGACTGACAAGGGTCGTTAGCAGGCTTTCGCGAATGACTGTTAACGACCCTTTGCGGCCGTTCGTGGATGACCTAAACCGGCCAATACCAGCCAGTCGCATGCTTACATGACCGGCTAGAGCAGAACCTCGCTAGAAAGCGCAGTGGATTCGGATGCTGACGGACAACAATAAGCATCCGGCTGTGCAAGGTACAGAAGGGCACTTAAGCCATCGCCTACCCCGTCACCTCAGTAGAGATGGCGCAGGTCATGCTTGACCACCGCATCGACCACCAGGCTGGTGGCCTTGCCCAACAGGCCCGTACCGTTCATGTGCTCGGACAGCATCCTAGAAAAGGCTGGAATCTGCCTTTCGTCCAGGTGTGTTGCGCGATCCCACAAGCCCGCGGCCAGTAGTGCTGGGCAGTGCTGGAAGCGATAGCGCTCGACGTTCACGACGGTAGCGACCCGAGGTGGCTTGCCGTTGATTGCCTGTGGGGCGAGCAAGTTCGAGTCGTTGTTCAACCAGGCGCGCCCGGCCACGGATAAAACCGTGTCGGCGCCGG
>NZ_JYOF01000045.1:0-1274 GCF_000955865.1 Pseudomonas sp. 2(2015)
GTAGTAGCGTGACGGCGAGCAGTGCAGGTACTTCTGGAACAGGCGCTCAAGCTGGCGCCGCGACACCGACACATAAACAGCCAGTTCATCCAGGTCGATCGGCTCTTCGAGGTTGGCTTCCATCAACGCGACGATTTCAACGCGACGATTTCCTGCAGTTTCGGCTGGTTGGTGCCAAGCATGTGCTTGAGCGGCACGCGCTGGTGATCCTGTTCGTTGCGGATGCGCTCGTAGACAAACATCTCCGAGATCGCCGCCGACAGCTCGCGACCATGATCACGGCTGATCAGGTGCAGCATCATGTCCAGCGGCGCAGTGCCGCCGGAGCTGGTGAAGCGGTTGCGGTCGAGGGTGAATAAACGGGTGCTCATGCTCACCCGCGGGAAGGCTTCCTGCATCGCCGCCAGGCATTCCCAGTGCACGCTGCAGTCAAAACCATCGAGCAGGCCGGCACAGGCCAGGGCCCAGCTGCCGGTGCACACCGCACCCAGCCGTCGCGACTGGCGCGCCTGGCTCTGCAGCCAGGTGACGTGCTCGCGGGTAACGGTGCGCTGGATACCAATACCGCCACAGACAATCACGGTGTCCATGGCCGGTGCCTTGTGCATTGCCGCATCGGGAGTGATCTGCAAGCCGTCGCTGGCCCACACCTGGCCGCCATCCACGCTCAGGGTGCTCCAGCGATACAGCTCGCGACCGGACAGCTGGTTGGCCATGCGCAGCGGCTCAACAGCGGAAGCCAGCGAAATCAGCGTGAAATTGTCCAGCAGCAGGAAGCCGATGGATTGGGGCGTGCGGTTCTGGGTTGGGGTCCCGGAGTTGTACGACGTCATCGCGGTATCTCCTCACACAATGCAGGTTGTGCCTCAGGCAGGCACGGGCTTTTTTGTCACGGCCCCGATTCGGATGCAGGGGCTTTGCCAATCACAACGCAAATGCCATGCCTGAAATTGAATGGCCATTCAACAAAACCCAAAAACGACGTCGCGCAGCGTCTATATGGCCCTTGTTGCCGGGCGCGGTTATAAACGCAAACCAGCGGCCTAGCGCCGGTCTGTAGGACGCGTGAGCAATTCGGTAGCACTTGTGTGAAGGATGCCCAGAAACGACATCGGCAACTGTCACCCAAGGCGCCAGGCACGGGGGTGACAGCGGATTGTTCGAGGCGGGAAAGGCCTGCGCGCCAAAAGGCGGCGCGCAGCTCGAAGGTGGGCGAAAACGGCGCAGGGCGCGTCAGCGTTTCAACATTCGATGGCGCTGACCGCCAGGCCACC
>NZ_JYOF01000046.1:0-5356 GCF_000955865.1 Pseudomonas sp. 2(2015)
GGAAGAGGTGTTCATCCATGCCGAGAAGGACAAGAACGTTCATATCAAGCACAACAATGGGGTGTTTGTTGGCAATGATCGCAGTGAGACGGTGGGCAACGATGAAACCCTCTCCATCGGTCACAACCAGTCCCAGGACATAGGCCTGAACCGCTCGCTGAACATTGGCCAGAACCATGAGATCAGCATCGGCAATGACCGCTGGGAGCGCGTCGGCAATGACCGTTTTGACGCCACCACTGCCAACCATCGCACCGAAGTCGGCGGCCACAGCGAGCACCTCACCCACGGCCAGCATCACCTGAGCGCCGGCCAGGGCATGCAGCGCACCACCACAACCTACCAGCTGCAAGCCAGCGAGCGCCTGGTCATTCAGGCCCCTGGCGGCAGCCTGACGATCGATGCCCAGGGCATTCACCTCAATGGCCTGGCCATTACCCTACAGGGGCCGGTGCAAATGACCGCGCCGGGCAGCGCACAGCCCTTTTCCCTGCAGCTCTCGCCCGAGGCAGGGCAAGCCTGTGTGGAGAAAAACCGATGACGCCGGCGCTTGTGCAGAAGTTCGTTGATGAGATCTACACGCCCGAAGCAACGCTGTACCTGCTGCTCGACCCGTTGGCTGACTGTGCCTCGGACGATCCCCTGCATATCGAGGCGCTGCGCCAGACACTGGGCGACGATGCCCTCACCCGCGTGTGGCGTCCGGACCTTGAGCACACGCCGCACGCCTGCCCGGTGCTGGTGACCCTGGCCAGCCCCGGCGCCCGGCCTTCGGAGCGTCTGCTGTCGCTCTCGGCACAGCGTGTAAACGAGGACGCCACGCGCTCCCGACGCTACGTCTGCGGCTGGCTCAGCAGCAGCGTCACCACCGCTGCATTCAGTGCGCACCTGATCGCGCTCGGGCATCTGCCCATGGCACAGGGCACACAGTTCTTTCCGGTGTATGAACCGCTGCGCCTGGAATTGCTGGCCGGCACGTTGAAGCAGGCGGAACAGGGGTTCTGGTGGCCGATTCAGCACTGGCTGTTTCCCATGTCCAGCGGTGCCAGCAGCGTCATCAGTAGCCATCCGCACGCGAATGTCGTACCTCCTCCACTTGCTGGCGAGGTGCAGCAGGAGGTGGTGCTGGTGTCAACCGTACTTGCCACCTGGCGACGCGCCCTCAGCCTGCCGCTGACGTTCGCGCCGGCGCGCTGGACCGGTGCAACGACACTGCCGCCCCATGCCGCTGCCAAGGCCCATTACCAGATACACCAGGCCCGTCAGTTGGGCCTGAAAAACCATCACGACATCATCACCCTGGCCATGCACTGCCTGTTGCTGGATCTGCGGCTATATGAGCACGCCCGCGTCCGAGCACTGATCGACCAGGCGGCTCGAGGAACAGCATCGCTCAGTACCCTGCTCGCCCCTTGCAACGACAACAGCTGGCAACGGATTGTCACCGACCTGAGCCATGCAGGAGCATACCCTTGAGCCTGACTTCGCAACTCGCCATCGCCACCACCGAATGCCTGGTCAACAACGACCAATGCACGGTCTGCCAGCGTCAGGGCCTGCCCATTCTGCCGCTGCGCAAGGCCGTGGTGCCGCGCCTGGCCCATGAATACCCCCTGCCTGACGACAATACCCGCATGGGTTGGCGCACCCTGCGGGCAGGTTACCTATACGTGCTGCTCGACCGCCAGGTCTGGCAGGCCTATCAGGTCACGCCCGACGGTTACCTGCGTCAGTTCAACCCCTACCAGCCTGCGGCCACCAACGAGACACCGTTGGCCGATAGCTGCATCGCGGCCGGGCATGACTGCCCAGCGGCGTTGCTGAACATCGACACGCAAAAATACACCATGGCGTGGCTGGCCTTTGCCAGCGATCCGTGGCCCGCCAGCGTCCTCGCCGCCTACAAGAGCGGGCGTTTTCCCGAGCGTTTTCTAGCGCTTGACCTGGGCACAGCACGCAACGATCCGGCCAGCGTCGGCTGGGCCATGACGGCCGAAAACCTGCAGGTGGACAACAAAGTCTACGAGTACCGACAGCAGCCCAGTCCAAGCTTTGATAGCGTGCATGGTTTTTACTCTCGAGCCGGGCGCCTGACCGCGTTGCGAGGCTACCTGCGCAACGCCATCGCCCATCATGATCTGCCACACGGCGTGCTGGCCCTGGAACTGGACGACAGCATCGGCCTGGTGCAGGAACTCAACAGGATTCGCAACGGCTGGATTGGACACCGTCAACAGTGGATGAACACCCCGGACCGGGCCTATCAACAGCAGACCTCGCAACTGCTGCTGGCGATCCGCGCCATGCATCGCGACTGGGCAGAGCAGCAAACGCCAGCCACCCCCGACCCGCTCACCGGCGATGGCCCACCGGTGTTTGCCGATCCGCAACGGGTGCGCGAAAGGCTGGTCAACGAGCGCGCCCTCGAGCACACCAGACGATTGGAAGAGCGTTACAACGAGCAGCAACGCGCTGAGTTCCAGCAGCGCTATGACCAGCAGTTGGCAAGCTTCCAGCGCATCATCGACGGTGCCGGCCGAGCCTACGCCGGGGCCTGCCGCACGCCGGCCTTTTTATGCTGCGAACAGCACGATTACGACGGTGCCGATTTTGCCTCGGGCCAGGCCTACAGTCAGACCATGGCGCTGTGCCTGAGTGGCGGGATCAGCGAGGCCCCGGTAACAGACAGTGCTGACGCCGACTCGGGGCCTACGGCGATGCTCTGGGACACCTGGCTGCGCAACCCGCAGAGCCCCATCTACCGCGCGCTGCTGCGGCGTGACAGGCAACTGCTGGCCGAGCTGCTGCCGAGTTTCAAGGCCAGCACCGATACCGACTGGAACGACAGCGAAAAACTCTACGCTGCACTGAGCAAGATACTGGCCAGCGACGAGTCGATGCAGTTGCTGCGCACGTCTGTGCAAGACGCCATGGCCCAACTGCTGGGCGCCCTCAATGCCGCCAGCGCACGCCTGCAGCCTGCGCTCGGGCCAGGTGTCGAGCGAGCTGTGTCCCGGCTCAACAGCGCCATTCAACTGCTGCATAACGGCATTCACCTGACCGAGCTCAAGGTGCAGATGAAGCTCAGCGAGTACTACGCCCTGCAGTGTGAACACCTGCGTGAACTGCAACGCAAGGCTGTCGAGGCCTTCAACCAGAGCACCGAAGGAATCAAGGAGAGCCTGGGCAAGGTGAATCACGACGAACGCAAAGTGCGCAGGAATGTGATCCCGATGATCCAGGGTGGACTGCTGAGCCTGGCGGTGCTGGACCCCAAGCTGGCCGACCAGATGATCACCGTCAGTGTCTGGGTGGAAGGCGAAGTGGAAAAACTTCAGCGTGAACTGATGAGCGAAGCAAATCATGCCATCAACCGCGCGGGCAAAGGCGCACAGGACCTCCTGGAAGGCATCGTCGTAGCCGTCGGCAGCCTGGACCCGAAGGCCCGCGCGTTGCTGGACGGGATCAAGGTCTCCACACAGCAAGCGGCCAACTGGGTACGCACAGGTTTTACCGGGTTGCGCGGCATCGCAGGCAGTGGCGAGCTGCTGCTTGCTTTGGGAGGGATGTACCTGCTTGCCGACTCCATGAAAAAAAACCTTGAAGCCGTTGAGCAGACAATCGGCGACAAATCGCTTGAAGCCAGAATGGCTTTGCTTGGCAGCACCCTGGGGGTGCTGGGCGGCAGTGTGGAGATCGTAGGCAAGGCGCTGGAAGTAGGGGCGGTGAAGATTCAGCAGGCGGGTGCGTTGACTGCGCGGGCAACCGCTACTGCTGCCGCTACAGTCAACACAGGCAGAGTTCTTGTGAGAACGGGGGCCGTCGTTGGGGCGGTGGCAGGCCTATTCGACGCGACCCAGGCCGGTATGGCAGCCAAACGTAGTTTAAAAAGCGGTGACATCGGCGCAGCGAACCTTTACGTCATATCTATGACATCATCTGGCATTGGGGTGAGTTTGGGTATATATGCTGCCGTTATGGGAGCCAATGCATTGTTGGGTCCTATTGGAATAGCTGTAGCGCTAGGACTAATCGGGTACGGACTATATAAACTCGCTGAAGGAAGAGAGTCCTCCCCCCTCGAGATTTGGGCCAAAAGATGTTTCTTCGGCCGGGCGAATGAAACACCAAAAACCCATTGGAACACGCCCCAGCATGCCCATATAGCCATCGCAGAACTTAATGCTGCAACATTGGGCATCAACGCCGGAATGGAATTTCGTTCAATTTTGTCCACACAGGTTCTATTCGCGGGAGGGCCTGCGACGGCCAGATATGAGCAGCGTTTGCAATATCGTCTGTCACTGCCCTATTTCCAATCAGATCGCTCTGCATATCATTGGACGATCCATCTTCATCGTGAAGGCGACGGACCGTCTAAACGGCAGACAGCCGAAATAGCCGTCAAAGGCAGCTTGAACTCCCCAACTAGCGAACTCAATGCAGCGCCGGGCACGTCGAAACCGCCGAAAACGATTGACTATGCAGCAGACAGCGAAACGCCGAATCCCAGCATTCGTACAATTAAGCTAAACAATAACAGTACAATGCAAATCTTGGATATTACGGGAGTGTTAATACTGCCGCCTGGTCGCCAATTTAAAAAAATTGAAGCGTCCACGCTATCATTGACCTATTGGCCGGACCGCTATGTTCCTGACGCATATGCAACGCTTACGTTAACGTCGTCGCGGTAAGTATCAGACAATAACCAGAAACCTTCGACGTCCTGTCGTTACAGGGCCAACTGCTTCTACTATTGTTCCAGGAGCCAATTTCATGGGCATCATCCAGCCTTTACTCAACAAGCCAGCGCCCGGATGGAAGTACGACCTTCCCGGCCCCAATCAAGCACAGACAGTAAAGCTACATCCTCACATTTTGCTCAACGCCCCCAACCATATTGATGAATTGTATCTAGACTTGCCCCGCGCCACTGTTAGATCCCGCGGTATCGGCATCTGGCTAGCCATTTGTTTTCTTTTCTCATCTATAGCACCTCCAATTTTCATGTCTAACTACATCGTCGACACGGGCAACGCACCACCCCCCCTACTCGCTTTAAGCTTGCTACTCCCATTTATTACTAGTTTGTGGGGCGGCGTATATATGTGGAGAATGGACGTAGAAGCCCCTCGCGACCAACCCATTCGCTTCAACCGCCTGCGCCGCAAAGTCTACGTCTACCGCTTCTTTCATGACGGACGCCGGCCATTCAGCCGCAGCGCCTGGGGGGTACGGGTTGAAACTTACAACTGGGACGATTTGCGCGCTGAGGCCTGTAGCGTGTATGGCCCCATGGGCACTGGCGGCTTCATCGAAACAGTCACCCTCGCCGTGGTCAGCCCCGGCACCA
>NZ_JYOF01000046.1:5461-5980 GCF_000955865.1 Pseudomonas sp. 2(2015)
AGAAAACATGGACCTGGAATCGCGGACGGCGCTTTGTTGTACAGACTCCATGTCTGAAAGTAATTCCCGCCTATAACATAAACACGTGAACCGGGTGCGAATACCCAATTTATATTTATTGGAGTCCATCTATGGCCTGTGCCTCCCCCTTTCTTGACAAACCGGCCCCAGGCTGGAAGCGCGACTTAAATGCCCCCAACGAAACTCCGAACACCCGCCCACACCCATTGATACTTTTAAACACCCCTAATCACTCCGATGAAATCTATCTCGAAATAGCCAGTTCAAAACTGCTAGCACAGGGCATCGGAATCTGGATATCTTTCTTTCTCTTACTGTGCGCTATAGCCACGGTTATTTTTCTGACTACTTACCTCAAAATAACAGGCAACGCCCCCCCAGCCCTGGACAATGTAGCTTCTCTAATCGTATTGATTACAAGCGTATGGGGAGGCATCTACTGTTGGAGAATGGACGTAGAAGCCCCTCGCGACCAACCCATTCGCTTCAACCGCCTGC
>NZ_JYOF01000047.1:0-2992 GCF_000955865.1 Pseudomonas sp. 2(2015)
GGGTTTTGTCTTTCTGGCTGTTTCCTCTGCGGGCGGTGACCACAGAGGGCCATTCCTACAGCTCAGTTTTCTATGCAATCCCCACCTGCATGGCTATCATGCCCTCCTCATTGTGAGTCGAGATTGGCATGCTGAAGTTGTTGAAGCTCCTCAAGGATGGCCGGTTCCATTCCGGGCAAGACCTGGGCGCAGCCTTGGGCGTCAGTCGCGCCGCTGTCTGGAAGCAATTACAGCTTCTTGAGGCTGAGCTGAACCTGCCCATTCATAAAGTCCGTGGCCGCGGCTACCAGTTGGCCACGCCGTTGTCGTTGCTGGAAGAATCGGCCATAGCCGAGCTTTCCCAGGGCGAACAATGGCCAGTATTGATATTCGAATCCATCGACTCGACCAATGCCCAGGCCCTGCGCTCAATCAGCGAAGGCCAGGCTGCGCCGTTCCTGGTGCTGGCTGAGCGTCAGGCGGCGGGGCGCGGCCGACGCGGTCGTCAGTGGGTCAGCCCATTCGCGGAAAACCTCTATTACAGCCTGGTGCTGCGTATTGAAGGCGGCATGCGCCAGCTGGAAGGTCTGAGCCTGGTGGTTGGCCTGGCGGTAATGCGTACGCTGCAGGCCTTTGGTGTTGCCGGCTCGGGACTGAAATGGCCGAATGATGTTCTGGTAAACAATCAGAAGATCGCCGGTATCCTCCTGGAACTGGTCGGAGATCCTGCGGACGTCTGTCACGTCGTGCTGGGGATTGGTATCAACGTCAACATGCAGGTCAACGAGCAGATCGATCAGTTGTGGACGTCAGTGCGTCGTGAGACAGGGGTGGCAGTCGATCGTAATAAACTGGTGGCTGCGCTCAGTCAGAACCTGCAGCAGGATCTGCAGCGCCATCGGCAATCCGGATTCGCCGCGTTCCAGGCCGAGTGGGAACAATCCCATCTGTGGCAGGGGGCTGCGGTGTCCTTGATTGCCGGAGTCAACCGGATTGACGGAATTGTTCTAGGCATTGACCGGCAAGGGGCGCTGCGCCTCGAGGTCGATGGTGTTGAAAAGAGCTTTAGCGGTGGTGAGCTCAGTTTGAGGTTGCGTGATGATTCTTGAGCTCGATTGTGGCAACAGCTTTATCAAGTGGCGAGTCATCAGCGCTACTGAGGGCGCCGTTGTTGCCGGCGGCATTGTGGACTCCGATCAGGCCCTGGTGGCTGCCGTCACGGCGCTCCCTGCAGCGCCCCGGCGCTGCCGCCTGGTCAGTGTCAGAAGTGAGGAGGAGACCGCTGGCCTTTCGGCGCTGCTCGCCCAGCATTTTGGCTTGAGCGTCGTGGTGGCTCAGCCTGCCAGGGAGGTCGCTGGCGTACGCAATGGCTACGAAGATTACCAGCGCCTCGGCCTGGATCGCTGGCTTGCGGTGCTGGGCGGCTTTCACTTGGCCCGTGGCGCGTGTCTGGTGATGGATTTCGGTACGGCGGCCAAGGCTGACTTCGTTTCGGCCGACGGCGAGCACCTGGGTGGCTTCATCTGCCCGGGCATGCCGTTGATGCGTAGCCAGCTGCGTACCCACACCCGACGCATCCGCTATGACGATGCCTCCGCTGAGCGCGCACTGTCGAGCCTTGCCCCTGGGCGTTCTACCGTCGAGGCGGTAGAGCGTGGCTGCGTGCACATGCTTCAGGGCTTTGTCCGCTCGCAGCTTGAGCATGCCCATGAGTTGTGGGGTGATGATTTCACTGTGTTGCTGACCGGGGGCGATGCGCTCCTGGTGCAAAAGGCCGCTCCACAGGCCCGGGTGGTTCCGGACCTGGTATTTGTTGGCCTGGCCATGGCTTGTCCCCTGGATTGAGGTGCCTATGCGTTGGTTGTTTCTGTTGTTGGTGGTGCTCAACGTCTTTTATTACGTCTGGCACCAGCAGGAAGCGCCGTTGAAGGCCAAGGAAGTGGCGCCGTTGTCGCTGTACAAGGGAAATCAGCAGGATATTCGTCTGCTGAGCGAGTCGAGCAAGGGTAAAACTGCGCCCGAGCGTGGCCAGGAGTGCCTCTATGTAGGTGGCTTGGTGGGCCAGGATCAGCTAAAAGCGCTGCGTCAGCGCTTGCTGACCCTGGATATCGCTGCTGCTCCAGTGACCGGCCGCCTGGGGGACAGCACGGGTTTGTGGTTGCAGATTGCGCCCCAGAGCCAGCGTTTGCTGGACCAAACCGTGCTCGGGACACTTTCCCATGATTTCAAAGACTTAAAACATAAAATAATGTTGTGCGAGGGTATTGCAACTGGCGAATAGCTTGATAGAATGGCGCCCGCTTCACAGGGAACACCACTGAGGTGGTAGAGCTGGAAGCGGTGTCAAAGCAGCTAAGTTTCAGATTTGATTGAAAAAATTTGAAAAAACGCTTGACACTTGATCGGTATCTGAATAGAATGCCGGCCAATTCTGGAGGGATTCCCGAGCGGTCAAAGGGGACGGACTGTAAATCCGTTGCGAGAGCTTCGAAGGTTCGAATCCTTCTCCCTCCACCAGTTTTAGCGAGAGCCGCAAGCTCCGCGGGTATAGTTTAGTGGTAGAACCTCAGCCTTCCAAGCTGATGATGCGGGTTCGATTCCCGCTACCCGCTCCAGGTTTGCTGTTGTTGCACAGTGTTACGCTCTTGTAGCTCAGTTGGTAGAGCACACCCTTGGTAAGGGTGAGGTCAGCGGTTCAAATCCGCTCAAGAGCTCCATATAACAAGGCAGATATGAAAATATCTGCCTTTGTTTTAATGGTCATATTGACTTGCTTGTTTCTTATTGCTGAGGATTGTCTCGATGGCTAAGGAAAAGTTCGATCGTAGTCTGCCGCACGTAAACGTCGGCACCATTGGTCACGTTGACCATGGCAAGACCACGCTGACTGCGGCGCTGACCCGCGTCTGCTCCGAAGTTTTCGGTTCGGCCGTCGTTGAATTCGACAAGATCGACAGCGCTCCAGAAGAGAAAGCTCGCGGTATCACCATTAACACCGCACACGTCGAGTACA
>NZ_JYOF01000005.1:0-112693 GCF_000955865.1 Pseudomonas sp. 2(2015)
TGTCGCCCCGCCACAGGGTGAAAAGCGCGGCCAGGTCGAGCACGCGGTTGAAGTCCACGGCCGGGTCGTGGCTGGCCAGCTCCAGGCTCAGGCGAAAGGGCTGGGACAGGCCTTCCTCGAGGCGGAACTCGACCACTTCGAAGGCGTCGCCCTGCAGGGGCTCGAAGGTGAAGCGCAGGTCGCTTTGGCGGGGCATGGGGGGCTCTCTTGACTAGACCGGCAGATGACGGGATGCCATGCGGGCAGCCCCGGGAAATCTAGGCAGGTGCTAGCTCACGCCTCAAGGGATGAGCTGCAATCAAGAGAGGTCCTACGGCGTCCTTCGCCTTTGTCTGTCAGATGTGTCGGACAGATACCGCTGATTCAGATCACCGGATCCCAGCGCTGAGACCAGTCGCTCTCACCGGCGACCACTTCGCGCAGTACCCTGAACGCCTGTTGCAGCGCCTCGCTGTCGCGCTCGCGGGCATACACCAGGTAGGTGGGGTAGGTGAACTCCGGTGCTTGCGGCACGCGTTCGAATACGCCGCTGTCCAGGTAGGCCTGCACCACGCGGGTACGGAAGTAGCCGCTGCCGCCGTGTTCAAGGATGTATTGCAGCGCCAGCGGCCCGAGGTTGAAGCTCAGCGCCGGGCGCGCGCATTCGGGCAGGGCGGCGTCGTGACGGCGGCGAAAGGCCTGGCCCCAGTCGATGTACACGTAAGGCTCGGGTTTGTCCTTGCGGCGGATGCGGATGAGCTTTTCTTCCATCAGTTGCTCCACCTGCAAGCCCGGGCCGTAGGTGGGCTGGTAGACCAGCACGGCGTCGAGCACGCCCATTTCCACCTTGTGCAGCAACGACTCGCCGTCGCTGACTTCGCTGCGAATGGCGTGGCCGGGCATTTCCCGGTGCAGGGCGCTGACCCAGCCAAGCACCATGGGGTTGCCGAGGCTGACTTCGCCGCCGATGTGCAGCACCTGGTGGCAGCCTTCGGGCAACGGCAGGTCGCGGCGTGCGGCCTCCCAGGTTTGCACCAGCTGGTTGGCGTACACCACGAAGGCCTCGCCGTCGGCGGTGAGGCTGGCGCCGCTGCGGCTGCGGATGAACAGCTGGCAGGCGAGTTGCTGTTCGAGCTTTTGCACCCGGGCGGTGATGGCCGTCTGGGTGACGTGCAGGCGCTCGGCGGCGGACACCAGGCTGCCGGTACGGACGATTTCCAGAAAGGTGCGGGCGAGCTCGATATCCATGGGGCAGCCTGGTGTTTGTGGTGGCCTATTCTAGTGGCTTTGCACGGGTTTGGGGCGTGGTTGTGGTGGCTTTTGTCCCGGATTGCGAGCCCTGTGGGCTCGATCGCTGGCAAGCCAGCTCCCACAGGTACTGTGTACATCTGACCTTGTGGGAGCTGGCTTTGCCAGCGATGGGCTGCACAGCAGCCCCGAAAAATCAGTCGTACAGCACCGGCTGGCGATCCCGGTGCACATTGTTCAAGGCACTGATGCGCTTGTCTCGCGCCTCGCTCAGGTCGAGGCGGGCGTGGATGATTTGCGTGCCGGCCGGCGCTTCATGCAGCGGCCCGGCCAGCGGGTAGCCGTTGGCATCGACAATCACCGAGCCACCGACCCAATCCACTTCGCGCTCATGGCCGTTGCGGTCACAGGCGGCGATGTACAAGCGGTTGACCGAAGCATTGGCCTGCACCCGTACCACTTCCGCGGGCCGCTCGCCGAGCGGTCGCGGGCCGTCCGGCCAGTTCACCGGCGCGCACAGCAGTTCGGCCCCGGCCAGCGCCGGCAAGCGCACCCACTCGGGGAACTCGAGGTCGTAGCAGATCATCACCGCAATGCGTCCGAAGCGCGTATCGATCACCGGCGGCGGTTGCCCACCGGCGCTGAAGATGCGCTTTTCGTCGTTCCACAAATGCGCCTTGCGGTACACCGCGCGCACGCCGTCGGCATCGACCAGGGCGGCGCTGTTGTACAACTCGTCGCGCTCGGTGCGCTCGCAAAAGCCGCCGACGATGACGATGTCCAGCTCCGCCCCCAGCGCTGCCCACTGGCGCAGGGTTTCGCCGTTGGGGGTTTCGGCCAGGCTCAGGGCTTCGTTGCGGTCGGCGAACACATAGCCGCTTTGCACCAGCTCCGGTAGCACCACCACCTGGGCGCCTTGCCCGGCGGCGCTGCGGACAGCCTGTAGGGCGCGCTCGCGGTTGTATTTAAGTTCGCCGACCTGCGGCGCCAGTTGGCAGCAGGCGACCTGGATCAGGGCTGGATTCATGCGTGGGCTTCCTCAAGCTGGCGCTCGCTGGCCGCCGCCAGGCGATGTTCGCCAGGCAGGTCGAGCGAGCGGCAGAGCAGGGCGTAGAGACTGCCGGTGACCAGCAGACCAATGACAAAAGCAATGTCGGCACCACCCAGCGCGGCGGCTGCGGGGCCGGTGTAAAAGCTCAAGGCCATGAACGGCACCATCGCCAGCAAACCCAGGCCGTAGGCGATCAGCCCGGGCTTGCCCCAGGCACCGTAGATGCCGTCGGGGTTGAAGATTTCGCTGATCACGTAGT
Organism: Pseudomonas sp. 2(2015); assembly: GCF_000955865.1. NCBI lineage: Bacteria > Pseudomonadati > Pseudomonadota > Gammaproteobacteria > Pseudomonadales > Pseudomonadaceae > Pseudomonas > Pseudomonas sp. 2(2015). The sequence continues at coordinate 2,538 of NZ_JYOF01000005.1, forward strand.
GGCCCTTGCGCACGCAGTAAAAGTCCACCAGGTTGACCGCGGTCCACGGCACCAGGAAGTACAGCATCAGCAGCACGAAGGTGTTGAAGCTGCCCAGGTAGCTCTCGGGGATGGCCAGGGCGACGATAAAGACGATGGTGGCAATCACGCTGATGCCGGCCACGCGGATCTTCAGCGACGGCGTGACCTGCTTGAAGCAGTCGATGGCGCTGATGCTGGTGAGCATGGCGCCGTAGCAGTTGACCGCCATGATGCCCACCAGCGCCGGTACCGAGATCAGTACAGTGAAGGTGCCCAGGCCCGGCAGGAACTGGTTGCCCACTTCGCGCACACTGGCGATGGCGTCAGGCGCTGGCAAGGCCGAGGCGAGAAAGGCACCGAGGGACATCAGCCACAGGGCCGAGCCGGCCGCGCCCAGGTAGGTCCAGAACACCACTTTCGCCGTCGGCGTGTCGTGGGGCAGGTAGCGCGAGTAGTCGGAGACGTACACCGAATAGCTGATCTGGTAACCGGCGGCCGCCGACAGTTGCACCAGGAATGCGCCCCACGAGAACTGCGGATCCTGCAGGGCGGCGTCGGCCTGCAGGGTCAGCAGGGCGCTGACGGTGAGCACGCCGAACACCAGGATCATCACGTAGGTCAGCCAGCGCTGCACCGTGTGTAGCAAGTCGTGGCCGACCACCGCCAGCAGCACGGCGATGACAATCAGGCCCAAGTACCAGGGCGTGCGTTGGCCGGGCAGCACGGTGTTGATCGCATCGGTGGCGAGGATCACGTTGAAGACGTTGAAACCGATGTAGACGAAGACCACGGCGGCAAACGGCACGATGGCGCCCTTGAGGCCGAACTGGGCGCGCGACTGGATCATCTGCGGCAGGCCCATGCGCGGGCCCTGGTTGGCGTGAAAGGCCATGAAGAAGGTGCCAAAGCACACCCCGAGCACGATCGCCAGGATCGAGTACAGCGCCCCCAGGCCCAGGGCCGGGCCGGTGAAACCGGTGACCATGGTGGTGAGCACGAAGTTGCCGGTGAACCAGAACGGCGCCTGGTGCCAGACCTTGCCGTGGCGCTCGCTGCGCGGCACATAGTCGATTGAGCGAACCTCGATGCGCGGGCGTGCAGCCCCCGCCTTGTTGGCGTTGTCCACGGCAGTACCTAGTGTTGTTTTTATGGGGTAACTGGCCGATGGTCCGACAGACGGTGGGTGAGGGGAATCGTTGGTATCAAAAAATTACTTCATGGAATTCAGAAGTAATGGGCTGCGGCGCAGCCCATCGCGGGCAGTGTCAGTAGCGAATCATCACCGACTTCAGCTCGGTGTAATCCTCGATAAACGCCCCGCCAAATTCACGGCCTATGCCTGAAGCCTTTACCCCGCCAAACGGCACGGCCGGGTCGAGCAGGGTATGCATGTTCACCCACACCGTACCGGCCTGCACCTGCGGCACCAGGCGCAAGGCCTTGCTCAAGTCGTTGGTCCACAGGCTGGCGCTGAGGCCATAGGGGCTGGCGTTCATCAGCGCGATCAGTTGCTCTTCATCGTCATACGGCAAGAAGGTCGCCACCGGCCCGAAGGTTTCCTCGTTGAGCAGGCTGTCGTCCACCGAATTGGCCAGGATCACCGTCGGCTCGACGTAGCAGCCCGGGCCTTCGAGCAAACGCCCGCCATGGATGATCTGGCTGCCCTCGCTGCGCGCCTTGGCAAACAGCGCGCCGAGCCTGGCCTGGTGTTGCTTGTTGCTGACCGGGCCGAATTCGCTGGTTTCATCCAGCGGCGAGCCGATCTTCAGCTGTGCCAGGCGCTCGCTCAAGGCCCCGGTCACCGCCTCGATCTGCGAGCGATGCAGATAAAAGCGCTCGGCTGCTGCGCAGATCTGCCCGGCGTGTAAAAAGCCCGCTTCAATGATGCCGTCCACCGCCGTGTGCAGTGGTACGTCGCGCAGGAACCCGGCCGCATTCTTGCCGCCCAGCTCCAGGGTGGCGCGGGTCAGGTTGGCGGCCATGGCGCTTTGGCCGACGGCCAGACCTGTGGGTACGGAGCCGGTGAACGAGACCTTGTCGGTGCCCGGGTGCTCGATCAGCGCCTTGCCGGCCCGGCCGGCGCCGGTCACCACGTTCAGTGCCCCGGCGGGCAGGCCGGCGTCGATGGCAAGTTCGGCAATGCGCAGGATGGTCAGCGGGGTGAATTCGCTGGGCTTGATGATGATGCTGCAACCGGTCACCAGTGCCGAACCGAGCTTCCACAAGGCGATCATGGTCGAGAAATTCCACGGCACGATGCCCACCACCACGCCGACTGGCTCGCGCAGGGTAAAGGCGGTGTAGCGCTCGCCGTTGAACGAGGGCAGCGACGGGGTGAGGGTCTGGCCGCTGAGCTTGGTCGCCCAGCCGGCGTAGTAGCGCAAGAAATGCGCGGCCTGATCGACCTCGAAATTGCGCGAAAGGGTGATCAGCTTGCCCGACTGGCAGGTCTCCAGCTGCGCCAGTTCTTCGCGGTGTTGCTCGATCAGGTCGGCAAGCTTGAGCAGCACGCTGGCACGCACGGCGGGGGCGGTTTGTGACCATTGCGCAAAGCCACGGCGCGAGGAGGCGACGGCATCGTCGATGGTCTGCGCGGTGGCTTCGGCCACGCGGCTGATGACCTGGTCACTGGCCGGGTCGATCACCTCCAGGTAGCGGGCATCGGCCTGTGGCTGCTGGCGACCGTCGATAAAGCTGCTGTGCTCGCGTTGCAAAAAAACGCGCACCTGGGGCAAAAGGCTGATGTTGCTCATGGGACGAACCTCAAGGGAAAGCAAAGCCCCGACCCTAGCGCAGCGCCCCGGCAGTGGCTTGACTGAGCCTGCCGCCGGCCATGCACCGGCCTGCCAGGCGCTTTGTAATCTGCAAGGTTTGGCCTTAGGCTGCGGCATCCGCCTGTGCAGGAGCGCCCCTTGAACCCGATTTTCGCCTCCCTGAGCATCGCCCACCTGCGCGCGTTGCAGAGCATGCTGCAGCTGAAGAACCTCAGCCATGCCGCCGAGCGCCTGGGCAGCAGCCAGTCGGTGCTCAGCCGCCAGCTGGCACATATGCGCGAAGCCTTTGACGACCCGCTGCTGGTGCGCCAGGGCCGCGGCTATGTCTTGAGTGAACGCGGCGAAAGCCTGCTGCTGCCGCTGGGCCAGGTGCTGGCCGAGCTCGAGGCCTTGCGTCAACCGCAGGCCTTCGAGCCCAAGCGCTGCGAGCGGCGTTTTTGCCTGGCGGCCTCGGACTACATCGCCGAACACATGCTGCCGCTGCTGGTCAGCACCCTTGAGCGCGAAGCGCCGGGGGTGTCGATCGAGTACCGCACCTGGCAACCGGGGCAGTATGAACTGCTCGCCAGCGGCGAAGTCGACCTGGCTACCACGCTGTTCGACGATGCTCCGGCCAACCTGCATGGGCGCATGCTCGGTGAAGACCGCGCGGTGTGCCTGATGCACCGCGAGCACCCGTTGGCGGCAAAAACCGAACTGAGCCAGGACGATTACCGCGCCTGGAACCATGTGCGCATTTCCGGCGGTGGCGACAAGGACAGCTTTATCGACCGCCACCTGCGTGAGCAGGGCCTGAGCCGGCGCATCAGCCTGCAGGTGCCGTTCTACTCGGCGGCGGTGCAGGTGGTCGGCAGCAGCCAGGCGCTGGTCACCGTGCCCGAGCACATTGCCCGCCAGCTCAGCCGCCTGCATCCACTGACCTGGCGGCCGTTGGCGTTTGTCGAGCACAGCCAGCGCTACTGGGTGGTCTGGCACCAGCGCCTGCACGGCTCGGCCGAGCACCGCTGGTTGCGCAACCTGGTGTTCGAGCAGTGGCAGCAGTCGCAGTTCGGCGTGCACGGCGGCCATGCGCATTCGCCATAGCAGCTATGCGCGGGGCGGCGTTTTTTGGCGGTCAGCCAGGGCCTAGACTCAGGCCCACTTACCGCCAATAACAGGAGCCGCTGCATGAGCCCGGAAGAATTTCGCAAACATGGCCACCAACTGATCGACCTGATCGCCGACTACCGCCAGGGTGTCGGCGAACTGCCGGTGATGGCCCAGGTCGAGCCCGGTTACCTCAAGGCGGCCTTGCCCGGCTCGGCACCGGTTCAGGGCGAGCCGTTCGAGAACATTCTCAAGGACGTAGACCAGTTGCTGATGCCCGGCCTGTCGCACTGGCAGCACCCGGACTTTTTCGGCTACTTCCCCTCCAACGGCACCTTGTCGTCGGTGCTTGGCGATTTTCTCAGCACCGGCCTTGGCGTGCTCGGCCTGTCGTGGCAATCGAGCCCGGCCCTGAGCGAGCTGGAAGAAACCACCGTGGACTGGCTGCGGCAGATGGTCGGTTTGTCGGCGCAGTGGAGCGGGGTGATCCAGGACACCGCGTCCACCAGCACCCTGGTCGCCTTGATCAGCGCCCGCGAGCGCAGCAGCGACTACGCCCTGGCCAAGGGCGGCCTGCAGGGGCAGGGCAAGCCGCTGATGATCTACACCAGCGCCCAGGCCCACAGCTCGGTAGACAAGGCCGCGCTGCTGGCAGGCTTTGGCAAGGACAACATCCGCTACATCGACACCGACGACGACTTCGCCATGCGCCCGCAAGCGCTGGCCGCAGCCATCGAACAGGACCTGGCCGACGGCCTGCAACCCTGCGCGGTGGTGGCCACCACCGGCACCACGGCAACCACCGCCCTCGACCCGCTGCAACCGATCGGCCAGATCGCCCGCGAACATGGCTTGTGGTTGCACGTGGACTCGGCCATGGCCGGTTCGGCGATGATCCTGCCGGAATGCCGCTGGATGTGGGACGGCATCGAGCAGGCCGACTCGATTGTGGTCAATGCGCACAAATGGCTCGGTGTGGCTTTCGATTGCTCGCTGTACTTCGTGCGTGATCCGCAGCACCTGATCCGGGTCATGAGCACCAACCCCAGCTACCTGCAGTCGGCGGTCGACAGCAAGGTCAAGAACCTGCGCGACTGGGGTATCCCGCTGGGGCGGCGGTTCCGTGCCCTGAAGCTGTGGTTCATGCTGCGCAGCGAGGGCATCGAGAACCTGCAACAGCGCTTGCGCCGCGACCTGGACAACGCCCAGTGGCTGGCCGAGCAGGTGCGCGGGGCCGAGGGCTGGGAGTTGCTGGCGCCGGTACAGCTGCAGACCTTGTGCATTCGCCATCGAGGTGAGGGCCTGCAGGGTGAGGCGCTGGATGCACATACCCGGCGCTGGGCGGATCAGCTCAATGCCTCGGGGGTAGCCTACGTCACTCCGGCGACCTTGCATGGCCGCTGGATGGTGCGGGTGTCGGTGGGGGCGTTGCCGACCGAGCGTGAGCATGTGGCTGAGCTTTGGCGCAATTTGCAGAACGTCGTGGCGGGGTGAATTTATCGCGGGGCAAGCCCGCTCCCACAGAATTGATGGTGTTCGCTGTGGGAGCGGGCTTGACCCGCGATGCTTTTAACATCCTATGAAAAGTACAATCTTGCCTATGGAAGTTGCATTTTCCCCCTGAGCCAAGCCTCCCATACTGGCCCCTGCATCCGCCGCCACCTGCCACTTCGCAGGCCCTGGCGGACATCCAATAATAAGCAGGGCCCCTCATGAAAAAGCCAAACCCGCTGCTCGAATACCTTCGTTCGATTTTGCCTGCCATCGCCGCCAACGCCGCCCGTGCCGAGCAGGACCGCAAAGTCCCGGCCGAAAACATCGCCCTGCTGAAAAGCATTGGCCTGCACCGTGCCTTTTTGCCCAAGCCCTACGGTGGCCTGGAAATCTCCCTGCCGCAATTTGCCGACTGCATCGCCTTGCTTGCCGGCGCTTGCGCCAGCACCGCCTGGGCCATGAGCCTGCTGTGCACCCACAGCCATCAGTTGGCGATGTTCCCGGCCAAGCTGCAGGAGGAGATCTGGGGCGACAACCCCGACGCCACCGCCAGCAGCAGTATCGCCCCGTTCGGCAAGGTCGAGGAGGTCGAGGGCGGCTTGCTGTTCAGCGGCGAGATGGGCTGGAGCAGCGGCAGCGACCATGCCGAGTGGGCGATTGTCGGCTGCCGTCGGGCCAATGCCCAAGGCACCCAGGACTACTGCTTTGCCGTGCTGCCGCGCAGCGACTACGAGATTCGCGACGACTGGTTCGCCGCCGGCATGAGGGGTAGCGGCACCAAGACCCTGGTGATCGACAAGGTGTTCGTCCCCGAGCACCGCATCCAGAAAGCCAAGGACATGATGGAAGGCAAGTCGGCAGGCTTTGGCCTGTATCCGGACAGCAAGGTGTTCTACTCGCCGTACCGGCCATATTTCGCCAGCGGCTTCTCGACCGTCAGCCTCGGTATTGCCGAGCGCATGCTCGAAGCCTTCCGCGAAAAGACCAAGAACCGTGTGCGTGCCTATACCGGGGTCAATGTCGGCGCCGCCACACCCGCGCTGATGCGCCTGGCCGAGTCCACCCATCAGGTTGCCGCCGCTCGCGCATTTCTGGAAAAAACCTGGCAGGAACACGCCGAGCACAGCGAACGTCACCAGTACCCGATGCGCGAGACCCTGGCGTTCTGGCGCACCAACCAGGGCTACGCGGTGAAAATGTGCATCCAGGCGGTCGATCGTCTGTTCGAAGCCGCTGGCGGCACTGCCTGGTTCGACAGCAACGAAATGCAGCGGCTGTGGCGCGATGCGCACATGACCGGCGCCCATGCCTACACCGACTACGACGTTTGCGCGCAGATTCTCGGCCGCGAGCTGATGGGCCTGGAACCTGATCCAAGCATGGTCTGATAGGCCTCGCCAATAACAACAATGACGGCTGCCGCGCACGGCAGCCGGGGAGTCTTGCATGTCTACCGCAACCGCATCGGCCTTCGACAGCCGCGCCTTTCGCCGTGCCCTGGGCAACTTCGCCACCGGCGTCACCGTGGTCACTGCCGCCGACGCCCAGGGCAACCTGGTCGGCGTCACTGCCAATAGCTTCAACTCGGTATCCCTCGACCCGCCGCTGATTCTCTGGAGCCTGGACAAACGCTCGAGCAGCCTGGCGGTGTTCGAGGCGGCCAGCCATTTTGCCGTGAACATCCTCGCTGCCGACCAGATCGACCTGTCCAATAACTTCGCCAAGCCCAAGGATGACCGTTTTGCCGGGATCAGCTACCAGGCAGGCGAGGGCGGGGCGCCGATCCTCGCCGATTGCTCGGCGTGCTTTCAGTGCGAAACCCAGCAGCTACTCGACGGCGGCGATCACTGGATCATGCTCGGCAAGGTGGTGGCCTTCGATGACTGCGGCCGCTCGCCGTTGCTCTATCACCAGGGCGCCTATTCCATGGTGCTGCCACACACGCGCATGACCCGCCGCGAAGAAGGTCAGCCGCCGAGCAGCCACTTCCAGGGGCGCCTGAGCCATAACCTGTACTACCTGATGACCCAGGCCCTGCGTGCCTACCAGGGCAGCTATCAGCCACGGCAATTGTCCAGCGGCCTGCGAACCAGCGAGGCACGGATGCTTATGGTGCTGGAGAACGACGCCGGGCTGAACCTTGCCGACCTGCAGCGCGAAGTGGCGATGCCGGCGCGGGAAATCGACGAGGCAGTGGCCAACCTCAAGCGCAAGGGCCTGGTGTGCGACAGCGAAGCGGCCGGGCATGTGCGCCTGACCATTGCCGGTATCGACCAGACCGAAGGCCTGTGGAGCATCGCCCGCGAGCAGCAGGACAAGGTGTTCGGGCAATTCAGCGAAGAGCAGATCGCGTCCTTCAAGACCGTGTTGCAGGCGGTGATTCGTAGCTGTTGAGGGGTGATCGCGGGGCAAGCCCGCTCCTACAGGGGCTTGCGCTGTGCTGCTTTTATCTTTCTTCTTAAATTGTTATGTTATTACATAATTTTAAGGAGCCCTCATGAACTACCCCGTAGGAAGGTTATCCCTCGGCCTGTCTGCCTCGCTGCTCGCCCTGCCAGCTGCCGCTGCCGATACCGTGTTGCTCGACGCCCTCAACGTCAACGAACGCCACTATGAAGAAAGTGCAAGCGGCCCGGTGCAGGGCTATCGTGCAACCCGTTCGGGCACCGCGACCAAGACCGACACTGACATCCGCGACACCCCGCAAAGTATCGCCGTGGTGCCCAGCCAGGTGCTCGAGGACCTCAACAGCACGCGCATCGACCGCGCCCTGGATTTTGCCGGCGGGGTCAGCCGGCAGAACAACTTCGGCGGCCTGACCTTCCTCAACTACAGCGTGCGTGGCTTCACCACCGGCGAGCTGTACAAGAACGGCTTTGCCGTCAACCGCGGCAGCTACAGTGCCCCCGACACCTCCAACATCGAGCGCATCGAAGTGCTCAAGGGCCCGGCCGCCAGTCTGTACGGGCGCGGCGACCCCGGCGGGCTGGTGAACATCGTCACCAAGCGTCCGCAAGCCGAGGCCTTTACCCGGTTCAAGGCCAGCGCCGGCAGCTGGGACCGTTACCGCAGCAGCCTGGACGTCAACACGCCGCTCAGCGAAGACGGCCGGGTGTTGTCGCGGGTCAATATGGCGGTGGAGGACAACGGCAGCTTTCGCGATTACGTTGGCAGTGAGCGGCGCATTGTCAGCCCGTCGCTTAGCTGGCAGTTGAGCCCCGAGACCCTGCTGTCGATCGACACCGAGTTCTCACGTACCGAGTCGGTGTTCGACCGCGGCATCCCGGCGGTCAACAACGAACTGGGCTCGGTCAGCCGTTCGACCTTTCTCGGCGAGCCCAACGACGGGCGCATCCGCAATGACAACCAGACCCTCGACCTGACCCTGGAGCACCACCTCAACGACAGTTGGAAGCTGCGCCTGGCCAACCACTACACCCAGGGCCGGCTCAAGGGCAACAGCTCGGAACCGTCGCGAGTGGTCGGCACCAGCATCAGCCGCTTCTACCGCGAGCGCGATTTCGAGTGGAACGACAACATCACCCAGGCCGAACTGCACGGCCAGTTCCAGTTCGCCGGCTGGGAGCACCAGAGCCTGCTGGGCCTTGAGTACGAGAACTACCGCAACAGCCAGAAGTACCCGCAAAGCGCCACTTCGCTCGGCTATGGCCTGGACATCTACAACCCGGTGTATGGCCAGGCGAAACCGCCGTTGACCAATCCCAATGATTTTTTCGAGCGCACCGAAAGCTACGCGCTCAACCTGCAGGATCAGATCGCCTTTACCGAGCGTTTGCGCGGCCTGGTGGGCGTGCGCCTGGAGCATATCGAGCAGACCGCGCAGAACCGCAGTACGCGCGTCAGCAACACTCAGGAAAAGGACGTCGCCACCCCGCGCGTGGGGCTGCTGTACCAGCTCACACCCGAAGTCGGGGTGTTCGCCAATGCCTCGACCTCGTTCAAGCCCAACAGCATCGGCACCCAGGGCCAGATCTACAAACCGGAAAAGGGCCTGGGCTATGAAACCGGGCTCAAGCTGGACCTGTTCGACAGCCGCCTGGGGGCGACCATTGCGCTGTTCCAGATCGACAAGGAAAACGTCATCACCACCGATGCCTTCGGCGACAGCATCGCCGCCGGCAAGGCGCGCAGCCAGGGGCTCGACCTGCAGTTCAGCGGCCAGTTGAGCGAAGCGCTGCGGGTGATCGGTGCCTATGCCTATATCGATGCCGAAGTGACCAAGGGCGATGCCGCCTTGCCCAAGGGCAGCGACTTGCTGGGCATCCCGCAACATAGCGGCAGCCTGATGGCGGTGTATGAGTTTCAGAGCGGACCATTGCTTGGCTCGGACATTGGCGCTGCAGCCAACTACGTCGGCGAGCGTTCCGGCCAGGCCGGCAGCAGCTTTCGTTTACCCAGCTACAGCACGGTCGACCTGCTGGCCCATTACAAAGTCAGCGAACAGGCCACGGTGGGCCTGAACCTGAACAACCTGTTCGATCGCAAGTACTACGAGCGCGGCTACAACGCGGCGTGGAACATGCCGGGGGAGCCGCGCAACTTGATGGTCAGCCTGAGCCTGGCGCTGTAACGCCTGCGATCAGATGCCAACCGGCGTGCACAGCTCCACCAGGGTGCCATCGGGGCAGCGTACATACGACAGGGTTTGCCCCCAGGGCTTGGCTTCGGGGGCCTTCAGCGCCACCGCGCCCGCCGCCACGGCGCGGGCATGGGCGCTGGCAACGTCGTCGGTAACCAGGGCAATCTCCATACCCAATGGCTTTGTCGATTCGCTGGCCGCCAGCACGCCGCCGGCAAAGTGACTATTGCCCAGGGCCAATGACGCAAAGGCGAGGGTGGTGGCGCCGGTGTCCAGTTCGCCATAGTCGCCGGACTCATGGAGAAAGCGCCGGCTCAAGCCGAAGGCCTGCTCGAAGAAAGCCAGCGAGGCGGCGACATCGGGGACGTAGACGATGGTGTATCCGAGTTTCATCAATGCATCCTTGATTGAAGAGGGCGTGGGCGGTTTATACAGCACTTGCCCAGGCCTTGGGTACGCCGCTAAGGTTGCGGCTGCAAAGGAGCGCCAAGATGACCGACCCGATCGAACTCAACCGTCGCAACTGGGATGAGCGTGCGCCGCTGCATGCCGCCTCCGGCGACTATGAAGTGGAAACATTTTTCGCCGACCCCGCGCACCTGTCCGAAGTGGTGCGTTTCGACCTGCCGCGCCTGGGCGATATTCGCGGCCAGCGCGCGGTGCACCTGCAATGCCATATCGGTACCGACACCTTGTCGTTGTCGCGCTTGGGCGCCGAGGTCAGCGGGCTGGATTTTTCTGCGCAGTCCTTGGCCCAGGCGCGGGCCCTGGCGCAGCGTTGCGCAGCACGGATCGACTATGTCGAGGCGGATGTCTATGCCGCCGACCAGGTGCTGCCAGCCGCGGCCTTCGACCTGGTGTACACCGGTATCGGCGCGCTGATCTGGCTGCCGAGCATCGAGCGCTGGGCGCGTACCGTGGCGGCTTTGCTCAAGCCTGGTGGCCGACTGTTCCTGCGTGAAGGCCATCCAATGTTGCTGGCGGTGAACGAGGACCATCAGGACAAGCTGGTCATCGAGTACCCGTACTTCGAGCGCGAGGCGCCGACGGTGTGGGACAGTGGCGAGACCTATGTCGAAACCGACGGGGTGCTGAAGCAGACGGTAACCCACGAGTGGAACCATGGCCTGGGCGAGATCATCAGCGCCTTGCTCAAGCATGGGCTGCAGATTACCGCACTGGAAGAACATGACAGCATTCCCTGGGAGGCGCTGCCAGGGCAGATGAGCAAGGACGAAGGCGGCGAGTGGTCGCTGGACAAGGATCGCTGGCGCTTGCCGTTGAGTTATACCTTGCAGGCGGTCAAGCAGGGGTGGGGGTGTCGACCGTGAGGGCCTCTTCGCCGGCAAGGCCAGCAATCTCACTGCGCTTTTGCCTTCGGCTTGCGCGTTCGCTTGCCTGCCGCAGCGCTGCTCTTGCGCTTTTTCTTCCACGGCGTGCCACCGCGTCCGGCCGGGGGCGCCGGGCCGCTGATGGTCAGGCGCAGGCCGGCACAACGCTCCACCTGCTTGCTCATCCACGCTGATTGCTTGGCGACGAACTCTTCAAGGCTCATTTCGCCGCTTTGCACCATGTCCAGCGCCTGCTCCCAGATCGCCGTGGTGCCTGGGTCGGCAATTGCCCGCGGCACCGCATCGATCAGGCTGAAGGCTGCCGGGGTAGCGCTCAGGGCCTTGCCGTTCTTGACCAGGTAACCGCGATCGAGCAGGCCCTGGATGATTCCGGCACGGGTGGCCTCGGTGCCGATGCCGGTGGTGTCCTTGAGCTTTTGCTTGAGGCGCGGGTCGTCCACCAGCTTGGCGACGTTCTTCATGGCCTTGATCAGGTCGCCCTCGGTGAACGGCTTGGGCGGCTGGGTCCAGAGGTCCTTGAGGGTGACCGCGGCCACCGTGCAGTCCTGGCCTTCGCGCAGTAGCGGCAGTACCTGGGCCACCGGCGCCTCACGGCCTTTGGCCGGGGTCAGGGCCTCGGGTAGGGCGCGGCGCCAGCCCGGCTCGACAATCTGCTTGCCCACCGCGCGCAACGCCTGGCCTGCGCAATCGAACTCGGCCTGGGTACGGTCGTATTCGTGGTTGGGCAAAAACTGCGCCAGGTAGCGGGCGCGGATCAGGGTGTAGACCGCCTTGTGTTTGCCCGGCAGGCGCGACGGGTCGCTGGCGGCGGCGGTGGGGATGATGCCGTGGTGGGCACTGACCTTGGCATCGTTCCAGGCCCGTGAACGGCGCTGGGCCTGCAAGTGCGGCTGCAGCGGCGCAAGGCTGGCATCGGCGCGCTGCAAGGCGGCGAGAATGGCCGGCGCCTCGCTGTGCTGGCTTAACGGCAGGTAGCCGCAGTCGCTGCGCGGGTAGGTGATCAGCTTGTGGGTCTCGTACAGGGCCTGGGCGATGTCGAGGGTTTCCTGGGCGCCGAGGCCGAACTTCTTCGAGCACAGCTCCTGCAAGGTACCCAGGTCGAAGGGCAGCGGTGCGGCTTCGCGCACGCGCTCGGTGGCCACTTTGACCACCCGCGCACTGCTGGCCGCGCCGATGGCGGCGGCGGCCTGCCGGGCCAGGGCCTGGTTCAGGCAGCGGCCCTGGTCGTCACAGGCATCTTCGGCGGCGCGCCACTGCGCGGTGAATGGCTCGCCGGCGCTTTGCAGCTGCACGTCGATGGCCCAGTAGGCCACCGGCACGAAGTCAGCGATGCTGCGGTCGCGGTCGACCACCAGGCGCAAGGTCGGCGTTTGCACCCGACCCACAGGCAGTACGCCCTGATAGCCGGACTGGCGACCGAGCAGGGTGAACAGCCGGCTCATGTTCATGCCGATCAGCCAGTCGGCCCGCGAGCGGCCCAGGGCCGAATGGTAGAGGCTGAAGGTTTCGCTACCGGGCTTGAGCGCCGCCAGGGCCTTGCGGATGGAGGCGTCGTCCAGTGCCGACAGCCACAGGCGGTTGATCGGCCCGCGGTAGCGGCAATGCTCGACCAGCTCGCGGGCGATCATTTCGCCTTCGCGGTCGGCGTCGGTGGCGATCACCAGCTCGCGGGCCTCGCCGAGCAGGCGCTTGACCGCCTTGAACTGGCTGGCGGTCTTGGGCTTGACCAGCATCTTCCACTTTTCGGGCACGATCGGCAGGTCGGCCAGTACCCAGCGCTTGTAACGCGCGTCGTAGCTGTCGGGTGGAGCGGTCTCGAGCAAGTGGCCGATGCACCAGGTGACGGTAACCTCGGTGCCGACCCAGCAACCGTCGCCACGGCGGTTGGCGCCGAGAACCTTGGCGATGTCTTTGGCCTGGGAAGGCTTTTCGCAGAGAAACAGGCGCATGCCGTTCGATCTATGGTGGGTGAGGGCCATAGGATGCGCAGGATTGAGGGGCGTGGCAAGTTTTATCTGTATGGATATACAGCTTGATGTTGCCGGTGCTGACGAAGAATCCCCCGCGCTTTTGGCCAGCTTGCCATCGATGTTGCCATGGACGGGCCAATTGCCCCTGTGGCAGCGTTTGGGTTTGCCCACGGGTGTGTCAACGGACGATGTCGCCAGGGTTACCTGCCACCTGCACAAGGATGTATAGCCATGCCTGTTTTCGATTACCGCCACCTCGACAGCGCCGCTTCCAAAGCCCTCTACAGCGACGCCATGGCGCTGACTCTGTATGCCTACCACGGCATCGACAACGGCTTTGCCGTTGGCTACCAGCAGCACGGTTTTGGCCTCGGTTTACCGGCCACCTTGATCAAGGCGCTGATCGGCGGCACCGACAGCCAGGGCGCGATCCCTGGCATCCCCTGGAACCCCGACGCCGAAGCCCAGGCCCTGGCCGCGGTAAAGGCGGCAGGCTGGACGCCGATCAGCGCCAGCCAGCTGGGTTACCAGGGCACTACGGATTTTCGTGGCACCTTCCATGGTGAAACCCGCGGTTACACCAGTGCCCAGGTCGAGATACTTGGCAAGTACGACGCCGCCGGCCAGTTAAGCGGCCTGGGCATCGCCTTTCGCGGCACCAGCGGGCCGCGGGAAAACCTGATCGGCGACACCATCAGCGATGCCATCCACGACCTGATGGCGGCCTTTGGCCCGGCTGACTTTGCCAAGAACTACGCCGCCAATGCCTTCGGCCGGCTGTTCGATGATGTCGCCCGGTTCGCCCAGGCCAACGGCCTGAGCGGCAGCGACATCACCGTCAGTGGCCACAGCCTCGGTGGCCTTGGTGTCAACAGCCTGGCCGAGCTTAGCAACGACACCTGGGGCGGGTTCTATCAGGACGCCCGCTACGTTGCCTTTGCCTCACCCACCCAGGCCAGCGACAGCAGCAAGGTGCTGAACATCGGCTACGAGAACGACCCGGTGTTCCGCGCGCTCAATGGCTCGAAAACCGACTGGGCAACCTTCGGCGTGCACGATGCGGCCAAGCCTTCGAGCACCGACAACATCGTCAACTTCAACGACCACTATGCCTCCGATGCCTGGAACCTGCTGCCGTACTCGATCGGCAACATCGCCACCTGGCTCTCGCACTTGCCGAGCGCCTACGGCGACGGCCTGGGGCGGGTGCTGGACTCGGCATTCTATGAATGGACGGCCAAGGACTCGACCATTGTCGTCAGCAACCTGTCCGACGTTCGCCGTGGCTCGACCTGGGTCGAGGACCTGAACCGCAACGCCGAAGCGCACAAGGGCAGCACCTTTATCATCGGCTCCGACGCCGGCGACCTGATTCATGGCGGGCGCGGCAATGATTACCTGGAAGGGCGCGCCGGCAACGACACTTTCCGTGACGATGGCGGCTACAACCTGATCGACGGCGGCGCCGGCCACGACACCTTGAAGCTCGGCCAGGCGCTGGACAAATTTGATGTCGCCCGTGATGGCAACGGCACCCTGTACCTGCGTGACAGCAGCGGCGGCATTAGCCTGGTCAAGCAGGTCGAAACCCTGGTCAGCAAGGAATCGAGCCTGCTGTTCTTCAGCAAGCAAGTCAGCCACCAGATCGACCCGGCGGGGCTGCTGAGCAGCGGCAAGGTTCACGCCTACGCCGCCAGCCAGAACGGTACGCCAGGCAATGACAGCCTCAAGGCGGGCGCGCAAGGCCAATGGCTGTTTGGCCTGGACGGCAACGACCATCTGCAAGGTGGCCGTGGCAACGATGTGTTGGTCGGTGGCGCCGGCAATGACGTGCTGGTATCGGGCGGTGGCAGCGACACCTTCCTGTTCAGCGGCCACTTCGGCCAGGATCAGGTGCAGGGCTTCGACGCCAATGACCGACTGGTGTTCATCGGCGTCGAAGGTGGCACGGCGCAACCGGACATTCGCCAGCACCTGAGCCAGGTGGGCAGTGATGCGGTGCTGAGCTTCGGTAGCGATAGCGTGACCCTGGTCGGGGTGTCGGCAGATAGCCTGAGTGCGGCGCAGGTGGTGATCGCTTGAGTCCCCGCTGCGCCCGCTAGTCTCATCAGGCCGCGCTGATGTCGCCGGATGGCATCAGCCGCGGCTGGCCTCCAGCGCCTGGCTCAGGTCGGCAATGATGTCATCGCTGTGTTCGATGCCGATCGACAGGCGCACCATGTCCCGCGGCACGCCGGCGCGTTCGAGTTCTTCATCGTTGAGCTGGCGATGGGTGGTGGAGGCCGGGTGGCAGGCCAGGGATTTGGCATCGCCGATATTGACCAGGCGCACCACCAGCTGCAGCGCATCGATAAAGCGCGCACCGGCCTCCTGGCCGCCCTTGATCCCGAACGACAGGATCGAAGCCGGCTTGCCTTCAGTGTAGCGTTGGGCCAGTCCATGTTCAGGGTGATCAGGCAGACCGGCGTACTTCACCCAAGCGACCTGCTCATGGCCTTGCAGATAGTGGGCGACCTTAAGCGCGTTCTCGGTGTGCCGCTCCATGCGCAGGGCCAGGGTTTCCAGGCCTTGCAGAATGAGGAAAGCGTTGAATGGCGACAGCGCCGCGCCGGTGTTGCGCAGCGGCACCACCCGGCAGCGGCCGATAAAGGCCGCAGGGCCAAAGGCTTCGGTGTAGGTCACGCCGTGGTAGGACGGGTCGGGGGTGTTGAGCAGGGCGAAGCGCTCTTTGTTGTCGGCCCAGGGGAACTTGCCCGAGTCGATGACGATGCCACCGATGCTGGTGCCGTGGCCGCCGATGTACTTGGTCAGCGAGTGGACGACGATATCGGCGCCGTGCTCGAACGGCCGGCAGAGGATCGGCGTGGCCACGGTGTTGTCGACGATCAGCGGTACGCCATGGCGGTGGGCGGCATCGGCCAGGGCCTGGAGGTCGACGATATTGCCGGCCGGGTTGCCGATCGACTCGCAGAACACTGCCTTGGTGCGGCTGTCGATCAGCGCTTCGAGGGCGGCGATGTCGTCGTGGGCGGCAAAACGGGTCTGGATGCCGAAGCGCGGCAGGGTATGGGCCAGCAGGTTGTAGGTGCCGCCGTAGAGCTTGGCCACCGAGACGATGTTGTCACCGGCTTCGGCCACGGTCTGGATCGCGTAGGTGATCGCGGCCATGCCCGAGGCCACGGCCAGCGCACCGACGCCGCCTTCCAGCGCCGCCATGCGCTGTTCAAGCACGTCGTTGGTGGGGTTCATGATCCGGCTATAGATGTTGCCGGCGACTTTCAGGTCAAACAGGTCGGCACCGTGCTGGGTGTCGTCGAAGGCAAAAGAGGTGGTCTGGTAGATCGGTACCGCGACGGCCTTGGTGCTCGGGTCGGGGCTGAAGCCCGCGTGGATGGCCAGGGTTTCCAGCTTCATGCAATCGTTCCTTGAAAGTCGGGGGAAGGGGGCTAGAGCATGGAGCGGCCAGGGAGCGACGGTCAAGG
Organism: Pseudomonas sp. 2(2015); assembly: GCF_000955865.1. Classification (NCBI taxonomy): domain Bacteria; kingdom Pseudomonadati; phylum Pseudomonadota; class Gammaproteobacteria; order Pseudomonadales; family Pseudomonadaceae; genus Pseudomonas; species Pseudomonas sp. 2(2015). Next base: position 19,317 of record NZ_JYOF01000005.1, read on the forward strand.
CCTGCAGGCGCGGGCTTGCTACGCAATTTCGAGCTGCCTAGCCTGCCTTGCGCAAGGTCAGGTTGATCCGCCGGCTGCCCAGCACAGGGTGACTGCCCGGTTTGAGCGGCAGCACGCCATGAAAGCGCAGGCGGTCTGCGCCGCCCCAGACCATCACATCGCCATGGCGCAAGCCGATGCGCTGCGTGGCTTCGCTGCGGCTGTGGCCGCCGAACTGGAACACCGCCGGCAAACCCAGCGACACCGAAACAATCGGCTGGCTGTAATCGCGTTCATTGCGGTCCTGGTGCAGGCTCAGGCGGTTGCCCGGCTGGTAGCAGTTGACCAGGCAGGCATCGGGCTGAAAATCGGCAAAGCCTGCGGCTGCAGCGGCCAGCGCTGCCAGCTCGCTCAACGCCGCTGGCAGCGCTGGCCAGGGCTGCTGGCTGAGTGGGTCGACCGGGCTGTAGCGATAACCGCGGCGATCACTGACCCAGCCCAGCGCCCCGCAGTTGGTCAAACCTACCGCCATGTTCAGGCCACCGGGGGTGACCATGTGCCGAAACGGCGCGCAGGTGATGATCTTGCGCAACTCAGGCAGCAGCGCCTCGACCCAGGCCAGGGCAAAGCCGGGCAACACCACGGCCTGCTTGCCGATCCATTGCGGCTCGGCGGGGCTGGCGGGGTTGAACAGGTCCAGTTCGGTTTGCATCATAAGCAGCAATCTGGGCAGCGGATGGTGTGTAGAGCCTGTATAGTAACGCGCTTTGGCGCCTGTGCTGTCACCCTGTTACTTGCGCGCAAAGCCCGCACTGCAGGGCGCCCGAAGCCCCTCGAAGAAAAAAATAAAACTTTTTGAATTCAAGGGGTTGCCAGAGCAGGGGAATGAGTACATAATTGCGTCCATCGAAAACGAGGCACGAAAAAAGCCTAGCGTTTTCAAGGAGATAGCAGTTTTAGCAAGTTGTTTCCTTAAAGAGTTGTACATGTTTGAGATCGCAGTTTCAGGGTCTCGGGCATTTGAGGCCGAGTAGCAAAGTGGTTATGCTCCGGATTGCAAATCCGTCTACGCCGGTTCGATTCCGACCTCGGCCTCCATTATTGAAAGCCCCGCAGATTAACGTCTGCGGGGTTTTTCTTTGCGCGCAGAAAAGGAGTCAGGATGAGAGGTCTAGAGAAATTCGTATCGCTTCAATTCTTGCTTACAGTGGCTTTCATCGCGCTGGGTGGCTACCTACATGGCGCCGGCAAGGTCGGGTTTTGGGGCATGTTCACAATCATGATGTTGCCGAACATCGCTTTTGCTGTGCACCGGCGTGTCCAGCGCCGCAAGAGCGCTTGACGGCCCCGGCCTCTGCCAGGAGTGTCATGGCACAAGCGAGCCGATAATGCCGTCTCGCTCCAGCTCTTCTAAAGGGCAATGCAGTGGCTTACGGTGCGTGCCCGAATTTACCCCGCAGTTCATCCTCGATCTTCTGGCAGGCACTGCTGATTATGCTGCGCCCATTGGCAGGCCCCGTATAAGACGCTTCGCGTTCGCGGCAGAGGTCAATTGCAGCTTGCGCTTCGGACTGTTCCTTGCTTTCAGATGAGCTTGCGACATATGCGCCGAACCCAAGCAAAACAATGCCAAGGACAACAACCGTAATGCCTGTCTTGGCAAACACGCCTAGGGTTTTCTTGCTCAGGTCGGCATGGCAATGCCTGCAGCGTCGCGCTTGCGCCTTGATGGTTTCAGCGCAGAAGGGGCATTGTTTTTCGGATGGCTGCAATCTTGATCTCCTTGTCAGGGCGGCCATCCTACCCCCAGGCAGCCCCTGAATCAAAGCGCCGCATAGACCAGCGATGACAGCCGGCTAGGGCGCGGATCGATCATCGTATGACTGCCCGAGGTGGTGGTGACAAAACCAAAGCTCACTTGCCGTTCGGGGTCGGCGAAACTTATCGGGCCGCCAAGCCCGATATGGCCAAAAGTCTGCGGGCCCATGGCGTGGGAGGCCGTCGGGTCGCGTTGCTGCTCAAGCATACAGCCCAGCCCGTAACGCATTGGTCGCATCCAGACCCGATCCATGCCATGACTGTGTTCTCGCCGGAACTCATTGAGCAGTTCGCGCCCGATGAAGTTGCCTGCCAATAGTGCGCTGTAGAAACCGGCCAGGCCGTGCGCGGTGCCATGCCCGCACACACCCGGTTGCCGATAGGCCCACCAGCGCGGGTCGCTGGTGCGTTTAGGCACCATGCCGGGGTTGGTGAAGGCGAAGGTCGCGATGTGCGTTGGCTGGTTTTTCAGCACAGCGCGCAAGCCTTGCGAGTAAGGGTCACCGACCCGCCCCCTGGCGCTGTCGAAACGGGCGATACGGTGAAAGTGTTTTTCGTCGACGCCAAGGTGAACGTCCAGGCCATGGGGCTGCAGAATCTGTGCGTGGATAAAGTCGCAGGGGTCTCGTCCGTCCACCCGCCGAATCAACTCGCCGAGAATCCAGCCAAAGGTGGTGGTGCCGTAGCCCAGGTCGGTTCCCGCTTCCCACCAAAGCGGCTCGGCGGCCAGAACCCGGACCATATGCTCCCAGTCATACATCATGGCGTTATGGTCGGGGGCGCGTAGCGCCGGCAGGCCTGCGGTGTGGCTCATCACCTGGCGCAAGGTGACCTTTGCCTTGCCATTCTGGGCGAACTCAGGCCAGTAACGGGCAACCGGCGCATCGAGCTCCAGCTTGCCCTGTTCAACCAGCATCAATACCGCTACCGCGACATAGGGTTTCACCACGCAGAAGGTGTTGGCCAGCGTATCGCGGGTCCAGGGCCTGGTGCCTTCCTGGTCCGCCACGCCGGCCCACAGGTCGACAACCATCTCTCCGTCAATCTGCACGCAGAGCCCGGCACCGCGCTCCTGCGGATCATCAAACATGTCCTCGAAGGCCTGCCGGACCGCGTCGAACTGACTCGCACACATCCCTTGCGCTTTCATATTTCACACTCCTTGTAGCTGAACACCATTACCGAGGGCCAAAACATTGATGGCGCAGCGTCAGCCGCCACCCATCAACCCCGTGAGCGAGTTTGAACGTGGTTCATGGAAAAACGGTTGGCTCGTTTGTAAGTGCCGAAGTCATTGAAGCGCACACCCGCCTCGGCCATGACTTTATGCGCATACGGCGCGGTCATCTGGCGAAGATAAAATGGGTCTCTTACCACGAAATGGTGAATGCTGTGGGTGCTGCCGAAGTTGAAGCAGAACAACTGAAACGGCCACAGCCACCACGGGTTCATTACCTGGGTTTGTTGCAGCGCATTGCGCGGAGCGACATCGCCGTAATAGTGCATGTTTGAACTTATAAAGAATAGGCAAAACTGCCGTATCAGGTTCGGCGCGATAAGGATAACCACGACGCTATTAACGACATCCATCAGTGCCAGGGTTGCCGCAGAGCGGTGAACTTCGGCGCCGATGATTGACCCCAGCCACCCATACAGGTGATAGCCGAGAAATACGTACCAGCAGCCCCAGTACAAAAGCCCGAACGGTGTATTGAGGCGAATGATTTTGCCTAACAACCTTACCTTTTGTCGCCATCCCGGCGCGAAGATCGCATTTAAAAATCCAAATATAAATCCATCCATCAGTTTCAACAGCCGCAATACGCCCCACGGGTTGCCACTGGTGGTGATCCATGCTTCGACATCCGAATCCGTGCCGGACTCCTTGTGATGATGAAAATGCAGGCTGCGCCTTAGCCACGGGCTGGGCATTCCTGGCCGGGCCAGCCAGCACATGAACATCATGGCGTTATGGGCCAGCGGCTGCTTTCTGAAATAAAGGCGATGAATCAGATCATGTTCAATTTCGTGTATGAACGACGTCAACAGCGCGTTGATTAAAATACACGTCCATGCCGGGATAAAACCCTTCAGGTAGAGCCCGCCGGTAACCACCATTCCCACCAGGGAAAATACCATGACACTCGCGCCCAAGGCACTTTGATACTGCAAGATCGGATAACGCTGGCGCAGGTAATTACCATGCTCGGTAATGCGCCGGGTTACATGTTCAATTTTTTCCTGGTCGGTAATTGACTGGTCAGTTTCGACGGTGTTTTCCAAGGCATTCATCCCTGTATCCTCTGTTTACGTCGGGGAATTGCGTGTGCACGGTAAAACAGGCGCATTCGCACTCGCCGCGTGAATGGACGCGGCTCATTCAAGAACTGCGAAATCGACGGTGTGGCAAAAACTTGTTAGGATCATTTCAAGCTTCAAAATGATAAGGTAAGTTTAAGTCTTTGCAACTGTGTATTTTGGGTGGGCTAAGTGTGACAGGCGTTTGTGTAAGGATTTGATGATTTAGTTACAGTTTGTATAAGTTTTGAGTACGGCGTACAGCTAATGCCAAGGAGGCACCATGAGATTGCACCGCATCAAATATCTCCGGCTCTCTCTACAAGACGCCGAGGGCCGCGTAGAGAAAAGAACCAGCCATGATGTATTTGACGCCGTGTTTTGCGATGAACCTACGGACAATGCCGCCAATCGTGCAGGCCTTGAAAAGCTGTTTCGCTACCTACAGGGCGGGGATACTGTGGTAGTGGACAGCATGGCATCGCTCAGCTCCAGTACCGAGCAGCTGTGCACGCTGATTCGACAGTTGGTTGAAAAGCAGGTAACGCTGGAGTTTTTGAACGAAAGCCTGGTGTTCCGGCATGACGATCTGGAGGTTGTACGGCCTATTATTTCGGTAATGGAGGCACTTGCAGAGTTTGAACGCGTTGTGGCCAGGGAAAAACAGGCAGCCGGTATTGCCGCTGCCAAAAATCGTGGATCTTACAGTGGGCGCAAGAAGAAACTGTCTGACAATCAGGTTGTAAGTTTAATTGACCGCGCCGGTGCAGGAGAAAGTAAATCCAAATTGGCGCGTGATTTTGATATCAGCCGTCAGACACTTTATCGGTACTTGAAATCGACCTAGCGACTGTTCAGCGCCTGGTGTGCAGCGTTGTTCGCCGCTATATTTGCCGCAGCCAGTGCTCGACATCCACCTTGTCGATCTGCTCGGGCTGCAAGAACCGCTCGGCATACTGGCGATAGACCCCGCTGCTGAGGAACAGCCGCAACAGGTCGCCATCGATGTGCTTGTCGCGGGCCATGAACACCAGGATCTTCACCGACTCGGACAGGGTCTTGGGCGTCTTGTACGGCCGGTCTGCGGCGGTGAGCGCTTCGAAGATGTCGGCGATCGCCATCACCCGCTCGGCAATGCCCAACTGATCCTTGCCCAGCCGACGCGGATAACCACTGCCGTCCATTTTCTCGTGGTGGTTGCCGGCGATGACCGGCACGCGCTTGAGGTGGCGCGGGAACGGCAGGGCGTTGAGCATGACGATGGTCTGCACGATGTGCTCGTTGATCTTGAAGCGCTCTTCGTCGTTCAGCGTGCCACGCCGGATCGACAGGTTGTACAGCTCGCCCAGGTTGCTGGCGTTGGCCGGCAGGCGCATGTCGAAGCCCCAATGGTTGCGCGGGTCGTCCTTGAGCACCGGCGGCTTGCGCGCGCCCCAGGGCACCCGGTGCTCGGGACGGTCGGCCAGTAGCGGCTCGTCCACCGGCAGTTGCGCCGGCGGCACATCCTTGAAGCGTTCATCTTCCTCGCGGGAAATGCCCAGGCGGTTGTCGAAATGCCGCCACCAGCGGCGCTGGCCAATTTGCTGCAGTCGCTCGATGTCGGCTTCTTCCATGAACTCGCCACCGGCATTGGCCCTGGCGACGAAGGCGAAGTCTTCCTGTAATTGCGCCTGGCAGTGCGCCAGGGTTGCTTGCAGCCGCTGCTGCGGCTCACCGTTGGCCAGCCCTTGCCAGTAGGCAAGCTCGGCATCGCGCCAGAGCACCTCGAAGCGCATGCGTACCTCGTGGATTCGGTTGTACAGGGCCTCCAGCTTGGTCGCCTTGTCGACCACATGCTCGGGGCTGGTGATCTTGCCGCAATCGTGAAGCCAGGCGGCGACGCGAAACTCATAGCGCTCGGCCTCGGTCATGCTGAACTCGGCGTAGGGGCCGCTGTCAGCCAGCGCAACCTGGTCGAGCAGCATTTGCGCCAGTTGCGGTACCCGTTCGCAATGGCCGCCGGTGTAAGGACTCTTGGCGTCGATGGCATCGGCCAGCAGCTTGATCATGGCATCCAGCAACTGTTGCTGGGCCTCGACCAACTGGCGGGTTTCGATGGCCACGGCGGCCGCGCCGGACAATTCCTCGACAAAACGCCGGAACGGTTGGCCGACCTCATCGCCCGCCGGCTCATCTTGCAGTTGCAACAGCAAAATGCCGAGCAGCGCCTGGCTGCGGTCCCGGAGCACCACCGCATGGCTGCGTCGGCTCAGCTTCAGGGCGCGTGTCACAGTGCTTGGCAGATCCTCATGCTGGTTTTCGTCGACCGCAAGTTGCGCAGGGTAACCGCTGCCTCGGCAAGCGGCAGCCAGGCGCAGCAGGCCACGCTCGGCGTCGAACAGGTACACCGCGCCAGCGCTTGCCCTGGCGGCGTCCACCAGATGGCTGAGCACGCCGTCGAGCATGCGCTCCAGCTGGGTTTCGCGGCTGAGGGTGAGGGTGATGGCCTGGAAGTTGAGGATGGTTGCGGACATCTGGCTCAGCACCTGACTCAATTCCCGCACCTCGGACACCCGCGATTGCACCCCCACCTCGCGGCTGAAATCAAAACCGGCCAGGCCCCGTACTTGCTCGGCCAGCAGCCGCAGCGAGTGGCCAATGCGCTGGCCAAGCACGCCCCCCAGGAACAGCAGCACGACCATCAGCACCGCCGTCCACAGCACCTGTTCCCAGAGCACCTTGCGCGCGTCGGCAAGCAGTTCATTGCCAGGTACCGCGATCAGCACCTGTAGGTCTTGCCCGGCCAGGGTCGTCAGCGGTATGCGCATGCCGTACCAGGTCTTGCCTTGTACCTGGAACGGTTGCGGCCCAGGGCCCAGGGTCGGGCTGGCATAAAGGTGCTCAAGGCTGGGCACCCCCAGCTCGGCAACGTGTGACAGGCGCACCGCGTCACCTTCTTGCACGATCACCCGCTGCAGGTCCGGGTACGCCACCACGTTGCCCTGCTGGTCGATAACCACCGTCTCGGTGCCAGCGGTCATGCGCAGGTCGCGGCTCTCGCTGGCCAGGTCATCGACCGAGACGTCCATGCCGATCACCGCGGCGCCATCGATGCTGCGCTGGGCCAGGGTGATGCCGACCTCGCGGGTGGTGAAGAACACGTAGGGGCGGGTCAGCACGGTGCTGGATTGCCCGAAGGCCTCGACGAACCAGGGGCGCGGGCGGGGGTCGTAGTGATAGTCCGGCTTGGCTTGTGTTTGCAGCAGGGTCAGTTGCCGGTCGTAGAAGCGCCATTCGCCTTGCAGCACGCCGTCGTCGCCCTTGCTGATGCTCTGCACCAGGAAGCGGCTGCCGGCCGGTGCGCCGAAGTGCTGCATGAGCTGCGGGTCGCGTAGCCGGCGGACGAGGAGAAATTCGCCGCTGGAATAGCCGATGTAGGCGGCGCTGAGCATCTTGTTGGCGTTCAGGCTCTCGATCAGTTGCGGGACCTGCTCCAGGCGCTCGGCCAGAGTGCCTGCGCCAGGGTTGAACGCCAGCAACCGGATGCTGCTTTGCGCCGGATCGAGCAGGCGCCGCGCCCGTTCGTCGATGGTCTTGCCAAGCTGCAGGGCGGAATCGCCTGCGGCTGCCACCAGCGCCTTCTGGATTGCCCGATTACCCTGCCAGGCGAGCCCTGTGCCCAGCAGCAACAGGCCCAGCATGATGGCCAGCGCCACCATCCATTGCAGGGAGAAGCTGCGCCTGTGTTGATTCATGGCGGTTGACCTTGTGCGGTTGGCACTCATCGGCGGGTAGCAGGAACATGAAGCGCAATCGCGAAAAGCTTAGCTGCTAATCAGCAGGGGCTGGGGCCGGCGCCGGACAATTCGCTTCAGCAACCTGGTGGCTTACCTATAAAATGGATCAACGATGAGCTCACTTGCGCTACCTGCGAACCGACATCAGAGGCCGCTATTGGTCAGTGCTATCGGCATTCGCATAAACTGCAGCGTTTTTTTCATCTGCCGGAACCCCTGATGACTCAGCGACCCCCACGGAGCACACCGCGTAGTAAAGCGGCCAATACGCCACGAACCAAGCCGGCCGAGGTACGTCTGGAGGAATTGATGGCGGCGGCGCAACGTTTGTTTCTGGCCAAAGGCGTGGAAGCTACGACCATCAGTGACATCGTCGAGCAGGCACAGGTGGCCAAGGGCACCTTCTATCATTATTTCCCATCCAAGCAGGACATGCTGGTAGCCCTCGGCGAGCGCTACACCCAGGCCTTTCTCGAGCAACTCGAACAGTCGGTGGAGCAGTGCGCCGCTGATGACTGGACCGGCCGCCTGCGCGCCTGGGTGCATGCCAATATCGCTACTTACCTGAAAACCTTCGCGATACACGATATCGTCTACACCAACCATCACCACCATGACCGCAGCAACAAGGCCAGGAACGACATTCTCGACCAGTTGCAGGGCATTCTCGAAGGCGGGCGCGCCGCCGGTGCCTGGGCCTTGCCGCAGCCGCGCATCAGCGCCTTGATGATCTACGCCGCGGTGCATGGGGTCAGCGACGACGCCATCGTCGAGCGTCTCGACGACTGCACGGCGTTCGCCAAATCGGTTGCCGATGCCTGCCTGGCCATGCTCGGCGCTGCCGGCAACGCCTAACCCTGTGCTCTTTCGTTGGTCGCCGACGCGCTGGGCACCGGCAATTGCCGCTGCAGCAACACGGCGCATCCCAGGCTGCACAGTCCGGCAGCCAGCATTGCCAGGTTGAAGCCTGCGGCCATCGCCGTGGCGTAGGCCTGGGCGAACAACGGCGTGGCGCTGCTCAATGGGTGCTCGGCAACCGCTTGTTGCGCCAGGGCCGCCGCATCGTCGACGCCTGCAACCGTCAGCAAACGCGTCAGTTCGGCAGTGGCGCGCAAGCTCATCAGGCTGCCAAGCAGGGCGATGCCCAGGCTCATACCGGTCTGGCGCAGGGCGTTCATGGTTGCCGAAGCAATACCGGCGCGGCTGGCGGGAACCGCGTTCATCACTACCAGGCCGGTGGCGGGTACGGCCAGGCCCATGCCCAGGCCGAGGGTCACAAAGCACAGTAACAATGGCCAATAGGGCGTGTTGGCGCTGAGTAGCGCCATGGCGGTCATCGCCATGCCGATCAGCCCGTAACCCCAGGCCAGCAAGTGTTCCAGGGCGAAATGCCGTTGCAACCGACCGAACATCAACGATAACGCACCGCTGGCGATGAACGTCGGCATCATCCGCAAACCGCTTTCGGTGGCGCTCAGGGCTTGCGCCTGTTGCAGGAACAGTGAGAAGAAAAACAGGCTGCTGTAGCTGGAAAAGCCCAGCACCCATGACGCCAGGTTGCTGACGGCAAAGCGTCGGTCACGAAACAGGTCCAGGGGAACCAACGGCCGCGCTACGCGCTTTTCCACGGCGATCAAGGCCAGCAGCGCGATCAGCGCCAGGCCTATGGCAATGCTCGGTGCCGGTGCGGCAAAACCCGATTCGCCGGCGCGGATCAGGCCGTAGCTCAACGCGCCCAGGCAGCACACGCTGAGCAACTGGCCCCAGGGGTCGAGTGCGGCCTGTTGCGGGTGGGCTCGCTCGCTGATGCCCCAGGCGCCGAGTAACAGGGCCAGACCGCCCAGCGGCAGGTTGATCAGGAAGATGCTCTGCCAGCCGAAGTGCTGCAGCAGTACACCGCCAAGCAAAGGGCCGAGCACCAGGGCCAGGGCACTGAAGGCCGACCAGCCACCGATGGCGTGGGCGCGGGCCCTGGGCTCGGGGAAGGCATGGGTGATCAGCGGCATGGCTCCGGGAATCAGCAAAGCGCCGGCGATGCCTTGTACCGCCCGCCCGAACAGCAACATCGGCAGCGCCTCGGCCAGGGCACACAGCGCGGAGCCGGCAGTAAACAGTGCAACACCCGTCAGCCAGGCGCGTTTATGGCCGTAACGGTCTGCCACTGGGCCTGCCGACAGCATGAACGCAGAGAGCGCGACGGCGTAGATGCTGACCACCCATTGCAAGCCGCCAAGATCGGTGGCCAGGGCGTTTTGCAGCGAGGGCAGGGCGAGGTTGACGATGCTGATGTCCAGCGAGGCGAGAAAAGTGCCCAGGTAAGCGGCGGCGAGCACGGCGGGGCGCTTGTAGCGATGCATGCTTGAGGTCTCCAGAACCGTCGGAAAATAAACGGGGAAAGCAGACCATAGTTAATCGACTGACCGTCGGTCAATGGGCTGTTGGAAATATTCCGCCAGCGTAGAGGCGCCAGCCAGGCGTAACGCGAGTGTCATTTTCTCCCTGGGACAACAGTGAGAACCGCGTAAGCGTGCCCAGGCTCGGCACGCATGATGAAAAATTTTCTTGTCAATAATGCTGTATGGATATACAGTATTTTCACGCAGCCGAACGTGCCCCGGGTGGGGCGAACCACGGCCGATGCGTATTCATTTTCCATGTCAGCTAACAAGGAATGTCAGATGACAATTATCTACACCGCTGCAAATTCTCTTCCTTTTGCCGCGTTGCCCACTACCAACGGTGTGGTCCAGTATTTTCGCGCCAGCATGACCAACCCTGCCGATGCCACCTATGCCCCTGACGGGCTGGCGGCAGCACCGATCTACGGCCTGGGCGGGCACCTGTTGCAGGGTGACGAGATCGTTGCTGGCGGCAACGTCACGCTGGTTTCGCACATTGGTCCTTTGCTCAACGGCGGCGCGTTGTGCTGGGTATTGCTCAGCTGTGACGGCGGCGCGCAACAGGTCGCCAACGCAACCCGTAGCCATCACGCGGTAACCCTGGGGCAGATCTCCATTGCTTCGGGGGCTGCGCCGGGTGATGTGAAATATTCTGCGGCCAATGCCGTTCCTGCCGGTTGGCTCAAGGCCGATGGCGCAGCGGTATCGCGTTGCACCTATGCGGCGCTCTTTGCCGCAATCGGCACGACCTACGGGGAGGGCGATGGCACCTCTACCTTCACGCTGCCCGACTTGCGCGGCGAGTTCATCCGCGGCTTTGACGGCGGCAGGGGGGTGGACGCCGGTCGCGTGTTCGGCTCGCGCCAGAAGGGCACCCTGCAGACCTACGACACCACCGAGTACAACAAGGCCAATGGCGTCTGGAGTGCCTGCACCTCACTGAAAACCGGTGCGGCTTCGCAGGTGGCAATGGGCGTCGACCCCTACGAGGTCAACGACTACGCAACCGTCACCATTGGCGGCGCCGATGCGATCAACAACTTCCCGTTGCCTGGGGTGGGTCTGGACCGTGGCTACTCGGGTGTGACGCGCCCACGCAACATCGCAATGCTCGCACTTATCAAATACTGAATAGATTGCTCGGGTTGAGGCCTTGGCGCTGTTTCACGACGACGTAAAGGTACGCGCAAATGTTTGCAGCTCAACCCGATAGCGCATATTTCCATGGAGAAACATCATGAAGGGAAGTTTTACTCGTTTTGCACTGTTGTTCGGCCTTGCCACAGGCTCTGTTGGCGCGGCACACGCGGATAGCTCGCCTGCTGGCCTCTGGCGAGTGTCGACGTTCACCAGTCCAGGTGGGGCTGCTGCGACGGTCCAGACGGTCTGTCTCAAATCTGATCACACCTGGTACTCCACCAGTCAGCCGAACTGGAATGGCGGCTGGTTCCAGAATGAAAAACAGGTGCGCTGGTACGGCGGTATACCGATCTCTCACATTGGCAATGTCGCGAGCATGGCAATGGGTAACCTGGACAGTGCTACCACCATGACCGGCAACTACGCCGAATGGACAGCGCCGGGTACCGCCCCTTTTACGTTCGACAGGCATTTCACATATTCGATGGTTTTTCTGCAAGCGGACTGTCCGCCAGCGAAGCAATAATCACCAGCTATTGACCCTATGGCAGTGGCCCGGCCCGAGGAATGGCGGGGCCCAACTGTAGGCGGCGCGTCTGCCATTTTGACGACAAACGGTATTACGAAGCATTCTCAAACCTACTGTTCTCCTGTAATCTCGCCGCCGCTCAGGTGGCGACCCGGTCGCACACCTGTTTACAGTGCACTTGGGGGCGGGGATGGAGACGAACAAAGGGATGGCGGCGATTGTGGAATGGCGAGCCCGCTTCCTGGGGGAAGGCAGGTTGCAGGAAGCTGAATATCACCGGGCGTTGATGGCCGCGCAGCAGCTCGAACAGTCCGGCCGGGTCAGCCCGGGGGAGTGGGTGGCGATGGTGCGCCAGGCCAACGCGGCATTGCTGGGCCAACGCTGAGCAGCGCAAACATCAGGCAGGAGGCCCCATGGACACAATGCAGGATACGCCGTTGATTCGCCCGGCTACGTTTGAAGATGTGTGCGCAATGCTCGCGTTCGATGCCTACGCCAGCAGCCACCCTGAGCGTCAGTACTTCCTTGAAGAGTCCGTCGACAAGCAGCAGTGTTGGGTGGCGTTGCGCGCGGGCGCGGTGATCGGCTACGTGGTACTTACCTATCACTTCTTCGACCACGGCTTTGTCAGCCTGGTGGTCGTGGCGCCAGGTCATCAACGCCAGGGTGTCGCCTCCCGACTCCTGGCCGCCGCCGAAGCCGCCTGTACTACGGCAAAGCTGTTTGTCTCGACCAATCAATCCAACCTGGCTTCGCGCCGGCTCATTCTCAAGGCCGGCTTCGTGCCCAGCGGTGTCATCGAGAACCTCGACGAGCACGATCCGGAACTGGTGTATTTCAAGCGCATTCGCGCTTGAATGGCGGTCAGGGAACTCGCGCTCGCCTGATCGGTCTGAGCTGACTTTCAAGGCGCTCTTTTATGGACAACAGTGCAGCACGCAGTGTGCTTGACGCACTCCCCACCCTTATCCTCGGGCTCGCCCTGGTGCTGGTCGGCTGGCTGGTGTTTCGCGTCGTTGCAGTCGAGCTCGCCGATACCCTCAACGACGATTCCAGTGCCTATACCAGCGACCTTCAGGAGTGCTCGTCAGAGCCGCTGCAGATCCTCTTTGGCCAGGAAGTGGGCAAGGAGGTACTGCTGGTCGCCAAGGTGCTTTCGGGGGTGAGTTCGGTGCGCGTGTTGTCGACGCCTGGGCGCGACCTGAGCTACGTTCCCGACCGCCTGAACCTTGAGGTCAACGAGCAGCAGCGGATCTACGGGGCATTCTGCGGCTAGTGCCGCAGTGCCGGGTCACCACGGTCATGCAAGCGGCCGATTTCCTCGAATGTTCATTCGCTTTTTTGCACAGCGGCGCTAGGTGCGCGGGCCTGGGTGGTCTATGTTAAACGGCAAGCATTAACAGTCGGTCTGGAGGTGGTTTATCACTGGGGTGGGAGTTTCATGGAGCAGGGACCTGTATGCACCCATCCGATGACCTGAACGGGCAAGAAGCCGCCGAGTCGTTCTCGCCACGTGAAGGGCGTTCAGCGCCGCTGTTCCGTTTGATCCTGAGCTTCATGCTGGTGGTCGTGCTGCTGTTCGTCGCCATCGAGGGCTGGCGGATCTGGCGCGACTACCGGCACGCTTTCGCCAGCGCCCATGATTCGGTCACCAACCTTGCCAGCGCCACCGCCCAGCATGCCGAAGACGCGATCCGCCAGGTCGATGTGGTTACCGCGATGCTCGGTGAGCGGCTTGAAGGTGACGGTTTTACCCGAATGAACATCCCGCGGCTGCACCGGCTGCTCAAGCAGCAAGCCTTGTTGATGCCACAGTTGCACGGGTTGTTCGTGTATGGCGCGGACGGGCGCTGGATCGTCACCGACAAGAGCGATACACCGACCAATGCCAATAACGCCGATCGCGATTATTTCGACTATCACCGCACCCATACCGACCGCGGCGTCTACATCGGCGCGGTGGTCAAAAGCCGCTCGACCAGTGATCTGATCATTCCTATTTCCAGACGCCTGAACAACCCCGACGGCTCGTTCTTCGGCGTGCTGCTGGGGACTGTCAGGGTTGATTACTTCGTCGAGTTCTATGGCGCGTTCAAGATTGATGACCGCGGCGCCTTGGTACTGGCCAAGCGCGACGGCACCATCCTGGTTCGCCGGCCGTTTGTCGAGCGGGTAATCGGCGGCAGCCTGGCCGATAGCGAGATCTTCCAGGACTACCTGCCGCAGGCCCCCGAAGGCGTCGTCGAAACCACGGCCGTAGTCGATGGCACTCAACGCCTGTATGCCTACAAGGCCCTGGACGCCTACCCGCTGGTGGTGGAGGCCGGGCTGTCGAGGGCATCGATCATTGACCCTTGGCGAGAGGACCTGATCAAGACCGCCGTCGTGCTGCTGTTGCTGCTGGTCGGGTTGGGCGGCTTTGGCGCGTTGGTGCTGCGCCAATTGCGCGAGCGCATGGTGATGGAGGCTGCGCTGCGCCGTGCGCATCAAACAGTCCGCGACCTGGCCTTGAGCGACAGCCTCACGGGGCTGGGTAATCGACGCCGCCTTGATACGGCCCTGGCAGAAGAAATTCGCCGCGCCAAGCGCCAACGCTACCCGTTGGCGTTGGTAATGATGGACCTGGACTACTTCAAGCGCTTCAACGACAACTATGGCCATCCTGCCGGTGACGACTGCCTGCGTGCGGTGGGCGCGGCAATACAAAGCAGCCTCAAGCGACCGGGTGATCTGGCCGTGCGCTACGGCGGCGAGGAGTTCACCCTGCTGCTGCCCAACACCGATGCTGCCGGGGCCAGCAGGATTGTCGAAGACATTCTCCAGGCCATCCGCTCGCTGGCGATCGAGCATGTGCAAAGCCCGGCGGGGCGGGTCACGGCAAGTGCCGGGATTGCCCTGGGTTACCCGGTCAAGGAACCGGTAGCTGCCGACACCCTGATGGGCGCCGCCGACTCGGCGCTATACCAGGCCAAGGATAAAGGCCGCAATGGCTGGTGCCTGATCGATGGTTTGAGTGAGCGGCCAGCACCGTTAGCCCACGACTGAGCACTGCAGCCTGGTGACTAACCCACCAACATAAACCTCACGCCGCCTGCTTGGCCATGTCCTTGCGGTATTGGGCTTTCATCATTTCCATCTGCTCGCCCATGGCCTCGAGCACGTCCTTGCCAAGCAGCTTCTTGGCTTGCGGGAACATCTCGGTTTCTTCTTCCTCGATGTGGTGCTCGAGCAATTCCTTGAGCACTTTCACCCGCCCGGAAAACTCGGGCGTACCCGGGTCGGTGACTTTCAGGTCGGGCAGCACCAACGAGTCGACGGTGCGGTGTTCTTCCTTGGCCTCGTGGTACATGATCACCTGTTCTTTGGCCCCGGCTTTCTTGTAGGCAGGGTAGAGGATCTCCTCTTCAAGCCGGGTATGCACGGCCACTTCCATCTCCAGTTTGGCCAGCAGTTCCGAACGTTTTTTTATCCCGCGCTCGGTGGACTCGCTCAGTTGCGTTAAAAGGGCCTTGACGGTCTTGTGGTCAGCTTTAAGCAGGTCGATGGCATTCATGGTGGATCCTCGGCAAAGCGGATGGTTGAAAAGGGGCCTTGCGTTAGTAGTGACTCGGCCTGACGCCAGGGATTCAACCGGATTGCCCAACTGCTCATTAACCGCGGTTTCGCCAACGGGTATGATGCTCGGCCTATCTCAACCACGGACTGATCATGGACGACCCTTTCTTGCCACAGCGCTTTTTTGCCGGGGCGGCGATTGTTGTCGCGCTAATTGGCGGCGCTATTTTCGTATTTTTGCTGGCCAACCCCGGCGGCCAGTTCCCCGGCCTTAGTAGTGCGCTGGCAGTGTTTACCCTGGGCGTCACCAACGGCCTGTGCCTGGCGCTGGTCGGCACTTACTGGTATCTCGCCGGCAAGCCTGCAGGGGCCGGTACGCTGTTGATTTTGCAGGCGGTAGGGCTGCTTGCGTTTGGCGCCTGGTATGTCTCGCTGATGTGAAGCCCGCGCCGGATGCTTTATAGCCACTGGCGCTATTGCACCCTGTTTAACAGCCAATTGAGTTCTTCTGTTTCATACTTTTTTTATATATCTTTCGTGTGCTGCCGACTCACCAAGGAAAATAATAATGAGGTACAGAGGCGCGCACTACTGGGCTTGGGCAGACTGCCAACTGCACAGCCAGGAGCATGAAGAATCGCTGGAGTCCGGAATTACCCTTGATGTCAAGGCGCGGCTTTCGCGCAGTGGTTGTACGCAGTTGTTTCTCGGGGTTTATACCAGTGCCGGCTTACCGGTCGTCGAGGAGTATCACGACCGTCTCGATGAAGTTACGCTGACCCGGGCCATGGTCTGGGGGGTAAAACGCTGTCGGGCGATTGCCGCCGAAGTTATCGAGCTTCACGAACTGCCTTCCATGAATGCTTACGCCGGGTTGCGATCAATCAACTCGGCGCCCTGATTGCGCACATTGCCGACCGCCGCGCTGACCGGGTACCACTCGAACCGCGCCGCCGGCTCGCCCAGGCTCAAGGCCATCTGCTCGGCGTGCTCGCCTGCGGTGGCCGGGTCCAGCCATTGCCGGGCGACAGCCGGCGCCAGCACGATAGGCCGGCGGTCATGCACGTCGAGCAGGCCACCTTCACTGTCTGCGGTGAGGATCACGAACCCCGCATGCTCGCCACTGAACTGGCCGATGGCCGCGCACAGGGCAGGGCGGCCATCGCTGCGGCGAATCAAGTAAGGCTGTTTTTTCGCTGCGCCTTGGTCAACCCATTCGAACCAGTTGTCGATCGGCACGATGGCCCGCTGTGGCCAGATGGCGCGAAAGAACGCGCCGTGGGCGACTTTCTCCACGCGCGCATTGATCGGCGCTGCGCGGTCCCTGGCCCAGTGCGGGCGCCAGCCCCAGGGCAACAAGTCGGCCTGGAGGGTACCGGCCTGCAGGTGCAACAGCGCCACGCGGGTGCTCGGCGCCACATTGTAGTGACCCAGTGCCTGATCGCCGACGTTGTTGACCAGGGCGCCTGGCATGCTCAGGGCGTCGACGAAGTCGTGAATGCCACGGTATTGAGAAAGCCTGCCGCACATGGCGCGTTGCTCCGCGAGGGGCCTATCGCTGGAGGATAGACGCAATCGCCGGGCACGCTTGCGGCGCCGACGCTCAGCTCAACCACCAGGCCGCCAGCGACAGCAGCAGGGCCAGCAAGGTGCCCAGCCAGGCACTGGCCTCAAATTTCGAACGTTGCACGCTGGCGCGCACCTCGCGCAGGTACTGCGCCTTGGTCGGCGCCCGTTCGCGGTAGCGCAGGTTTTCGGCCAGGTCATGCAGCCGGGCCTCGATGATCGAGCCGACCACGAAGAATGTTGCGCCATAGCTGGCGATGACTATCAGCAGGTACTTCACTGTCGCTCCTTGGCAATACGCTTCCCTTTTCAGCACGGGTTGTCAGCACGGGCTGATATTGACGCCGTGGTGAGCTCGGCTTATACAGGCGCCCCCACGTTCCCGATGCTACAGGACCCCGAGATGAACGACGACGATCTGGACATTCACGAGCCCGAACATGATCACCTGCTTGACCATGAGTTTGCCGAGGACGAGTACGAGCCGCAGGACGAGGTCAATCCGCTGTTCGATCCGCAGGATGACGAAGACGAGGATGCCCGCGATTGTGCAGGCGATGACGAAGGATTCTGGGACGAGGGCGTCGACACCCTTGACGACCTCTAGGCACCAGCGCAGCCGCCGGCACCTGGAAGCAGGGCGTGTTTAGCGGCCGTCCAGCGAGAAGCGTCCGGCACCGGTGACCGAGAGCAACAGCAAGCCACCGACAATGCTCATGTTCTTGAAGAACTGCACGGTGTTGGCTGCTTTGGCCGGCTCGACCATGGTCCAGAACGGATGGCCGATCAGTGCCGTGCCGATCACGAACAGGGCAAACAGGAAGGCCAGCGGGCGGGTGTAGAAACCGAGGATGAGGATGATGGCGACGAAGAACTCCATGATCACCGCCACCGCGGCTGCCACTGTAGGCGCTGGCGCGCCGAGCGATGCCAGGTAGCCGACCGTGCCCTCGAAGCCGGTGAGCTTGCTCCAGCCGGACATGACGAAGAGGATCATCAGCAGAATCCGCGCCAGCAGGATGATAACGTCGCGCTGGTTGTCGAAGAGGGTGTAGCGCATGGCGGCCTTCCTTTGTTGTTGGGCAATTTTACCTTAGCAGTTGCCGGAAGGTTTTGCGGCCCGGCGTGCACAAAAAAGGCATAAGGGCAATTCTGGGTAAATCCCAGGCAGCAAAAAGGCGCCCTTAGGCGCCTTTTCAGAAGATGGTGCGAGTGGCGGGACTCGAACCCGCAAGGCTCACGCCGGCAGATTTTAAGTCTGCTGTGTATACCAATTCCACCACACTCGCACTGGCTCGAGGGAAATGCATTTGATCCCTCAATCAAGCGAGCTTTATAACCCATCGTTATATTCGAGTCAACCGCGTGCAAGGCTCTGGACGGCGCCCCAGGCTAACTCCAGAGCATGCTCAGCAGCACCAGGGCGAGTAGCCCGAGATAGACCTGCGCATGCTTACGATCGTCGATTCTGCCGATCCAGCGCGCCGCCAGCCGGGTGCCGAGCCAGGCGCCGAAGGCCAGCAGGGCAAACGCCGACAGATCGACATAACCGACAAACCGTGGCCCGAAATCGCTACTGGCGGTAATCAGGTAGGTCGCCGTCGCCGCCAGCGCTACCGGCAAGGTCAGCGGGCTGGCCATGGCGGTGGCCTGGGTCATGCCCAGCCCGCGGCGGCGCAGCAACGGCACGCTCATGACGCTGCCCCCAACCCCCAGCACGCTGGCAATGCTGCCGATCAGCACACCGCAAGTGGCGGTTCTCACGGGCCCGAGCGGGCGCGCTGAAGCCTGGCCGTGGACAAAGCCTTCGCGCAGCAGGCAGTCGAGCAGGGTAAATGCCAGGTAGAGGATGAACGCCCAGCGCAGCCATTCACTGGCCAGGGCGCCCACCAGGGCGGCGCCGATCACCGCGCCGAGGGCGATGTACGCTGCCAATGGCCACAGGAATTCACGGTTGAGGTTGCCAGCACGCCAATGCTTGAGGGTGGCCAGTGCGGCGCTGACAATCATCACGCAGGTGGAGGTAGCCACGGCAATCTGCATGGCCGAGCCGGTGGTGGCCGGGTTCATGCGCAGCAGGTGATACAACAGCGGCACGACGACGAAGCCGCCGCCAAAGCCGAACAGCACCGTGGTGATGCCGCTCAGGCAACCGAACAGGGCCAGGAGTACAAGAAGCATGGAGGGTCGTCCTTTTGCGGGTCAGGAGCGACAGGTTAACCAGCAGTGATTTGGCCGGCTTGAGCAAAACGGTCAATAATGATCGCCAATCGGCCACGGACTTGCCCCATGTACAATGTCTCGATCAATCTGCTCGATGCTACGCCCCGCGCCGTGGTTGCCATTGGCACTGATTATCCCGACGGCTTCCTGCTGGCGCGCCATCGCCATCGTCGCGCGCAACTGCTCTATGGTGCCACCGGAGTGATGCAGGTGCGCACGCCGGCCGGCGACTGGGTCGTGCCGCCGCAACGGGCGGTGTGGATTGCCCCGGGGGTGGAGCATGAGGTGCTGATGCTCGGCGTCAGTACCCGCAGCCTGTACATCGAAGCCGATGCGCTGATGTTGACGGGCGAGTGCCAGGTGCTGGAGGTTTCAGCGCTGATGCGCCAGTTGTTGCTGGCGGCGGTGGAGATGGACCTGGAGTACGACCAGCAGGGCAGGGACGGGGCGCTGGTCAACCTGCTGCTGCATGAGCTGAGGGCCGCGGCCAGCTTGCCGTTCCACATACCGCTGCCGCGTGACCCGGCGCTGCTCATGCGTTGCCAGGCTTTTTTGCGCACGCCTGATGCGCACCAATCACCCGCGCATTGGGCGGGTGAACTGCATGTTAGCCTGCGCACTTTCGGGCGCTGGTTTCGCGCCGAAACCGGGATGAGCTTCAGCCAGTGGCGCCAGCGTGCCTGTGTGCTGCTGGCCCTGGCGCGGCTGGCCCAGGGCGAAGCGATCACGCGAATTGCCCTGGACCTTGGCTACGACAGCCCGGCGGCGTTTTCCAGCATGTTCCGCCGCACCCTCGGGCAGACGCCGCGCAGCCTGCGCGATCAGTAGTGGATGCTATCGGCGACGCCGCGCAAGTCATCCACCGAAGTCTTCAGGCCGGCAATCCTGCCCAGCACTTCAACGGCATCGGCCTGGTGGACGGAGTGCTGCAGGTACAACACATGCCCGCGCAGGTCGCGTGAGACCCGCTCAAGATCGGCGGCGGTCGCTTGCAAATCGTCGTGTATGGCTTTCATTCGTAAGTCTGCGGCCACGCGTCGTTCCCTCGAGGTAGGTGGCAGGTCTTAAGTGCGGGGCGACTATAGAGCAATTGACTCCTTGCTGTCATTGCGCCACTGTGGGTTTCATGTTGGATCCAATAGAGGCAAGGGAACGTGGCCAAGCACGCCGCAGCTGAAACCGTCACCGGCAAACCGCGCGTCAAATGGTACTGGCGCGTGCTGTTCGCCAAGGTCTGGCTGGCTGCCGCGTTTTTGTTCCTGAGCCTGCTGGGGGCGGGGGTATTGCTGCTGATAACCAGCGCCGACAGCAGCCTTGATGCCAGCCAGCGCTGGCTGGCGCTGACTGCCGGTATCGGTGTACTGGCGACCTGTACCTACCTGGGCCAGCTGGCGTTGCCGCGTCGGCGGTTGGCAGTGGCGCAAGATTCCGACTAAGTTTTAGACCAGCGCAGGGAATCGCTTGCAGCGTATGCTGTCATATCCAGACAAGCCATCTACGGCTTCGTGGGGCAGCCATGGTCTCATCCGACTCCGAACTTCATGTGATGCACGCCAGTCGCTTCGAGCAACTGGTGCAAACAGTGGTTGACTACGCCATCTACATGCTCGACCTCGAAGGCCATGTGGTGTCCTGGAACGCAGGCGCCCAGCGGATCAAGGGCTACCGCGCCGAAGAAGTCATCGGCAAGCATTTCTCGATGTTCTTCACCCCCGAAGATTGTGCCGATGGCAAGCCGGCCCGGCTGCTTGAACGGGCTTTGAGCACCGGTGGCGCCCAGGATGAAGGCTGGCGCCAGCGCAAGGATGGCACGCTGTTCTGGGCGCTGGTGGCGCTGGATGTGATCAAGTCGCCGGACGGCGAGGTGGTCGGGCTGGCGAAGATCACCCGCGACATCACCGACCGCCGTGACGCGGCGCTGCAACTCGATGAGGTCCGTGCCCAGCTGTTCCAGTCGCAAAAGCTCGAAGCCCTCGGCCAGTTGACCGGGGGCATGGCCCACGACTTCAACAACCTTTTGACCATCATCATCGGCTCGGCGCGCCTGGCCCTCAACAGCCGCGACCCGCAGCGCACCCGGCGCTTGCTCGAGCACATCCTCGACGCTGGCGAGCGTGGCAGCCAGATGACCCAGCAGCTGCTCAGTTTCGCCCGTCACAAGGCGTTGAAGTTCGGCCGCATCAAGGTACCGGACCTGGTCGAATCGACACGTCTGCTGCTTGGCCAGACCTTGCCTGTCTCGGTGGAGTTGCAGGTGCTGCTGGCCGATGAACTGTGGGATGTCGAAGTCGACGCCGGGCAGTTGCAGATGGTCTTGCTCAACCTGATCTTCAATGCCCGCGATGCCATCGACGGCGAGGGGACGATCACCATGCAGGCGCGCAACTGCGAGCTGCAGGGGCGTCCCGACGGCTTGCTCGGGCGCTTTGTCTGCATCAGTGTCAGCGACACCGGCCGGGGTATCGACAGCAAGATACTGCCGCGCATCTTCGAGCCTTTTTTCACCACCAAGAGTTTTGGCAAGGGCACCGGCCTGGGCCTGAGCCAGGTCTATGGTTTTGCCAAGCAGAGCAACGGCACGGTCAGCGTCAGCAGTGAAGCGGGCAAGGGCACCTGCATGAGTGTCTACCTGCCGGTCTACACCGCCAACCCCGACCCTGAACGCGGAGGTGCATAGCATCGTGGAACAACTCAAACGCCTGGCCACCGGTATTCCTGGTCTCGACGAACTGCTCAAGGGTGGGCTGGTGGTCGGTGCTTCCTACATCGTCCAGGGCCGGCCTGGCTCGGGCAAGACCATCCTCGCCAACCAGCTGGCCTTCAATCACGTCAGCCAGGGTGGGCGCGTGCTGGTGGCGACGCTACTGAGCGAATCCCACGAGCGTTTGTTCCAGTATCTGTCTACCTTGAGCTTTTTCGACCCCGGCAAAATCGGCGCGCAGCTGCAGTTCGTCAGCGCCTTCGACACCCTCGAGCAAGAGGGCCTGGATGAAGTGGTAAAACTGCTGCGCGGCGAGATCAGCCGCCACCAGGCCAGCCTGCTGATCGTCGACGGCCTGCTCAATGCCCGATCGCGCGCGGAAACGCCGCTGGACACCAAGAAATTCATCGCCGAGCTGCATGGTCATGCCGCCTTCGCCGGTTGCACCGTGCTGTTCTTGACCAGCTCGCGGCTGGAGGACGGCAGCCCCGAACACACCATGGTCGACGGCGTCATCGAGCTGGGTGACGAGCTGCTGGGCAGCCGCTCGGTGCGCCGGATCCAGCTGCGCAAGACCCGCGGCAGTGGTGCATTGTCGGGTATTCACGAATGCGAAATCACCGAACACGGCCTGCAGGTTTACCCGCGCCTGGAATCACTGTACAGCCACCCCAGCGGGCACGGCATGGGCGAACTGATGCGCATTCCCAGCGGCGTGCCGGTGTTCGACCGCCTGCTCGGCGGCGGCCTGCCGGCCGCCTCGGTGACCCTGGTGATGGGCCCCTCGGGCATCGGCAAGACTTCACTGGGCGTGAGCTTTCTCGGTGCGGCAACAGCGGCAGAACCCGGCCTGCATTTCGGCTTTTATGAAACCCCGCAGCGCCTGCGTCTCAAGGCCGGCGCCCTGGGCTACGACTTCGCCGCCATGGAGCGCGCCGAGGCCTTGCACATTGCCTGGCAACCGACCACCGAAGGCGTGCTCGATGATGTCGGCATGCGCTTGTTGCGCCTGGTCGAGCAGCACAGCATCAAACGCGTGCTGATCGACAGCCTCGGCGCGTTCACCCGCCTGGCCAGCAACCCGACGCGCCTGAATGAATTCTTCCGCGCCCTGACCGGCGAGCTGCGGGCCCGTGACGTCAGCGTCCTGGCCACTTGGGAGATGCGCGATATCTTCGGCTCGGAAATCAACGCGCCGGCACCGGACCTTTCGAGCATTGTCGACAACCTGCTGTTGATGCGCTTTGTCGAGATGGACTCGGAGCTCAAGCGCTTGCTGTCGATCCTCAAGGTGCGCGACAGCTATTACGACCCGGCCCTGCTGGAGCTGATCATCAGCGACCATGGCATCGACCTGCAAAAAGCCTTTACCCAGGCCACGGGGGTGATGTCCGGCACGCCTTCGCAGGTGCCTGGATCATGAGGCCGGGGGTGGCAACGGCATGAGCACCATTCTGGTCGTCGACGACGAGTACCTGATCGCCAATATCCTCGGCTGGGCCCTGGAAGACGAAGGTTTCGACGTGGAGCTGGCCGGCAATGGGCAGAAGGCCCTGGACGTATTGAAAGGCAAGCGGGTGGAGTTGGTGATCACCGATTACATGATGCCGGTGATGGATGGCGAGGCGTTGGCCGTCAGTATTCGTGCAGAGCCACTCTTGCAAGGCTTGCCGATCATACTGATGAGCGGGGCGCAGGCTCACAAGGGGCGGGACAATCCCGGGCTGTTCGCCGCCGTGTTCGACAAACCCTTCGACATCGAGCAACTGATTGCCAAAGTGAAGGAACTGGTCGATACGCCCGAGGCGCCTTGAGGCCTGTGACTGCAACCGGGCGGGTTGCCAGTGTCAGGATCAAGCGCATCCGTGCGGCTTGAGTCGGTTGGGGGCTGCTTAGTGCTCGTCGCCTCCTTTTTCCGGTGCCGGGCTACCGGCCTGAATGCGTTTGAAAATCTCTTCGCGGTGCACCTGAACATCTTTCGGTGCATCGATGCCGATCCTCACTTGCATCCCTTTGACGCCCAGAATGGTGACTTTGATGTCATCGTTGATGACGATGCTTTCGCCAACCTTGCGGGTGAGTATCAGCATGTATATCTCCTTGGTAACGTAAGTTGCCTTGCGGGCGCGGCCCGCAGAAGCCGGGATCACACAGGGGTGCATCCCTCTTTCCCTTCATTAAAGACGCTTTCGGCGGATATTAATTCCCCCGAACACAGATTCTGTAGTGAGTCTTTAGTCGCAGGTGCCGATTGGCTGGATGAGCACTCCGAAGCAGCGAGTGCTGCCCGTACCCGCAAGCATAGGGGGGTTGAAGGAATATGGGAAATTTCTCTGCATGATACCCAAGGTGGGTTTCGCTGAATGGCTTTTCAAGGGGCCGCCAGGTTTTGCAGAAACAGCGCCAGGGCCACTTCCTCGGCCTCCAGCCCCTTGCGCGTGCGCGCCCGTGGCAGCTTGGCCAGCTCGCCGAGGGTGAAATGCTCGAACAGCGCCGGGTGGATGTAGCAGCGCCGGCACACCGCCGGGGTGTTGCCCAGGCGGCTGGCGACCTGCCTGACGGTCTCGACGATCTGACGTTTGGCCTCCTGCTCCGGTTGCCATTCAAGCTGGCGCAACAAGCTCAGGGCCAGGGCGCTGCCGGCCCAGGTGCGGTAGTCCTTGGCGGTGAAGTCGCTGCCGGTCAGCTCCTGCAGGTAGGCGTTGACGTCGGCTGAACCGACGCTGTGGCGCTGGCCCTGGTCATCCTGGTACTGGAACAGGTCCTGGCCGGGCAGGTCCATGCAGCGTTTGATCAGGTTGGCCAGGCGCCGGTTCTTCACCGTCACCTGATGCTCGATACCGCTCTTGCCGCGAAACTGAAAGCGGATGGCGCTGCCGTCGACCTTGACGTGACGGGTGCGCAGGGTGGTCAGCCCGTAAGACTTGTTGTCGCGGGCGTACTGGCGGTTGCCGATGCGGATCAAGGTGCTGTCGAGCAGGCTTACCACCAGGGCCATGACCTTTTGCCGATCAAGCCCCGGCCGCGCCAGGTGGCTGTCCAGTTGCCGGCGCAGCTTGGGCAGCAGGCTGGCAAAGGCCAGCATGCGTGCGTACTTGTGGCTGTCGCGGTAACTGCGCCAGTCGGCATGGTAGCGGTACTGCTTGCGTCCGCGGGCGTCACGACCGGTCGCTTGCAGGTGGCCTTGCGGGTCGGCGCAGATCCACACATCGGTATAGGCCGGGGGGATCACCAGGGCCTTGATCCGCTCAAGGGTGGCCGGATCCTTGACCCGCTCGCCTTGCTCATCGAAGTAGGCGAACTTGCCGCGCAGGCTTTTGCGCCGCAGGCCGGGCTGGCTGTCATCAACATAATGCAAGGCGCTTGGCAGGGCGGTGTCGGGCATGGCGCAGGTCCGGTTGCGGGGTTTGTACTATGGACCGCACGCTCAACCCAACAGTGCCACCGACTTTATCTGTGCCCACAGCGACTGGCCGGCGTGCAGCTGCAGCTGGTCGGCGGAGTAGCGGGTGATGCGCGCCAGCAAGGTGGTGCCGGCGGCGTCCAGGCTGACCAGCACGTGGGCACTGTTGTCGGCCGGGCGATGGCCGCTGACGGTCACCGGCAGGCGATTGAGGATGCTCGATTGCTGGTCGGCACCAAGGCTCAGGCTGACGTCCCGCGCCTGCACCTTCAAGCGCAGCGGCATGCCCACGGCCAGCGGTTCGTGGGCCACGCGCAATTGCAGGTGGCTGTGCGGCAGTTGCAGGCTGAGCAACTGATAGTCGCTGCTGTAGGCGCTGACCTGGCCTTCGATGATCACCCCGGCGTCGTCGCCCTGGGCCAGCGGCAGGTCGAGGCGCGCGAGGGTGGCGGCAATCGGCCCGCTGGCCTGGACCTTGCCCTGCTCAAGCAGCACCAGGTGATCGGCCAGCCGTGCCACTTCATCCTGGGCGTGGCTGACGTAGACCAGCGGAATCTCCAGCTCGCTGTGCAGGCGCTCGAGGTAGGGCAGGATCTCGCGCTTGCGCGGGCCGTCGAGGGCTGCCAGCGGCTCGTCCATCAACAGCAGTTGCGGGCTGCTCAGCAGCGCCCGGGCAATGCCCACGCGCTGGGCTTCGCCGCCGGACAGGGTGGCTGGCTTGCGCTGCAGCAGGTGCTCGATGCCGAGCAGTTCGCAGGCCTGTTCGAGGCTGACCTTGCGCTGCTGGGTGGGGATGCGCTTGTAGCCGAAGGTCAGGTTGGCGCGCACCGACAGGTGCGCGAACAGGCTGGCCTCCTGGAACACGTAACCGATCGGGCGCTGGTGCGGGGCAATGAAATGTTCGCGGCGCGAGTCCTGCCAGATCTCGCCATTGACCTCGATGTAGGCTTCGGGGGCCCGTTCCAGCCCGGCCAGGCAGCGCAGGCAGGTGGTCTTGCCGGAGCCTGAATGGCCGAACAGCGCACTGATGCCGCGCCCGGGCAGTTGCAGGTCGACATCCAGGCTGAAGTCGCCGCGGTCCAGTTTCAATCGGGCGTGAATCATCGCCGCCATGCTCAGCTCCAGGCCGATTTGCCCCGGCGGCTGGAGTACAGCGCCAGCAGCACGAGGAAAGAGAATACCAGCATGGCCCCGGCCAGCCAGTGGGCCTGCAGGTACTCCATGGCTTCGACGTGGTCGAAGATCTGCACCGAGACCACCCGGGTCTTGTCGGGAATATTGCCGCCGATCATCAGCACCACGCCGAACTCACCGACGGTATGGGCAAAGCCGAGGATGCTGGCAGTGATAAAGCCTGGTCGGGCCAGGGGCAATACCACATGGACGAAGGTGTCCCAGGGGCTGGCACGCAGGGTCGCGGCCACTTCCAGCGGGCGCTCACCGATGGCGCTGAAGGCGTTTTGCAGCGGCTGTACGACGAAGGGCATCGAATACACCACCGAACCGATCACCAGGCCGCTGAAGCTGAACACCACGGTGCCCAGCCCCAGCGCCTGGGTAGTCTGGCCAATCCAGCCGTTGGGCCCCAATGCCAGCAACAGGTAAAAGCCGATCACCGTCGGTGGCAGCACCAGGGGCAGGGCCACCACCGCGCCCACCGGCCCGCGCAGCCATGAGCGCGTGCGCGCCAGCCACCAGGCGATAGGGGTACCGATCAGCAACAGGATCAGCGTGGTCAGGCTGGCCAGTTTAAAGGTCAGCCAGATGGCACCCAGGTCACTGGCATCCAGTGGCATCAGATTTCGTAACCGTAGGATTTGATCACGGCTGCGGCTTTCGGGCCCTTGAGGTATTCAACCAGGGCTTTGGCCGCGGCGTTGTCCTTGCCTTTGTTGAGAATCACCGCGTCCTGTTTGATCGGTTCGTGCAGGTTCGACGGCACGATCCAGGCCGAGCCGCTGCTGACCTTGCCGTCCTTGTAGATCTGTGACAGGGCGACGAAGCCCAGTTCGGCATTACCGGTGGAGACGAACTGGTACGCCTGGGTAATGTTCTGGCCTTCGACGATCTTGCCCTTGGTGGCCTCGGTCAGCTGCAGCTTGTCCAGTACCTGGGTAGCGGCCAGGCCGTAGGGCGCAGCTTTCGGGTTGGCGATCGACAGGTGCTTGAACTCATTCTTTTTCAGCACGTCACCCTTGCCATCGACATAGCCGTCCTTGGCCGACCACAGTGCCAGGGTGCCGATGGCGTAGGTAAAGCGCGAGCCCTTGACGGTGTCGCCTTCTTTCTCGAGTTTTTCCGGGGTGCTGTCGTCGGCGGCAAGGAATACTTCGAACGGCGCGCCGTTCTTGATCTGCGCGTAGAACTGGCCGGTGGCGCCGTAGGCGGCCACCAGCTTGTGGCCGGTGTCCTTCTCGAAGTCCTTGGCAATCGCCTGGATCGGCGCGGTGAAGTTGGCGGCGACGGCTACCTGTACCTCATCGGCCCAGGCGCTGTTGCAGGTCATGAAGGTGGCCAGGGCGGCCAGGGCAAAACGAGGTGCGCACTTACTCATGAAAAACAGCTCCACAGGCTGAGGGGTAGTCGTTATATAGGTGAATATATAGCGAATACCCGATCAACGGGAAGTACTGCTTCAGCGTTTGAGCTGGGCGAGGGCGTTTTGTGCCAGTGTGCGGGTCAGTTCACCGGCCGCCAGGGCCTGGCCCAGACGCAGCGCCTGGCCTGCCCAGAGGTTGCTGAAATCGCTGTTGCCCTTTGGCTCGCTGATGGCCCGTAGCGGCATCAGCGCACCCCCGGCCAGGGGGAAGCGCGGTGCCAGCTCGCTCATCGGCCCCAGCTCGCGCATGATGCGCGTGTTGATACCACGCGCCGGGCGCCCGGTGAACAGGTTGGTCAGCGCCGTGTCGCTTTCCTTGGCGCTGTGCAGCGCCTGACGATGAGCCGCCGAGACCTTGGCCTCAGGGCAGAACAGGTAAGCGGTGCCCAGTTGCACCGCCGAAGCGCCCAGCGCCAGTGCGGCGACGATGCCGCGGTGGTCGCCAATGCCGCCCGCGGCAATCACCGGCACCTTCACAGCATCGACAATCTGCGGCACCAGCGCCAGGGTGCCGACCTGGGTAGTGAGGTTGCTGCTGAGGAACATCCCGCGGTGGCCACCGGCTTCATAGCCCATGGCGATGATTGCGTCGCAGCCGTGATCTTCCAGCCACAGCGCTTCATCCACGGTGGTGGCACTGGACAGCACCTTGGCGCCCGTGGCCTTGACCCGCTTGAGCAGGCTGGCTTCGGGCAGGCCGAAGTGGAAGCTGACCACGGCCGGCTTGTAGTGCTCGACCAGCTGGCAGCTGGCGTCGTCGAAGGGCGCGCGGTTGGACACCGGTGTTGGCGCATCGAAGTCGGCGCCCAGCTCCAGGTAATACGGCTTGAGCGCCTGCTTCCAGGCCGCATCGCGCTCAGGGTCCGGCTGCGGCGGCTGGTGGCAGAAGAAGTTGAGGTTGAGCGGGCCGTTGCTGGCCTCGCTGAAGGCCTGCAGCTCGGCGCGGATCTGATCCAGGCTCAAGGTGGCACATGGCAGCGAACCCAGGCCGCCGGCGTTGCTTACGGCAATGGCCATGGCCGAGCCGGTGGAGCCGGCCATTGGCGCCTGAAGGATCGGCAGCTCGATGCCGAGCAGATCGAGGAGACGGGTGTCCGGCCATTGGCGCATGCCTGGGGTTCCTTGTGCTGAGGAGGGTGTTACAGCGCTTTGCTCACCTTGATATCAGTGATTTTCCTGGCGTCTTCGCCGTGCAATTGTTGCAGCGCTGCCTGCACGTGCTCGGGCGCATCGCTGATCATCTGGGCGAAGTCGAATCGTTGCTCGCCATCGATCTTGTACTTGATCACGAACTTGGTGGTCTGGCTCATGGGCTTATCTCAGCTTCGACGACGAACGGCGAATGAACTTGATGGTATGGGTGAAGGTTGGCTTGGTCACGGCCGACAGGGCGCGCGGGCCGACGGTGTCGATGGTGATGTTCCAGAAGCCGGTGCTGGGCACGGTGATCTTCGCCGGGAAGTCGACAAAGGCGCCGCCGTGGTAGGTGTGACGGCCGCCGTTCTTGAAGCTGCGGAAGTTGGCGTCGTTCATCAGGCGGATATTGCAGCGCTGGGAGCAATGAATGACCACGATGTCATCCTCGTTGAGGTGCTCGCGCTGGTGTACGAATTTCATGTTGCACTCCGCATTGGATCTGTCAGCAAATCAAAACGATACCATGATGTCGGTTACACTGTCGGCCTTCGTGCCAGGCCCAGGATAAAACTGCCAATCAAGGGAGCAAAATGGTCTGCGCGTGGTCTTACTCTTTTTCCGTGGTGGAGGTGTACTTGATGAAGTGGGTCGTAGCAGCGTTGGCAGTAACGCTGGGTGGCTGTGTGAGTGTGTCGGAGCTGGAGCACAGCCCGGAAACCCTCAATGTGATTTCTGGCAAGAAACCCCAGGAATACGCGGACTGCGTGCAGCAGCAACTGACTGAAACCCGTGGGCAACTGACCGTGGAAGAACGCCACGACGGTCTGCGCCTGGTGGTGCCGCAAAAGGTCGGCGGCGGCCCGGCGGCGCTGGTGGATATCGACAAGCGCGGTAGCGGTAGCAGCATCAAGCTGTATGAGCGCCTGAACAACTTCCCGCTGCGCCTGGGTGATGTGAAGACGGCAGCGACGCGCTGCATCTCGGGCTAAATCCTTTTTCGGCTAATCGATTCAGCTGGCATCTAGCCATCTTTCTGCGTTGTAGCTTGTGGCGTATAGGCCTACTATTCATAGGCTTATACTTATTAAGCCTAAGCTTATAACAAGAAAATGGAGTCCGTGATGATCCCACTGGATCGCATCCTGATCAGCAGCCTGCTGCTGTTTTCATTGCCTGCCGCACACGCCGTCGATGGCCAGAAAATCTTCACCCAGGGTGGCCAGAACCCGGCCGCCATGGCCTGCCTGGGTTGCCATGGTGCCGACGCCAAGGGCATTGCGCCTGCCGGCTTTCCGCGCCTGGCCGGCTTGCCTGCGGCGTACCTGAGCAAGCAACTGCACGACTTTCAAAACGGCAGCCGCAAGCACCCGATCATGGAGCCGCTGGCCAAGGCCCTCAGCGCCGAGGAAATCCAGGCGGTGACCACGACCCTGGCGGCCATGCCCAGCGAGCCTGCCAGCGATATCCACCGCCAGCAGATGGCTGCCGACCCGGTGCAGAAGCTGGCGCTGTACGGCGACTGGAACCGCAAGATCCCCGGCTGTGTGCAGTGCCACGGCCCGGGCGGCGCCGGTGTTGGTGAGCATTTTCCGCCACTGGCCCATCAACCGGCCACCTATCTGGTTGCCCAGCTCAACGCCTGGCGCGACGGCAGCCGCAGCAACGACCCCAACCAGTTGATGGTCGGTGTGGCCAAGGCCATGACCGATGACGAAATAAAGGCCGTGGCCAACTACTTCGCCAACCCTGTCAGCCCGGAGGTCAAGCCATGAAGCCGATGATTCTCGCTGCCCTGACCCTGGCCTTTGGCAGTGTCCATGCTGCGCCGATTGCCATGGAAGACCAGTCGCAACTCAAGACCCCGCCAGCTGCCGCGCCTGGCTTTACCCCGCCGGCAGAAAGCGAGCTGCCCGACAACGCCTACGGCAAGATGGTCCGCGATGGCTACGCCTTGTTTGTCGACACACGCCGGCTGATGCCTGACAACGTTGGCAACGGTCTCAACTGCAGCAACTGTCACCTCGACCAGGGCCGCCTGGGCAACTCGGCGCCGCTGTGGGGCGCGTATCCCATGTACCCGGCCTATCGCAAGAAAAACGACAAGGTCAACACCTTCGCCGAGCGCATCCAGGGCTGCTTTCAGTTCAGCATGAACGGCAAGCCGCCAGCGGCCGACAGCCCGCAGATGACAGCCTTGTCGGTCTATGCCTACTGGCTGGCGAGCAAGGCGCCGATTGGCGTCGAGAGTGCTGGCCGCGGCTACCCGGAGGTGGCGCAATCGGCGCAAGGTTACGACTTCAAACGCGGTGAGCAGGTGTACCAGGCCCAGTGCTCCATTTGCCACGGCGCCAGTGGCGAAGGGCAGAAGGTAGCCGGCAACTACGTGATGCCGCCATTGTGGGGCAAGGACTCCTACAACTGGGGCGCCGGGATGCACCGGATCAATACCGCCGCGTCCTTCATCAAGCACAATATGCCCTTGGGCAAGCCCGGCAGCCTGAGCGACCAGCAGGCCTGGGACGTGGCCGCTTACATCAACCGCCACGAACGGCCGCAGGATCCGCGCCTGGTCGACGGCTCGATCGAGAAGACCCGGCTGAAGTTCCACGCCAATGATGGCGTCAACCTCTATGGCCAAAAGGTCGATGGGGTGCTGGTCGGGCAGGGCATGTAGGCATCGGCTGTTTAACTGCCGGTGGTCAGCCACCGGCGCATTATTTATGCTCCCGGGGAACTATCCCCCCCGGGATTTCATCTATGATGGCATCGGCCAGCGTGGTGGGGCATTGTAAGGTGACCGCCGCCTGATTAGACTGCGCCGAATTTCGTACGCAAAGCCCTTGTTAAGGACGTATATGATCAAGAAATGCTTGTTCCCGGCAGCCGGTTACGGCACTCGCTTCCTGCCCGCTACCAAAGCCATGCCCAAGGAAATGCTGCCGGTGGTGAACAAGCCACTGATCCAGTACGGCGTTGAAGAAGCGCTGGAAGCTGGATTGAACGAAATTGCCATCGTCACCGGTCGTGGCAAGCGCGCCCTGGAAGACCACTTCGACATCAGCTATGAGCTGGAAAACCAGATCAAGGGCACCGACAAGGAAAAATACCTGGTCGGCATCCGTCGTCTGCTCGACGAGTGTTCGTTCTCCTACACCCGCCAGACCGAAATGAAAGGCCTGGGCCACGCGATCCTCACCGGTCGCCCGCTGATCGGCGACGAGCCGTTCGCCGTGGTACTGGCGGACGACCTGTGCGTCAACCTCGAAGGCGACAGCGTGCTCAAGCAGATGGTCAAGCTGTACAAACAGTACCGCTGCACCATCGTTGCCATCATGGAAGTCGACCCGCAGGAAACCAGCAAGTACGGGGTGATCGCCGGTGACCTGATCGGTGACGACCTGTACCGCGTGCGCAACATGGTCGAGAAGCCAAAGCCTGAAGATGCTCCGTCGAACCTGGCGATCATCGGCCGCTACATCATGACCCCGGACATCTTCAAACTGATCGAAGAAACCGAGCCGGGCAAAGGCGGTGAAATCCAGATCACCGACGCCCTGATGAAGCAGGCCCAGGACGGCTGCGTTATTGCCTACAAGTTCAAGGGCAAGCGTTTCGACTGCGGTGGTGCCGAAGGCTACATCGAAGCGACCAACTTCTGCTTCGAGAACTTCTACAAAACCGGCAAAGCGTACTGAGCCTGGTAGCTAGCGGTTTGATAAAGCCACCTTCGGGTGGCTTTTTCTTGTAGCTTGTAGCTTGATACTTGCAGCTTGAGACCCTCGAGATGACCTACGATTTTGATCTGTTCGTGATTGGTGCCGGGTCTGGCGGTGTGCGCGCTGCGCGCTTTGCCGCAGGCTTCGGTGCAAAAGTGGCGGTTGCCGAAAGCCGCTACCTGGGTGGTACCTGCGTCAACGTTGGCTGCGTGCCGAAAAAGCTGCTGGTCTACGGCGCGCATTTTGCCGATGACTTCGAGCAGGCCGCAGGCTTTGGCTGGTCGCTGGAAGATGCCCAGTTCGATTGGGGCCAGTTGATCGCCAACAAGAACCGCGAAATCGAGCGGCTCAACGGTATCTACCGCAACCTGCTGGTCAACAGCGGCGTGACCTTGCTGGAAGGCCACGCCAAACTGACGGGTGCCCATGAGGTGGAAGTCGATGGCCAGCGCTATAGCGCCGAGCACATCCTCATTGCCACTGGCGGCTGGCCGCAGATCCCGGATATTCCGGGCAAGGAGCTGGCGATCAGCTCCAACGAGGCGTTCTACCTAAAAGACCTGCCCAAGCGCGTGCTGGTGGTTGGCGGCGGTTACATCGCCGTGGAATTTGCCGGGATCTTCCAGGGCCTGGGGGCAAAAACCTCGCTGCTGTACCGCGGCGACCTGTTCCTGCGCGGCTTTGACGGCAGTGTGCGCGAGCACCTCAAGGAGGAGCTGGAAAAACGCGGCATGGACCTGCAGTTCAACAGCGATATCCAGCGTATCGAGCGCCAGGACGACGGCAGCCTCAAGGCTACCCTCAAGGATGGTCGCGAACTGGTGGCCGACTGCGTATTCTATGCCACTGGCCGGCGACCGATGCTCGACAACCTGGGCCTGGAAAACACCGGCGTCGAACTCGACCCGCGTGGTTTTATCCGCGTCGACGACCTGTACCAGACCACCGCGCCGTCGATCCTGGCGATTGGCGATGTGATCGGCCGTGTGCAACTGACCCCGGTGGCCCTGGCCGAAGGCATGGCTGTGGCCCGGCGCCTGTTCAAGCCCGAGCAGTACCGCCCGGTGGATTACCAGAACATCCCTACCGCCGTGTTCAGCCAGCCACCGATTGGTACCGTTGGCTTGACCGAAGAACAGGCGCTGGAGCAGGGCCACAAGGTGCAGATCTTCGAAAGCCGCTTCCGGCCGATGAAGCTGACCCTCACCGAGGTGCAGGAAAAGACCCTGATGAAGCTGGTGGTCGATGCCGACACCGACCGCGTGCTGGGTTGCCATATGGTCGGCCCGGACGCCGGCGAAATCATCCAGGGCCTGGGCATTGCCCTCAAGGCCGGGGCGACCAAGCAGCAGTTCGACGAGACCATTGGCGTGCATCCTACGGCGGCGGAAGAGTTCGTCACCTTGCGTACGCCATCGCGTTAAACGGCGTACGCCAATCGCGGGGCAAGCCCGCTCCTACTGGCCGGTAGGAGCGGGCTTGCCCCGCGATAGCTTCAAACCCTCTATTAATAGCCCCGCCTTATAGCCAAAACCAATCAACAACATGAGCTTTGCCAATGAGCATTAATCCAATGCATTGGCTACGATTCTCCCATCAGTTTTTTCAACCCCCTGAAGGAGCGTCACCCATGCCTATCATCAACAGCCAGGTTAAACCGTTTAAAGCTACCGCTTACCACCAGGGCAAGTTTGTCGAAGTCTCGGATGCCGATCTGAAAGGCAAATGGTCGGTAGTGTTCTTCTACCCGGCCGACTTCACCTTCGTCTGCCCGACCGAGCTGGGCGACCTGGCCGACAACTACGCGCAGTTCAAAGACCTGGGCGTGGAAATCTACGGCGTGTCCACCGATACCCACTTCACCCACAAAGCCTGGCACGACACTTCGGACACCATCGGCAAGATCCAGTACCCGCTGATCGGTGACCCGACCCACGTCATCTCGCGCAACTTCGACGTGCTGATCGAAGAAGCCGGCATCGCTGACCGTGGCACCTTCGTGATCAACCCAGAAGGCCAGATCAAGATCGTCGAGCTCAACGACGGTGGTGTCGGCCGTGACGCCAGCGAGCTGCTGCGCAAGGTCAAGGCTGCCCAGTACGTTGCCGCCCACCCAGGCGAAGTCTGCCCGGCCAAGTGGAAAGAAGGCGAAGCGACCCTGGCGCCATCGCTGGACCTGGTCGGCAAGATCTAAGACCGTGAGCCAGCCGAGGGCGGTGGTCTACCGCACCTGACGTTGTCACCGCCCCGCAAAACGCCCGGGCGCTTTCGCCCGGGCGTTGTTATTTCTACCGTTTGAAAAAGGAATCGCCCGTATGTTGGACGCCACGCTTAAAACTCAGTTGAAAGCCTACCTGGAACGGGTCACTCAGCCGATCGAGATCGTTGCTTCCCTCGATGACGGCGCGAAGTCCCGCGAACTGCGCGACCTGCTGGTGGAAATCGCCGGCCTGTCGAACCTGATTACCCTGCGTGAAGATGGCAGCGACGCCCGTCGCCCGTCGTTCTCGCTCAATCGCCCTGGCGCTGACATCAGCCTGCGCTTTGCCGGCATCCCCATGGGCCACGAGTTCACCTCGCTGGTGCTCGCCCTGCTGCAGGTCGGCGGTCATCCGTCCAAGGCCAGCCTGGAGGTGATCGAGCAGATCAGCGCGCTCAATGGTGAGTTCAACTTTGAAACCTACTTCTCGCTGTCGTGCCAGAACTGCCCGGACGTGGTCCAGGCGCTGAACCTGATGGCGGTGCTCAACCCCAATATTCGCCACGTCGCCATCGACGGTGCGCTGTTCCAGGCCGAAGTCGAGCGCCGCAAGGTCATGGCCGTGCCCAGCGTCTACCTCAACGGCGAAGTGTTTGGCCAGGGCCGCATGGGCCTGGAAGAAATCCTCGCCAAGCTCGACACCAGCGCCGGCGAGCGTCAGGCCGAGAAGATCAACGCCAAGGATGCCTTTGACGTGCTGGTGGTCGGTGGCGGCCCGGCGGGCGCCGCCGCGGCGATCTATGCCGCGCGCAAAGGCATTCGCACCGGCGTTGCCGCCGAGCGTTTCGGCGGCCAGGTACTCGACACCATGGCCATCGAGAACTTCATCTCGGTGCAGGAAACCGAAGGACCGAAGCTGGCCATGGCCCTGGAAGAACACGTCAAGCAGTACGACGTCGATATCATCAACCTGCAGCGCGGTGAAGCCTTGATTCCGGCCACCGACGGCGGCCTGCACGAAGTGCGCCTGGCCAGTGGTGCCTCGCTCAAGGCCAAGACTGTGATCCTCGCCACCGGTGCACGCTGGCGCGAAATGAACGTACCCGGCGAGCAGCAATACCGCAGCCGCGGTGTTGCCTACTGCCCGCACTGCGATGGCCCGCTGTTCAAGGGCAAGCGCGTGGCGGTGATCGGTGGCGGCAACTCGGGTGTGGAAGCGGCCATTGACCTGGCCGGTATCGTTGCCCAGGTGACCCTGATCGAGTTCGACAGCCAGTTGCGTGCCGACGCCGTGCTGCAGCGCAAGCTGCACAGCTTGCCGAACGTCAAGGTGATCACCAGTGCGCTGACCACCGAGGTGCTTGGTGATGGCGAGAAGGTCAACGGCCTGCGCTACAAGGACCGCAACAGCGATGAGCTGCATGACCTGGCGCTGGAAGGGATCTTCGTGCAGATCGGCCTGCTGCCCAACACCGACTGGCTCAAAGGCACGGTCGAGCTGACCCCGCGTGGCGAGATCATCGTCGATGCCCGTGGCCAGACCAACCTGCCGGGCGTGTTCGCCGCCGGTGACGTGACCACCGTGCCATACAAGCAGATCGTGATTGCCGTGGGCGAGGGCGCCAAAGCTTCGTTGGCGGCCTTCGATCACCTGATTCGCACCTCGGCGCCAGCCTGACCGGCGTTATCGCGGGGCAAGCCCGCTCCTACAGACCAGGTAGGAGCGGGCTTGCCCCGCGATGGTTTCAATGCGCCAGCCCGGTGTCGGGAACACCGGCCATTCCAGCGGCGCTTTGACAAGAGTCTGCAAGCTACCGGCTATCACCCGGCATCGGTGTGCGGGCGCCGATGGCCGAGCCAGAGCGCTCGTGGTCCAGTGTCTATAGTGAAGTAGTGTGTTTCAGCGGGAGCCATTGCCATGCAATTGATCAGTCGCGAGCCCTGGTGGCGCAATCCGCCCAAGCCTGGTCAGCGGGAGCAGGATCTGGAATGGGGGTATCTGGAGATCTACAAGGATGGCCGCGCCGTGTTCGTCGAGCAGCGACCTACCGACCAGGAACTGGCCGAGCGCAAAAGCTGCCGCAACTTTCCCGAGGCTGAGGAGTAGGCTATAGGGTATGCCGTAATACAAATCTACCTGGGGCGGGAGAATGCAATGAAGGCCTGCTGGATTGCCCCTGTCGAGGTCAGCGACCCTGAGCGGTATCAGCAGTACATCCAGCGGGCACTGGCGGCCCTGCAGCCTTCCCCGCTATGCCGAGATCGTCATCACCGGGGGCTAAAGCGATCAAGTCGGCGCAGCGGGCTTGAGGCAGGCTGGACAGTCAGCCCAAGGAGATGACCATGATCCGCCTGACCCTGTCCGAAGCCCATTCGCTGGCCTTTTCGATCCTTTTGCACAACGGCTTTGACGCCGACCACGCCCGGGCGGTGAGCGACACAATCATCGCTGGCGAGCGCGATGGCTGCGCCTCCCATGGCCTGTACCGGGTGCTGGGCTGCGTCGGCTCGCTCAAGGCCGGCAAGGTGGTTGCCGATGCCCGCCCCGAAGTCATCGACCAGGCGCCGTCGATCGTGCGCGTGGACGCCGGCGGCGGGTTCTCCCAGCTGGCATTCCAGGCCGGCTTGCCGTTGCTGCAAGCCAAGGCCCAGAGCACCGGCATCGCCGCCCTGGCGATCAACCGCTGTGTGCACTTTTCGGCCTTGTGGGTCGAGATCGAGCAGTTGGCCGAGGCCGGCCTGGTGGCCCTGGCATTCACCCCCAGCCATGCCTGGGTGGCGCCTGCCGGTGGCCATCGGCCGGTGTTCGGCACCAACCCCATCGCCTTCGGCTGGCCGAGGGCGGGCACGCATCCGTATGTTTTTGACTTCGCTACCAGCGCCATCGCCCGTGGCGACATCGAGCTGCATCGGCGTGCCGGCAAGGCCATCCCCGAAGGCTGGGGCGTGGATGAGCACGGCCAGCCCAGCACCGACCCCAACGTGGTGCTGGACCGAGGTGCGATGCTGACCTTCGGTGGGCACAAGGGCTCGGCGCTGGCGGCGATGGTCGAACTGATCGCCGGGCCCTTGATCGGTGACTTGACCAGTGCCGAATCCCTGGCCCATGCCGACGGCAGCAAAGCCTCGCCTTATCATGGTGAGTTGCTGATTGCCCTGGACCCGCGCAGGTTCCTCGGCGAGGCCGCCGATCAGCACCTGGCCCGGGCCGAGGTGGTATTCGAGAGCATCGAAGGGCAGGGCGCGCGGCTGCCGTCTGCGCGCCGCTATAAAGCACGGGCGCGCAGCCTGGTGGAAGGGGTGGAAATCCCGCAGGCTCTGTACAACGATCTCAGGGCGCTGCTGGCCTGAAAGCCGCCCTTACAGGGCGGTGCGGCTGCTCTGGCCGTCGACCAGGCGCGCGATGCCCAGCGGGTTGGCGTTCTGCAACGCTGGCGGTAGCAGCGCATCCGGGCAGTTCTGGTAGCACACAGGGCGCAGGAAGCGCTCGATGGCCAGGCTGCCCACCGACGTCCCGCGGGCATCCGAGGTGGCCGGGTAGGGGCCGCCGTGCACCATTGCATCACAGACTTCAACGCCGGTCGGGTAGCCGTTGAACAGTACCCGGCCGACCTTCTGCTCCAGCAGCGGTAGCAGTTCAGCGTGGCTTTGCAGATCTTCAGTTTCGGCGATCAGGGTAGCGGTGAGCTGACCGTGCAGGCCGTGCAATGCTTGCTGCAACTGCGTGCTGTCGGCCACCTCGACCAGCACCGTGGCCGGCCCGAACACCTCTTCCTGCAACAGCGCATCGCCTTCGAGCAACAGGCTGACATCGGCCTTGAACAGCTGCGCCTGCGCCTGCTTGCCCTGTTGCGGCTGCCCGGCCAGCTGGCTGATGCCAGGGTGAGCGAGCAGCGCCTCGACGCCCTTGCGGTAGCTGGCGAGGGTGCCGGCGTTGAGCATGGTCTGTGCCGGTTGCGCGGCCAGTTGCGCGGCCAGTTGTTCGGTAAATGCACTGAATGCCGGCGAGCGCAGGCCGATCACCAGCCCCGGATTGGTACAGAACTGCCCGCAGCCGAGCACCACCGAGGCCGCTAGTTCGCGGGCGATCTGCTCGCTGCGCAGGTTCAGGGCCTGGGGCAGTACCAGCACCGGGTTGATGCTGCTCATTTCGGCGAACACCGGGATCGGTTGTGCCCGTGCCGCCGCCATGTCGCACAGCGCACGGCCGCCCTTGAGTGAGCCGGTAAAACCCACCGCCTGGATCGCCGGATGCTTGACCAGCGCTTCGCCGACGCCGGCGCCGTAGATCATGTTGAACACGCCCTTGGGCATGCCGGTCTGTTCGGCCGCGCGGATGATCGCATCGGCCACCCGCTCAGCGGTGGCCATGTGGCCGCTGTGGGCCTTGAATACTACCGGGCAGCCGGCGGCCAGGGCCGCGGCGGTGTCGCCGCCGGCGGTGGAGAAAGCCAGGGGGAAGTTGCTGGCGCCAAACACCGCGACCGGGCCGACGCCCAGGCGGTACTGGCGCAGGTCGGCGCGGGGCAGCGGTTGGCGATCGGGCTGGGCGCGGTCGATGCGTGCGCCGAGAAAGTCACCGCGGCGCAGCACCTGGGCGAACAGGCGCATCTGCCCGCACGTGCGCCCGCGCTCGCCGAGGATCCGCGCGGCGGGTAGCGCGGTTTCGCCGGTCACCAGGGTGATGAAATCATCCCCCAGGGCCTCCAGTTGCGCGGCAATGGCCTCAAGAAACTGCGCCCGTCGCTCCGGCGACAAACTGCGAAACACCGGATAGGCCTCGGCCGCCGCCTGGGCAGCGGCATGCACTTCTGCGCCGGTGGCCTGGTGGAACCGATAGGGCAGGGCCTCGCCGCTGGTTGCGTCATGGCTCTGCAGGGTGAGGCTGCCAGCGGCGCTGCGCGCGCCGCCAATGTAGTTGTGGCCGATGATATCCGCCATGGATTACTCCTGAAGAAAAAGGTGGGGTCAGGCCAGCGAACTGCCCGGGCGAACGGGGGCCGCTTGCCCGGCGGCGATGCGCGCGGCAGCTTCGGCGTCTACCTGGTGCAGCGACTTGCCGCGGGTCTCGCGGGTCAGGCCAACAGCGACAATCGAGATCAGCGCAGCGCCAACCAGGTACCAGGCAATCGGCGTCGAGCTATGAAACTCATTGAGCAAACTGATGGCGATCAGCGGCGCCAGGGATCCGGCGAAAATCGGCGCCACCTGGTAGCACAGCGACAGCGCGGTGTAGCGCACATGGGTGGGGAACAGCTCGGCCATCAGCGCCGAGTAGGGCGCGTAGGTCATCGACTCGATGGCCAGGCCCAGGGTAATTGCGGCCATGATCAGCCAGTTGTTGCCGGTGTCCATCAGCGGGAAGCCGACGAAGCCCCAGAAGGCGGTGAGCACCGCGCCGGTCAGGTACACCGGCTTGCGCCCGACCAGGTCGGACAGGTAGCCCATCAGCGGGATCATGAAAAAATGCAGCAGGTGCGCGCCGAACATCAGCAAGAGGATCTGCGAGGTGTCCTTGTGCACTACAAGCTTGAGGTAGGTGATCGAGAAGGTCACCACGGTGTAGTAGAGGATGTTCTCGGCAAAGCGGGCGCCGATGCCTACCAGCACCGCGCGCCAGTGATGGCGCAACACCTCGACCACGCCCAGTTGCTGCTCGGCTTTCTGTGCCTGGCGCGCCTGGGCCTCTTTGAAGATTGGTGCGTCGTCGACGCTGGTGCGGATCCAGTAACCGATCAGCACCACCACCGCCGAGAACCAGAATGCCACGCGCCAGCCCCAGGCCAGGAATTGTTCTTCCGAGAGGTTGCTCGACAACAGCAGTAGGGCAACCGTTGCCACCAGATTGCCGGCCGGCACCCCGGCCTGCGGCCAGCTGGCCCAGAAGCCGCGACGGTTGTCCGGGCAGTGCTCGGACACCAGCAAAATCGCGCCACCCCATTCGCCGCCGAAGGCAAAACCCTGGATCAGCCGCAGCAGCACCAGCAACACCGGCGCGGCATAGCCGATAGTGTCGAAGCCCGGCAGGCAACCCATCAGGAAGGTGGTGATGCCGACTACCACCAGGCTCAGTTGCAGCAAGCGCTTGCGGCCGAATTTGTCACCGTAGTGACCGAATACCAAACCGCCCAGGGGGCGAGCGAGAAAGCCTACGGCATAGAGGGCGAAGGCGGCGATGATGCCGTCGACGGGGCTGTCGGTCTGGCGGAAGAACAACTGGCCGAAGACCAGTGCCGAGGCGGTGCCGTAAAGGAAGAATTCATACCATTCGGCGACGGTGCCGGCCATGGCTGCGGCGACGACCCGTTTCAAGCCCGAAGGGCTGGTTGCGCTGGAGGGGTGACTGGACATGCTGGCGTTTCCTGTATGGGCGCAAAACAGGCAGGCCGGTCTCCATGATGGAGCCGGCCCGGCAATCACTCAGAGGCCGACGTCCGGCAGTTGCGGACGGTTGGCCAGGGCCTTGGCCATGATCTGCTCGACATAGACCCGATCGCTTTCTGGCAGGGCCAGGCGTGGCGGACGGGTCAGGGCGCTGCCGCGACCGGCGATGGCTTCGCACAGCTTGATGCACTGCACAAGGTCGGCGCGGGCATCCAGGTGCAGGATCGGCATCAGCCATTCGTAGATCGGCATGGCCTCGGCGAAGCGCCCGGCCTTGGCCAGGCGGAAGATCGTCTCGCCCTCTTTGGGGAACACGTTGGACATGCCCGAGACCCAGCCCTGGGCGCCGACCGCGATGCTTTCCAGGACCACGTCGTCGAGGCCGGCGAACAGCACGAAGCGGTCGCCCACTTCATTGCGCACGTCGATGAAGCGGCGGGTGTCGCCGGAGGAGTCCTTGAAGCACACCACGTTGTCGCAGTCGGCCAGGGAAATCAGGATGTCCGGGGTGACGTCGTTTTTGTAGATCGGCGGGTTGTTGTAGACCATCAGCGGCACGTCGGTGTGCTTGGCCACGTAACGGTAGTGCTCGGCGGTCTCGAACGGCTTGGAGCCATAGACCAGCGCCGGCATCAGCATCACCCCGTCGACGCCGACCTGGCGCACCGCATTGGCCACCTTGGCGGCCTGCACGCTGGTGAACTCGGCCACGCCGCAGATCACTGGAACCCGGCCGCGCGAGGCATCGACGGCGACTTCGGTGACGGCGATTTTCTCTTCGGCGCTCAGCGAGGTGTTTTCGCCCACCGAGCCACACACCACCAGGCCCGAGACGCCGTCGCGGATCACGTTGGAAATCACCTCGTGGGTCTTTTCCAGGTTGATCGAGAAGTCATCGTTGAATTGAGTGGTGACCGCAGGGAAGACGCCGCTCCAGTTTACGTACTTGCTCATGGTGTTCTCCGGTTGTTTATTGTATTTCGTATACGATATTTGAAGTGTTTGCAGTGGACCAGTGTTTTTTCACTTCGTTTACCGATCGGT
Source organism: Pseudomonas sp. 2(2015) (assembly GCF_000955865.1). Lineage (NCBI taxonomy): Bacteria > Pseudomonadati > Pseudomonadota > Gammaproteobacteria > Pseudomonadales > Pseudomonadaceae > Pseudomonas > Pseudomonas sp. 2(2015). Next base: position 61,784 of record NZ_JYOF01000005.1, read on the forward strand.
TTTCAAGGCTGGTTGCAAATCAACGGCTTAGCGTTCAGGCGCCGGGCCAGGTGTCCGACAACCGGTAGCCTTGTGGCCAGGGGTCGCTGGGGTCGAGCAGCAATTGATGGGTGCCGGTGATCCAGGCGCGGCCGGAAATGCACGGGTAGATGGCCGGGCGGCCGGCGATTTCGGTCAGTGATTCGATGCGGCAGTCGAAGCGCGAGCCGATGATCGAGCGGCCAATGAACCGCTCGCCGACTTTCATCAGGCCTTTGGCCTGCAACACCGCCATGCGCGCGGAACAGCCAGTGCCGCAGGGCGAGCGATCGATCTTGCCGGGGCGGATCACCACCGCGTTGGCGCCGCTGGCAACGCCGTCCTCATACTCGATGGGCGCGGCGATCTGGCAGAAGGAAATGTGCGCCCAGTCCGGATTCAGCGGGTGGCTGAAACCCAGTTGCTGGTTGGCGGCCTGGGTGATCTTCAGGCCGACCTCGACGATATCTTTGGCTTCGTCCGGGCGGATGGCAAAGCCCAGTTGCCGGGCATCGGCAATCACGAAGCTGTCGCCGCCGTAGGCCGTGTCGACCTGCAGCGAGCCCAGGCCTTCGACCTCGATCCAGGCGTCGAGGCGGTCGGCAAAGGACGGCACGTTCTTCACTTCCACCCGTTCGACCTTACCGTCCCGGCATTGGGCGACCGCTTCGATCAGGCCGCCCGGGGCTTCGAGCACCAGGTGCGTCTCGGGCTCGGTCATCGGCAGGATGCCGCTGTCGAGCAGCACGGTTGACACGCACAGCGAGTTGGAGCCGGACATCGGCGGAGTGTCGGCCGGCTCCATGATGATCCAGGCCATTTGCGCCCGCGGGTCCTTGGGCGGCACCAGCAGGTTGACATGGCGGAACACGCCGCCGCGTGGCTCGTTGAGGACGAAGTTGCGCAGGGTCTGGTCGCGGGCGATCCAGCGCGACTGCTCCCAGACCGTGGCGCCGGGGGGCGGGGCGACGCCGCCGACGATGACGTCGCCGACTTCACCTTCGGCGTGGCAGTTGACGATGTGGATGATTTTCGATGAGCGCATTCGCAGGACTCCTTGTGTTGTAAGGGCAGGCCTCATCGCTGGCAAGCCAGCTCCCACACAGATCCCTGTGGGAGCTGGCTTGCCAGCGATGCTGTTATTTCACCGACTTGAGAAACGCCGCCGTCTCCGGCTGTAACGGATTGCCGATCACCTGGTCGGGCGAGCCGATCTCGTGCACCAGGCCGTTACGGAAGAACGCCACGCGGTCCGACACATCGCGGGCAAAACGGATCTCATGGGTCACCAGCACCATGGTCATGCCGTCCTCGGCGAGCATGCGCATGGTGTCGAGCACCTCGCCGACCAGTTGCGGGTCGAGTGCCGAGGTGGCCTCGTCGAACAGCATGTAGTCCGGCGACATCGCCAGCGCCCGGGCAATCGCCATGCGTTGCTGCTGGCCGCCCGAGAGCTTGCCGGGGAAGGTCTTGAGCTTGTCGCCCAGGCCGACGTGGGTCAGCTGCTTGACGGCCAGCGCCTCGGCGTCGTGCTTGTCTTTGCCGAGCACTTTGCGCGGCGCGAGCATGACGTTTTCCAGCACGGTCAGGTGCGGGAAGGCGTTCCACTGCTGGAAGACGATGCCGATCTTCTGGCGCAGGCGGTTGAGGTCGGTGGCGCGGTGGTGGACCTCGACGCCGTCGACGCGGATGTTGCCTTTCTGGATCGGCTCCAGGCCGTTGATGCACATCAGCAAGGTCGACTTGCCCGAGCCCGAGCCGCCGATGATCGATACCACTTCGCCCTTGTTCACGGTCAGGCTTACGCCCTTGACCACTTCCAGGTCGCCGAAGGATTTGTGTACGTTCTCGATCTCAATCATTTTCCTGCCACCTTCTTTCCAGACGGGCGCCCAGGCGGGCAACCACCAGGCTCATGACGTAGTAGATGAGGCCTGCGATGCACAGCACCAGCAGGGGTTCCTGAATCCGCGTAACGATGGTTTGCGAAGCGCGCAGCAATTCGACGATGCCGATCCACATCACCAGCGCCGTGTCTTTCATCACCCCCAGGACCAGGTTCAGCCAGCCGGGAAACGCCACCCGGGTGGCCATTGGCAAGACGATCCAGCGCAGGTCCTGCAGGTAGCTCATGCCCAGTGAGCGGCTGGCCCGACGCACGCTCAGCGACACCGCCAGCACGCCGCCGCGGACGATCTCGGTGAAGTACGCGGCGGTGTAGACGCCGAGCACGATGCAGCCGACGCTGAAGGCGCTGATGTCGAGGCCGACGATGCTCTTGAACGAGTTGAACAGCACGAACTGGATCAGCAGCGGCACGCTGCGAAACACATCCAGCACCCACGCCAGTGGCAGGCTCAGCCGTGGCCACAGGGCCCGGGCCAGGCCGAACAGCAAGCCGGCAAAGGTCCCCAGCAAAATCGCCCAGAAGGTCAGCTGCAAGGTGATACGCGCCCCGTCGAGCAGGAACACAAAGTCGTTCCAGGTAAAACCGGTGGAAAACATGCCGAGCTCCTCAGTAACGGAACAGCCGCCAGGCCATCAGCCGGGCCAGCGCGACGATCGCCTTGGCAATCAGGTAGTACAGCGCCGCCGCCAGGGCGAAGTATTCGAAGGTGCGGAAGGTCTTGACGTTGTAGTCCTGGGTCACGCCGGTGAGGTCGTTGTTCAGGCCGACGATCACCCCCAGCGAGGTCATCAGCACCGCCCAGACCATCTGGTTGGTCAGCGGGTAGAACACCACCCGCAGCAGCTGCGGGATGACGATCATCCGGTAGGTCTGGAAAGCGCTCATGCCCAGCGAACGCGCCGCACGCACTTGCGTAGTCGGCACGGCCTTGAGGCCGCCGCGAAAGTTCTCCGCCAGGTACCCCGCGTTGTTGAAGGTGATGCCCGCCAGCAGGGCGATCCACGAGCTGACGTGCAGGCCCAGCGAGCCGAGGCCGAAGTACAGGATGTAGATCTGGAACAGCGACGGCGTGTTGCGCGCAATCGACACCCAGCCGTTGGCAAAACCGCGCAGCAGCGGTTGCTTGCCTTCGCGCATGACGGTCAGGGCCAGGGCGATCAGCACCCCGAAGATCATCGACAGGGCGGCGGTCTCGAAGGTCACCCAGGCGCCGGCGAGCATGTCGGGCAGCGCGCGCAACGCCGAGCGCCACTGGAAGGTGTAGTCAAAGTCAAACATGCGCGCGGCCCTCCTGGCTCTGGGCCGCTTGCAACCAGGCCGGCAAGCGACCGCTGGCCTGGCCGCTGCAGGCCGACGCGACGCACTCGGCGAGGCTGGCGAAATGCACCGGGCGGCCGGCCAGGCCCGGCCCGTAGTGGGCATATTTGCCCGAGTTGGTCATCAGCGTACGCGCCGTTGGCGGGATCACCGGCTCACCCAGCATGCACCAGCAGGTGTCGGTCACCAGGGTCACGCCGAAGCGCTCAAGCTCGGCGATGTACCCGGCGGCGCGGGCCTGTTCGAGCACTGTGCGACCGCAGGTGATGGCCACGACCACCTCCGGGTGTTTGTGCCGGCCCTGGCACAGCTGTGCAAGCGCGGCGAACTCGCTGAAGGAAAAATGCGGGTTGCCCAGCGACACCACATCCACCTGCGGCTCGCGGGCACTGTTGAGCGCGTGCCAGCTGTGCAGCAGGTCCGCCAGTTGGATGCGCTCGCTGGGCAGGTTGGCGTCCGGTTCGAGGACCTGCGCCGGCTCCAGCGCTTCGGGGGTGACCCCGGCGATATGAAACAGCGGCGCCGCCGAGGTGGTGGCAAAGGCGGCGCCGAAGGCCTTGAGGTCGTCCAGGCTCGGCTGCGCCTGTTCCAGCCCGTAAATCAGCGGTATCCGCGAACCGGCCAGGGCGCCGATATGGTAGCCGAGCAGCGGGTAGAAGCTGTCATCCAGTGCCGCCAGCGCCGGCACCTGCACCAACAACTGCGCCTTGCGCTGGCTGTCCAGGTGACAGCCGATGCGCGGCGCGCGGCCGGTCAGGGCGATGCAGATATCCAGGTAGTCGGGGTACTTGAGGGTGCGCGCGCCGAGCACGCTGTTGGCGTAGACCACGGCGTTGGATTCGGCCCAGACGATCTGTTCGCCCTGGCTCGGCGCGCTGTCGAGCAGGTACGGCGCGCAGGTGAAGCTCATCTGCGCACCCATGGCCATGTAAGCATCGCCCAAGGCGCTGGCCGGCTCGCCCAGCGCCGGGTCGATGCCCAGCTCGCGCCAGCGGCGCTGGTCGACCGAGATGGCATTGAGGGTGGTCGGCACCCGCACCTTTGCGCCCCAGCGCACCAGCTGTTGGGCAAAGCCGAGGCTGGCGGGGCCGGTGTAGATGCAGCCGTCGATGTGCGCCTGGGTGACGTCCAGCAACTGCTCGGCGCCTTGCAGCTCGGCCATGCGCAAAACGATCTGCATGGCCATTTGCGCCGCCTTGCCGTGCGTGCCGTCGAGCAGCGCCTGGTCCTCGGCTTGCAGCTTCAGGCGGGTGTTGAAAGACTCGGCGCTGTGGTCATACGGCGCGGCCTGCCAGTGATCGGCTGGGGCCTGGGGATACAGGCTCAGGCAATCGCCTTCGACCCTTGCCCAGCCTGCACCGCGCAAGCCGGCGAAGGCCTGCTTGCCGATGCACAGCACCGGCAGGGAGCGCTGGAACAGGGTTTGCGCGACCAGCACGCCGAGGGTCAGGATCTCGTCGGCCTCGGCCAGCACCAGTGCCGCCGGTGCGTGGCCGTTGCTGATCAGTTCCATCATCACGCTGCTGCCGGTGCACGAGCCGCGCCCGCTGGGGATCGCCAGCACGCGCCCGGCGATGCACTGGCCACTCAGTGGATGATGACGGTCGATGACTTCGCCGCTGGCGGCGTCGACCCCGCCCCAGAAGCTCAGCCCGGTATCGGCGAACAGCAAGGGGCCCTGGGCCGCGCCCGCGACCAGGCTGCGCCCGGCCTGGGGGATCGGTGTGCTGGTCATGCTGCCCACCTCAGTAGTAGACCTGTGGCACGGTCAGGTCGGTCGGGGCGATTTCGGTGCCGACCCACTTGGTGAACAGCTCCTTGTAGCGCCCGGTGCGCACCTGCTGGTTGACGAACAGGTCGAGGTAGCGCAGCAGGCCATACTCGTTGCGCTTGGCGCCCAGCGACACGTAATCGATCACGTAAGGGGCATTGCCGGCGACCTTGAGGTTCTTGTACTTGCCGGACTTGAGGGTGGCGGCGGCGACGGTGTTGGTGACCACGGTGGCGTCGATGTGCCCCTGGGCGACCGCCAGCAGGGTATCGTTCTGCGACTGGTAGGCCCGGAAGGTGCCGCTGCCCCAGCTCTTCACGTCTTTTTCCAGGGCAATGGCTTCATAGGTGCCGCTGGTGTTGCCCAGCGCTTTGCCCTTGAGGTCGTCGAAGCTGTTGATGCCGGTGTTGTCGCGGGTCAGCACGACCATCTGGAAGGCAAAGTAGGGCACGGTCAGGCCGACGGTCTTGGCCCGTTCGAGGGTGTCGGAGGTGGACGCGACGATCACGTCGGCACGGCCCGAAACCAGCGCCGGAATGCGGTCGGGGAAGGGCGTTTCGACCACTTCCGGCTCAACCCCGAGCACCTTGGCCAGGTCGCTGCAGTAGTCGACGTCGAAGCCGGCGGGCTTATTGCCCTCATCGCGAAAACCCATCGGTGGGAAGTCCAGGGTCACGGCGCAGCGCAGCTTGCCGGAGCCGATGATGTCATCGAGCTTGTCGGCCTGGGCGTTGGCGATAAAGGTGGTACTGAGAACAGCGCTGAGGGCTACGGCAAATGTGCGGTTTTTCATAGAGGCCTCGGGTTGGGAGCGTGCTGTTAAATATCGTATTGGTAATTTCGTATACGATATTTTCTAGTGCAATGGCCGTGCCTGTTTTGTCGCCGATGTAGGAATAATCTTTCGGCCCGTGGGCTAGGGCGCTCGAAGCAAACAAGGGCAGTTGGGGTGCTGCAGCAGGGGAGCGGGGCAGGTGTTACATATCGGAGCACTGCCTGTGCGCAGCGCCCGATAAAGGAACACTTAGCGCTGGCTGTCGCGGTACTGGCTCGGTGAAAGCCCGGTGAGGGCGCGAAACTGCCGGCTGAAGGCGCTGTGATCGGTGTAACCGCAGCGCAGGGCGATCTCGGTGATCGGCAGGTCGAGCTCCTGCAGCAGGCGCGAGGCTTCTTCGAGGCGCGCCTTGTGAATCATCTGTCGCGGCGTGAGCTGGAAGATGCGCTTGCAGTGGCGCTCCAGCTGCGCCACCGACAGCCCGGCGATGGCGGTCAGCTCTGCAAGGCTGATGGGGCGGGTGAAGTGGGCGCGGATATGTGCATCGACGGCAGCGAGCTTGTGGAACGCCGGGTGGTTGGACTGGGGCAGTTGCAGGTCGCGGGAAATGCCGGCGAGGCCGACGATCTTGCCTTCGGCGTCCTTGAGTGGCCGTTTGTGGGTCAGGCACCAGATCGGCTGGTTGCCGAAGTAAAGGTGCAGCTCAAGCTGGTCGGCCAGTTCCCGGCCACTGCTGAGCACGCGGCGGTCCTGCTCGGTGTAGAGCGGGCCGAAGCGGGCGGGGAATACATGCTCGGCGGTAAGCCCAAGCAAGTCTTCGCGGTGCTTGCGCCCGCAGCGCCGGGCCAGGGTCTGGTTGACGAAGGCGTAGCGCGCCTCGCAATCCTTGATGAAGAACACCACGTCGTTGAGGGTGTCGAGCAGCGGCGCAATCGGCTGCAGGCTGCTGAGCAGGGTCGGCAGGTCGCAGGGCGCGAAGTGGTTGAGCGTGGCGTGCATGGCGCTGACGTTCCGGGGGCGACCGTCGGGATCATAGAGCGCCCCCGGTGTTTACCTCAAGTGTCGCTCTCAAGGTGCAGCAGGGTGTCGATGCGCGCCGGGCTGAATGGCGGGCGCGGTGCCGAGGGCTGCCAGCCGAACAGGTGGGCGGTGGCCGCACCGCACACCCGGCCCTGGCAGGCGCCCATGCCGCAACGGCTGGCCAGCTTGGCCTGGCGCCAGTCGCTGTGCCCGGCGAGGGCGGCATAGGGCACGTCTTCGCAGCGGCACACCAGGGTGTCGGCGGTTGCCAGCGACTTCAGTGCGGGGTCGAGGGCGAAGGCCGTGTTCAATGCGCGGGCAAAGGCGTGCCAGCGCGCCCGGCGGCGCCACAGCCGCTGCGCCGCCTGGCGATTGCCGGTGGCGCTAAGACCGGCAATAGCGCCTTCAACCAGAGCGCGCTCGCTGCCACCGAAACCTGTGCATTCGCCTGCCGCGTAAACGCCGGGTTGTGAAGTCGCCTGCCAGGCATCGACGGCAAGCGCCTGTTGCTCCACGGCGCAGCCCAGGGCCTGGCCCAACTGGATGTTGGGGATCAGGCCGAAGCCGCAAGCCAGCCGATCGCAGGCAATTTCAACCACCTGGCCGTGCTGCTGCAGGCGCACGCCTTCGAGCCGGTCGGTGCCCAGCGCGGCCAGCACATGGCTGGCGCTGCGGTACTGGCGGTCGAACAGGCTAAACGATTGCAGCAGCTTGTGCGGCCAGCGCGGCAACTGTGCGGCAAAGCCGCTGACGGCCGCAAGCGAGGCCTGCTCGGCGATGCGCAGTACCCGCGCGCCATTGGCCTTGGCGGTGGCGGCGCTGGCCAGCAGCAAGGGGCCGCTGCCGGCGATGACGATACGCTCGTCGCGTACCGGCATCCCGCCCTTGATCAGCGCCTGCAAGCCACCGGCACCGGTCACCCCAGGCAGCGTCCAGCCAGGGAAGGGCAGCAGCAGTTCACGGGCGCCGGTACAGAGGATCAAGCGCTCGTAGTGGATTTGCCAGCCGCGCTCGGCGTTCTCCACCAGCAGGCTGTTGGGGCCGGCGTTGGCGATCACCCGCGTGCCGCTGTGCCAGTGCACATTGGCGCAGGCCAGCACCTGCTCGCGCAGCCGGCGCGCCTGCTTGGGCAGCTTGGCCTGTGGCCCGTCGCGCCAGATCTGCCCGCCCGGCAGCGGGTTGTCGTCGAGCAGCACGATGCGCGCGGCCCGCGGCGCGGCGGCCAGGGCCGCAGCCAGTCCGGCGGGGCCGGCGCCAATGATCAGCAGGTTGGTGTGTTCGTTCATGCGCGGGTCTCCACCTGCATGCCGTCACGGCACAGGGTCTGGCAGGCCAGGCGCCGGCGACCGTCGATCGTCACCCGGCACTCCTGGCAAACGCCCATGCCGCACAGCGGGGCGCGGCGCTGGCCGCTGACCGAAGTGCGCGAGCAGCCATCGCCGCCCAGGGCCAGAGCAGCAGCGACGCTGGTGCCGTCGGCCACGCGTAGCGGGCGGCCATCGAGGGTCAGGTCAGGCATGGGCGAGGGCTCCAAGAAAGCGATCTGGCAGGTAAGGGCTGGCCGCCAGCGGCGGCGTTTGGTCAAACAGCTGCGCGCTCAAGAGGTCGGCGGTCGCCGGCGCCGTGGTCACGCCCAGCCCTTCATGACCGACCGCCAGCCACAGGCCATCCTGCTGCGGATGGCGGCCCACCAGCGGCAGGCCGTCGGGGCTGGCGGCGCGAAAGCCGGTCCAGGCGCGGATGCCGTTCAGATTTGCCAGGTCCGGCATGTACTCGGTTGCGCGCTTGAGCATGCGCGCCAGCATCCAGCCTTCCACGGCCGGGTCAGTGGTGCCGAACTGGCGCGAGGCGCCGATGAACAGCTGGCCGGTGGGCCGTGGCTGGATATTGCAGGCAGTCGACGGCCCGCTGGCGTTGTGGGCGCTGGTCACGTAGCCCAGCTCCACCAGGGTATGGGTGACGGTGCCGGGGTAGCGATCGGTGATCAGCAGGTGGCCTTTCTTCGGCTCGATCGGCAGCTCCGGGCACAGCTGCGTGGCCTGGATGCCGTTAGCCAACACCACGGCCTCGGCGCTCAGCCACTGGCCGCTGTCGAGGCGCACACGGTTGCCCTCTACTGCGCTGACCCGCGCCCGACGCTGTTCGATCCCTGCTGTTTGCAGCATCCAGCCGGCAGTGGCCGGGGCATAGAGAATGCCGTCGCCGTTGATCAGCAGACCGCCTTCGAGCCCCTCGCGCAGCGCCGGTTCGCGCTGGCGCAGGGCGTGCCCGGCGACCAATTCGCAGGCCACCCCCTGTGCTTGCAGGAGGTTGAATTTGTGTTCGGCCACGGCCATTTCTTCGGTGTTGGCCGCCAGCCACAGGGTGCCGTTGCTGCGATAGGCGCAGGTCTCGGGGAGTTGCGGGGCCAGTTCGCGCCAGCGTTGTAGCGAATACTGGCTGAGCGCAAGCTCTGCGGGATTGTCGTCGAGCACCAGCAAATGGCCCATGCCGGCGGCCGTGGCGCCGTGCAGCCCGGCATCGAGTACCAGTACTTGCAGCCCGCGCGCGGCCAGCGCCTGCGCGCAGGCGGCGCCGATGATTCCGGCGCCGATGACGATGACATCGGCCACGGCACCACGGCTCACGGGCGAATGCCCCAGGCGAACGGGTCGTCCTCCTCGATGATCAGCGTGGCTTCGGCGCTAATGTGCGCGCGGCCGCGAATGGTCGGGATGATGCGTTGGCCGTCGGCCTCGAACGAGCCCTCGAAGGTGCTGCCGATCACGCTGGCCTGGCGCCAGGTCTGCCCGGGTTGCAGTTTGCCGTCGGCAGCCAGGCAGGCGAGCTTGGCGCTGGTGCCGGTGCCGCAGGGCGAGCGGTCGTAGGCTTTGCCGGGGCACAGCACGAAGTTGCGGCTGTCGGCGTCGGGGTCGTCGGCGAACAGCTCGATATGGTCAATCAGGCCGCCGTCTTCACCGCGAATGCCTTGCTCTTCCAGGGCCTGTTGCACGGCGTAGGTATAGGCCGTCAGCGCCTCGATGTTGTCACCGGCGACCTCCAGGCCGTGGTCGGCGATCAAAAAGAACCAGTTGCCGCCCCAGGCCACATCGCCCACTACCTTGCCGATGCCGGGCACCTCCAGCGCCAGGTCCTTGCGGTAGCGGTAGGCCGGCACGTTGCGCACGCTGACCGAGCGGTCCTCGTGCAGGGTCGCCTGCACGGTGCCGACCGGGGTTTCGATGCGGTGCACGCCCGGGCCGATCCTGCCCAGGTGCGCCAGCGACACCACCAGGCCGATGGTGCCGTGGCCGCACATGCCCAGGTAACCGGTGTTGTTGAAGAAGATCACCCCGGCGCAGGCGCTGGGGTCCACCGGCTCGCACAGCAGCGCGCCGACCAGCACATCGCTGCCGCGCGGCTCCAGCATGCAGGCAGTGCGCCATTGATCGTGCGCCTCGGCAAGGCGCTGGCGGCGCTGGGCCATGCTGGCGGTGCCCAGCTCGGGGAAGCCGTCGATGACCAGGCGGGTCGGTTCGCCGCCGGTGTGGGAATCGATCACGGTAATGCGTTTCATGGAGGCCGCGTCCGTTCAGGGAAGTGAAGGACAGAGTGGCGTGTCATGCGGCGCGCAGGCTTGATGCGTTTATGTCGTGCCGATGACGAAATCGGCACAGTGGCGCAACCCACAGGTTTCTGTCACTTGCTCGGCGGCAGGTGCTCGAACAGGGTCTTGCAGACGCCGGCGATGTGTTCGTCGAGCAGCCTCACTGCCAGCTCGACATCCTTGGCCCGGCAGGCGTCGAGGATGTCGCGGTGTTCGTGGTCGGCGCGCTCCTTGCCTGCCGAGAGGCTCATCTGCATGCGCAGGTAGCGCTCCAGCTTGTCGTTCACCGAGCGGATCATGTTGACCAGGAACGGCCGCTGCGCCGGTTCATACAGGCAGGCGTGCAGTTCCCAGTTGAGTTCGGCCCAGCGGCCGACGTCGTTCTCGCCGACGAACTCCTGGCAGATGCGCTCGGCGCGGGCGAAGGTTTCCTCGGTCATGTTCGGGATGGCCAGGCGCAGGGCCTTGTCTTCAAGCAGCATGCGCACTTCGAACATCTGCGCCAGCTCTGGTTCGGACATGCGCGTAACCATCGCCCCGCGATTGCGCTGGAACATCACCAGGCCTTCGGCTTCCAGGCGCTTGAGCGCTTCACGCACCGGGATCTTGCTGACGTTGAACTGGCGGGCGATATCGTCCTGGCGGATTGGTTCGTCTTCGGCGAAGTGCCCGGCAATGATCGCATCGCGCAGGTGACGGGTGATGATTTCCGAAGTCGAGGGCGTGTTGCCCAGGTCCGGGGCGTTGAGGCGGGGTACGGTCACGGTGGCGTCGTCCGAAGTTATTTATGGATATGGTATACGAAACTCGCCATGCATGGCGCCAGACCTGCCCGCTGGCATGCTCAGCGGCCTATGCGGGGTTCTTTGAGGGCAATGGGCGCGGCGATGTCGCGCAGGTTGCTGCTGTCGTTGTGTTTCAAGCGCAGGTAATCCAGCGCGACCTTGGCGGCGATGAGGCCAGCCCCCCAGGTTGGGTGGAGGCTGGCCCGACCAGGTATCAGCGCTTACTTGCGCGCTTCAAGGATCAAATTGAACGGCGTCTCGGTCGCCCGGCGAAAGTGCTTGAACCCGGCTTCCTCGAACACCGCGCGCAGCCGCGCCTCGCCCGCCTGGGCGCCGAGCCCCAGGCCAACTTCCTGCGACAACGAGTTCGGCGTGCAGATAAAGGTCGAAGCGGCATAGAACAAGCGCCCGACCGGGGTGCTGTTTTCATCCAGGGTGTCGTTGGCATAGGGCTCGACCAGCAGCACCGTGCCATCGGCTTTGAGCGACTCATAGGCATGCCGGGCGGCGCCGACCGGGTCGCCCATGTCGTGCAGGCAGTCGAAATAGCAGATCAGGTCGTAATCGGTGCCGGGGAAGTTCTTGGCGCTGGCCTGGACGAACTGCGTGCGCTCGGCCACACCGCCTTCGGCGGCGCGTTGGCTGGCGATAGCGATTGACGGGCCGTGGTAGTCAAAGCCGCTGAAGCGCGAGGCCGGGAAGGCCTGGGCCATGATCACCGTCGAGGCGCCGTGGCCGCAGCCGATATCGGCGACCTTGGCCCCGGCCTGCAGCTTGTCGACCACCCCGCTCAGGCTCGGCAGCCATTCGGCCACCAGGTGGGCGCGGTAGCCGGGGCGGAAGAAACGTTCGGTGCCGCTGAACATGCACGGATGGTGATCACCCCAGGCCAGGGCGCCATCGCCGCGCATGGCGGCGACCAGTTTGTCCTTGTCGTGGAACAGCGCGGCGATCACCGAGGCGCCGCCGGCGACATACACCGGCGAGTCTTCGATGGCCAGGGCCATGGCCTGTTCTTCGGGCAGGCGAAAGCGTCCTTCGCTGTGCTCCATATAGCCGGACGCGGCCTGGGCGCTCAGCCATTCGCGCAGCAGGCGGGGATTGCAGCCGGTCTTGTCGGCCAGTTGTTCGGGGGAGATGAATTGGCTGTCGGCCATGGCCCGGTACAAACCGAGTTCATCGCCGAGGATCAGGTTGGCAAGCATGGCCGCGGCACCCATGTCGGTGACCAGCTTGCCCATGAAGTCATTGAGTCTGGCTTCGTCCATTGCGTGTTCTCCTGCAAGAAGTCCAACGTCAACGGGGCTGCCGGCGGGCCGGCAACCTCGGGCCAATGTGTTGCGGGGGCAACCTTTAAGTCTAGTTCGCTTCGAAGAACGCCAGCAGTTGGGCGCTGAACGCTTCGTCCGCCTCTTCCATGACAAAGTGCCCACAGTCGGCGATGACGCTGCCGCGCAGGTTGTCGGCATGGGCCTGCAGGGTCTGCAACGGCACCTCGCCGGTAGCATGCTCGGCGCCGATGGCCAGCACTGGCATGCCCAGGCGCTTGCCGGCGCGCTGGCGGTTCTGGGCGATGGTCTGGCTGATCGAACGGTAGTAGGCCAGGCCGCCGCTCAAACCGCCGGGCTTGCTGTAGGCCCTGATGTAAGTGTCGACGGCCACGCGGTCGACATGGTGCGCCCAACGCTCGTACATAAAGGTCAGGTAGCGGTCCTCGCGGCCGGTGATCAGGGCTTCGGGCAGATCCTGCAACTGGTTGAAGAGAAAGTGCCAGATAAAGATGTTCTGCTCGGCGCTGACAAAGATCGGCGGCGCTTCGGCCAGGCCCGGGATTACCGCTTCGCTGAGCACCAGCTGGCTGACCGCCTCGGGGTAATCGCTGGCCAGCGCGTAGCCGACCCACATGCCCACATCATGCCCGGCCAGCCGGTAGCGCTGATGGCCGAGCTGGCCCATGGCGCGGTGCAGCAGGGCGGCGATGGTGCCGGTGTCATGGCCTTCGCTGGCCGGGTCGGACAGCCCGGTGCCCGGCAGGTCGACGGCAATCGCCTGGTAACCCTGGCGAGCCAGGGCGCGCATGACATGCCGCCAGGCGTACCAGGTCTGCGGCCAGCCGGGGATCAGCAGCACCGGCTGGCCGCTGCCCAGTTGCACGCAATGCAGGCGGCGGCCGGGTTCGAGGATCAGGTAGCGGTGTTCAAAGTCGGCTTCGGGGGTGATGGACATCGGTTGCACTCCAGGTGAAAGAGGGGGATTCAAGCCAGGCCCAGCAGGGTCCGGATCTGTTGCGGGTCGACCGGCGCGCCGGCGAAGTCGTCGAAGGTGCGAGTGGTGACCTGGATGATGTGCTCACGGATGAACGCCGCGCCTTCGCGGGCGCCGTCTTCCTGGTCCTTGAGGCAGCATTCCCATTCCAGGGTGGCCCAGCCGGGGAAGTCGTATTGCGCAAGCTTGGAGAAGATCGCCTTGAAATCGACCTGGCCGTCGCCCAGGGATCGGAAGCGCCCGGCGCGCTCGGTCCAGTCGCAGTAACCGCCGTAGATGCCCTGGCGACCGGTTGGGTTGAACTCGGCATCCTTGACGTGAAACATGCGGATGCGCGTGTGGTAAATGTCCAGGTAGTCGAGGTAGTTCAGTTGCTGCAGGACGAAGTGGCTGGGGTCGAACAGCAGGTTGCAGCGCGGGTGGTTATCCACCAGGTCGAGGAAGCGCTCGAAGCTGCTGCCGTCGTGCAGGTCTTCGCTGGGGTGAATCTCATAGCAGAGGTTGATACCGTGGTCTTCGCAGGCATCGAGGATGGGCCGCCAGCGCCGCGCCAGCTCTTCGAAAGCCGCCTCGATCAGGCCCGCCGGGCGCTGCGGAAACGGGAACAGGTAAGGCCAGGCCAGCGAGCCTGAGAAAGTCCCCATGTCGGTCAGGCCCAGGCGTTGCGAGGCCTTGATTGCCAGCTGCAGTTGTTCCAGCGCCCAGGCGGTGCGCGCCTGGGGTTTGCCGTGCAGCGCGGGCGGGGCGAAGTTGTCGCACAGGGCGTCGTAGGCCGGGTGAACCGCTACCAACTGGCCGAGCAGATGGGTGCTCAGCTCGCTGACCTCAAGGCCGTGTTCGGCAAGCATGCCGCGCAGCTCATCACAATAAGTCTGGCTTTGTGCGGCCAGTTCCAGGTCGAACAGACGCCGGTCCCAGGCCGGCACCTGCAAGGCCTTGAAACCATGGCCGGCAGCCCAGCGGGCGATCTCGGGCAGGCTGTTGAAAGGGGCTTGTTCGGCACTGAACTGGGCCAGGTGCAGGCTAGGACCTTTGAGGGTACGCATGATGACTTCCTATTGTTTGTCGATCGACAAACAATAGGGCGACAACGCGCTTGCGTCAACTGTCTTGCAGGGTAGAATCCGCCCCATCTGATTTGATGGACACACAACCCATGGCCGGACGTCCCCGGGAATTCGATCGCGACCAGGCCCTGCACAAGGCCCTGGCGACCTTCTGGCAATACGGTTACGAAGGCACGTCAATGGCCTTGCTGGTCAGTGCCCTGGGCATTGCCTCGGCGCGCATCTACGCCGCCTTCGGCAGCAAGGAGCAGCTGTTTCGCGAGGTGGTGGCGCTGTACCTGGCCGAGCAGGGCGGCTTTGCCGAGCGGGTCATCAACCGTGAGCTGGCGGTGGGCCAGGCCGTGGAGCAGATCCTCCTTGAGGCCATTGCCACCTACACCGCAGCGGACGGCCCGCGCGGTTGCCTGGCGGTGTCATCGACCGCCAGCGGCGGCCCGGATATCAGCGGCGTACTGGACTGGATGAGCGAGCTGCGCCGCCAGCGTACCCAGTCGATCATCGACCTGCTGCAGCAGGCCCATGGCCGTGGCGAGCTCAAGGCCGAGGCCGACCCGCAGGCGCTGGGCGACCTGTTTGCCACCTTGCTGCACGGTATTGCCATCCAGGCCCGCGACGGCATTGCCACGGCGCGCCTGCAGGCGATGATCAAACCGGCGTTGTGCGCTTTGCACGCCGCCCTGGCCTGATCAGCGCGCCTGGCCCGAGGCCCGCTCGCGCAGGGCCTTGCTGACCTTTGCCTGGATCTCGTAGGCCGGCGCTTCGACGGCGTCGAAGTCGCGCGAGTAGCGCCGGGCGAATTCCTCCACACCCCATTGCTGGTACTGCTGCACGTGGTGCAGTTCGTGGGCCCAGAGCGCGACGTTGTTTTCGGCGTCGGCCTGGTTGCGAAAAACGATGATGTCGATCAGGGTCACGGCGTTGACGTCGGGGTTCTGCAGCAGGGCGTTGGCGCTGTCCAGGGCTTGTTGGTCGCCGACCTTGTAGCGCGCCGCGTCGAGCACCTGGAAGTCATAGTAGGATTCGAGCTGGGCGCGGATGTGCAGGGGGATCGGCAGCAGCGTGCCGGCCGCCGCGGTATTGCGCGCCTGCTGCAAGGCCAGGGCCAGGGAGCTGCTGGCCACCCGGCCGAGGTCGTCGAGCACGGTGCCGGCCTGGCCGGGGTCGATGGGCGAACAGATGCAACTGCCCAGGCAGATTTCGTACTGGCCGGCCGGGCAGGCGGCGAGGGCGGTGAGCGGGGCGCTCAGGGCAAGGCTGAGCAGCAACGACTCAAGGCGCTTCATGCAGGGCCCCGGCAATGAAATCGCGAGAGGCCTTGAGCACTTCCTCCTGTATCGGCTCGCTGGCGAGCATGCGCGCAAGCACCAGCGCGCCCACGCACTGGCTGATCAGCGCCCAGGCCAGGGCCGGGTCTTCGAGGGTTTGCGCCCAGGCTTGCTGGAGCTGGCACAGCCAGTGTTCGGCTTCCGCGCGCACCGGCTGCTCGGCGCGGGCGATTTCCGCGCCCAGGGTCGGGATCGCGCAGCCGCCTTCGACATTGTGCAGGTGGGCCATGCTCAGGTACTGCTCCAGGCAGCGTTCGAGCCGCGCGCGGTTCATCGGCTGCTGGGCGATGGGGCTGTGCGACAGCTCGCGGCGCACCACCTCGGTGAACAGCTCGTCCTTGGACGGGAAGTGGTTGTAGAAGGCGCCGCCGGTCAGGCCGATGGCCTTCATCAGCCCGGCCACGCCAGTGGCGGCAAAGCCGCCGCGCTTGGCCAGGGCGCCGCTGCTTTGCAGCAGTTTCTGCCGGGTTTGTTCTTTGTGAGTGGTGGAATAACGCACGCCGGTAGGCTCCACAGGGCTGGCTTGACGAAGCCTGAATCATAGCATAGCGTTCGTTTACTAAATGATCGTTTACCAATGGAGGCGAGACATGACCCAAGGCAAGAAGGTGGTACTGGTGGTAGGGGCCGGTGATGCAACCGGCGGCGCGATTGCCCGGCGTTTTGCCCGCGAGGGTTATGTCGCCTGCGTGACCCGGCGCAGCGCCGACAAGCTGCAGCCGCTGGTGGACGAGATCCGCGCCGCCGGTGGCGAGGCCTACGGTTTTGCCTCGGATGCGCGCAAGGAAGAGGAGGTGGCGGCGCTGGTCGAAGAGATCGAAAGCAGCGTCGGTCCGATCGAAGCCTTTGTCTTCAACATCGGCGCCAACGTGCCCTGCAGCATTCTCGAAGAGACCGCGCGCAAGTACTTCAAGATCTGGGAAATGGCCTGTTTCGCAGGCTTTCTCAGCGGCCAGGCGGTGGCGCGGCGCATGGTGACCCGCGAGCGTGGGACTATCCTGTTTACCGGTGCCACTGCAGGCTTGCGCGGCGCCGCCGGGTTTGCCGCGTTTGCCGGCGCCAAGCACGGCATTCGCGCCCTGGCCCAGAGCATGGCCCGCGAACTTGGGCCGCGCAATATTCATGTCGCCCATGTGGTGGTGGACGGTGCCATCGATACCGCGTTCATCCGCGACAGCTTCCCCGAGCGCTATGCGCTCAAGGACCAGGACGGCATTCTCGACCCGCAACATATCGCCGACAGCTACTGGTTTCTGCACAGCCAGCCGCGCGACGCCTGGACCTTCGAGCTTGACCTGCGGCCGTGGATGGAGCGCTGGTAAGCCTTTGACAACAGCCTGCGCAACAACAAAAAAAGGACCTGCTGCAGATGAGCAAAACCGTAGAATTCTTCTTTGACCTGGGCAGCCCGGCCAGCTACCTGGCTTGGACCCAGTTGCCGAAACTCTGCGCCGAGCACGATGCGCAACTGGTGTACCGGCCGATGTTGCTGGGCGGGGTATTCCAGGCCACCGGCAACGCCTCGCCGGCGATGGTGCCGGCCAAGGCCCGGCATGTGTTCGTTGATTTTCAGCGCTACGCCAAACGCTACGGCGTGACCCTGGCCTTGCCGCCGGGCTTCCCGATCAACACCCTGGGCCTGATGCGCGGCACGGTGGCCGTGCAGCGCTACCAGCCAGAGCGTTTCGAGGCCTACCTGAACGCGGTGTTCACGGCCCTGTGGGTGCGCCAGCGCAATCTTGCCGACCCGCAGGTGCTGGCGGCAGTGCTGCAGGAGGCCGGCTTCGACCCCGAGCAATACCAGGCCTGGAGCGCCGAGCCCGAGGTCAAGGCCGCACTCAAGGACGCTACCGAAGAAGCGGTGCGCCGTGGCGTGTTCGGTGCGCCAAGCTGCTTTGTCGGCGAGCAGATGTTCTTCGGCCAGGACCGCCTGGAGTTCGTCGTCGAAGCGCTGGCCGAGCACGACAGTCAAGTGTAGCGGCATTATTTTCACTAACTGTATGGTCGAGGCGGATCAGGACTCCGTTAGTGTCAGGGCAGCCCAATAAAAATACTGGATGCCTGCCATGCTCGGCTCACTGGACCTGATCACTGCCTTTGTGTTGTTCGCGTTCGTCTCATCGATCACCCCGGGGCCCAACAACACCATGTTATTGGCCTCCGGGGTGAACTTCGGCGTGCGCCGTTCGATTCCTCACGCGCTGGGCATCAGTGTCGGCTTCATGGTCATGGTATTGGCGGTGGGTTTTGGCCTGGGCGAGGTGTTCAAAGCCTACCCGCCGATCTACACCGTGCTGCGCTACGTGGGCGCCGCCTACCTGTTGTTCCTGGCCTACAAGATTGCTACCTCCGGGCCGCTGTCGGTCAGCGACTCGTCGAGCCGCAAGCCCCTGGGCTTCTGGGGCGCGGCAGCCTTTCAGTGGGTCAACCCGAAAGCCTGGGTGATGGCCGTGGGCGCAATCACCACCTACACCCCGGCCCAGGGCTACGTCACCAACGTCATCGTCATTGCCGCGGTGTTCGCCCTGGTCAACCTGCCCAGTGTCGGCGTCTGGGTGATGTTCGGCAGCGCCTTGCGCACGGTGTTGCAGAACCCGCGCTGGCTGATGTTGTTCAATCTGCTGATGGCGGCGCTGCTGGTGATATCCCTGTACCCCCTGCTGTTTGTAGAATCGGGTTTTTCCTGACGTGAGTGCGCTGGCACATGCAGTTGATTCCCTGGTCCCATGACACAAGTGCTGGCTTCACCCTGCGCGGCTGGCGCTCCCCAGCCAGTGGCAAGCCGCTGCTGCATTTTTTGCACGGCAACGGCTTTTGCTGCCTGGCCTACCAGCCGTTGCTGGCGCGCCTGGCCGAGCAGTTCGACCTGTGGCTGTGCGATGTCCAGGGCCATGGCGACAGCGACCATGGCGGCCCGTTCGCCGGCTGGAACCGCACTGCCGAGCTTGCCATCGAAGCCTTCGAGGCCGGCCGTGGCGAGTACGGCGATGTACCACGCTTTGCCGTCGGCCACAGTTTTGGCGGGGTGCTCACCGGCCTGATGCTGGCGCAACAGCCGCAGCTGTTCCAGCGTGCGGTGCTGCTTGACCCGGTGCTGTTCACCCGGGCGATGATGGGCATCATGGGCGCGGCGGCGCTGGTCGGCCTGCACCGTCGCCATGCTCTGGCGCGCAAGGCTGCCACCCGTCGCAGCCACTGGCCTGACCGCACGGCGGCGCGGGCATCGCTGGAAGGGCGGGGGATCTTCAAGGGCTGGAGCGAGCCGGCGTTGCAGTCCTATATCGAACACGCCATTGGCGATTGCGGCGAAGGCGTGGTGCTCAAGTGCCGCCCTAGCCGTGAAGTGGAAATCTTCAGCTCCTTCCCCCGGCGCATGTGGGCGTCGCTGGCCCAGGTGAGCACCCCGAGCCTGGTGCTGTATGGCCAAACCACCTATCCCTTCGTGCCGCAGTCGGTGCAGCGCTGGGCCCTGGGCAATCCTCAGGTCAGCGCCAGCCAGGTGGCGGGTGGGCACTGCTTCATGCAGGAAGATCCGGCGGCGTGCAGCGAGCGGGTCGCGGCGTTTTTGCTGGAACAGTAATCAAGCCGCAGGTTCAGGCAATATCACTGGCCTCGAACTCCGCCGCCAGAAAGTCCAGCAGGCTGCGCACCGACGGCAGCAAGCCGCGCCGCGAGGCGAACACCGCGTGCACCACGCCGCACTCCGGTGCCCAGTTCGGCGTGGCTTGCAGCAGGCGGCCGGCGTCGAGCTCTTCGCGGATCACCACCAGCGGCAAATGCACCACGCCGACACCCGCCACCGCCGCCTGGCGCAGCACCACCAGGTCATCGGTGACCAGTCGCGGGCTGTGCCGCAGGCTCGCGCGGACGCCGTCGGGACCGAGCAGGTGCCAGTGGTAATCGCGTTGCGGGTAGCCCCAGTGCAGGCTGGGCAAGGCGCTGAGGTCGGCGGGCACCGGGCGCGGGGGCAGGCGTTCGAGCAAGGCGGGCGCCGCCACCAGGTACTGGGTGCTGCGCGCCAGTACCTTCATCACCAGGTCGCTGCTTTCCAAAGGCGGTACGCGCACGCGCAAGGCAATGTCGATGCCTTCCTGGATCAGGTCGACCTGGCGGTTGGTGCTTTCGATATGCAGCTGCACCAGCGGGCACTGGACCATGAAGCGGGTGAGCATGGCCCCCACCCAGAAATCCAGCAACGCCGTCGGGCAACTCAGGCGCACGATGCCCTGGGGCTCGGCGCGGTTGCGCTCGATCAGCTCGGCGGCGCCTTCGGCCTCCACCAGCATGGCCACACAGTGGCGGTAGTAAGCCTGGCCGATCTCGGTCACTGAAAAATGCCGGGTCGAGCGCTGGATCAGGCGCACCCCCAGGCGTTCTTCCAGCCCGGCAATGCGCCGGCTGAGCTTGGACTTGGGCATGTCCAGGGCGCGGCCGGCCGGGGCAAAGCCGCCGTGATCGACTACTTGAGCAAAGTAGTAAAGGTCGTTGAGGTCTTCCACCAGTGTTCTCCAAATGGAACGCTGAAGGCAGTTTAACCGATCTACCGCCGATGTCGTTGCGCTCGTATGGTTATAGCCATGCACGAGAGGAGGCATCTGATGAAAAAGATCCAAGGCGTCTACAGCAGTCCGAACCCCCATTGGGTGGGTGATGGCTTCCCGGTTCGTAGCCTGTTTACCTACGACAACCTGGCCCAGCACATCAGCCCGTTCCTGCTACTGGACTATGCCGGCCCCCACGACTTCACCCCGACCACGGCGCGTCGCGGCGTCGGCCAGCATCCCCATCGCGGTTTCGAAACCGTGACCATCGTCTACCAGGGCGAACTGGAGCACCGCGACTCCACTGGCGCCGGCGGCCTGATCGGCCCGGGCGATGTGCAGTGGATGACCGCCGCCGGCGGCATTCTCCATGAAGAGTTCCACTCGCCGGCGTTCGCTGCCAAGGGCGGCACCCTGGAAATGGTCCAGCTGTGGGTCAACCTGCCAGCCAGGGACAAATCGGCGCCGGCCGGTTACCAGACCCTGCTCAGCAGCGACATCCCGCTGGTGCCACTGGGCAACGGCGCCGGCACCTTGCGGGTGATTGCCGGTGCGTTTCGCGGCCACCAGGGCCCGGCGCAGACTTTCTCGGCCATGGATGTCTGGGACCTGCAGCTCAAGGCCGGCGCGCCCGTGCGCCTGCCCAGTGCCGCCGGGCGCAGCACCGCGCTGGTGGTGTTGCGCGGCCAGTTGCTGGTCAACGGCGAGCGCCAGGTTGGCGCCGCGCAACTGGTGCTGTTTGACCGCGCCGGTGACGAGCTGCTGCTTGAAGCGCAAAGCGATGTGTCGGTGTTGTTGCTCAGTGGCGAGCCGCTGGATGAGCCGATCGTTGGCTACGGCCCGTTCGTGATGAACAGCGATGCCGAAATCGCCGAGGCCTTTGACGATTTTCGCGCCGGGCGCTTCGGCCAGATGAGCGGGCAGGCCGGTCCGCGCCACCACAACTAGTCTCATAACCCCTGAAGGAGAATACGCCATGAGTACCTTTGCCAACGTTGCCAACTTCAACGGCCAGGTGCCGCGCATAGACCCTGAAAATGTCGCGATGCTGCTGATCGACCACCAGAGCGGCCTGTTCCAGACGGTCAAGGACATGCCCATGACCGAGCTGCGGGCCAACGCCATCACCCTGGCCAGGATTGCCAGCCTGGCGAAGATCCCGGTGATCACTACCGCTTCGGTGCCACAAGGCCCCAATGGCCCGCTGATTCCGGAAATTCACCAAGCCGCGCCGCATGCCCGCTATATCGCCCGTAAAGGTGAAATCAACGCCTGGGACAATCCCGAGTTCGTCGAGGCAGTCAAGGCTACCGGCAAGCAGCAACTGATCATCGCCGGCACCATCACCAGTGTGTGCATGGCCTTCCCGAGCATCAGCGCAGTTGCTGCAGGCTACCAGGTGTTTGCCGTGATCGACGCCAGCGGTACCTACTCGAAGATGGCTGAGGAAATCACCTTGGCGCGGGTAATGCAGGCCGGTGTGGTGCCGATGGACACCGCTGCGGTGTGCTCGGAAGTCCAGCGCAGCTGGAACCGCGAAGACGCCCAGCAATGGGCCGAGGCCTACAGCTCGGTGTTCCCGCATTACCAGCTGCTGATTGAAAGCTACCTCAAGGCGCAACAGGTAGCCCGCGACAACGAACTGCTCGATTCGCAACGCTGATCCCTCATGTCCGGTGCCTGGCACCGGCGTCTCAACGCAAGGAGTAAGATCATGACCAAGCCCTACGTCCGCCTGGACAAGAACAACGCTGCCGTCCTGCTGGTCGACCACCAGACCGGCCTGCTGTCGCTGGTGCGAGACATCGACCCGGACCGTTTCAAGAACAACGTGCTGGCCGTTGGCGACCTGGCCAAGTACTTCAAGCTGCCGACCATCCTTACCACCAGCTTCGAAACCGGCCCCAACGGCCCGCTGGTGACCGAGCTCAAGGCGCAGTTCCCCGAGGCGCCGTACATTGCCCGCCCGGGGCAGATCAACGCCTGGGACAACGAAGACTTCGTCAAGGCGGTCAAGGCCACCGGCAAGAAGCAGCTGATCATTGCCGGTGTGGTGACCGAGGTGTGCGTGGCTTTCCCGGCGCTGTCGGCCCTGGAAGAAGGTTTTGAGGTGTTCGTGGTTACCGATGCTTCGGGCACCTTCAACGAACTGACCCGCGACTCGGCCTGGAACCGCATGTCGCAAGCCGGCGCCCAGCTGATGACCTGGTTCGGCCTGGCCTGCGAGCTGCACCGCGACTGGCGCAACGATATCGAAGGCCTGGGCACCTTGTTCGCCAACCACATCCCCGACTACCGCAACCTGATGACCAGCTATAACACCCTCACCAACGGCAAGTAACGCCGTTCAATGATTGACGGCCGGGCGCTGGCGTGGCCCGGCCGTCGTCGTCTGACAGTCGTCGAAATCCCTGGCGTCGTTGCCGTTGCCCAGGTGATGATCGGCGCATGAATTCCACTTCCAGCCTGGCAGGCCATCGCCGCAGCATTCGGCCCGCCAGCGCTATCAGCTTCTGGCTGGCTTACCAGCCACCCTTGCACTGGCCGTCGCTGCTGGGGTTTCTTGCTGCGCGGGCGATTAGCGGGGTAGAGACGGTCGTAGCGGGGGTCTATACCCGCAGTTTTGATCTCGCTCGTGGCCAGGGCATCGTCCAGGTCGCGAAGGCGCGTGGGCACCGGCTGAAAGTCACTGTGATCGCTAGCTCTGCCGGTGCGTTGCCGGGGTTGCTCGTGAGGGTCCGGCGAGTATTTGACCTGGATGCCGAGCCGCTGAAGATCGAAGCACTGCTGCGCCGCGACCCGTTGATGGCGCAATTGATCGAACTGCGCCCGGGCCTGCGCGTGCCTCGGGGCTGGGATGGGTTCGAGCAGGCCATGCGTACAGTGCTGGGCCAGCAGATCAGCGTCGCCGGGGCGATTACCCTGGCCGGGCGCCTGGTGGCGGGGTACGGCGAGCCGCTGGCCGCGCAGCTTCAGCGTGTACCCGGCCTGACCCATGTGTTCCCCCGCGCAGAGGCTGTTGCTGACGTCGACCTCAGTGGCCTGGGCATGCCGCGCTCGCGGGCCGCGACCCTGTCGACCCTGGCCCGGGCGCTGCTGCACGACCCGCAACTGCTGCGCCCTGAGCGCGACCTGGAGGCCTGGGTCCAGCGCCTGTGCCGCCTGCGCGGCATTGGCCCGTGGAGCGCCCACTACCTGGCCTTGCGCCAGATGGGCGCGGCCGATGCCTTGCCGCTGGGCGACGTGGCGCTGGTCAAGGCCCTGCGCCTGCTTGAAGGCCCCGAGGCGCAACTGGCCCAGCGCGCACCGGCCTGGAGCCCGTGGCGCGCCTATGCCGCCCAGCATCTGTGGGCGTCGTTGAGCTGACTCAGCTGGACTGGCGCCAGGTCACATCGGTAATGCCGTAGCGTTCGGCCAGTGGCTTGCTGACTTTTTTGACTTTTTCGCGACCGTACCGGCCTATGCGACCGATACCGGCGTCGCAACTTGCCCAGTGCCAGGCTTCAGCGTTGTCCATCATCTCGGCGCGGATGATGAAGGACTTGTGATCGCCGTGAAGCTGGTAGTCGATGACGAACAGTTTTGCGTTGTTCATGGGTCTGGAATGATCCTTACAGAGCAGTGACCAAGAAAATCCCTTCAATGCCTCTAGTGAGTGCTGCGCCGGCAGAAAAATTCCATCGGATTTCAGCCTGTCAGTGGGCGCCGCTGATGGTCAGGTGCCGGGCATCCTTTTCGAACACCACCTGCTCCAGGCGATGGGCGATGCCGCAGGCCAGCGAATCGTAGGCGGGGATGACCTTTTCTTCGGTCGACAGGCAATGGAAGATGTCCAGTTTGCGCTCGGCCTGGGCGGTCTCAAGCTCGAAAATGCGCACGTAGCGCTCCAGGTCATTGTTCAGGCTCGACAGGTATTCACGCAGGCGCGAATGGTCCACCGCGCTCTGGCTGAAGTGCCAGGTCATGGGGTGGATGAGAAAACGCGAATGCGGCGCGGCGACACGCTCGCCAGCGGCCAGGTACATGATGATGCCCATCGATTCGATGTTTCCGGCGTTGACTGCGCACAACGGCACCGGCAAGGACTTGAGAAAGCTGTACAGCGAGAAACCGAAGTTGGTGCTGCCACCGGTGGTCGACAAAAACAGCAGCAAGGAGGTGGCGCCATCGTCGACGGCCTGCAGGCAGCGGTCGCGAAAACGTTCGGTGGTGTCCTGGTCGATCTGGCAATGAAAGTGGATCACCTGTTGGCTCATGGCAGTGCCTCGGGACCGACGCACGTGGCGTGCGCCGGCCTTTCGTCCTTTAGCTACGGCCGCCACCACTTGGTTTGCGGGTCTGGTCTTTGCCCATGTCGGGCTTGCGGCTCTGGTCACTTGGCTTTTGATTGCCACCGGAAGCCTGGCCACCCTTTTTCCCGGCTTCAGACGCTTTTTGTCGGTCGTTCGCGAAATTCCCGGGATTCGAAGTGTCTTTGCTAGCCATGATTCTCTTCCTCTTGTGAATGTTCGCAAGGCGTTTGCCTTACACAGGTTGGGAGGCGGTCGGCGCAGGCAAAGTTTGAAATATTTCGCCGCTGCGGGACGAACGGTCCGGGGCCGCCGTTCATCCGCGACAGCCGCGAATGCTTTGAACTTGGCGACCCACGGGCGGCTCTTCCGAAAGATCATTGCTGCCCTGCATGGGGGATACGGCGCGGCATCAGCGATTTCAATTGGCATTAAGGGCCGACGGGGTAGTAACTGAGTAGTCGGGCCCTCCGACACGAGGATCGCAGCATGTCACTGATTGGAGTTTCCACGCTTGAGTTGTGCCATATGATCGAACAGGCATTGCTGCCTGAACACAGTGTGGTGTCGTGCACCGATGGCGAGCACCTGACCATCCAGCTGGGGCAGGGCGATAGCCTGGGCGACTGCCTGACCGTCACCGGCATCAAGGTGCATAGCCTGACTACCTGCCACGAACTTGCCGCCCTGGTGGCCCAGGTGCGCGAAGAGCAGCGCCTGGGGCGTAGCCAGATTCCGTTCAAGCCCCAGGCGTTTGCCTGAACCACGCCGACTGCGTCCAGTCAGCCAAGGCTGGCCGGGCGCAGGTATTCAGGGCTGAGGACGTTGAACCAGAACAGGATCATCGACACCAGGATGGTCACCAGCACCAGCAGCCCCACCGCCCAGACACTGGTCGAATACAGCAGGCCGTCTTCCTTGCGCAGGCGCAGGAAGGTCGGCAGGCCGACGTACAGCAGGAAGGTCGCATAGGCCGACGCCGCACCCAGCACGATCAACGCCAGCCAGCGCCCGGGGTAGAGCCCGGCGACACCGGCGACGAAGTACGGCGTGGCGGTGTAGGCGGCAAAACCGATGCACTGGTTGAGGCTGGGGCGGGCATCGAAGGTGCGCGACATCCAGCGAATGAACCCGCCCATGATCATCACCCCGACCACGCAGGCGGCATACAGCAGCACCCCAAGCTCGGCGGCGCTGGCCACGCTCAGGCGAACCCGCTCGGTGCCGGCCAGGCTCCAGCCAATACTGGTAGTACCAATGAACAGGCACAGGGCGGGAATCAGCGCCATCAGCAGCAGGTGCGGCAGGTAGTGGCGCGGGTGCAGTTCTTCTTCCTGGCGGATTTCCATCCAGGCGTCATCGGGGTGGGTGAAGAGTTGAACCAGATGGGTACTCATGGTGACCTCCGGTAAGCAGGGTGGGAAACACTTCTCCCTGTTCTATGGAGGTCTGGCCGGCGTCGGGGTTTCATTTATTTGAACCACCCAGCCCAAGGCCCGGTGTATACACCGCTGTTGTGGGAGCCGGGTTACTGCAGCTCCAGCTGCAACTGCAAGCCGCCGTCATCACAGCGCCGGTGATACTGGACGATCCCGCGATAAGTGCGGCCCTCCCAGACAAACGCCACGCTGTGTGAACGCTCAAGCTTGGCCGGTACCGGCGCGCGTACCTGCAGGCGCAGGCCGGGCAGGCCATTGATGTTCAATGGCGCCAGTTGCACTTCACATTCGGCGCTGTGGGCCACCGGGCCGAACAGAGTGTCCTGGACAAAGTCGATCTGCAGGCTGGTCGGGCTGGCCGGGCTGACCTTTCTCATTCCAGGGCTCTCCTTCAGTTCTTGCGGTGTGCGTTCTGCAGTTGCTTGGCCATTTGCAGGTGATGCTTGAGGGTCGGCAACGTGGTCTTGGCAAAGGTGCGCAGGTCGTCCGGGTCGGAGGTCGACCGGCTTTCTTCGTCGAACAGGCGCACCGCCTGTTCATGGGCGTCGACCTGATGAGTGGCATAGGCCGCATCGAACGACGCGCCGTCCTGCACCTGCAGCATCATCTTGCGCGCCTTGCTGGCCAGGGCAGCGTCGTCCGGGACGCTGAAGTCATGTTGTCTGGCCAGATCAAGCAGGTGCTGATTGGCTTTAGTGTGATCCTTGATCATCTGCTGGGCAAACGCCTTTATCTCGGGCGAGCGGGTTTTTTCCAGGGCCAGCTGGCTGGTCTGGATTTCTGCCATGCCGGCACTGATGGCTTCGTCGACAAAGGCATTGTTGCTGGCAGCCTGGGCGCCGATGCTGAGCAGGGCGCACAGGCCCAGGGCGAGGCGGGTGGGACGCAGGAACGGGCTCATGAGCGGTATCTCCGTGGGTGTGAACAAACGGACGGCTGTTAGTTTTACGAAAGGCTGCCGGCGCCAGAGTTCAGCTTCAATGCTGCGCAGCAGCGGATCGGCGCAGTTGCAGCAAACCTTCACCGACCGGCGCAGTCAGACTGACAAAGGGCCCTTCAAATACCCCTGGGAGAACGTCATGGCCAGAGCCATCTGGAAAGGTGCCATCAGCTTCGGCCTGGTGCACATTCCGGTGTCGTTGAGTACCGCGATCAGCAGCGACCGGGTCGATTTTGACTGGCTCGATGAGCGCAGCATGGAACCGGTGGGCTACAAGCGGGTGAACAAAGTCACCGGCAAGGAGATCGCCCGCGAGCACATCGTCAAGGGCGTGCAATACCAGAAAGGTCAGTACGTGGTGATCAGCGAGGAGGAGATCCGCAAGGCCCGCCCCGAGGCGACCCAGACCATCGATATCTTCTCGTTCGTCGACAGCAACGAAATCCCCCTGCAGCAGTTCGACACCCCGTATTACCTGAGCCCCGACCGGCGTGGTGGCAAAGTCTATGCCTTGCTGCGCGAAACCCTTGAGAGCACCGGCAAGGTGGCCCTGGCCAAGGTGGTGCTGCACACCCAGCAGCACCTGGCGCTGCTGCGCCCGCTGGAGGACGCGATGGTGATGATCACCCTGCGCTGGCCCGAGGAAGTGCGCGGCCTCGACAGCCTGGAACTGGACGCCAGCGTGCGCGATTCGAGCATCGATAAGCGTGAGCTGCAAATGGCCAGACGCCTGGTCGAGGACATGAGCGGGCACTGGACGCCCGGGGACTACCGCAACGACTTCAAAGACACCATCATGAGCCTGGTCGAGGAGAAGGCCAGCCAGGGCAAGATCGCTACGGTCGAGCCGCTGGAAGGCGAAGGTGAACAGAAAAGCGCCGATATCATCGACCTTACCGAGCTGCTCAAACGCAGCCTGGGCGGGCGCAAACCGGCGGCGAAGAAAGCCGCGCCAGCGGCGAAAAAGCCTGCCGGCAGCAAGCCGCGCAAGAAGGCCTGATCAGCCGGCCACGGTGGTTTCATGCAGATGGCGCCAGCGCAGGGCGCCATCGTGGCGCTCGAACACCGCGGTCGAGCGGCGCACCGAGCGATTGCCGGCGTCATCGACCTGCCATTCGCGATAACTGACCACGCAAAGGCTTGGCCCTTCGCCAATCACTTGCAGTTCATCGATGCTGATTTGCAGCCCGGCGCGCTGCCCGTGGGCGTGGGCGAACAGTTGCTGCAAGCCCTGATAATCGACGATTTTGCCGGGCAGGTTGATCATCGAGAACTGCGCGCTGAAGCGCGCCATCAATGCGTCCAGCTCTGTGGCGTGGGCTGCGCCGGACAGCCATTGTTCGATGGCTACGTGGGCGTCGAGAACTTCCTTGAAAGCGGGATGGGTCATGGGCACATCTCAAGTAGGAGTGGTAGTCAGCCCCAGGCCGCGAGCCCCGGGCAGTTTCAGCACCAGCGGTAGCGGAATCAGGGTCAGCAGCGCGGCGAGGATGAAGGTGTGCCGGAACGCCTGGTCATCGGGCAGCAACCGGTTAAGCACGGCGCCGAGCACGGCGACGCCGAGGCAGAAGCTCAGCTGGCGGTTGAGGTTCCACAAGGCGCTGGCCTGGCCCATTTGCGCAGGCGCAATGGCCAGGAACGCCAGGCTTTGCGCGCTGCTGCTGCACAGGCTGCTGCCCATGCCGAGCAGGGCGAAGATCAGCGCCAGCCAGGCCTGGTGCCCGGCAACCGAGGGCAGGGCCAGCCACAGCAGGGCGGCGCACTGGATCAGCATCCCGGCAATCAGCAGGCGCTTGGGGCCGCTCAGGTTGAAGCGCCAGCGCACCCAGGCGATCGCCGCCAGGGCGCCCACTGACCAGGGCAGCATCAGGGCGCCGGTGGCCGTGGCGCTGAGCCCAAGGCGCTGCTGCAGGTACAGGGCGGCCACCAGGTTGGCACCGATGAACACGCCTGGCACGCACAGGTAGATAAGCATCGCCGTGCGCAGCAGCGGTTGGCCGAGCAGGCGCAGGTCGAGCATCGGCTGGGGCGCAGGCAACGGCCGATTCGCCGGTAACCAGGCCAGCACCAGGACGACGGTGATCAAGGTCAGCGGCAGCATGGCAAAGAAGATCCAGCGCCACGAGCCCTGATCGACTACCACCCCGCCCAGTGCCGGCGACAACGCCGGGACCAGCAAGGCGACCATCATCACCAGTGAGGTCAGGTGGTGGCGCTGCTCGGGCGCATACAACCGATAGGCCATGGCCTGGCCCACCGGAATCAACAGGCCGCCACCCAGGCCTTGCAGCAGGCGCCAGACCAGCAGGCTGTCGATCGAGCCGGCACTGCCTGCCAGCGCCGAGCCCAGGCCGAACAGCGCCAGCGACAGCATTAGCGTTTGCCGTTCACCCAGCCGCGTGGCCAGCCAGGTGCCCAGCGGGATCACCAGGGTCAGGCCGAGCATGTACAGGTTGCTGCTCCAGCTCAGTTGCGCCACCGAGGCGTGCAGTTCCTGGCCCAGGGCTGGATAAGCGGCGTTGAGGGCAAACATGTTGAGCAGGTCGAGGGTGAAACCCAGCAGATAGACCAGGGTGACTTTCGTGCGATAGGGCATGAGTGCTTCGAAGGGCTGGAGAAAGGCGCAGTCTAGTGGCTTGTTGGCGCTTGAATAAGGTGCGTAAACCCGGCAGATTGGTCGAATTATTTTGACAATGGCGAACCCACACGCATGGTCAGCCTCGACCGTTTCGAACTGTTTTGCGCCGTGGTGCAGGCAGGCTCCTTCACCGGCGCCGCCGAGCGCTTGCAGCAAACCCGCGCTGCGGTCAGCTTCAGCATCAAGCAACTGGAAGCTGAATTGGGCGTCACCCTGCTGACCCGCACCACCCGCCGCATCGCCTTGACCGATGCCGGCGAGCGCTTTTACCAGCGTTGCCTGTTGTTGGTCGAAGATGCCCGCATCGCCATCGACGAAGCGCGCGCCGAGCACGCCGGCTTGCAGGGCAGCCTGCGGATTACCACCACGGTCGAGTACGGGCTGAAGGTGCTCGCCCCGGCACTGCAAGCGTTCTGCCGTTTGCACCCTGAGCTGAGCGTGCGTCTGGAAACCCACACCGCTCAGGTCGACCTGGTGCGCGAGCGCTTCGATGTCGCCATCCGCCTGGGCCAGGCACACGACTCCGATTACCGTGGCGTATGCCTGGCGAGCTACCAGGTGCGCCTGGTGCTGGCGCCCGGCCTGCTGGCTGCCCACGGCGAGCAGTTGATCAACTCACCCGCGCGCCTGGCTCAGCTGCCGCAACTGGTGCACAGCCGTTTCGAGCAGAACAACCGCTGGGCGCTGGTCGACAGCAAGGCGCGCAGTTCGGAGTATGTCCCTCAGGGCACGCCATTGCTGATCGCCGACAACGCCTCGATCCTGCGTGCCTTTGCCGTGCAGGGCGCAGGCGTGGCGCTGCTGCCGGACTGGCTGGTGGCCGATGAGCTGGCCAGCGGGCAGTTGCTCGATGGGCTGCCCGGCTATGGTTTTGCGCCGCAAAGCGTGTATGCCCTGTATCCGTCCAGCCGCCACGTACCGCGCAAGGTCCGCGCCTGGATCGACTTCATCAAGGCCTGGCTGGCTACGCCCGGGCCGGATCACTCAGGTTGTTGAGAAAGTCCCCGAAGCCGCCGCGCACCCGGCAGTCCTTGCGGCTGCTGGTCGACACGCTGTTGCGCGCGGTCCAGACGATATGTGCGCCGCTTTGCTGCAGGTCGTTGACCAGTTGCACATCCTCGTGCAGCGGCAATGGCTGGAACCCCCCGACCTTTTCGTAGGCGCGGGCGCAGATGCCGAGGTTGGCGCCGTGTATGTGCCGGTGGCCTTCGCGGGCCTGGTAATGGGCCAGGTAGCGTTCGCGCAGCGCCGCATCCTGGTGGGCTTGCCAGGTGTCGACATGCACCGTGCCGCACACCGCATCGGCAGCAAAGGCCAGTTGGCATAACAGCCAGTCGGCCGGGACGCAGCTGTCGGCATCGGTGAAGGCCAGCCAGCGTGCGCCACGCTCGAGCATCAACGCCGCACCGGCGCGGCGCGCCTGGCCGACATTACGCGCCTGGACCTTGAGCACTTCCACGCCATGGGCGCGGGCGACGGCCTCGCTGGCATCGCTGCAGGCGTCCAGTACCACCACCGTCTGCACCTCTTCGCCCCGCGCCGTTAGCGCCCGGGCGGCACGGCCAAGGGCGCGCAGGCAGCGGCCGAGCAGTTGTTCTTCGTTATGCGCGGGGACAATCACGGCAATCATAGGCAGGGCTCGTCAAGGTCGATGGCATAAGGCTGGACGCACCAGTATTCAAGAACAAAGTCGGTCTCTTCGTGGCGCAGGCTGCGGTACAACGGCAAGCGCTCGGCCAACAGTTCATGGACCTGGTGGCCGGTTTGCGGGCAGCCGTCGATCGGGTGCAGCCAGTGGCACAGCAGCAGAGCACCGTCGGCGCTCAGGCTGGCGGTGGCGCGCTCCAGTACTTCCAGCCACTGGCCGGGGTCCAGGTAGTAGCCGATCTCGCTGAGCACGATCAGCTCGAACTCGCCGGCCGGCCAGTCGCCGGGCAGGCAGCCTTGGGTAACCTCGGCGTTGGGCCATGGCCGCAGGCGTTCGCCGGCCAGTTGCACGGCGGTGGCGTTGAGGTCCTGGCACAAAAGGCTTTCGCAGCGCTCGGCGAGGGCGGCGCTGAGCTCGCCATTGGCGCAGGCCGGCTCGAACACCCGGCCGTAGTACTGGCGCGGCAGGCTGGCCAGCAGCAGCTCGCGCTTGCGTTTTTCGTACCAGCGGGTGCGAAAGGCCCAGGGGTCGTCGCTGTGCGCGAACAGCTGCTCGAAGTAGCTGGCCGAGACGCTCATGTGAACACCAGTTCGAAAGGTTGCTGCAGCCGCGCCAACGCTTCGCGGTCGAGTACCGGCGGGGTCAGCTCGTCGGCCAGCAACTGGCTGGTATGGGCGGCGATGGCCTGTTGCTTGAGGGCCAGCACCGCGCGGTCGAGAAACAGCTTGTGGGCGCGCTGCCAGGGCAGCCGCGGGTCGCTGGGGCGGGCCCAGTGCCAGGCCCAGATTGGCACTTCGATCAAGCGCGCGCCGACAGTGTCGCAGGCGCGGGCGCAAGCGCGGCCTACTGCTTCATGGTCGCAGTGGCCGTCCAGGCGCCAGGTGGTCAGCACCCGGTCGCTGGCGCGCAGTAGCTGCACCAGGCGTTCGGCCAGCCAGCGTTCATGGTTGGCCACGGCGCTGTCGGCCAGGCCCAGGCGCAGCCAGCTCAGGCGGGTCAGGTCCAGCCCGAGACGGCGCAGGGCATCGGCGCTTTCCCGTGGGCGTTGCTGGCGTAGGCGTTCGCTGGTCCAGTGGCGCGAATCGGGGTGGCTGGCCTCTCCGTCGCTGACCGAGACCAGCAGCAACTCGTGTTCACGGCCGCGCATGCCAGCCAGCACGCCGCCGCAGCCGAGCACTTCGTCGTCCGGGTGCGGGGCGACCACTACCAGGCGCCTGCCACCAGGCACCAACTGGTCATGGGTAATTGCCGGCACCGACTGCAGGATCGCCGACGCTTGCCAGTGCGCCAGCGGTGTGCCCGGCGCCTGGATCGGGTTCTGCGGTGGTTGCAGGGTCATAGCCGCCAGCCTCCCTCGGGGGTTGCACGCACTTGCCGGCCCAGCTCGGCCAGGTCGCGCTCGGCATGACTCTGGCGCAGGAACACCGGCAGGTCGGCGCTGAGCCGGGCAAACTGGCTGTCGCGACAGAACGGCGTCGCGCCCAGGGCCCGGCCGACGTGATCGAGCACACACAGCGCGGCGTTTTCGACCTGCGCGCGCAGGCGCCGGACGCTCAGCTCGGCATCGCTGCCGGGATGGCCGTCGATCCACGCCGCGGTTTCATGCAAGGCCGCCCGGGCACCGGCAAGCGCAGCGTCGACTGCACCCAGATGCGCCTGGGCGTGGGCGTCTTCATGACTGCGGCAATGTTCGAGCAAAAACTCGCCCAGGGTTTGCGCCGCGCCGTACCAGCAGGCGGCGATGCCAGCGCCACCGTGCCAGAAGCCCGGTCGCGACAGGTACTGGCCGCTGCTGCCGACCAGGTGCGCCGGGCAGTCGTTGAACTCGACATCGACGCTGGCGGTAATGGCCATGCCGACCGCCTGCCAGCCGTCATTGAAGATGCGCAGCGCCGGTTGATTCAAGGCCACCGCCACCAGTTGCGGACGGTCTTGTTCGTCCCAGGCGGTGAGCAGCGCCCGGTCGATCTGCAGGGCGCCGGAGCACCAGGCCTTGCGGCCTTGCAGGTGCACGTCGTTGCCGGTGCGACGGACGATACGCACCCGCGCATTGGCCGGCTCGGCTGCCCATACCCCCCAACTGCCCGCCGGGTCCAGATGGCTGGCGCCGCACTCATGGATGATCGCCAGGGCGTCGGTGTGGCCCTCGAACAGCTTGGCCAGGGCCAGATCAGCCCCGGCGACTTGGGCCAATACCTGCCAACGCTGCAGGGTGCGGCCATGGCCGGGCAGCGGCAGTTGGTCGAGACCGGTCTCCCGGCATTGTTCCAGGCAGCGTTGCAACTGGCGGTCGAGGGTCAGCGCCTGCGGGCGACGGGCGAAGGTCTGTAACAGCTCCAGGTGGTTCATGACTCAACCCCCATGCGCCGGCGCAGTTCCTTGCTGATCGACTGGCGTACCTGGCCATACCCGGCCCAAGGGTCATCGCCTGCGGCCAGGCGTTCGCCGAGGTTGAGCAGGTTCCACTGGTTCGCGCCTTTAAGCTCGGTCAGCTCTTCACGGCGAATCGGCACCGACACCGGCAGCCCTTCGCGGGCGCGGATCGAATAGGCACAAACCGTGGTCGCGCCTTTACCGTTGCGCAGGTAGTCGATAAAGATCCGCCCGACCCGGTTCTTCGGCCCGGACACCGCCGACAGGCGCTCGGGGAACAGCCCGGCCAGGTGCTGGACCATGGCCTGGCTGAAGCCTTTGACCTCGTCCCAGCCGGCGCGCCGGGTCAGCGGCACGACAATGTGCATGCCCTTGCCGCCGCTGGTCTTGAGGAATGACTGCAGGCCCAGTTCGTCGAGCAGCGCCAGGGTCAGCTGGGTGGCTTCGAGCATGGCCTTCCACGGCAGCGCCGGGTCCGGGTCGAGGTCGAGGATCAAGCGGTCGGGCCTGTCGAAATCCTTGGCGGTGGCGTTCCAGGTGTGCAGCTCGAGGGTGTTCATCTGCACCGCGCCGAGCAGGGTCCGGGCCTGGTCGATGATCATCAGCGCCTGGCCGGCTTCGGCCTTGGCGTGGCTCTCAAGGCCCGGGATGTTCAATTGCGCGGCGTTCTTCTGGAAGAACAGCTCGCCGGCCAGGCCATCGGGTGCGCGCACCAGCGCCACCGGGCGGCGCTTGAGGTGCGGCAGGATCCACTCGGCGACCTGGGCATAGTATTCGGCGACCTGGCGCTTGGTGATGCCGGTGCTGGCGTCGATGACGCGGTCGGGGTGGGTCAGGTGCAGGTTGGACGTTTTGCTCGCCGGGGTTTTCACGGGTTGCTCCAGGCCAATGGCCTTGGCCGGTTTATCGTCGCGCAGGCCGTGGAACACCGAATGGCGGACCACGCCGTCGCGGGTCATCTGCGCATAGGCGACCTCGGCCAGCAGTGTTGGCTTGAGCCAGTGCACACCCCTGGCCTCGGCGCCGCTGGGTGGCTTGGCGAACTGCGGCCTGGCCACTTCGAGGGGTTTGAGGCGCTGGTGAATATGGGCCAGGGTCGCGCTGTTGAACCCGGTGCCGACCTTGCCGGCATAGCGCAGCTCGCCGCGGTCATCATGCAGGGCCAGCAGCAGCGCGCCGAAGGCCTCGCGCGAGCCCTTGGGCTCGGTAAAGCCGACGATGACGAACTCCTGGCGCTGCTTGCACTTGAGCTTGATCCAGTCGCTGCTGCGCCGGTTCAGGTAGCTGCTGCCCAGGCGTTTGCCGATCAGGCCTTCCATCTGCATTTTGCAGGCGCTGTCGAGCAGCGATTCGACGCTCTGGTCAAAGTCGGCGGAAAAGCGCAGGCGCTTTTCATCGGCCTTTTCCAGCACCTTCGCCAGCGCCGCACGCCGTTGCTCCAGCGGGCATTGGCGCAGGTCCATGCCGTTGAGGTAGGGCACATCGAACAGGTAATAGAGGATCTGCTCGTCGCGTTGCTGGTCGAAGGCATTCTGCAGGGCCTGGAAATCCGCCACGCCTTGCTCATTGGCCACCACCATCTCGCCATCGAGCCAGGCCGAGTGCAGGCCGAGCTTCGCCAGGGCCTTGGCTTGCCGGGGCAGCTTGGCGGTCCAGTCATGGCCATTGCGGGTGAACAGGCGCACATCGTCACCATCGATACGGGCGAGGATGCGGTAACCGTCGAATTTGACTTCGTAACGCCAGTCGCCTTCAGGCGGCGTTTCTACCAGGGTGGCCAGCTGCGGCTTGAGCGAGGCGGGCAGGGCGGCTTTTTTTGCGCCGCTGAGTTCGTTTTTGCTCGCAGGTTTGGCCTTGCTGGTGGATTTGCTCGCGGCCTTGGTTGAGCGCGCAATCAGCGTGCGTTCGCTAAGCACGCTGTCTGGCTCGGCGTCGAGAATGTCGTAGTCGGCCTGCGGGCGCGCCTGGGCATCGTCAGACTTGATCAGCAGCCACTGCTCCTGCTTGCCGGCCAGGTGGGTGCGAAACAGGTTCCAGATGCCCGAAAGCTTTTCGCCCTGCAGGCGAAAGCGCAGCTTGCCCTTGGCATAGGCCTTGTGCGGATCTTCCTCGGGGATCCACACGCCACGGTCCCAGACGATTACATCACCGGCGCCGTAATGGCCTTCGGGGATGTTACCTTCGAAACTGGCGTAGTCCAGCGGGTGGTCTTCGACGTGCACGGCCAGGCGCCGGACCTTGGGGTCCAGCGACGGGCCCTTGGGGATGGCCCAGCTTTTCAGGGTGCCGTCCAGCTCCAGGCGAAAGTCATAGTGCAGGTGGCTGGCGTCGTGTTTCTGGATGCAGTACTGCAGGGCGTGGGCGGCTTTTTTGCCGCTG
Source organism: Pseudomonas sp. 2(2015) (assembly GCF_000955865.1). Classification (NCBI taxonomy): domain Bacteria; kingdom Pseudomonadati; phylum Pseudomonadota; class Gammaproteobacteria; order Pseudomonadales; family Pseudomonadaceae; genus Pseudomonas; species Pseudomonas sp. 2(2015). The sequence continues at coordinate 97,869 of NZ_JYOF01000005.1, forward strand.
CGTTGATGGCCTGCGGGCTCCGGGGTAGCGTCGAAATTGCGCTTGCGCGCGTACTCCTGCAACGGCTTGGCCATGGCGGTGTCCTGCGGCTTTTGGGCGGGTCCTAAGCATTGGGATAGGGCGGCAGGGGTGGGAGTTCAATCGGCTTTTGTTCGAGGAGGGGCTGCTACGCACCCCATCGCCGGCAAGGCCGGCTCCCACAGGATTCGAGTGCGCCGCTATCCTGTGGGAGCCGGCCTTGCCGGCGATCGACCGTGAAGCGGTCGCCGTATCAGCCCTGTTTCTTGATAATCGCGTCACTGATGCTCGCCGGCGCCTCGGCGTACTTGGTGAACTCCATGGTGTAGCTGGCGCGGCCCTGGGTCATCGAGCGCATCTGTGTGGAGTAGCCGAACATCTCGCCCAGCGGCACTTCCGCGCGCACTACCTTGCCCGCCGGGGTCTCGCCGCCTTCCTGGATCATCCCGCGGCGCCGGCTGAGGTCGCCCATGATGTCGCCCTGGTATTCTTCGGGGGTCACCACTTCGACTTTCATCACCGGCTCCAGCAGTACTGCACCGCCTTTATCCTTCAGCTGTTTGGTGGCCATGGAGGCGGCGACCTTGAAGGCCATCTCGTTGGAGTCGACGTCGTGGTACGAGCCGTCGAACACCGTGGCCTTGAGGCCGATCAGCGGATAACCGGCGAGCACGCCGTTTTGCATTTGTTCTTCGATACCTTTCTGGATCGCCGGGATGTATTCACGCGGCACCACGCCGCCGACCACTTCGTTGACGAACTCCAGGCCCTCCTTGCCTTCATCGCCCGGGGCGAAGCGGATCCAGCAGTGGCCGTACTGGCCGCGACCGCCGGACTGGCGAACGAACTTGCCTTCGATCTCGCAGGTATTGCGGATCTTCTCGCGGTAGGCCACCTGCGGCTTGCCGATATTGGCCTCGACGCCGAACTCGCGGCGCATGCGGTCGACGATGATGTCCAGGTGCAACTCGCCCATGCCGGAGATGATCGTCTGCGCCGTCTCTTCGTCGGTGCGCACGCGAAACGACGGGTCTTCCTGGGCCAGCTTGCTCAGGGCGATGCCCATTTTCTCCTGGTCGGCCTTGGTTTTCGGCTCGACCGCCACCGAGATCACCGGGTCGGGGAAGTCCATGCGCTCGAGGATGATCGGCTGGTTGATGTCACAGAGGGTGTCGCCGGTGGTGACGTCCTTCATGCCGATCAGCGCGGCGATGTCGCCGGCGCACACGTCCTTGATCTCGGCGCGCTGGTTGGCGTGCATCTGCACCATGCGCCCGATCCGCTCCTTCTTGCCCTTGACCGAATTGAGCACGGCATTGCCGGAGCTGAGCACGCCGGAGTAGACCCGGGCGAAGGTCAGGGTGCCGACGAAGGGGTCGGTGGCGATCTTGAACGCCAGCGCCGAGAACGGTTCGTTGTCGTCGGCATGGCGTTCCAGGTGCTTGTCTTCGTGGTCCGGGTCGGTGCCGTTGATCGCCGGGATTTCCGAGGGCGCCGGCAGGTAGTCGATGACCGCGTCGAGCATCAGCGGCACGCCCTTGTTCTTGAACGACGAGCCGCAGATCGCCGGGACGATCTGGTTGGCCAGGGTGCGCTGGCGCAGGCCGGCCTTGATCTGCTCGTTGCTCAGCTCCTGGCCGTTGAGGTACAGCTCCATGAACTCGTCGTTGGCCTCGGCGGCGGCCTCGACCATGTGCGCGCGCCATTCGTTGGCAAGCGCGAGCATGTCGGCGGGAATCTCTGCTTCGCGGTAGCTGGTGCCCTGGTCGTCGTCGTTCCAGTAGATGGCCTTCATCTTCACCAGGTCAATCTGCCCGGCGAAATGTTCCTCGGCGCCGATCGACAGCTGGATCGGCACCGGGTGGTGGCCCAGGCGCTGGTCGATCTGCTTGACCACGCGCAGAAAGTCCGCGCCCTGGCGGTCCATTTTGTTGACGTAGGCCAGACGCGGCACATGGTACTTGTTGGCCTGGCGCCAGACCGTTTCCGATTGCGGCTCGACGCCGTCGGCGCCGCTGAACACCACCACCGCGCCGTCAAGCACGCGCAGCGAGCGCTCGACCTCGATGGTGAAGTCGACGTGGCCGGGGGTGTCGATGATGTTGAAACGGTACTTGTCGGGGAACTGCTTGGTCGAGCCCTGCCAGAACGCCGTGGTCGCCGCCGAAGTGATGGTGATGCCGCGCTCTTGCTCCTGGGCCATCCAGTCCATGGTCGCGGCGCCGTCGTGCACCTCGCCCATCTTGTGGTTGACCCCGGTGTAAAACAGGATGCGTTCGGTGGTGGTGGTTTTGCCGGCGTCAACATGGGCGACGATGCCGATGTTGCGGTACAGCTCGATGGGGGTGGTGCGCGCCATGAGGGGTCACCTGTGTGTGATGCGGAGGAAGAGGGTATTCCCACGGTAGCAGAAGTGCGCCGGCTTGCACGCCAGCCCATGGCTGAAGCAGGTTCATCCATGGGCTGAGCAGGCATCGGTTGTAAAGCGCCCGGGGCTGTCGCTTAATCGCTGCATTCGCCTCATGGAGCCGCCCGATGCCGCTGGAAAAATCCGTTACTGCCTGGTGCCAAAGTCATCCGCTGATCGCAGATCTGGTGGCGCTGCGCCCGACCTGCTGGTTCAACCCGGCCCTGGCGCCGAGCGCCGAAGCCCTCGCTGACGTGGCGCTGACCGCCGCGGATATCCGTGAGGCCAGCGCGCGGCTCGAACGCTTTGCCCCGTTCATCGCCTCGGCGTTCCCCGAAACCTCGGCCAGCGCCGGCATCATCGAATCGCCGTTGGTGGCGCTACACGCGTTGCAGGCGGTGCTGTGCGCCGAGCAGCAATTGCCAGTGAACGGCGCGCTGTGGCTCAAGGCCGACAACCTGCTGCCGATTTCCGGTTCGATCAAGGCCCGCGGCGGCATCTATGAAGTGCTCAAGCATGCCGAAGATCTGGCCCTCAAAGGTGGCCTGCTGCAACCGGGCGACAGCTACGCCAGGCTCGACAGCGATGCCGCCCGGGCGTTCTTCGGCCAGTACAGCGTGGCGGTCGGCTCCACCGGCAACCTGGGCTTGTCGATCGGCATCATCAGCGCGCGCCTGGGTTTCAAGGCCACCGTGCACATGTCTGCCGATGCCCGCCAGTGGAAAAAGGAGCGCCTGCGCGCCTGCGGCGTCGAGGTGCGCGAGTACAGCGCCGACTACAGCGTGGCGGTGGAGCAGGGCCGTAAGGAGGCCGAGGGCGATGCGCACTGTCACTTCGTCGATGATGAAAACTCGCTGAACCTGTTCCTCGGTTACGCCGTGGCCGCCGAGCGCCTGCAGCGCCAGTTGGCGGAACAGGGCATCGTGGTGGATGCCGAGCACCCGCTGTTCGTCTACCTGCCTTGCGGCGTCGGCGGGGGGCCTGGCGGCGTGGCCTTTGGCCTCAAGCAGATCTTTGGCGACGCAGTACATTGCCTGTTCGCCGAGCCGACCCACTCGCCGTGCATGTTCCTAGGCGTGTACACCGGCCTGCACGACGCGGTGTCGGTGTACGACTTCGGCATCGACAACCAGACCGCCGCCGACGGCCTGGCGGTGGGCCGGCCCTCGGGTTTTGTCGGCCGTTCGTTGCAGCGCCTGGTCGATGGCTACTACACCGTCAGCGACGCCACCCTGTACCGCCAGCTGGCGCAGATGCAGGCGTGTGAGGGCATCGAACTCGAGCCGTCAGCGCTGGCCGGGCTCGCGGGCATGTGCACTGTGCTGCAGGAGCAGCAGGGCTACCGTCAGCGCCTGGGCTTGAGTGAGGCGCGCATGGCCCGCGCCACCCACCTGGTGTGGGGCACCGGCGGCAGCATGGTGCCGCGCGAGGAGATGGACCGCTACCTGGCCAGGGGCCGCGCAGAACTTGCCGGTAACTGACCATGCTCAACCTGCCCGATCGCCTTGGCAGCCGCAAGAGCTGTGCCCAGTTCGCCAACCTGCACACCTTTGTCGCGGTTGCCCGGCACCTGAGCTTCAGTCAGGCCGCGCAAGAGCTGTGCCTGACTGCCAGCGCCGTCAGCCATCGCATCGCCCGCCTGGAGCAAGCCCTGGCGTTGCGCCTGTTCGAACGCCTGACCCGGCGCATTCGCCTGACTGCTGAAGGCGAGCGCCTCTATCAGGTGCTGCAAGGCTTGGAAGCGCAACTGCAAGAAGCCCTGCAACCGTCGACTGAAGAAGTCAGCGGTGCCTTGAGCCTGTATGTACGGCCATCGCTGGCCCAGCACTGGCTGGTGCCGCGCCTGGCGGATTTCCAGCAGCGTTATCCGCAGCTCAGCCTGGACATCCGCACCGGCAACGATCCGGTGGATTTTCGCACCCGCCCGGTGGACCTGGCCTTGCTGTATGGCCATGGCGAGTTTCCCGGGCTGGCCAGCCAGCTGTTGATGGATGAGCGCGTCGCCCCGGTGTGCAGCCCGCAGTATGCCGAGCGCCACGGCCTGATCGACCACCCCGGCCGCCTGGCCCAGTGCACCTTGCTGCACGATGCCCTGGCCTGGGAACATGCCGCCTTCGACGCCGAGTGGCAACGCTGGGCCGGCGAGCAGGGCGTAGGCCAGCACCTGCCCGCCCGCCACCTGACCTTCGACCGCTCCGACCTGTGCAGCGCCGCCGCCAGCCACCATGCCGGCGTGGCCATCGGTCGCCAGCGCCTGGTGCAACCGTTGCTGGACCAGGGCGCGTTGATCCTGCCCCTGGGGGGCTTCAGCCAGACGGCGGGGCAGGGTTACTACCTGGTGCATCCGCCGCAGGAAAGGTTACCGCTGCGTTTGCGGGTGATGATTGAGTGGTTGCGCGAGTGCGCGCTCAACTGACTTCGATCCAGCGCCCCTCCTGGCGATCCGACTGCACACACGCCTCGATAAATGCCATGCCGCGCAGGCCGTCTTCAGCGGTCGGGCACAGGCGTGCCAAGGGCGCCGGGGCGCGCTGTTCGCGGCGGGCCCTGATCAGTTCGGCGGCGTCGCTGTAGATGTTGGCGAAGGCTTCGAGCAGGCCTTCGGGCTGGCCGGCCTTGATTCGCGTGGCTTGTCTGGCGGCATCGCTGAGCCAGCTTTCACCCCGGCGCAGCACCTGGTGCGGCTGGTCCTGGTGGCGCAGTTCGAGGCGCTCGGGTTGTTCCTGGTGCCAGTACAGCGAGCCGCTTGAGCCAAAGATCCGGATCTGCAAGCCATGGCGCTGGCCGGCAGCGACGAAGCTTGCCCATAGCAGGCCTCGGCCGCCGCCGCTCAGGCGCAGTTTGACGTGGGCGTTGTCGTCCGAGGCGCGGCCCGGCACCAGGGTGCTGAGCTCGGCCGAGACCTGGCTGACCTCCTGGCCTGTTACAAAGCGCAGCAGTTGGTGGGCATGCACGCCGACATCGGCCAGTACCGACGAAGCGCCGGCCTGGCTGGGGTCGGTGCGCCAGGCCAGGGCCTTGACCCCTTGCTGCTCCAGCGGGTGGGTGCCGAAGGCGCTGGCGTGCTCGACCTGCACCAGGCGCACCTCGCCGATCGCACCCTGGGCGATCAGTTCGCGGGCTTCGCGAATCAACGGGTAGCCGCTGTAGTTGTGGGTCAGCAGGTGCAGGGCCGGGCCTTGGCGAACCTGATCGAGCAGGCATTGGCCTGGGCAAGGTTCGCCGCCAGCGGCTTGTCGCAGATGACGTCGATACCGTGCTTGAGAAACGCAAGGCTGGCCGGTACGTGCACGGCATTGGGCGCCATGATCGCCACCACCTGGATGCCGTCTGCGCGGGCGGCTTCGGCCCTGGCCATGGCTTCAAAATCGGCATAGGCGCGCTCTGGCGCCACGCCATAGGCCTGGGCTGCGGCCAGGTTGCGCTCGGGGTCGCGGGCGAAGACCCCGGCGACCAGCTGGTAATGGCCGTCCAGGGACGCCGCGTAACGGTGAGTCGAACCGATCGACGACTCCAGGCCGCCGCCGACAAAGCCCAGGCGCAGTCGTTGTTGTGGGTTGGCCATGGTTTTCATTGGGCGCCTCCGTTGGCGTGCTTGAGTTCGCGGGCAAAATGTTCGATCGCCAGCACATAGCCGTGAGTGCCGAAACCGGCCAGTACCGCCTTGGCCACCAGCGACACATAGGAGTGGTGGCGGAAGGCTTCGCGGCGGTGGACGTTGGAGATGTGCACCTCGATCACCGGTACCTCGGCGGCAATCAAAGCGTCGTGAATTGCCACCGAGGTGTGGGTCCAGGCGCCGGGGTTGATGACGACTCCGGCGACCCGGCCACGGGCCTGGTGAATCCAGTCGATCAGTTGGCCTTCGTGGTTGGTCTGCTGGAACTCAAGTTTCAGTTCCAGGCGCCGGGCGGCCTGCTGGCAGAGGTTTTCGACATCGGCCAGGGTTTCGCGGCCGTAGACTTCGGGTTGGCGCAGGCCGAGCATGTTCAGGTTGGGGCCGTTGAGCACGAGCAGGGTATTCATGGCTGGTTTCCAGTCAGGGCGTTGGCGCGCAGGGCGTCGTAGGTGGGTTTGTCCAGGCTTACCGCGTCGGCCTTGCCGAGCTGGTCGATGGGCGTGCGGTAGGTTTCCGGGGCGCTCCAGGCGGCGATGGCCGACAGCGCGGTGACCAGGCAGGTGATGGCGCCGATCAGCAGCGGCACGTTGTCGGAGCCCGGCGGCGCCACGGCGGTGAACAGCGCCGGCAGCAAGGCGGTGATCATGTAGCCGATGTTCTGCGCCACGGCCATGGCCGAGACCCGGTAATGGGTCTGGAACTGCTCGGGGAAGAAGCTTGGGAAGATGGCGTTATAGCCCTGGTAGATCATCCCCCACATCAGCAGCGAGGCGGCAAACGCCAGCGGCAGGTTGTGCAGGCTGATGGCATAGAGGTAAAGGAACGACATCAACCCGCAGCCGATGGCGCTGCCGATGATCAGCGGGCGGCGGCCGATTCGGTCGGAGAGGTTGCCGACAAAGGGGATCACCAGCACTGCGACGATGTTGCCGACCACCGGGATCCACAGGTACACGCTCTTGTCAAAACCCACGCCGTAGGCCGGCTGTACCGCATAGGCGGCGCCGAACACGGTGGTCACCACCGGGATCACGTTCATCAGCGACACCCCGAGTACTACCAGCATGCCGCGCCAGCTGTGCTTGAAGGCTTCACCGATGGGCGAGCGCTGGCGCACCACCTTGGCGACTTTCTGGGTGAACGCCGCCGGCTCCTCGACCTCGCGGCGGATGATGAATGCTGCCAGCAGCACGGCGGCACTGAGCAGGAAGGGGATGCGCCAGCCCCAGCTGTTGAAGGCCTCTTCGGGCATGAAATAGGCCAGCGGCAGGAAGATTGCCGCCGCCAGCACCTGGCCGGCCTGCACGCCCTGCAGGGTGAAGCTTGCGTAAAAGCCACGACGACCGGGCGGCGCATGTTCGAGGATCATCGAGCTGGCACCGGCGATTTCCCCGGCCACGGCAAAGCCCTGGACCAGGCGCAGCACCACCAATAGCACTGGCGCCCAGTAGCCGATCTGGTTGTAGGTCGGCAGCAGGCCGACGGCGAAGGTGGCCAGGCCCATCAACAGCATGCACAGCAGCAACACATGCTTGCGCCCGCGGGTATCGCCCCAGTGGCCGAGCACGAAGGCGCCGACCGGGCGCGCCAGGTAGCCGACGCCGTAGGTGGCCAGGGAGGCGACGATGGCCAGTTTCGGGTCGCTGGAAGGGAAGAAGATCTGCGGGAAAATCAGCGCCGCAGCCTGGGCATAAATGAAGAAGTCGTAGTACTCGAGCGCCGAGCCGACCCAGCCGCTGGCCGTGGCTTTCTTGGTTTGCCGGGCTGCATGCAGCCCTTGGGGATGGTTGGCCATCTGTCTGTCTCCGTTTGTTGTTGTTATGGAGCGGTAGGACTGGATAAAAGGCTTCAGAGGCTGTCGGTGTCGACGATCTGCCCGCTGCGTGCGGCGCTGCTGATGGCTTCGACGATCTGCAGGTTGCGCAGGCCGTCGCGCACGCTCACCAGCGGCGCTTGTTCGCCACGAACCACCTGGCAGAAATGCGCCAGCTGGCGGGCCAGCGGGTCGGCGCTCTGCAGCGGCGCCACGGCGGTGCTGAAGGGTTTCCACCATGAGCGCTCGGCAGATTGCTCGTAGTACTTCAGGCGCATGGTCGGGATCGACAGCGTGCCCTGGGTGCCGCAGATCACGTAGCAGTCTTCGTCGGCGTAGCTGGGGTAATCGAGGTTCTCCCGCGCGGTCTGCTCCCAGCTGCGGGCGCAGGCGGCGGTGTCGCAGAGCATGAAGGTGCCGAGGGCGCCGTTGGCAAAGCGCAGGCTGATGGCGACGCTGTCTTCCACGGCAAAGCCACGGGTGGCGCTGGAAGCCTGGGCCTGCACGGCGACGATCTCGCCGCACAGCGAACGCAGGTTGCCGATCTCGTGGATCATGTTGATCAGCACCGGCCCGCCGCCGAGCTGCCGGCGCCAGGGCGCGGCGTCGAAATAGTCGTCGGGCTTGTAGAACAGCGCGCTGCCCATCACCGCTACCAGGTTGCCGAGCAAGCCTTCGGCGATTACCTCGCGGGCCTTGGCGAGGATCGCGCTGTGGGCACGGTGATGGCCGACCAGCAGCCGCGCACCCGTTTGCTCGGCGATCGCCAGCAGGCGCTTGCCTTCCTCCAGGGTGTGGGCCACGGGTTTTTCGATCAGCGCGGCAACGCCGTGGTCGACGCAGGCCAGGGCGCCTTCGACATGCAGGTGATTGGGCGTAGCGAGGATCACCCCGTCCGGGCGCTGCTCGGCAAACAGTTGCTCAAGTGAAGGGTAGAGGGCAACGCCGTGGCTGGCTGCCAGCTCGGCGGCGGCCGGGGCCGGGTCGATCAGGGCGGCCAGTTCGCACTCGGCGCTGGCCTGGATCAGTTCGATATGCCTGTGGCCAATCAGGCCGGCACCGGCAACGGCAATGCGAAGTTTGTTCATGGCGCTCTCGTTATTGTTATGCGGACCGCGGCAGCGGTTTTGTGAGAGGCTAATAAAAAACTCCCAGGAGATAATCGGGCCAGATGAAGAATCAGAATGCGCTATTAGCGAATAATGAACCGCTGCTGCGCGACCTGCAGTTGTTCTGCGAAGTGGCGCGCCGCTCAAGCTTCATCGCCGCCGCCACCGAGATCGGCCTGTCGCCGGCGCATGTCAGCAAGCGCATTGCCACCCTCGAGACCCTGCTGGGGGTCAAGCTGTTCAACCGCACCACGCGGCGGGTGAATATCACCAGCGACGGCGAGGCGGCGTTCATCTGGGCGCAGAAGATTCTCGAGAACGTCGAGTCGATGCTTGAGTCGTTGTCCGCTGCCCACAGCGAGCCGCGCGGCACCCTGCGTATCAGCACCAGCCTGCGCCTGGGCCGCGAGCACATCGCGCCGATCTTGTCGCTGTTGCGCAAGCGTCACCCGACCCTGGATATCTGGCTGGAACTGCTCGACCGCCGGGTCGACCTGATTGGCGAGAACTTCGATATCGACATCCGCGTCGGCGAGGTGCAGGAGAAACACCTTATCGCTCACCGCATTGCCGAGAACAAGCGGGTGCTGGCGGCATCGCCGGATTACCTGGCGCGGCGCGGGCCGGTGCGGGTACCGGCGGAACTGGCCCAGCACGATTGCCTGCTGTTTCGCAGCCGCGACGACCGCTTTGGCGTGTGGCGACTGGTCGGCCCGGGCGGGCCGGAAACGGTCAAGGTCACCGGGCCCATGGCCGCCAACCACAGCGATATCGTCCGCCAATGGGCGATGGACGGGCACGGCATCATCATGGCTTCGTACTGGGACGTGGCCGCCAGCTTGCAGGAGGGGGCGCTGGTCAGGGTGTTGCCGGCCTATCACCAGCCGGCGGATGTCTGGGCGGTGACGGCGGCGCGTTCGGGTAGCTCGGCGAAGGTCCGCAGTTGCGTGGCGTTCTTGCGTGAGCAACTGGCGCAGGGGCCGTTTGCGCTGGCGGTGGGTGGCTGAGGGGGCATCGCGGGGCAGGCCAACTCCCACAGGCACTATGCAGGCTCAAAACTGTGGGAGTCGGCCTTGCCGGCGATGGGCTGCACAAGCAGCCCCAAGCACTCAATCGCCGGCTTGCACCTGCAGCATCCACTGCCCGTCGATTTCACGCACCAGGCCGCTGGCCAGGAACAACGGCAGCAGGCGCTTGTGCAGCTGCGGTTCAACAAAACCTTTCACTGCGCTCAGGTCCAGCGCACCCAGCGCCGGCAGATCGGCCTTGGTGTACGAAAGCCAGGCCTTCTTCAGTGCATTGAGCACATCGCTGCCCGCGGTGTTGGCAAAGCGCCGGTTGAGCGTCTGGCCGTCGAGCACGAAGGTGTGCTGGTACTCGTAGCCCGTTTCGTCACCGCCGCTGGTGCGGCAGCGGATACAGGTGCAAGGCCCGTCGCCGAAGGCTTTTTGCAGGTAGTTGTTGAAATCCACCACGGGCTTGAGCCCCAGGCGCTTGTCGACCTCGAACATGTCCGAGGTCAGGTTCTGTTCAGCACTCAATGTCATTCCTCTGACAGGTTTTACCGGGGGGGCACAATACCAGCCGGGGCGGGCCGAGGGTACCTTCGTGCGTCGCCTCGTCGATAGGCGCGGGCTTTTTCCGGGCCGCTCCATTACCCTATGCGCCCGTGAGCGTCAGCAGACGCCGATAGAATTGTCGTTGGAGTTCGACCATGTACAACTACACAGCCACCGTAACCGTCAGCGACGACCTGCATGCAGACGTTGAAGCGGTGGAAAACGTTGCAATTCGGGTGGGTCTTGAAGCCGTTACCGAGACGCTGAAGAAGGTCCACTTTGTCGGTGCCCTGGCCGCTCCGGACAAGGCGACGCACATCTGCGTGACCCTCGATAACGGCCTGAGCTACTACGGCCCGATCGTTAACGGCCATGCCGAGCTGGAAGGCGGCTGGATCGCCTTTGAATGCGACATGCTTACTCCGCAAGAACTGGGCCTGTAATCCGTTGGGCTACAGCACGCCAGCCCAGAACAACCCGGCCAGGTACAAGGCCACGCCAAACACCCCATGGGCCAGCAGGCTGCGTGCCCGCGCCACATTCGGCCTGGGGGTTTTCGAGGCAAAGACACCGGCGCCCATGCCGGGCTGCATGATCAGGTAGGGCGCCGCCACGGTCGCCAGGCCAAGCACAAATGCTGGCATAAACCGTGGCTGTTGCGCCCACTCCAGCCCGCAAAGGGCGAGCAGCAAAGCGGCGAACATCACCCCTATTAGGTAATGCGCACTCCAGCCGATCAGCCGTTCGTTGGCCAGCGCAGGCGCCTTGGCGATGCTCTGATGGGCGAACTGCCCGCGCGGCATATGGCCAATCCAGCGGCCGACCAAGCCCCAGTTCGGCCCGGCCATGCCCAGCACGCGCAACTGGAACAGTGACCAGAGATCGGCAATGGCGGTGGCCGTTACGCCAATCAGTATCGCAAGGGTCAATCCTTCAAGCATGGCGTACTCCTTTTAATAACATTCAATAGATTGATTGAATGATTGGCCAATGCTACCTTGCTGTCAATGACTGATATGAAAACCCAACAACACCAGCAGATTGCCGAGCTGGCGCGGACCCTTGGCCACGCCCATCGTCTGAATCTGCTCGAACAGATGGCGGGCGGTGAGCTGGCCGTCGAGCAACTGGCCCAGCAGTGCCAGCTGTCGGTGGCCAACGCCTCCCAGCACCTGCAGCACTTGCGTCGCTCCGGCTTCGTGCAGACCCGCCGTGATGGCAAGCGCGTGCTCTACCGGCTCAGCGCCGGGCCGATCACCGAGGTGCTGGCGGCGCTCGGGCAATTGGCCGCGTTCAACCGTGCGGCGATCCGCGAGCTGATGAGCGATAGCCTGAGTGCGCCTGAACAGCTGGAAGGGATCAGCAGGGAAGAGCTGCTTGAGCGTTTGCAGGCGCACAGCGTGACCCTGCTCGATGTGCGCCCGGCCGAGGAATTTGCCCAGGGGCACTTGCCGGGGGCGATCAATATTCCATTCAGCGAATTGCAGCAGCGCCTGGGTGAGCTGCCGGCCAGCCAGGAAGTGGTCGCCTATTGCCGTGGGCCCTGGTGCGTGTTTTCCCGCGATGCGGTGACGGCCCTGAAAGCCGGCGGCTTCAGGGCGCGTCACTACCTTCCGGGTGTCGAGCAGTGGCCCGGGCCGCTGCAGGGTTAAGCCAGTTCTCCGAGACAGCGTTCGAGGATATCAAGGCCTTCTTCCAGCACCTCAGGCTCGATGGTCAGCGGTGCCAGCAAGCGGATGATGTGCCGCGCCTTGCCGCTGGGCATCAGCAGCAGGCCGGCGCTTCTGGCCGCTGCCAGCAGGTGTGCCAGCTGCGCCGTGGCCGGACTGCCATTGGCGTTGACCAGCTCGATGCCACGCATGGCGCCGGTGCCGGTCAGGCGGCCCAGGTAAGGTGAAAGTTTGTTGGCCTGCCAGCGTTCGAAGCGCCTGAGCAGCGTCGCTTCCTGCTGCTCGCCCCAGGTTGCCAGGTTGGCATCGCTCATTTCATCCAGGGTGGCCAGCGCGGCGGCGCAGGCTATTGGGTTGCCGGAGTAGGTACCGCCCAGGCCGCCTTTGGGCAGGTTGTCGACCAGCGCCTTGCGCCCGACCACCGCGCCCAGCGGCATGCCGCCGGCAATACTCTTGGCCAGCAACAGCAGGTCCGGCTCGATGCCCAGGCGCGGGAAGGCGAAGCGCTGGCCGGTGCGGCCAAAACCCGACTGGATTTCATCGATGATGAGCAGGATCCCGTGCTGGTCGCAGAAGCTGCGCAGGGCCTGGGCGAACGCAGGTTCCATGGCCAGGAAGCCGGCCTCGCCCTGCACCGGTTCAAAGATGAAGGCGGCCACGTCATTGACGTCGATCTCGACGCTGAACAGGCGCTGCATGGCCTCGAGCGCCTGCTCGGTGCTCACCCCGCTGTCCTGGCTGGGGAAGGGCAGGTGATACACCGGCCCCGGCAGCACGCCGACGCGCTGCTTGTAGGGGGCGACCTTGCCGTTGAGGTTGAGGGTCGCCAGGGTGCGGCCATGAAAGCCGCCGTCAAAGGCGATGATCGCAGTCTTGCCGGTGGCACCGCGAGCGATCTTCAGGGCGTTTTCTGCAGCTTCCGCACCGCTGTTGGTGAGCATGCCACTGAGCGGGTAAGACACTGGCACGAACTGCGCCAGCCGGTGCATCAGCTCGATGTAGGGCTCATGCCCGGCGGCGTTGAAGGCGTAGTGGGTCAGGCGCGTGGCCTGCGTCTGGATGGCGGCGACAATTCGCGGGTGGCAGTGGCCCAGGTTCAACACGCCAATACCGCCGACAAAATCAATATAACGTTTGCCGTCGGTGTCCCAGACTTCCGCGTTTTTACCGTGTGACAGTGTAATAGGGTGAACTACGGAAATAGACTGGCTGATAGTTTCGTGACTCATTTGCCCGCGGCCTCGCTGCAGTTTCTTATTATCTAAGCGAGCCGCGGTTATTCAGTGCAAACGAAATAAAGGATTGCAATCATTCCTTCAATTCCGGAACTTGCCCGCCACTGCCCACGCGCTCAACGATCCACTCGACAAAGGCGCGGACCTTGGGCACCTCGGCGGCATGTTCGGCGTGGGCGATAAAATGCGAGCCCTCGCTGGTTTTCGGGTGGTTCCAGGGGATCGCCAATTTGCCTTCGGCCAGCTCCTCGGCCACCAGATAACGCGGGACAAGGGCGATGCCGCAGCCGGCCTGGGCGGCGCGGATGCACATGTAGAAGGTGTCGAAGCGTGGGCCGTGGTAGCTGTTCTGGCTGTGCAGGCCCTGGCCGAGAAACCACTCATGCCAGGCCTCGGGCCGCGAGGTGCACTGCAGCAGGCGGTGTTCGGTGAGTGATTCGGCACTGTCGAAGTGCTGCCGGGCCAGCAGGTCCGGGGCGCACACCGGCACCACCTGCTCCTTGAACAGCTCGATGCAGGTTGCCCCGGGCCAGGTGCCCTGGCCGAAAAAGAAGGCGATGTCGGCCTTGGCCTGAACCAGGTCGAAGGGTTCCAGTTCGTTGCGGATGTCCAGGTGAATACGCGGATGGCGCTCGCCGAAGCCCTTGAGATTAGGCACCAGCCAACGCTCGCCGAAGGTCGGCTGGGTGGCGATGCGCAGCACTTCGGTCTCGCCGCCATAACTGAGGATGTAGCGGCTGGACATATCCAGTTGCACCAGGATCTTGTTCACCTCGGCCAGGTACAGGGCGCCGGCCGGGGTCAGGTGCAGGCGCCGGCGGATGCGCTGGAACAGCGGGTGCGAGAGCATCTCTTCAAGCTGCGCGACCTGCTTGCTCACCGCGCTCTGGGTCAGGTGCAGCTCTTGGGCTGCACGGGTAAAACTCAGGTGCCGGGCGGCGGCTTCGAAGCACTGCAGGGCGGTGGTGGAGGGCATCAGGCGTTTGGACATGGGCGGGGTCAACCTGGCGAAAAAGAGATGAGGTCATTCCGTTACGGAATCATGTGCTTCTAAAAGGTCGTTTGTGAGCAGCGGCCCTATAGATTAATACTGACCTGCATCAACGATTTCAACCCGTATCCGCTGTAGGAGAATAATAAGATGGTTGCTGAACTACTTACCCGTTTGGGCGTGCCTGAAAGTTTATATAACGGCGGCACTCATGCTGTTTTTACGCCCATCGACGGCAGCCAGATCGCAGCGCTTACCCTGGAAGACAAAGCGGCGGTAACCCGTCGTATCGACGCCGCCCATGGGGCCTTCTTGCGCTGGCGTGATGTGCCGGCGCCACGGCGTGGCGAACTGGTGCGGCTGTTCGGCGAAGTGCTGCGTGAGCACAAGGCCGAGCTCGGCGA
>NZ_JYOF01000048.1:0-977 GCF_000955865.1 Pseudomonas sp. 2(2015)
AACACCGCACACGTCGAGTACAACTCGAACATTCGTCACTACGCTCACGTCGACTGCCCAGGTCACGCTGACTACGTGAAGAACATGATCACCGGTGCTGCCCAGATGGACGGCGCGATCCTGGTTTGCTCGGCCGCCGATGGTCCGATGCCACAAACCCGTGAGCACATCCTGCTGTCCCGTCAGGTTGGCGTTCCGTACATCGTGGTCTTCCTGAACAAGGCTGACCTGGTAGACGACGCTGAGCTGCTGGAACTGGTCGAGATGGAAGTTCGCGACCTGCTGTCCACCTATGACTTCCCAGGCGACGACACCCCGATCATCATCGGTTCGGCTCGTATGGCGCTGGAAGGCAAAGACGACAACGAAATGGGCACCACCGCTGTCAAGAAGCTGGTTGAGACTCTGGACAGCTACATCCCAGAGCCTGAGCGCGCTATCGACAAGCCGTTCCTGATGCCAATCGAAGACGTATTCTCGATCTCGGGTCGTGGTACCGTTGTTACCGGTCGTATCGAGCGTGGTATCGTCCGCGTTCAAGACGCCCTGGAAATCGTTGGTCTGCGTGACACCACCACCACCACCTGCACCGGTGTTGAGATGTTCCGCAAGCTGCTGGACGAAGGTCGTGCTGGCGAGAACTGCGGCGTGCTGCTGCGCGGCACCAAGCGTGACGACGTTGAGCGTGGCCAGGTTCTGGTCAAGCCAGGTTCGGTCAAGCCGCACACCAAGTTCACCGCAGAAGTTTACGTTCTGAGCAAAGAAGAAGGCGGCCGTCACACTCCGTTCTTCAAAGGCTACCGTCCACAGTTCTACTTCCGTACTACTGACGTGACTGGTAACTGCGAGCTGCCAGAAGGCGTTGAAATGGTAATGCCAGGTGACAACATTCAGATGACTGTTACCCTGATCAAAACCATCGCGATGGAAGACGGTCTGCGTTTCGCTATCCGTGAAGGCGGTCGTACCGTCGGCGC
>NZ_JYOF01000049.1:0-1338 GCF_000955865.1 Pseudomonas sp. 2(2015)
TTCACCCTGTGGCGGGGCGACACCCCGGTGCGCTACGTGCACGGCCTGGTCAGCCTGTTCAGCCAGGGCGACACCGGCTTTCGCCGCACCCGCTACCGCGCCGTGCTCGAACCCAGCCTGGCGCGCGCCGGCCTGCGCTCGAACTGGCGCATGTTCCAGGGCCAGAGCGTGCCCGAGATCATCCTCGCGGTGCTCGAGGCCCAGCGCCTGAGCGAGGTCAAGAGCTACCTGTGCTTCGACCATCCGCCGCGCGAGTACTGCGTCCAGGCCGGTGAAAGCGACCTCGACTTCATCGCCCGCCTGGCCGCCGAAGAGGGCCTGCTGTACAGCTTCGAGCACCGTGCCGACGGCCATACCCTGTGGCTCACCGACCGCGTCGGCGGCCTGGGCACCATCGGCACCCACGAGCACTGCCCGGTGCTCTACCAGCCGCTGGCCGGCGGCGACAGCGCCGAGCCGGCCTTGCAGCGCTTTCACTACACCGAACAGGTGCGCAGCGCGCGCCAGGTGCAGCGCGACTACACCTTCACCCACCCCTACTACAACCTGCAGCACAACGCCGTCGGCGCCAGCGACCTCGACCACCAGCACAGCGACTACGAACGCTACGACTACCCCGGCCGCTACAAGCGTGACGCCAGCGGCAAGCCCTTCACCAAAACCCGCCTGACCGCCCTGCGCAGCGACGCCCGCCTGGCCCACATGGAAGGCGATGACGCGCGTCTGCAGCCGGGCCTGGCCTTCGACCTCAACGACCACCCGCGCGAGGACTTCAACGACCGCTGGCGCACCATCGCCATCGAACACCACGGCACACAGCACAGCAGCCTGCTCGAAGAGGCCTTCGGCAGCGACAGCGGCACCGCCTACCGGCTCAGCGCCAGCGCCATCCGCTGGGACGCCGACTGGAAAGCGCCGCTACGGCCCAAGCCGCGCATCGACGGCCCGCAGATCGCCAGCGTGGTCGGCCCGCCCGGCGAAGAGATCTACTGCGACGAATGGGGCCGGGTCAAAGTCAGCTTCCCCTGGGACCGCGACAGCCACCAGGACGACCACAGCTCCTGCTGGATCCGCGTCGCCCAGGGCTGGGCCGGCGCCACCTGGGGCGCCATGGCCATCCCCCGGGTCGGCCAGGAACTGATCATCAGCTACCTGGACGGCGACCCCGACCAGCCCATCGCCACCGGCCGCGCCTACCGCGAAACCAACCTGCCGCCGTATCAACTGCCCAAGCACAAAACGCGCATGACCATCAAAAGCCGCAGCCACAAGGGCCAGGGCTTCAACGAGCTGCGCTTTGAGGATGAGCTGGGGCAGGAAGAGGTGTTCATCCATGCC
>NZ_JYOF01000050.1:0-1352 GCF_000955865.1 Pseudomonas sp. 2(2015)
CCACCAGTACAGCCAGCCGATAGTAAAGCCGGCCCAGTGGCCGATGGCTTTGTCGGCATACGTCGAAAACGAACCGGTATCCGGCGAGGCAACGGCCATTTCGGCCAGCATGCGCATCACCAGCACCACCAGGGTCCCGGCCGCGGCATAGGCCAGCAAGACCGCAGGGCCGGCTTCGGCGATGGCGTGGCCGGAGCCGACGAACAGCCCGGCACCGATGACACCGGCAATCGACAGCATGGTCACATGCCGCTGCTTGAGCCCCTGAGCGAGGTCATTGGAATTGTGCGTACCGCTCATAAAACTACCTTTGCGAGAAATGGCGTTTTGATCCTGCTACTCGAGTCGCGCTCTTCAAAAAGAGTGCTACATCCTGTTGCCGATCGATAACGCAATTACCGCGCCAGGCCGATGACCGTTCGTTCGAAAATTCTCACAACCCCGTTTAACAAGGCTTACAGGTCTTTCGGCCAAGACTTGACCGAAAGACCCTGAAAAACCGGCGGAATAGACCAATTACTGAAATACCCACTTACAAATGCCCCGGGTGCACCACACTTCGTCACCGGTAACACCTCATGCACTTCCTACGACCAAAAAGGTACAACCCAAAGGTACAACCAAAGCCGTAGATAAAGGCCCGAACCTGTGCACAAGGTCAGAAACGACTTCCCAGAAACGGCCAAAACTGGCACCATCGCGCCTTTTTTCATCAAGGCTCCGGCCCTGGAAACGAGGGTAGGCGGACATCTGCGCGACAGTCCACTGCAGCGATGCGACACCCGCCCTCCCACCAACCGATTGCCTCTCCCGACGTTATTGGCTGTCTTCGGACCGCTATGCTAGCTTGGCGCCTCGCCAGGAAGGCCGCTAACAGCAGGAGCGCACCAGAACACATGAGGACCGCACATGGCTGAGGCCACGCCCGCGCTGGAAATCCGCAAGACCAGGAAATCCTCAAGGGAATTTCGCTGACCGCGCGTGATGGCGACGTGATCTCGATCCTGGGATCCTCCGGCTCCGGCAAGTCCACTCTGCTGCGCTGCATCAACCTGCTGGAAAACCCGCACCAGGGCCAGATCCTGGTGGCTGGCGAAGAGCTCAGGCTCAAGGCGGCAAAAAACGGTGAACTGGTGGCCGCCGACAACAAACAGATCAATCGCCTGCGCAGCGAGATCGGCTTTGTCTTCCAGAATTTCAACCTGTGGCCGCACATGAGCATTCTCGACAACATCATCGAGGCGCCGCGCCGGGTGCTCGGCCAGAGCAAGGCCGAGGCCATCGAGCATGCCGAAGCGCTGCTGAACAAGGTTGGCATCCACAACAAGCGTAACAGCTACCCGGCCGAGCTG
>NZ_JYOF01000051.1:0-2566 GCF_000955865.1 Pseudomonas sp. 2(2015)
GCCGTCATTGCCCAGGCCAAGCACCTGGCGCGGCAGTGCGATGTTGCTGCGCACATCGAGAAAGCCGAGCAAGCCGCCCGCTTGCAGCACATAGCCCAGATGCCGGCGGCGCAGGTGCGCCAGGCGCTCCTGGCGTTGTTCACGCCACAGCTGCTGAACGTCGTAGGTGTGCGAGTCGGTGCTGAACACAAAGCGCTCGGCCTGATCGGGCTGCAGCACCAAGGCCAGCAGGTGCTCTTGCCGCAGCCACTGGGGCCGACCAGCGCCAGCTGCTGACCGGCACGCAGCTCCAGGCGCTCGATCTCCAGGCTGTAGCGCTGGTTGCCGAGGCCGCGGGTTTTGCGCAGCGCGTGCAGGTTGATCATCATGGCAGCGTCGACAACGGCACACGGTACAAGGCGTCACCGGGCTCGGCATTGCCGAAGCGCACGCCGAAGCGCACCCAGTTGGCCATGTCGTTGTGGAAGGTTTCGTACAGGCGGATCTTCGAATCGAGCTCGTCGATGAAGTCTTCCTGTTCGCCAACGCTGAGCGACAACCACAGGTCCTGGGTCATGCTCAGGGACTTGCTGCGGTACGGCAGGCCCTCCAGGTATTCGCCCAGCACACCGCCTTCGGCGAGGTTGGCGCCCTTGCGCAGGGCGGCCGGGTCGCGACTCATGTAGGCACTGGCGCTGGCGATTTCCTGGAAGAAATCCTTGGGCGAAGTGCGGGTCTTGCNNACGATCAGCTTCAACGACTGCTGCAGGTCGTTGAGTTGCAGCTTGGTGAGCATCACGCAGACCTGCAGGGTCGGCAGCGCCGGGTTGGTCAGGTCGCGATCGGAGGTCCAGGCGCTGACCAGTTGCGGGGCCTGGCTGGCGCTCTTGCGGCCAAGAAAATCCATGTGCATGGCATAGCCGATGGCGGCGGATTTGTCGGCGATGCTCGGCGAAGCCGCCAGCAGCGGCGCCGGTTGCGCGGTGTTGCTGCGCACCTGGTGGACCAGATCGGCGAAGGTCGAACCGATCTCGCGCACCCGNNAAACTTGTGCACATCGCCACCGGGTACCGATACATACAGGTCGCCGATCTGCGGGTTGGCATCGGCCGTAAGCACCCGATACTGCTGCTCGGCGTAGGCGTGGTTTTTCTTGCCGGCCTCGGTGCGCAGGTGCAGGGCGTAAATCTTGATCTGCTTGCTCAGGGCCGCCTGGCGCACTTCGGCTTCGTTCATCTGGGTGCTGCTGTAGCGGTCGTTCTTGCGCAGGGAGCCGGCGTCACTGACCAGCAGGATCAGGCGCCCGCCGTAGCCGGACCAGTCCATGCCGTCGACCGCCTGCATGATCCCGGCAAAGGCGTCTTCGTTGAACGAATGGCTGGAGACGTTGGTGGCTTTCACCTGCTCGGCCAGCTTCAAAAAACGCTCGGGATCGCGGCCTTCATCGAGTGTTACCAGGGTCTTGGTCAGGTACTCCAGGGCAGGCGTGCGCGTGGTGTTGTTGCGAAAGCCGACCAGGCCGAAGCTGACGTTGTCCAGCTCGCCACGGCGCGAAATCTGCCCGTGCAGCTCGTGCACCACCTGGCGGACCTGATCGATATACGGCTGCATTGATACCGAGGTATCCACCACCAGCACCACGGCGGTACGGAAGGCGTCGCCTGAGGTGGCCATGCCGGCGGCTTTCGCTTCGCCGGCGGGTGCGCTGTTGCCCGGGTCGATGGAGGCGACATTGAGCAACTGCAGCGGCTGGCCGTTTTCGTCAAAGCTCTCGCGCGCCTCGAAGATCGGCATCAGGTAGAACTGCTCTTGGGGCACGGCGCTGGCGCTGGGTTCCAGGGCCATCACTTGCGGCACTTCGTCGGGGTTGTTCTGCGCCTTGAGCAGCTCGGCACGGGCGGCCGAAGTGTCGCCAAGCAAACGCTCAAGCTCATCGGCCTGGCGCAGGAACATCACCGGCGCACGCCCCGAGCGTTCGGTGAACTTCAATACCAGGCTCTGCTTCCAGTCGCTGACCTGGGAGGCCGGCAACCAGCCGTCGCGGCGACCGTCACTGGCGGTGCCGACCTCAAGCCAAGGGCTGNNGCGCTGGTAGACATAGAGCACGGTAAAGGCCGGCAAGGTATCACTGGGCGTGGCGCCCGGCTGCTTGACGACCTGCGCGCCCGGCCGGCTCAGCACGCGCTGGAACAGAGTTCGCTTGCCGGCCATCAGCAATGGTCGGTCACTGTCGTTGCTCGCAGTCGCAACGGTCGGCGCTACTGGCTCGCGGGCTTGTACCGGCTGCGCCTCCACTACCTGTTCGTCGCCACTGATGGCCCAGTAGCCAATCCCGCCCAGGCCCAGCGCGGCAGCAACGGCGATGGCGAGCAAGGCCGGTGTCGGGCGCTTGCGCGCAGCTGCAGGTGGCGAGGCCTTGGTGACGGGTTCTAGTTTCGGCGCTGGCGGTGCAGGCTCTACGGTTACGGGTGGCACCGGCGCTGCAATCGGCAGCGGCTGGATCAGGGTGCTTTCGGTGTCTTGCACGGGTAGCCGGTCGAGCGCCGCCAGCAAGGTCTCGGCATCGGCAAAGCGCTCGGCCGGGTCC
>NZ_JYOF01000052.1:0-581 GCF_000955865.1 Pseudomonas sp. 2(2015)
GCAGGCGGTTGAAGCGAATGGGCTGGTCGCGGGGGGCTTCTACGTCCATTCTCCAACAGTAGATGCCTCCCCATACACTTGTGATGAAGGTAATGGTAAAGGCTATGCTGATAATAAGTGAGGGCGCACTATCTGTCATTGAGATATAGGCAGACAGAATAGAAATCGCAAGTATGGAGCAAAAGAACAGAAAGACCGATAACCAGATACCAATGCCTTGCACTCTCAATTTTGCACATGCCAGTTCAAGGTAGACGTCATCTACGTAGTTGGGAGGGGTTGAAGATGCTGATGGATGTGGTTGTGTGGTCGGGGGAAGGTCTGGGGTCGTTAAATCGTACTTCCAGCCTGGGGCCGGCTTATCGAGTAAAGGAGAGATGAAGGCCATAAATGGATTCCAATAAACAGGAAAATGGGTCTGCTCGCACCTGATTTGCTTTTCTCAGTTAACGGCATCGGTTTAGGTTTGGATACTGGGAAATAGTTAAATTCAAGGTGCCGACCTTGACTCAAGGTCCATTTCTTCTGGCCATTTCACCTTGGGCGCGAGGCGCCGGGCGAGATTGAAGGTGACCTTTTCG
>NZ_JYOF01000053.1:0-679 GCF_000955865.1 Pseudomonas sp. 2(2015)
GCAACCACTTCGTCCTTGATCGAGCGATGGACGATCAGCCGGCGCAAGGTGGTGCAGCGCTGGCCAGCAGTACCGACGGCGCTGAAGAGGATGCCGCGCACAGCCAGATCCAGGTCGGCACTCGGTGCAAGAATCATCGCGTTGTTGCCACCGAGTTCGAGGATGCTGCGGCCGAAACGTGCAGCCACCCGCGGGCCGACTTCACGGCCCATGCGGGTGCTGCCGGTGGCGCTGACCAGCGGCACGCGCGGATCATCGACCAGCGCTTCGCCGGCCTCACGATCACCGATGATCAACTGGCTCAGGCCTTCAGGCGCATCACCGAAGGCTTTCAGGGCTTTTTCGAACAGCGCCTGGCAGGCCAGCGCGGTCAGCGGGGTTTTCTCCGACGGCTTCCAGACCACGGCGTTGCCGCACACCAATGCCAGGGTGGTGTTCCAGGCCCAGACCGCGACGGGGAAGTTGAAGGCGCTGATCACTCCAACCACGCCCAACGGGTGCCAGGTTTCACGCATATGATGGCCCGGACGCTCGGAGGCGATGGTCAGGCCGTAGAGCTGACGCGACAGGCCGACGGCGAAGTCGCAGATGTCGATCATTTCCTGCACTTCGCCCAGGCCTTCCTGGGTGATCTTGCCGGCTTCGATCGACACCAGCTCGCCGAGCTCGGCCTTGTGCT